>NZ_LBNQ01000026.1 GCF_001005215.1 Lampropedia cohaerens
ATTCCGAGCCATGTTTCTTCGTTTTCCATTCGCCTTCGCCCAGCATCTTCACGCCGGTGCTGTCGACCAGCAGATGCAAGCCACCACGACTGGGGCGATAGGGGATGTTCACGGTCAGCGTTTTCTGGCGGCGGCAGACCGTGCTGTAGTCAGGCACGGGCCAATCCAGGTCCGCCAGATGCATCAGGCTCTGCACGAAACCGATGACTTGGCGCAACGGCAGGCCGAACAGCCCCTTGATGGTCAGGCAGAACTGGATGGCGGCATCGCTGAACGTCGGTGATCGACCGCGACGACCGGTGGGCTGGCCGTGCCATTGCATGGCACGATCCAGCCAGACCGAGAGCGAGCCTCTGGCCTTGAGGGCTGCGTTGTAATCTTTCCAGTTGGTGGTGCGGTATTAGGCGGCAGCGGGCTTGGTCATGGGTGCGCTAGCCTGCAGACTCGGGACGTTTGTGCAACAACGCCGGTTCGCTGCCAAGCGCAAGCGTCACGCATGCCAGACAAACATGGACGCAAAAAAACCGCTGAACGGGCCAATCACCCTCTTCAGCGGTTGTTTCCTCGGGTCCCGCGCAAAGATATTGCGCGGCGACTCCGCGCGGCTTATTCCTGCGCGGCAGCAGGTGCGGCGACCTTGACGCGCGAAGGCAGCTTTTCCTTGATGCGTGCAGACTTGCCGCTGCGTTCGCGCAGGTAGTACAGCTTTGCACGGCGCACATCACCGCGACGCTTGACTTCGATCTTCGCAATCAGCGGGCTGTAGGTCTGGAAGGTACGCTCCACACCCTCGCCACTGGAAATCTTGCGCACCGTAAAGGCACTGTTCAAGCCGCGATTGCGCTTGGCAATCACCACGCCTTCAAACGCCTGCACACGCTTGCGGTTGCCTTCAACCACATTGACGCTGACGACTACTGTGTCACCAGGCGCAAAATCGGGAATGTCCTTGTTCAGGCGGGCAATTTCTTCCGCTTCAAGGGTCTGGATCAGGTTCATGGCAGTTCCTTTGGGATCGTATCCGCGCTAAGTAGGTATTGGCCGAAAGTGGCGCTGTTCAAAGCCGCAAGGCCATTGGATATCCCAAAGGCCAGGCGCTCCAAACAGTTTATGCGCGCAGAAAGAGGATCAAAACCGCGCATTATAGCGTAAGCATGTCAGTTGTCACCTTCCGTGCCCTTGTCCATGGGCGCCGCATGCGCCCTCAGCCACTTGACTTCGGCAGCGCTGAGCGCGCCGGCCTCGTGGGCTCGCTTCAGCAGGTCTGGGCGGTGCCGGGCGCTGAGCTGCAGGCTTTGCTGACGACGCCAGGCCGCAATGCGCGCATGGTCGCCACTGAGCAGAACCTCAGGCACGGGCTGTGTCCGCCAGACCTCGGGGCGCGTGTAGTGGGGACAATCGAGCAGACCGGAAATGGCTGGATTGAAGCTGTCCTGCGCATGGCTGTCCGCTGCATGCAGCACCTCGGGCTGCAGGCGCAACACTGCATCCAGGAAAGCCGCCGCAGCCACCTCCCCGCCGGAGAGCACGAAATCCCCCAGACTGATCTGCTGGTCCACATAGGCATCGACAAAGCGCTGATCCACGCCTTCATAGCGACCGCACAGGAGTATCGCACCCTGCTGCGACTGTGCAAACTCGGCCACCATCGCGTGGCGCAGCGGCGCGCCCGCCGGTGTGAAGAACACCAGCGGCGCGCGCGCGGCATGTGCGCTGCGAAAGGGGCCGACTTCCTCGCCGCGGGCCAGACGAATGGCATCGGCACAACGCGCCAGAGGCTCGGCCAGCATGACCATTCCAGGCCCTCCGCCAAAAGGCCGATCATCAATGCGGCGATAGGCCCCGTCGGCAAAATCGCGCGGATTCCAGAAATGCACTTCCACGCCGGCGGCGCTGGCGCGCCGGTTCACGCCATGTTGCAGATACGGCGCAATCAGCTCGGGAAACAGGGTAATGACATCAAACCGCATCGCCTATTCCCGCCATCAATAGTCGGGCTGCCAGTCCACCGTGATGGTCTGGCCGGCAAGGTCCACAGCGTCTACGTACACCTCGACAAACGGAATCAAATGTTCGGCTGCCTTGCCCGCAGCGAGCCCACTCTCGCGCTTCTGCTCCTGCACGACAAGCACCGACTGCGGTCCGTTGGAGAGCATCTCTCGCACATGCCCGAGCTGCACCCCCTGCCGATTGACCACTGCCAAGCCGATCAGATCCACCCAGTAATACTCGCCGTCAGGCAATGCAGGAAATGCCGAGCGCGGCAGTGCGATGGTTGCCCCGCGCAGGGCCTGCGCCCAGTCGCGATCATCAACACCCTTCAACTGCGCCACCAGCGCGTCGCCCTGCACCCTGATGTGCGCGACATCTACGCGCAATGGCGCGCTGAACAGCGCCGCCCTGCCCGCTGGCGGCAGCACATACCAGTACGAAGCCTCCTGCAGCGCTTCAGCATCCGCGCTGAAGGGAATCAGCTTGACCTGCCCCTTGACACCCCACGCACCGCCGATGCGCGCCAGTTCAATCAGCCCACCAGGCGCCTGCGGCGCCACGAATCCCGCCAGGCCCTGACGCACCCGCTCAAGGACATGCGGCGGCAAAGCGCCGCTGGCAGCACCTTGCTGCCGCACCGGCACCTGCGCTGCGACGGACGGGGAAGGAAGATTGCGAGGAGCTTTTGCCACAGTGTTGACCCCTGGAAAGTGTCGGGCGCCTGGGATAACGAGGGCAGCCCGCTAAGCCACGCCTGCGCCATCTGCGCATGCCAAGGCGTACGCCGCACTTGCGCACACCTCAAAAAAACAAAGGCATTGACCACATGCGTGGGCAATGCCTGCAGACTGCTTGCCGCATGCGCCTTGGCGCATGCGCACAGTCAACCGTGCATCAAGCAGCCGCTGTCTCGACAGCAGGCGCCTCGCCAACTTGCTGCTTGACCGCTTGCTTGGCCAGACGCAGCACCGTCTCGGAAGCCTGCGCGCCCACACCTTGCCAATAGGCCAGGCGATCATGATCCAGGCGCAGGCCCTGCTCGGCCCCACGCGCCGTGGGATTGTAAAAACCGATGCGCTCGATAAAGCGCCCGTCGCGACGAACACGCTTGTCTGCCACGACGATGTTGTAGAAAGGACGTGCCTTGGAGCCGCCACGGGAGAGTCTGATTACGACCATTGCGAAAGTTTCCTTATGCCAGCCTGCCCTCCGCCGCCAGAAGGCGCTTGCGGCAAAAGCAGGATCAGCGAATGCGAAATATCCACAGCGCTTGAGACACGCGACATGACCACCCGGCCAGCGACGACGCTGCAAAACAGGCAATTATAGCAAAGTGAACATGTATGAGAAGCCGCCAGCAATCTTTTCATGCGTCGCGCTGCAATTTGGCCTGTTCCCGCTCCTGCGTGGTCAGTGCCACCTTGTTGCGCACATACACCGGGGCAATCTGCTGTGCCGTCTGCATAGCGCCGCGCTCCATCAGCGCCGGTGCCACCGCCAGCATGTCCCGCGCCTGCGGCACGGCGTGTACCACCGCATGGCCACGTGCTGCCCAATGCGTCTGGAGCTCGGGATAGGCGATGAAGGCGTTGCCCACCAGGGCATACCCCTGCGGCACCTGCAGCGCCTGTGGTGGCAGAACGCGGATCTCATCCTCAAGCAGCCAGACGCCTCCGCCAGCAAGACTGGCATCGGCCTGCCAGCGCAGCGGTGCCGCATACACCTCCTGCATGCGCGCATCCAGCACCGCCACAACACGGTCAAGCCCCTGCAGGCGCGCAGCCGCCGCAGCCAGCGCTGTCAGCGAGTCCACCGGCAAGGCCGGCAGATTCCGCCCCCAGGCCAGCCCCTGCGCTACCGCGCAAGTCGTGCGCAATCCGGTGAACGCGCCCGGTCCGCAGCCGTAGATAATCGCCTCCAGGGTTGCCAGCGACAGATCCGCCTGTTTGAGCAAACGCAGAATCTCCGGCAGCAGCACCCGCGAGGACTGCGCCCCGCCAGCCTGTTCTCTGTGCCAGAGGTGCGCACCATGGCGTACGGCAATGGAGAGCGTATCGGTACTGGTATCGATGGCAAGCAGTCGCATGATGAAAGCCGCTGCCGATCAGCAGGCCGTGCAGCGAAAACGTCCGAGTATAAAAGGGCCGAGGGCGTCGCGCCTGCGGCGCAGCCGCCTACCACCCCAGCGCCACACCATCGCTGCGCGGGTCGTTGCCGCCTTCGAAGGTGCCGTCGGCATGGCGCACGATGGCCCCGGCATGGCCCATGCTCTCGTCAAAGGCTTGCAGAATGTCCACGTGATGGCCCATGCGCTGCAACTGCTGTACCGTCTCGGCCGGAAATCGCGCCTCCAATTTGAGGGAATCGCTGCTCTCGCCCCAGGTACGTCCGAGCAGCCAGCGCGGCGCAGCAATGGCCGCCTGCGGGTTCATGCCAAATACCGCGATGCGACTGAACACGGCTGCCTGCGACTGCGGCTGTCCGTCGCCCCCCATGTTGCCGTAGACCATGGTGCGGCCATCGGCAAACTGCGCCATCGCAGGATTGAGCGTATGAAAGGGCTTGCGGCCCGGCGTGAGCGGATTGAGGGCCTGGGGATCGAGCGAGAAGCTACAGCCACGGTTCTGCCAGTTGACACCGGAATCAGCCAGCACCACACCACTGCCAAACTCATGGTAGATGCTCTGGATGAAGCTCACGGCCACGCCATCGCCATCGATGACCCCCATCCAGATGGTGTCTGCCGGCCCCTGCCCATTGCCCCAGGCCAACGCCTGCGCCGGCGAGATGCGCGCCGCCATCGCATCCAGCGCCGAAGGCTGCAGAAAATCACGCGGCTCCACGCGCATGTAGGATGGATCGGTAATGTGCCGATCGCGAATCGCGAAGGCTTGTTTGGTCGCTTCCACGCAGGCATGCACGTAGCTGGCGCCCAATGGCGACATGCTGCTCGCATCCAGCAGCCGATCGAGCTGGCCAAGGATCAGCAACGACACCAGCCCCTGCGTTGGCGGCGGCATGTTATAGACGGTGCCCTGCGAATGCGACAAGGCCAGCGGCGTCTTCCACACCGCCTGGTGTGCCTGCAGGTCGGCCAGCGTCAGCGGGCTGCCAACCCGCTGCAGATCGGCAGCCATGCTGCGTGCGAGATCACCACGGTAGAAGTCATCCAGTCCGGCGCTTGCCAGCTGCTGCAGCGTGGCCGCCAAACGCGGCTGACAGAAGCGGCTACCGGGCGCAGGCGCGCTGCCGTCGCGGTTCAGAAAGGTGTCTGCATAGCCGTCTATGGAAACCAGCTGTGCGATACGCTGGGCCGTACAGACCGACTGGCTGGCCGTGATCGGAATTCCGCCCTGCGCGTAGTCGATGGCATCGGCAAGCAGACGCGCCAGCGGCAGCCGCCCGCCCAGTTCTTGCCGCGAATACTGCAGCGCCGCGTCCCAGCCCGAGATCGTGCCGGCCACCGTATTGGCCGCCATCCCGCCACGAAACGGAATGCTTTGCAGGCCCGCTGCGCGGTAGGCGTCGATGCTTGCGGCCTGGGCGGCCGCACCACACGCCTCCAGGCCGCGTGGCGCCTGTCCGGGCCGGCAAATCAGCCAGAACCCGTCTCCCCCGATGCTGTTCATGTGTGGATAGACAACGGCAATGGTCGCCGCCGCCGCCACCATCGCCTCGACCGCGTTGCCGCCTTCTCGCAGCACGGCCAGTGCGCTCTGGCTGGCCAGGGAATGCGGTGCAGTGACCATGCCGCGCACGCCGCGCGCAGGATTGGGGTTGAAGTTAATAGCCAAGATGTCCTCTCCAGATAGCGTAAGTTTCGGGGTGCCGCATGCCATGTTCTGAGAACCTGTTCACGATCTTTTCATACGCCGCGTTGCCTCACCGGGCGATACGATGCAAGGCGCAAACCGCAGTCGGGCTGGTGGCCCGACGAGGATTTGCAACGCCGCAGCGTGCGTCTGGCGAGGCAACCCCAAGGGGGCAGCCAGGCAAAGACGCATCGGACCGCGTTGCCCGCCTTGCGCAGACGCCCAGTCTGGGCTGCGGCAGGCGCCTCGCCCGCCGCGCCTTTGCCTGACTGCGCGGTGCATGAAAAGATCGTAAACAGGTTCTAAGAACCTGTTTACGCTGCAGCGTGTTGTAGATGTTGCAGCTCCGCCGCAGGCAGCGGATGCAGGCACGCGACCTGCCTGCCCGGCAGCGCACGCTGCACCGGATCGATCGTTCGGCAGTCCTCCTCCACGCGCGGGCAGCGACTCTGGAAGCGACACCCTTGCGGCAGATTGGCCGGGCTTGGAATCTCGCCTTTGAGGCTGACTGTAAGCGGCGCGTCAAAACGCGGAAAGGCCTGCAGCAGGCCCTGCGTATACGGGTGGCGCGGTGCGCGCAGGATGGCCTGCGACGGCCCCTGCTCCATGATGCGCCCCAGATACATGACGGCCACCCGTTCGCACAGATAGGCCGCCACGCCCAGATCGTGTGTGACGAACACCATGGCCAGCCCGGTATCCCGCTGCAGGTCGCGCAGCAGGTTGAGCAACTGCGCCTGCACCGACACATCCAGCCCTGCCACGGACTCGTCCGCCACGATCACGCGTGGCTCGCTGGCCAGCGCGCGCGCCACCGCCACGCGGCGGACCTGGCCACCGGACAGCTCGCTCGGATAGCGGTGCCGCGTTGCCTCCGGCAGTCCAACCTGTGCCAGCAATGCATCGACGCGCGCACCGACTTCGCCGCTTTCGCGCAGCTGATGCAGGCGGATCGGCTCTGCCAGCAGCTCCCCGACGGTCATGCGTGGGTTCAGCGAGCTGCGCGCATCCTGGTAGATATAGGCCACCTCGCGGGCGAACTTGCGACGCGCGGCAGGGTCAAGATTCCCCAGATCCCTGGTGCCGAAAAGCACCCGCCCGTTGCTGGCCTTCTCCAGCCCCAGCATCACCCGCACCAGGGTGGACTTGCCGGAACCGCTCTCGCCCACCAGCGCCAGCGATTCACCCGGCCGCAGTTCCAGACGAATGCCGTCGAGCGCCTTGAGCTGGCGACGCCCGCCGTCAATCGGAAACACCTTCTCCACATCCAGCAGCGAAAAAAGCGGCGGAGCAACCGCCTGGCGAGCAGCGTCGGGGTGGGTGTGCATCGTGGTCGTCGTCATTCCTGCGTCCTCAAAAATCCGTTTATGCGTGCTTACTGCCAATGGCACCTACATGGCGAAAGCACGAAATCGCAAGTGTCAGTTCCGTCACAGATTCCAACATGCCACCTTCACGGCACCCATGGTGCGCGGCTGCGGCCGCTCACCACACTGTGCAGTAGCGCGGGGGCAGCGCGGCGCAAACCGGCAGCCCTGGGGCATGTTCGACAAGGCGGGCACCACGCCGGCAATCGGCTGCAGGCGCTCGGCGCCAAACTCCACTGCACTGGCGCGCAACCCTTGCGTATAGGGATGCCGCGGATGATTGAGCACCTCCTTGGCCGGCCCCTCCTCCACGATCTGGCCGGCATACATCACCGCAACCCGGTCGGCAACCTGCGTTGCCAATGCCAGATCGTGCAGCACGAACACGGCCGAGGCGCCCAGCGCATGCACCCGCTCCAGAATCAATGCCATGATCTGCGCCTGAATCGTCACATCCAGCGCGCTGGTGGGTTCGTCAGCCAGCAACAGGCGCGGCTCACACGCCAGCGCTATGGCAATCATCACGCGCTGCTGCATGCCACCGGAGAGTTCGTGCGGGTAGGCCTTCAGGCGCGCCTGCGGGTCGGCAATGCCGACACTCTCGAGCAATGCCAGTGCGCGCTCGCGGCACTGCGCCCGGCTATAGCCACGATGCCGGCGCAAGGGCTCGCTCAAGTGATCGAGCACTGTAAAGCAAGGGTTCAGCGCGGCCGAGGCATCCTGAAAGATCAGCCCCATGCGTGTGCCACGCCAGCGGCGCAACTGCTTTTCCGCAGCGTGCGCCACGTCGTCGCCGCATACACGCAGCGCCCCCTCCATCGCCACACCCGGCTCGTTGAGCAGTCCCATCGCGGCAAAGGCCAGCGTGGACTTGCCTGCGCCGCTTTCGCCGATCAGCGCCAGCGTCTGCCCCTCGGCGAGCGTCAGCGAGACGGCATCAAGCACCGCGACAGGTCCGCGACGCAGTGTGAACTGCTCGACGTGCAAGGGCACTGCGCCGCCTGCGGCCTGCTGTTGACTTGCTTGCATGGTCATCGTGGTCATACGCGTTGCCCTCGCGTGCGTGGATCAAGCGCGTCGCGCAGTCCTTCGGCGGCCAGATTCAGGCCCACCAGCAATACCGCCAGCACCACGCCGGGAATGCCCGCCATCCAAGGCGCCATCATGATGAAGCCGCGCCCTTCGGAGATCATCAAGCCCCAATCGGGCGTGGGCGGGACCACGCCGAGCCCAAGAAACGACAGGCCCGAGCCCAGCAAGATGGCGATCGAGACGCGCATGCCTGCCTGGATGAGGATGGGCGAAACGATATTGGGCAGGATGTGCCGCACCACGATGGTTGCGGGCGGCACCCCCATCAGCCGCGCCGCTTCCACGAAGGGCCGCTGCTTGACCTGCAGCACATCGGCGCGCACCATGCGTGCAAAAGGTCCGACAAAGGACAGCGCCAGCGCATAAATCACGTTGCTCACGCCTAGCCCGAGCACCGCCATGAAGGCCATCGCCATGATGAGTTCGGGAAAGGCCAGCAGCCCGTCGACCACGCGCATCAGCGCCCACTCGGTGCGCCCGCCTTTCAGACCGGCAATCAGGCCGATGACGACGCCACCGACCAGACCCAGCGCCACCGAGGCAAATCCCACCCACAATGCCGACCGTGCGCCATACAGCACCCGCGAATAAATGTCCTGCCCGAACGAATCGGTGCCGAACCAATGTGCCGCCGAGGGCGGCTGCATGGCCGCCATGAAATCCTGCTCGGTAGGCGGATGGGTGGCCAGCCACGGCGCAAACAGTGCCGCAAGGATGAACAGCAGCACGATGCTGCCGCCCACCATGGCCTTGTTCTGGCGGCGCAGCGCCAGCCAGAAGCGCCGCGCGCGGGAGGTTGCCGCAGGCGTGCGCTTGGGCGCACCAGCCAGGGATATCGTGGAACGGGTTGTCATTTCTTGCGCAATCTCGGATCCAGCAGAACATAGGTCTGGTCAACGATGAAGTTGACCAATACGAAAAGCAGCGCAGTCATCATGATCCCGGCCTGCACAACGGTGTATTCGCGCGTCTGCACCGCCTGCGTGATCATCATGCCCAGGCCCGGCAGCGTGAACACCACCTCTGTCATCACCGCGCCGCGCAACATGCCACCAAGCTGCAAACCGATGACCGTCACCAGCGGCATCAGCACATTGCGCATGCCGTGCACCCAGATCACGCGCCACTGCGGCTCGCCACGCGCACGCGCTGCGGCCATGTAGGGCTGCCCGAGCACTTCCAGCAGGCTTGAGCGCGTCACCGCCGCGATCAGGCCGACATACCATGCGCCCAGCGTCAGTGCCGGCAACGCCAGATGCCACAGGCCAGCGCGCCAATCCTGCCAGGGCGAGACATAGCCCATGGTGGGAAACCACCCCAGCCAGACACCAAAAACCCAGATCAGCACCACGCCGAGGAAGAAGCTGGGAAAGGCATTGCCACCGACGGCCGTGACGCTGGCCAGCACATCCGCCCAGCTGTTGCGGCGCACCGCCGCGATCACGCCGAGGGGAATGCCCACGAGCAATGCGATCAGCAGCGACAGGCCCGCGAGCGTGAGCGTCACCGGCAGGGCCTCCTTGACCGCGAGGTCGAAAATGTCCTGATGGCTCACGTAGGACTGACCCCAGTCCCCTTGCACGAAGCTGTGCAGCCAATGCCAGTACTGCAGTGCCCATGGCTGGTCCAGCCCCAGGTCGTGGTAGAGCTTGTCGTAGGCATCCTGCGAGAAGTCCGAACCCAGCATCACCGTGACGGGATCGCCCGGCGTGAGCTTGAGAAACACAAAGCTCACGACGGAAACGACAAAGAGCACCAGCAGCGTTTGCCCGATCGCCACCAGCGTGCGTCGCAGCCAGGGGGGCGCCATCCAGGAAGCAGTCAGCGTGGCGGCAGTCATGGTCAAGCCTCGCAATCTGGCATCAGGCCAGCGACACGCTGTGCAGATTCATCAGGTCCGCCGGGATGTACTCGAAGCCCTGCACTTTCTTGGAGAGAATCTTGAACACCTTCATGTGCGCCAGCACGGCCAGCGGCGCGTCATCCATCAGAATATCCTCTGCCTCGATGTACAGTTGCCTGCGCCTTGCGACGTCCATCGTCTCCCCTGCCGCTGCGGCGGCCCGGTCAAAGGCGGGATTGCTGTAGCCAACGAAGTTCCAGGGCTTGCCAGTCGACCATTCCGGTGTGATCGTCTCGTCCGGATCAAGGTCAGCAATCCAGGCCTCGTCATACAGGTCGAAGTCGCCCGCATTGCGCCGCTGCGCCCACACGGCGCGGTCAACCAGCTCGATCTTTGGCTTGATGCCAATTTGCTCCAGCATCGGCGCGATCAGCTGCGCATTGCGCGTGCCCATCCCGCCCGAGCCTGTGAAGCCATCGGTGACGATGTAGACCGGATTGATCTCGCCCTGCACCTTCGACTTGGCACGCAAGGCCTTGGCTTTCTCCAGGTCGAAGAACTGCCCCCGCCCGCTCTGCGCGATGTTGGGATCGTAGAAATCCGTCATGGGTGGCGAGATTGGCGTGTAGGCGCCAATGGCCTCGCCGAAATAGCTTTGCTGGACGATCACTTCACGATCGATGGCGAACGCCACCGCCTGACGCAGCGTCTTGTCATCGAATGGCGCGCGCTTGTTGTTCATGCCAAGAAACGCGTAGTTGCCCTCGACCTGGCCATAGATGGCAAGGTTGGGATTCTTGCGCAGCTGCGGAATGAACTGGAACGGACAGACCGACAGCCCATCGACCTGCCCGGCCATCACCGCTGCCACGCCCGCGCTGGGCTCCTTGATGAGGCGAATGACCACCCGGTCCAGGTAGGGCAGCCCTGCCTCGAAATACTCGGGATTGCGCTCCAGCGTGAGCGAATCGTTCTCGAGCCAGCTGACAAACTTGAAGGGGCCTGTGCCCACTGGCTTGCGACCAAAGCCCTTGCCGGACTCCTGCACGGCACGCGGGCAGACGATGGTGCCTGCACGGCCCGTGCTGCCCGTCAATGCCACCGGCAGGAAGGCGAACGGCTTCTTGAAACGCAACCGGATGGTGAGCGGGTCAACGATGTCGATGCCATCGAGCTGCTCGAACTTCCAGGCATGGGGCGACTTCACCTCGGGATCTGCCACGCGCAGCAGACTCCACTTGACCGCTTCCGCATCGCAGACGTCGCCGTTGTGGAACTTCACGCCATCGCGCAACTTGAAGACGTGCTCGGTCTCGCTGACCATATCCCACGATTGCGCCAGATCCGGCACGAAACTGACCTTCTCACCGTCATAGGCCACCTTGAGCAAGCCGTTGAAGACGTTGTTGAGCACCTTGATCGAGCCGCCGGACATCGTGAAATGCGGATCCAGCGTGTCGACCGCATCCAGCCAGGCCAGCGTCAGCGTGCCACCGCGCTTGGCCTGCGCATGCGCCTTGCCCACTCCGAACGCCGAGGCTGCCAGCAGTCCAGTGCCGGCAGCCGCCAGCCGAAACAGGTCTCGACGGCGGAAATCAACGGCCATCTTCTCGGCCAGCAGGGTCTTGTGGTCGACTTTGGAATCGCTCTGGGACATGGGGTCACTCCTTATCAGAAGTTGGAAGAAAGAGGATGGAGCGCGCCCTCGCGCTGGGCGCGCGCTGGCGGCAACAGCTTCAGCAGATCAGGGACGGTGTCGAGCACGTGTTCACGCATGGTCTGTTCGCACAATTGGGGGTCTCCCTCGCACAGGGCATCCAACAGATGCTGGTGGTCGGCGCGGGCGCTGGGGCGGGACTCGACCTGATTGATCCACAGCCGCATGTGCGGCTCAACCAACGAGTGCAGGCTGGCGATCTGCCGCACCAACCGTGGTCGGCCGCTGAGGCGGCAGAGCGTTTCGTGGAAATGGCGGTGCGCCGTGGTCCAATCGGCCAGGTTTTCGTCGCGGTCGTCGATGCGATCGAGCAGGTCATCCAGGGTTTGCAACACCGTGCGCGTAACGCGTGGCAGAGCCAGCCGCACGGCCAGCCCCTCCAGCACCGCACGCATCTCGAAAACTTCCTGCATGTCGGCCACATCCAACCCCGTAACCACCGCGCCCCGGTTGGGCCGGATGGTCACCAGCCCCTCCGCCGCCAGCCGCCGAAACGCCTCCCGCACGGGCATGCGACTGGTGCCGATCTCGGCGGCAATCGTCTCGGGCACCAGGCGCTGACCCGCCTGATAGCGGCCCATGCGGATGGCCGCGTGAATGTGGTGGTAGGCATCCTGCTCTGCCGTGGAGGCAAAGTGGTAGATGTCCTGACCGAGCAACAAGGGATTCACCATGGAAACCGCATGACTGGATAAGTGGATACAGTTATCCATGTACGCAAACGCCGTGCCAAAGATGGCTATCGGCGTAACGCCCGAGAAAGAGCGTCTCCCCCCGCCTGAGGACCTGTCCCACAGCCTCCTCGTGCCGCACCGCCCCGCTTTGGTGCCGTTCACGTCGAGGGAGGCTGCCAGCAGATGGTGCATCCGCACCAGGGGGATGCATTCCGGCGTTGGACAGGACGCAGATAGCCAATGCCTTGATCGCAGCGCCATTTGCCACAGGCGGCCGAACCTGCTTGCCATCAATGTCATGCGCTGTCCGCGCCCCGCCACGCAGCAACGCATGCAATAGCCGCCCACAGGTGCGGACGCCCGCCTGTGCCCCAGCTGCGCCGACGCGCCATCCTGACCCCCACGCCCGGCAGGCCATGTCATACCCCTGTCATCTGCGCCTTGAACAATGCCGCGCTTGTTCAACAAGCCTTGGCGACAGGGCGTCAAGCGGCCGTCCGCGCCGGCAACGCTCCCCAAAAATGACAGCGCAATCCCTACACATCACCGGCGTCGGCAAGCGTTTCGGCCCGGTCGACGTTCTGACCAACATCGACCTGCAGGTGCGGGCAGGAGAATTCTTGTCGCTGGTTGGCATGTCCGGCTGCGGCAAGTCAACCTTGCTGCGCATCATTGCGGGACTGGAATCACCCGATCGCGGCAGCATCACGATTGGCGAGCGGGACGTGACGCAGGTCGACCCTGCCGAACGCAATCTGGCGATGGTGTTCCAGAGCTATGCGCTCTACCCGCACATGACGGTGCGCCAGAACATCGCCACGCCGCTGCGCATGCGACAGCTGTCTGCCTGGGCCCGCCTGCCGTGGCTAGGGGCGCTGCAGCCAGGGCGCAAGGCGATACTGCGGGACATTGATGCGCGCGTGCAGCAAGCGGCCGAGCTGCTGGAGATCGGCCAGCTGCTGGAGCGCAAGCCTGCGCAGCTCTCGGGCGGCCAACGCCAGCGTGTCGCGCTGGCGCGCGCGCTGGTGCGCGCACCAGCCGCGTTTCTGATGGACGAGCCGCTGTCCAACCTGGATGCCCGACTGCGCGCGCACATGCGCGGCGAGCTGACCGCCCTGCACAAGCGCCTGGGCGCGACATTCATCTACGTCACACATGACCAGGTCGAGGCCATGACCATGTCTGATCGCGTGGCGTTGATGGAAGGCGGCCGCATTCTGCAGCTGGGCACGCCCACGCAGCTGTACGACACGCCTGCGTCGCTGGCCGTGGCGCGCTTCATTGGCACACCGACCATCAACACGCTGCCGGTGCAGGTGGACGCGCAAGGCCACGTGCACGCCTGGCAACAACCTCTGCCGCTGCACGCGCCGGGCGTTGCCGCCGGGCCTGCCACACTGGGCATTCGGCCTGAGGACCTGCATCTGGCCAGCGAGGGCTTGGCCGCCCGCGTGGTGCGCCTTGAGACGCACGGCGCCGACCGCTTCGTCACGCTGGCGCTGTTGCACGACGCAGCATTGCAACTGACGCTACGCCAGCGCACCGGCGAAGCCGCGCCGGCGGCAGGCAGTACGGTACACATCGCCTGTAACTGGGCGCGCGTGCACCTCTTCGATGCAGAGGCAGCACGCCGCACGTGCGTGCCGGCGCTTCATCTGGCCACCGCCACCGACGCGCAGCGCCCGCGGGAGATGGCCGCATGAGCACTGCGCAACCGCTCACGCAAGGCGTGCCCTCTGCCTCGCCAGCGCAACGGCGCAATGCCATCGAGGCGCGCGCAATGCGCCGTGGCCTGCTGTTCATGGCCCCCGCCGCGCTGTTGCTGCTGGCCATCTACATCGCGCCGCTGGGGCTGCTGCTGGGCTTTTCGGTGACGGATTACCGCCTCGGCGCCGTCCACACTGCATTCATCGGCCTGGACAACTTCCGGCGCGCCTTTGACGACGCCGTTTTTCTGCGCGCCATGCGCAACACGCTGGTTTATGCTGCCATCGTCATCCCCCTTGGCGTTGGCATGGCGCTTGGCTTCGCGCTGCTGGTCTACAGCCGCACACGCAGCCGGGCGATCTGGGAGACGGCCTACTTCCTGCCCGTGACGGCGACGCTGGTGGCGATGGCGACCGTATGGCAGTTTGTACTGCATCCATCGCTGGGCCCGGTCAACGCAGCCATCCGCTGGCTGGGCATGGAGCCGCTGTCGTTTCTTGCCACGCCGTCGCTGATCATCCCCACGCTGGCACTGATCGGCGTCTGGCAGGTGCTGGGCTTCAACATGGTGCTGTTTCTGGCGGGACTGACCAACATCCCCAAGGATCTGTACGAGGCCGCAAGACTCGATGGTGCGCGTCGCCCGCTCGACCGCTTCCTGACCGTGACATGGCCGATGCTGGGGCCCACCACCTTGTTCGTGGTCGTCACCACCTCGGTCTCCGCCTTCAAGGTATTCGAGACCGTGGCCGTGCTCACCAAAGGCCGCTCGGGCTCGGAGACGCTGCTCTACGCGATCTATCTGGAAGGCTTCGAGTACGCGGAGACGGGCTATGCCGCGGCGCTGACGCTGCTGTTTCTGCTCATCGTGCTGGTGTTGTCAATCTGGCAGACCCTGTACATGGACAAGAAGGTGCACTACTGATGCCAATGCCTGCGATGTTCCCACTGCGCCTGGTTGCCCGGGCCATCCCCTGGCTGCTGCTGATTGCTGGCGCCATCTTCACGCTGCTGCCGTTTTACTGGATGGTGCTGACATCGCTGCGCCCGCCTGCGGAGATCTTCAACGTCTCGCTGTGGCCCATTCCGCAGGAGTTCGCCGGCGGCCAGAACTACGCCAAGGCGGCCAGCGTGGTGCCGATGGCGCGCTTGATGCTCAATGGGGTGATCGTTTGCGCGGGCATTTTGCTGGTGCAGATACTCACCGCCGTGCCCGCTGCCTACGCGCTGGCCAAGCTGCGCTTTCCCGGCCAACGGCTGTTTCTTGCGCTGGTCATTGCCGCGCTGTGCGTGCCGATGCAGGCGCTGGCACTGCCGCTGTACGTCGGCCTGGCGCAGGCCAAGCTGCTCAACACCTACTTCGCACTGATGGCGCCGTTTCTGCTGTCGGTATTTGCCATCTTCCTGTTGCGGCAGAGCTTTCGCAGCTATCCGGACGAAATCATCGAGGCCGCCCGTCTGGACGGCTTCTCCGAACTGGAAATCTGCTGGAGTCTGGTGCTGCGCGCAGCATTGCCGGCGCTGGCAGCCTTTGCCGTGTTCTCGATCGTGGCGCACTGGAACGACCTGTACTGGCCCATGATCGTCGTCACCGACATCGAATACGCCACGCCGCCACTGGGCATGCTGTTCTTTTCCGATGCCGAATCCGGTGCCGACTATGGCGCCCTGATGGCAGGCGCCACCATGATCACCGCACCGATGGTGCTGTGCTTTCTGCTGGCCAGGCGCCAGTTCATTGCCGGCATCACCATGACGGGCGTCAAGTAAACGCCTTTCCTTCGCCTGTTCCTCGCGGCTCGCAAGGACAGGCCTTTTTCCCTGCCTTTCTTATCCGCTCAAATCCCATGCGCTTGCTCAACAAACTCCTCGCCGCCGGCACGCTTGCCATTGGCCTGGCTGCTCCCGGCATCGGTGCCGCCCAGGACGTCACGCTCAACGTGCTCTACAACCTACCCGGCTTCACCCGCTTTCACCAGCCGATTGCCGAGCAGTTCGAGAAGAACAACCCGGGCATCAAGATCAACTTCCTGGCGCCAGCAGTCGCCTACAACGAAGGCCACCAGCAGGTGCTGCGCTCAGCCGTCACCGGCGACGCGCCTGACGTGTTCTTCTCGGGCTACCACCTGCTGCAGGAGCTGACCGAGACGCTCAGCCAGCGCGGCCAGATCACCGACCTCGCACCATTCATCGAGGCCGAGGGCGGGCAGAAATTCATGGACGAGAACTTCACCCCGCAGATGGCCGCACTGGGTGTTGTCAACGGCGTGCAGGTCGGTCTGCCGGTCAATGCCTCGTCGCCCATCATGTTCATCAACGCCGACCTGGTGCGCAAGGCCGGAGGCGACCCCGACAACATGCCCACCACCTGGCCCGAGCTGATCGCACTTGCCGCCAAGATCAAGGCGACCGGGGACAACGTGGCCGGCATGGCCTACGACATTGCCGGCTGGCCCGACGACTGGCTGTGGCAGGCAATGATCTACCAGCAAGGCGGCACGCTGACCGATCCCGCCACAGGCAAGGTGGCGTTCGACAACGCAATCGGCCTCAAGGCCCTGCAGTACCTGCGTGCCTTCGTCACCGAAGGCGGCCAGCCCGTGCTGGACTGGGACCAGTCGCGCCAGCAGTTCGGCGCCGGATTGACCGGCTTCATCTTCTCTACCCCAGCCCATGTGCAAACCATTGAAGGCCTGGTGGGCGATCGCTTCGAACTCAAGACCGCCACGTTCCCGCTGGACAACAAGGAAGAGGGCGGCGTGCCCACCGGCGGCAATGCCGTCGTCATCCTGACGCAGGACAAGGCCAAGCAGGAAGCAGCGTGGAAGTACGCCAAGTGGATCACCGGCCCCGAGGCGCAAAGCATCATCGTGCCCATCACCGGCTATCTGCCGACCAATATCCGCGCTACCGGTGAAGACTTCCTCGCCCCGTACTACCGCGAGCATCCGAACGTGGCGACAGCCGCGCGCCAGGCCGACAAGTCGCGGCCCTGGGCAGGCTACCCCGGTGGCGACTCGGTGCGCATCTGGCGCACCCAGCGCGACATCATCGGCACCGTGATGCGCGGTGAAGTCTCGCCCGAGGAAGGCCTCAAGCAGTTGGTCGAGCAAACCAACGCGCTTATCCGCTAACCCCTGCAAACCGCGCCGGGCGCGCGCCCCGCCCCCTGCGGCGAGTGTGCACGGGTCAGGGCGTGGCGCCCGCTTCGTTATGAAAATCATCCAGATCACCGACACCCACCTCGTGCCGCCCGGCCACTTGCTGCACGGGCTCGATCCCGCCGCCAGGCTGCGCGCGGTCGTCTCCGACGTGTGCGCCAGGCATGCCGATGCGGACCTCGTCATCGTCACCGGCGACCTGTGCAACGACGGCGATCCGCGCGCCTACGCACTGCTGCGCGAGCTGCTCGCGCCGATTGCATCGCCGCTGCGCCTGCTGCTGGGCAATCACGACGCGCGCCCTGCCTTCGTGCAGGCATTTCCCGAGCAGCCAGTGGATACGCACGGCTTCGTGCAAAGCCACATCGACACCCCGCATGGCCGCCTGCTGCTGCTCGACACCCACCATCCCAATACCATCGGCGGACGCTACTGTGCGCAGCGCCAGCAATGGTTGGCCGATGCACTGGCCGGCGCGGGCGATCAACCCGTGACCGTCTTCATGCACCACCCGCCGCTGCCCGACGGTCTGGCCCACTTCACACACATCGGCCTGCACGACGCCGACGCCGTGATGGGCCTGCTGCGCGATCACCGCAACGGCGTGCGCCATATCGTCTTCGGTCATCTGCATGTGGCCATGACGGGCGTCAGCGCCGATGGCTTTGCCTACAGCAGTGGCCAGGCCTGCGCGCACCAGTTCATCACCGACCCGGACAATCCCACCCCCTGGTGGACCGAAGGCACACCCTGCTACCGCGTGCTGATGCTTGATGCCAACGGCTTTCGTGCGTACGCGGCACAGGTGGGCCAGACTCCGACTGCGCAGACGCAGCCGTGCGCAGGCCCCTGAACACCACCTGCACCCGCACCTGCCCGCGGCCTTCGGCAGGACGCCGCATTGAAAGACCATGAAGCGACTGCCAAGGAAAGATCTGTCGGCAGCGCCAGCAGACTGACTGCCAGGCAGCGCGCCGCAGGATGGGCATGGCATGGCGCACGCTACAATCGCCGCGCCAGTCTGTCCCGATCCAGCCGCCGCCAAATCGCACAGCATTTTTCCGTTGCGTATTGAAGCAAGCCTGCCGTTGGCCAGGCGGTATGGTCGTGTTCAAAACCTATTACGACGAGCTGCTGCACCATTTCACCCGCCGAACCGGCACGCGCCACGCTGCGGAAGATGCAGTGATGGAAGCCTACCTGCGTGCATTGCAGCACATGCACGCCGGGCACACCATCCGCCAGCCGCGCGCGTTTCTCTACCACTGCGTGCGCAACCTGCTGGCAAGCCAGGCGCGGCGCAGTGCCATCGAAGCCGATGCGCTGCAGTGCCTTGGTGTGCTTGGCGCGGCACATTCGCCATCGCCCGAAGAGCAGTTGGATGCGCGACAACGACTGGTTCACCTGCAGCATCAGTTGAACGCCATGCCGGCTAAACGGCGCGATGCATTTGTGCTGGTGCGCGTTCACGGCATGCGCTATGCGGAGGCAGCAGCCTATCTTGGCTCGACCACGGCAGCCGTCGAAAAGCATGTCGCGCGCGCATTGCAAATGCTGCATGCCGAATCTGGCGCCACGGCCGCTACAGGCCGCGCGATTTTGTTGCTGGGTCGCCTGCAGCATGGCGAGCCTGCCGTCACGCGCAAGGCAGGGCAGCAGCTGCAGCGGCTGGCACTGCGTGACTCGGACCATGCCAACGCCCTCGCCTGCGCCAGTCGGCTCTGGGCCCAGGCCGATGGCAGCAAGCTTCGTACTGTCATTGACCTGCCGCCAGCGGCCAGTGCACCCGACAACCCAGGCCGTCGCGCCGGATTGCTGGCCATTGCCGCGATGCTGCTGGCCGGCGGCGGTTGGGGCGCGCGCTGGTACTGGCGTCAGCCGCTATGGAACATGGCGCTGCAAACCGGACTTGGGCAACACCTGCGCCAGCGCATGCCGGAGGGCAGCAACCTTGAGCTGGCCCCCAACACCCGCGCCGATGCGCGCCTGTATCGGCATCGCCGCATCGTCCAGCTCCTCCATGGAGAGATGGCATTGGAAGTTCGTGCCGACGCCCGTCGCCCCTTCATTGTCCAGACCAGCTGGGGCCAGGTGCGCGTCCTCGGAACCCGGTTCAGCGTCGCAAGCCATGCCCATCAGCTGCAGGTAGCTGTGGCTTCCGGCAGCGTCGCGGTATATGCGAACGGTGCTGCCGATGTCTCTGATACCGCTGTCCCGAGCATTGTGCTCCAGCCGGGGCACAGCGTCGTGATTGACGCCCATGGGGTACAGGCCGTCACGCCCATTGCGCCCCAGGACGTGGCAGCCTGGACGCAAGGCTGGCTGGTGTTCGCGCAGACTCCCTTACCCCACGCCATCAGCCGCTGGAACCAGTATCTGCGTACGCCGCTGGTGTTGCCTGAAGACAGGGCGGATGTGCCCTTGCGCATCAGTGGTCGGTACCGCATCGCAGACCCCGAATCCTTTCTTCGCGCGCTGCAGGACATGTATGGACTGCAATCCACGCGCCGCGCCGATGGTTGCATCGCGCTTGTCGCGCCGGCGCTGCAGCGACGCCGCTGAACGGCGCTCCACATACGGCGGTCGCAACCACACCAGTCACGGCGCTGGGCGGTGTCACCTTGCAGGGTGAAGATACGTTTTATTACAGAAATGTTTGTCGTATTTTTCACGAGGCGTTGGTCTTCACCGGTATCGACAGCATGAGGAATTCTTCGAAATGGTGACAACACAGACCCGGCTACAGCGACGCAAGCTGGCGGCCACGCCCATCGCATGCACTACGGCATGCCTTGCCGCCCTTGCCCTGAGCGGCGCGGCGGCGACCGCCCAGGCGCAACCGTCCACTCGGCAGGCGGCCGCAGATGTCCGCCCCCTCCAGCTGCCGGCACAGCCATTGCCGCGCACGCTCCAGGCGCTTTCGCGCCATTACGCGGTTGCCATCGGCGGTGACGCCAGCCTGCTCGAAGGCAAAGTGGCGCCCGCCATCCAGGGGCCACTCACACTGCAACAGGCACTGGAGACCGCGCTGGCAGGCACCGGGCTGCGCGCAACGCGCAGCGGTACGGCCTGGACGGTGATCGCCGCGCCCGTCCCTGACGCCGACGCATCAGCGCACACGCTCACGGAAGTCGTCGTCATCGCGCAGGGCCTCGGCGGCGCCAACGAGCAAGGGCTGGTGGCCAGCCGTGCCTATGGCGCCACAAAAACCGATACTGCCCTGCTTGAAACGCCGGTATCCGTGTCGGTGGTGACCCGCGAGAAAATGGACCTGCTCGGTGCCCAATCGGTACAGGAGTCGCTGGGGTACCTTGCGGGCGTGGACATCGGCACCAATGGCACGGACTCGCGCGTGGACGAAATCTGGGTCCGCGGCTTTCGCACCGGCAGTTTCGCCAACAACATGTACCTGGATGGATTGCGTCCACCGGGCAGCAGCAGCGGCGCCTCCGCGTTGTCGACACGCTTTGACAGTTATGGCCTGGAACGCGTGGAGGTCGTACGCGGCCCCATCTCCACACTCTATGGCCAGGTTGCGCCGGGCGGCATCGTCAACATGCGCAGCAAGCGCCCGACAGAACACGCAAGACGCCAGGTCGGCCTGCAGACCGACAACTGGGGCCTGATCCGCGCCAACCTTGACTTCAGCGGCCCGCTCAATGCGGACCGGACCCTGCTGTACCGACTAGTGTCGGCGGCCTCGCATTCGGGCACGCAAGTCGATTACGTGGACCTCAACCGGATCTTCTTCAACCCCAGCCTGACGTGGCAACCCAGCCACCGCACTTCGCTGACGTTGCTGGGCAACTACCAGCAGGATCGCGGCGGAGCCACCTACCAGTTTCTGCCTGCCTCCGGCATTGCCCGGCCATCTCCTTTTGGCAAGGTGCCCACCAGCCGTTTTCTCGGTGAGCCTTCGTTCAACCGTTACGACCGCAACCAGACGGCCATCGGCTACTCGTTCGAGCAGTTGTTCGGGGAATCGGGCACGCTGCGTCAGAACGTGCGCTATATCGAGGTGGACATGATCAGCGAAGGCGCGGGGCGACGCAAACTCTTGGCCGATGGCCGTACCATGACCGGCACCGCCAATTCCAACAAGAATCGCAGCACAGGCATCAGCATCGACACCAATGTCGGCTATGCGCTGGAAACCGGTGCGGTGGTTCATGCGCTGATGCTGGGCTTCGACTATCAGAACACCAATATCCGCGTCGATTCCGCCTCCGGCACTGTTGGCCCACTGGATCTGTTCGAGCCCGTGTACGGACAGGAAGTCGTCATCGGCCCGCGCCAGCCGAGTCGGGAAACCGGACGCTACCAGCACGGCCTGTACCTGCAAGACCAGCTGTTCTGGCAGAACTGGACCTTGACCATGGGCTTGCGGCGCGACTGGTCCAGAAATAAAACACTGAATCTGGCAGCCAACAGCCGCACCGATGACCGCAACCTCGCCACCACAGGTCGCATCGGCATCACCTACCTGCTGGAAAACGGCCTGGCGCCGTTCGCCAACTATTCCACGTCCTTCGAGCCTTCCTCGGGCGAGGACTACCATGGCAAACCGTTTGATCCGGTCATGGGCAAGCAGTTCGAGATGGGTGTGAAATACCAGCCTGCAGGCAGCCAGAATCTGGTGACCGCATCCCTCTACCAGATCGTGCAAAGCAACATCCGCACGCCCGACCCGGATCCCGACCATCTTTGCGACGGTGGGCAGTGCTATGTGCAAAGTGGCGAGGGGCGCGTGCGCGGCCTGGAACTGGAAGGCACCTACGCCGTCACGCCGGCCTTGATGCTCAACGGCGCCTACACGTTCCAGGATGCCAAGGTCACGGCCAGCAACAGCAACGATCTGGGCAAGCGGCTTGGACGCGTCCCCCGGCAGATCATCGCTCTGCGGGGCGACTGGCGCGCTGGCGCCGGGCTGAGTCTGGGGTTGGGTGTACGGCATACCGGAGCCAGCTATGGCAACAACGCCAACACCTGGAAAAACAGCGCCAAGACCATCTGGGACGCTGCGCTGCGTTATGACCTGGGCCAATGGAACAGTGCCTGGCAGGGCATGAAGTTCAGTCTGAACGCGGCCAATCTGTTTGACAAGATCACCGTCGCCTGCACCGGTCCCTCTTCCTGCTACTACGGCAACCGCCGGACCGTCTCCGCCAATCTGACCTATGACTGGTAGTTCCATGCCCAACCAGACCCTCCCTCCGCGCCGCCGGGTGCTGACAGCGCTCACCGCGCTCACCCTTGCCGCCAGCGCCAACGCCCAGCCTTCGTCGCCAGCTTCTGCAGCGGGCGGCGCACCCTCGCCCCGACGCTCTGCTGCTGTGCGAGGCAACCAGCAACCGGCCGAAATCATCCGGGACGCACATGTACAGTCGTTTTCGCTCGGTCAGTCGATGACCGGGCAGCCATGGCAGATTCATCTGGCAGTGCCGCGCACGCGCGTACCCGAGCGCGGTGCACCAGCGCTGTATCTGCTGGATGGCAATGCCACATTCCCGCTGGCCTGGCATGCACTGTCGCAGCTGCGGCAGACCCGCCCTGCGCTGGCGGAAAAGCTGAACACACTGGTGCTGATCGGCGTGGGCTACCCCTCGGGCCTGCGCATCGATACGCCCCGACGGTATGAGGACTTCACCGCCTACACCCCACTGGAGTTCCGGCAGGCGCGGGGCAGCGATCTGACCACGGGGGGGCGGGACGTGTTCCGCTCCTTCCTGGCCGGGCCGTTGCGTGATGCAGTGCGTCAGCGGGTGAACCTGGACATGCAGGCGCAGAGCCTGCTGGGCCACTCGATGGGCGGACAGTTTGCCATGCACGTGTTGTACCGCCAGCCAGGACTGTTCCAACGCTACATTGCAGGCGATCCATCTTTCTGGTGGAATGGCAGCGCACTGCTGCAGGAGCAGGCCGCCTTTATCGCCGGAATACAGGCCGCAGGCGGGCGGCTGGCGCTGCCCCTGCACGTACTGCTGGAGAATTCCGGGCCGCCTGCCCAAGAGCGCCCCCACCCCGCAGCCCCCCTCGCACATTTGCAGAGCCTGCCACTCTGGCATCGCCAGCAAGTCGATGCATCCCATGGTTCCATGCTCGCCGCGCTGGTGGAAGACGCGATTGTCTTTGCGCTAGGTGCCATCCCCTCGCACGCCGAGCGCTGGGAGCGCGCAGCATGACGGCCCAACACGAACCCCAACGGTGTGCGCCCTTTGGCCGTCGTCAGGCACTGCTGGGGCTGGCCGCCATCTGCACCGGCGCGATGGCGCAGACGCCCTCCTCGCACAGTCAGCCCACAAACAGCGCGACGCCAGGCACTACCGCTGCGCAGCGCTATGCAGGCGGGCCTCCTGAGGTGATCGACGATGCACGCGTGATGCACTTCGACCTGCACAGCAGCCAGCACACGGGACCAGCCTGGCGCATCCATCTCGCACAGCCACACGCCGCCGCGGCACAAGACTGCACCGTGCTGTATCTACTTGATGGCAATGCAACCTTTCCAATGGCCTGGCATGCCCTGGAGCGCCTGCGCCAGGGCACCGGCACCGCCGCCGCAGCAGCGGCCCGCACGGCACTGGTGGGCATCGGCTACCCGGCCAATGTCCGCTTCGATGTGGAGCGCCGCTTTTTCGACTACACCCCTGCAACCGACGTGATGGCATCCAACACGCGCGCAGGCCTGCGCACTGGCGGTCAGGACCTGTTCCTGGACTTTCTGGAGCGGGATCTGCGTCCAGCCGTCGCCACACGCCTGCCATGCGCAGCGACGCAACAGGGGTTCTACGGTCACTCCCTGGGCGGACTGCTCACACTCTACGCACTGTATACACGCCCCTATCTGTTTGACACCTGGATTGCCGCCGACCCATCGCTGTGGTGGAACGGCGGATCAATCCTGCGGCAGGAAGCAGCGTTTCTGGCAACGCTGGCACTGGCGGGCGGGCGCATTGGACACCCCAAACGTGTTTTGATCGAACGCTCGGCGCCCCGACCCGATCGGGCACGCGCACAGGAGGCATCGGGACATGAACCTTCGCTCCGCCCCGGCACGGGCAGGCACAGCGTGCCGCAGACAGAGGCGCGCGACTGCGCGGCGCGACTGGCGCAGGTCGTCGGCTTCGAGGTGTATTTCCGCCAGTTTGCCAAGGCATCACACCCAGCCATGATGGCCCCCTCCGTGGATGATGCCCTGCATTGCTTGCTCGGCGTGCCATTGCCGCAGCTCGAAAAGCTGTAGCTCCGCACCAAAACAACGCCATGGCCCGCCTTTTGCTTGCACTGTGGCGGTGCAAAGTCCCATTGATCCACTCCCCGCCACCACCACGCTTGCCGGACCAAGTGCTGCCAGTGCTCTTTCGCCTGCAGCCGCGCCGTCTGCGCAACGCGGCGACGTATGCCCTGATGGTGAAGCAGGGTGGGCAGCATCGCTGCAGCTGCGCTTTGCCATGCAGGCCGGACGCACGGTACTGACGCACAAGCAACATCAGGGCCCCATGTTGGTGCAGCGCCCCTTCTATCCCGAAGGCGGGGCCTGCCATACCTACCTGCTGCACCCACCAGGCGGCATCGTCGGCGGTGACCGGCTGAGCCTGCAGACGCAGCTCGCAGACGGCGCACACGCGTTGCTGACCATGCCGGGAGCAACCAAGTTCTACCGCAGCAACGGCGCGCAGGCCGAGCTCTCGCAACACTTTTTGCTGCAGGCAGGCAGCACACTGGAATGGCTGCCGCAGGACAGCATCTTCTTTCCCGGCGCCGTGGCCGCCCTCGATACCCGCTTCGACCTCGCCTCTGGTGCGCGGTTGATCGCCTGGGAGACCCTGTGCCTTGGCCGCCCGGTGCTGCAGGAGCGCTTTGACCTCGGCCGTATCGGCACGCGGCTGCAGCTGTGGCGCGATGGCCTGCCCCTGCTGCATGAACGCCTGCGCATCGAAGGCGGCGATCTGGCCAAGCTGGGCGAACAGCCGCTGGCTGCGACGATGGTCGCCACACCGGCCCATGATGGCGCACTGGAGCTGGCCCGCAACGTGCTTGCTGCCTTGCCGCGGCAGCGCGGCCAGCCTGCCCTGCTGGCCGGCGCGACCCTGATGGACGGCTTGCTGGTGGTGCGCCTGCTGGGCAGCGACAATCTGACCCTGCAGAGCGCCCTGCAGCAGCTCTGGAGAGCATTGCGCCCTGCACTGCTGGCACTGCCGCCCTGCCCTCCTCGCATCTGGTCGACCTGATGCCCACTCTGCGAATGACCGAAGGACGCCCGTCATGGAACTGACGCCACGTGAGAAAGACAAGCTGCTGATCTTTACTGCCGCACTCGTTGCCGAACGCCGCCTCGCGCGCGGGCTCAAGCTCAACTACCCCGAGGCCGTCGCACTGATCTCCGCCAGCATTCTGGAAGGTGCGCGCGATGGCCGTACCGTGGCCGAGTTGATGGAGGCAGGCCGCCACGTCCTCACGCGCGAGCAGGTCATGGAGGGCGTGCCGGAAATGATTGCAGACGTGCAGGTCGAAGCGACCTTCCCCGACGGCACCAAATTGGTGACAGTTCACAGCCCCATTGTGTAGCTGCACCGATTTGGTGCGTTTCAGCCATTTGCGCAACGCGAAGGAGTTTCCCCATGATTCCAGGCGAAGTCCAGGTCCAGTCAGGTGACGTGGCCCTGAATGCCGGGCGCGAGACGGTGACACTGACGGTGGCCAACCATGGCGACCGGCCCGTGCAGGTCGGCTCCCACTTCCATTTCTACGAAGTCAATCCGGCGCTGGTGTTCGAGCGCGAACGCGCCCGCGGCTTCCGGCTCGACATTGCCGCCGGCACGGCGGTGCGGTTCGAGCCCGGCCAAGCCCGCCAGGTCACGCTGGTGGCGCTGGGTGGCAAGCGCCAGGTTCATGGTTTTCGCGGTGCAGTCATGGGGGCGCTGGACACCAGCAATGGGGAGGCCCGGGCATGAGCACGCTCTCCAGACAGGCCTACGCCGACATGTTCGGCCCCACCACCGGCGACCGCCTGCGCTTGGCCGACACGGAGTTGTGGGTGCAGGTCGAGCAGGACTTCACCGTCTACGGCGAAGAGGTCAAGTTCGGCGGCGGCAAGGTGATCCGCGACGGCATGGGTCAGGGCCAGATGCTGGCCGACGAGGCCATGGACCTGGTGCTGACCAACGCACTGATCATTGACCACTGGGGCATCGTCAAGGCCGACATCGGCGTCAAGCATGGCCGTATCGCCGCCATCGGCAAGGCCGGCAACCCGGACATCCAGCCCGGCGTGACCATTCCCATCGGCGCGGCCACCGAAATCATTGCCGCCGAAGGCAAGATCGTGACTGCCGGCGGCATCGACGCGCACATCCACTTCATCTGCCCGCAGCAGGCCGAGGAAGCGCTGACTTCAGGCGTCACCACGATGATCGGCGGCGGCACCGGGCCGGCCGCCGGCACCAGCGCCACGACCTGCACGCCCGGCCCCTGGAACATCGCGCGCATGCTGCAGGCCGCCGACAGCCTGCCGGTCAACATCGGACTGCTGGGCAAGGGCAACGTCTCCAACCCACAGGCACTGCGCGAGCAGGTGGCAGCCGGCGTGATCGGGCTGAAGCTGCACGAGGACTGGGGCTCGACACCGGCAGCCATCGACACGTGCCTCGGCGTGGCCGACGAGATGGACGTGCAGGTGGCCATCCACACCGATACGCTCAACGAAGGCGGCTTCCTGGAAGACACGCTGGCAGCCATTGCCGGACGCACCATCCACACCTTCCACACCGAAGGCGCTGGCGGCGGCCATGCGCCGGACATCATTGCCGCCTGCGCGCACCCCAACATCCTGCCCTCCTCGACCAACCCCACGCTGCCCTACACGGTCAACACCGTCGACGAGCATCTGGACATGCTGATGGTCTGTCACCACCTGGACGCTGCCATCGCCGAGGACGTGGCCTTTGCGGAAAGCCGCATCCGCCGCGAGACCATCGCCGCCGAGGACATTCTGCATGACATCGGCGCCTTCAGCATGACGTCGTCGGACTCGCAGGCCATGGGCCGCGTCGGCGAGGTGGTGCTGCGCACCTGGCAGGTGGCGCACAAGATGAAGCTGCAGCGCGGCCCCCTGCCCGAGGACGCAGCCAGCGGCAGCGACAACTTTCGCGTCAAGCGCTACATCGCCAAGTACACCATCAACCCGGCCATCACCCACGGCATTGCGCATGAAGTGGGCTCTGTCGAAGTGGGCAAGCTGGCTGACCTGGTGGTCTGGTCACCCGCATTCTTTGGCGTCAAGCCCGCGCTGGTCGTCAAGGGCGGGATGATTGCCACCGCCCCGATGGGCGATCCCAACGCCTCCATTCCCACGCCCCAACCGGTGCGCTATCGCCCCATGTTTGGCGCACTGGGCGCGGCGCGCCACGCCACGCGCATGAGCTTTCTGCCGCAGGCGGCCATCGATGCCAATGTCGCTGCGCAGCTGCGGCTGCAAAGCCGTATCGGCGTAGCGCGGGACTGCCGCATGGTCACCAAGGCCGATATGGTGCACAACAGCTTGCGGCCGGACATCCATGTCGACCCGCAGACCTATGAAGTACGCGCCAACGGCGAACTGCTGACCTGCGAGCCCGCCAGCACGCTGCCGATGGCGCAGCGCTATTTCCTGTTCTGAATCCAATGTCGACGACCTCCTTCGCCCCGCCGGCGGACACCACTCTGCCGCTGTTCACCAGGCGCCTGCGCATTGCAAAGGCGGCTGCACACGCACTGCGACCCACCCACACCGCCAGCCTGCCGCTTGCGCTGCGCATCAAGAGCCGCGCACGCATTTGCCTCGACGATGGCGGCGAGGCGGGCTTCATCCTTGACCGCGGCCAGATCCTGCGAGATGGCGATCACATTGCCAGCAGCGACGGCCGGCTGATACTGCGCATCAGCGCCGCCGCCGAGGCCGTTTCGACCGTGCACTGCAGCGATGCGCTGCTGCTGGCGCGCTGCGCCTACCATCTGGGCAACCGGCACGTGCCGCTGCAGCTGGGCGAGGGCTTCGTGCGCTATCAGCACGACCACGTGCTCGATGACATGGTGCGGCAAATGGGCCTGACGGTCATTGCCGAACAGGCCCCGTTCGAACCCGAAGCCGGGGCCTACCAGAGCGCGCCGCACGGCCACCACCACGGGCACGCAGATGACGACCATGCACATGACGACGACCACCAAGGCCACGCACACCGCCACTGACGCACCGCCATATCCCCCTCACGATTTTTCCGCCATTTTCTGGAGCTTCCCATGAAACGCTACTTGCCCCTTTTGCTCGCACTTGTTGCAGCGCCCGTTCTTGCGCACCCTGGCCATGGTCATCATGGTGCCTTACAGGAAGGCCTGCTGCATCCCATCACCGGGCTTGACCACCTGCTGATGCTGCTGGGCACCGGCCTGCTGGCGGCTGTCACTGGCCGGCGCCTGGTTCTGCCGCTGGCCACGCTGGCGGCCATGTTCCTCGGTGCCGTCGCTGGCCGGCAGCTGGGCAGTTTCATCGGCATGGAGGCCGTGATCGTCGGCTCGTTGCTCATTGCCGGCATCGCGCTGCTGCTGCCACGTCGTCAGATCGCGCTGGCCGCACTGATGCCGCTGCTGGCCCTGGCACACGGCTGGGCCCACGGTGTGGAGGCCGATCCGCACGGCTTCTGGCTGTTCACGATGGGCTTTGTCGCCGCCAGCGCCCTGGTGCTGGCCGCTGGCTTTGGCATCGGCAGCCTGCTGGCGCGTCACCCGCGCGTGCGCCAGCTCGCCGGGGGTGGGCTGGTGGCCTTCGCCGCTGCCGCCCTGGCCGGGTAACGCCCCGCGCCGGCGAGCCGTCCGATGTTGGCCACGCGTCCACGCTGCGAATGTTGTGACCGGGACTTGCCGCCCGATGCCACCAATGCGCGCATCTGCAGCTTTGAATGCACCTTTTGCGCCGCGTGCGCAGACACGCGCCTGCAGGGCCGATGCCCCAACTGCGGTGGCGAACTGGTCGCCCGGCCCCGTCGGCCATGGCAAACGCTGGCGAACAACCCGGCCTCGACCACGCGCATCTTCCGCGCAGAAGGCTGCCCTCCCACTGTGACGGATCATTCTGGCTAACCCGTATGGCACAGGCCCTGCACCAGCTTCGCATGCTGCAACTGGCCAGCTCCACGCTGCCGGTCGGCGGCTTTACCTATTCACAGGGGCTTGAATGGGCCGTGGAGGCGGGCTGGGTGCGCGATACCGAGGGCTTCAAGGTGTGGCAACAGGAGCAGATCGCGCAGACACTGGTGCATCTGGACTGGCCCGTGCTGCAGCGCCTGCACGCGGCCGCAGCCCGCGCGGATCTGGCGGACTTCGAACGATGGAGCCAGTTTCTCATTGCCAACCGCGAAACGCTGGAACTGCGCACCGAGGAGCGCCAGCGCGGTGCGGCGCTGGCGCGCATGCTGCAGGGCTGGCAGCTGTTCGCGGCGGACAGGGCCACCTGGCTGTGCGCAGCCAGCATCAGCCAGTGCAGCGCCATGGCCTACCTCGGTGCCCACTGGCAGATGCCGGTGCGCGCGCTGATGCTGGCCTATGGCTTTGGCTGGCTGGAAGGCGCCGTGATGGCAGGCGTCAAGCTGGTGCCATTTGGCCAGCAAGCCGCGCAGACACTGCTGGCGGAACTGGGCGAGCAACTGGCCAGTGGCCTGGACCAGGCACTGTCGCTGGCCGACGATGCCATCGGTTCCGGCCTGCCGCTGGCGGCCATCGCCTCGGCATGCCACGAGACGCAGTACAGCCGGCTGTTTCGCTCCTGACCCCACTCACTCTCTCCAAGGAACACATCATGCAGGACTACCAACAACCTTTGCGCGTCGGCGTCGGCGGCCCAGTCGGCTCGGGCAAGACCGCTCTGCTGGAGGCGCTGTGCAAAGCCATGCGCGATGACTACGAAATCGCCGTGGTCACCAACGACATCTACACCAAGGAAGACCAGCGCATCCTCACCGAGGCCGGGGCGCTGCCTGCCGAGCGCATCGTCGGCGTCGAGACCGGCGGCTGCCCGCATACAGCGATTCGTGAGGATGCCTCGATGAATCTTGCCGCGGTCGAAGAGCTGGCGCGCAAGTTCGGCAATCTGGATGTGGTCTTCGTCGAAAGCGGCGGCGACAACCTGAGTGCCACCTTCAGCCCGGAGCTGGCGGATCTGACCGTCTACGTCATCGACGTGGCCGAAGGCGAAAAAATCCCCCGCAAGGGCGGGCCCGGCATCACGCGCTCGGACTTTCTCGTGATCAACAAGATCGATCTGGCCCCCTATGTGGGCGCCAGTCTGGAGGTGATGGAGCGCGACACGCGCCGCATGCGCCCGGATCGTCCCTGGGCCTTCACCAACCTCAAGACCGGCGAAGGCCTGCAGAAGCTGATCGACTTCATTGTCGAGAAGGGCATGCTCAGAGTCACCGTCTAGTCGACTTGCCGTCCTGCGGGGTGGCAGCAGCCAAAGCCGCACGAATCGGTCGCACCAGATGCTCTGGCTTGGTCGTCGGTGCAAAACGCCGCCGCACCAGGCCATCGCGCCCGATCAGGAACTTGGCGTAGTTCCAGAGAATGCGCCGGTTGCCCAGCAGGCCGCGCCGTTGTGCGGTCAGCCATTGGTACAGCGGATCGGCATCCGGTCCATTGACCAAGACCTTGGCCATCAGCGGAAAGGTCACGCCATAGTTGACCGCGCAGAAGGCGGCGACTTCGCCAGCGTCGCGCGGCTCCTGCCCCATGAACTGGTTGCAGGGAAACCCCAGCACCTGCAGACCCTGTGGTCCGAAGGTACGCCACAGCCCCTCCAGGCCGACCAGCTGTGGCTTCAGTCCGCATTCGGTGGCAATGTTGACGATCAGCAGTACCTTGCCGCGGTACTGCGACAGGGGATGTGCCGAACCATCGCCGGCCATTACAGTGAAGTCGAAGGCTGTCATGGGGAAGTGCTGTGGCACCGCTGTCTCCGGCAGGGCGGCGTTATGCCGAGGACGGCTGCGCCGCTTCGCGCTCGCGGTGCAGGCGCTCGAACTTCTGCCAAAGCGTCTCGTGCGACTCGACATGTGCAGGATTGACCGGGATGCACGCGACCGGACAGATCTCGACACACTGCGGCGTATCGAAATGGCCGACGCATTCGGTGCAGCGCAGCGGATCGATTTCGTAATACAGCTCGCCCATGGAGATGGCATCGTTCGGGCATTCCGGTTCGCACACATCGCAGTTGATGCATTCGTCGGTAATCATCAGGGCCATGGCTGCTCACTCCTTGCTGGATTGTGCATGCGGGCTGCGCACAAAGCCGTAGCGCTCAGGCAGCTGCGCAAATGCCACCTGATGCTGTGGCAGCCAACCTGGCGCACGCTCAGCGTGTTCGCTATAGGCCAGCACGTCCTGGCTGTGCACCAGCCCGAGCCCTGCGTCGGTAACCACGTAGAGCCTGCCGGCCTCATCTTCCAGACTCTCGACAAACGCCACACTGCGGCCGGTGTGCGTCGTCAACTGCCCGTCCGGCGCCACCCGTAGAACCCATGGTACGGCCTCCAGTTCGACAAACACGCGCTGCGGACCATTCTGGAAAAACCAGCGGCCCTGCGCATCACAACCATAGTTGCGACCGATGAAGGCAATCAGCCCTGCATGCTCCAGCAACACGCCCTTGGCTGCCGGAAACGGTCCTGCCGCCTGCGTTGCCTCGTCACGCATGAACCATTGCCCACGGGCATCCAGACCCAACCAGCCGGTGCAGGCTGGCACGTTGGGCCATTTCGCCATCGCTTGCTTGACAACTTCATCCATGCCCGCATTGTGCCGTCATGCCCACTTGACTGCCAGCGCCTGCGGGTTTTCGACCGCGCTTCTGACCTACTTCTACAATCACCGATTGCCCAAGGAGCTGCCTGCCATGCCTGAATCTTCCGCCTGGACCGAACGCAAACGCCACAGTGACGAGGGGCATGTTGCGGGCCAGTTCAATGCGCAGACCGCGGACGCGCAGTTCCAGCGTGACCGTGCGCGTCTGATCCACTGCGCGGCGTTTCGCCGGCTGCAGTCGAAAACCCAGGTGCACCACCTTGGAGACGGGGACTTCTACCGCACCCGGCTGACGCACTCCCTGGAGGTTGCCCAGCTGGGCTCCGGCATCGTGCTGCACCTGCAGCAGGCCCAGCCGCAGTATGCCGCGCAGCTGCCCTCGCCGATGCTGATGGAGGCGATCTGCCTGGCGCACGACCTGGGCCATCCGCCGTTTGGCCATGGTGGCGAGGCAGCGCTCAACGGCATCATGCGGGACTTCGGCGGCTTCGAAGGCAACGGGCAGACCTTGCGCATCGCCACCCGACTGGGCGAGTATTCCGAATCCCATGGTCTGGATCTGACGCGCAGGACCTTGCTTGGCGTACTCAAGTATCCCGCACTGCACCGCGACGTGGCGCGCTACCCGAATACGACAGCGTCAAACGATCAACGCCGCACGCGTGCAACGCCTTGCAAGCCACCCAAGTGCATCCATGATGAGGAAGGGGACATCCTCGCATGGATTCTGGCGCCATTCTCGCCCTCCGATCGCGCGCTGTTTCGCACCCTCGACTTTCCGCCGCAGGGCGTTGGCCATGGACGCACACGCTACAAGGCGTTCGACACCTCCATCATGGAACTGGCCGATGACATCGCCTATGGCGTGCACGATCTGGAGGATGCGATCGCCCTGCGCCTGATCAGCCGGGCGGACTGGCAGGCGCAGGTGGTCGATCCGGCTCAGGCGCTCGTCTGGGAGGATGCGCCTGCCCGCCAGCGTTTCGATGCCCTGCTGCACTTTGCCACTTCGCAGCTGTTTCTGGGAGGCGACAAGCCACGCAAACACGCCATCAGCCGCCTAGTGAACTTTCTGATCGGGCATGTACACGTGGTTGAACAGCGCCTTTTTGCCAGCCCGATGCTGGATCTGCAGGCCCGCATGGACGGCAGCGCGCAAGATTTTCTGCAGCTGCTCAAGGATTTCGTCATGCAGTACGTCATCCTGCGGCCACAGCTGCAGGAGCTGGAGTTCAAGGGCCAGCAGATCGTCCTGCAGCTGTTTCAGGTCCTGCTGGACAATCCGCAACGCCTGCTGCCTCTGGAGCATCAACACCTGTTGCGCAGCGGCGCGCCGCTGCAACGCACGGTCTGCGACTTCGTGGCCAGCATGACCGACACCGATGCCACGCGCCGCTATGGCCGGCTGTTTGCGGCGCCAATGGCTACGCTACAGGGGGTGTGACCCGCTGACGGTATCAGCCCTGGCGGCAGCCGCCCTCCGCGCGCCTGCAGCTGGCCATCAGAGTGCGCCGCTGACCACCAGCGAGACGCGGCGGTTGGCAGCGCGACCTTCTTCGGTCGCGTTGCTGGCAATGGGACGCGTATCCCCGAGCGCGCGGATCTCGATGCGCGCGCTGTCAAAGCCTCGGGCAGCCATAGCCCGCGCCACCGCTTGCGCGCGCAGTTCGGACAGACGCAGGTTGTACGCCGGATCGCCCAGGTTGTCGGTATGCCCATCGAGCCGTACCGCAGTGATGCCAATGGCAAGCAGGGCATCGGTGATGCGATCGATCACGGCCTGGGTATCAGGCGGAATGGCAAACGAGTCCAGCTCGAACATCATGCGTCCCGACAGATCCAGCGTCATCGCGGATTCGTCTTCCGTAAAGGCAAAGCCCTCGTGTTCGAGCGCCTGCACCTGCTCTGGTGTCAGGCCCGCGCGCAGCACCGGCTCCGGCACGCTCTGGCAAGCGGCAAGTCCCGCTGCCAAGACAAGCAGCCAGAAGCCGTGAACGATTCGACGTATCCAGTGCACTTGCATAACTATTCTCCTGATTTGAAAAGTGGGGCTGCACGGGCACAGCGCGCGCGCTGACTCTACGGCCTGGCCAGCCTGACCCGCGCGCCAAACTGGCTTTGCTTGGCCTCGTACATCGCCCGATCCGCTGCTTTCTTGAGCTCTGCAATGCCGCGACCATGCTGGGGGAACAACGCCACGCCGATGCTGACCGACGGGCGCACGCGCGCGCCTGCTTCCTCGTCCTCTACCAGCACATCTCCTGCAATGCGCTGCCGTACCGCGATGGCAGCGCGCAGCGCCCGCTCGGGCGCATAGACGTTCTGCATGATGACAGCGAACTCGTCGCCGCCCATGCGCATGACCCTGTCACTTGCCCTTGCGCTTTTGCGCAAACGCCGCGCAATCTCCACCAACACCCGGTCACCGGCTGCGTGCCCGAACCGATCATTGATCGCCTTGAAATTATCGCAGTCGATGAACAGCAGGGCAAAACCGCCCGCTACCGATGCGGCCGAGCGCATCGCCTCGGCCATCGCCAGCTCGAATTGGCGCAGATTGCCCAGTCCGGTCAAGGCATCGTGGTCGGCGCGATAGGCCAGTTGCTGCTTTTCCTTCTCGACATGGCCTTGCCATTGCTGCACTTCGCCCACCAGCACGTTGATGTCGCCGGCCAGGTCATTGAGCTCGACAATCGGTGAGCCTGGCACGCGAAGATGAAAGGCCCGCTCCCTGGATATATGACGCGCGGCGCGCGCCAATTCATCGATGGGCTGCATCAGGCGCCTTTGCACGCGCCGCGAAACCTGCGACGACACCAGCGCACTGAGCACGACCGCAGCGAGAAACAGCAACAGCCCGAACATCAGGAACTGCGCCAGCATGACCGACTGCACACTCAGGCGCACCGTCCCGATGCGCGTTCCATCGTGCAGGACCGGCAGCTCCAGTGGCTGCTGCATCAGCAGATCGCCCAGCGCTTCGGCTACCGCAGCGCCACGGCTGCCATCCTGATAACGGCCAACCAGCGCATTGTTTTCATCCAGCACCCATACGCTGGCAAGATGTTCGGCGCGGGCGACTTCGTCGATCACCTCCTTGATGGCCACTGCATCACCGAATACCAGCGGCGCTTCCAGGTTGTAGACCAGCGTACGTCCCACCAGATGCAAGTTCTGGTTGGCATAGCGCGCGATCGTCCAGACTCCTGCCGCCATCATGCAGATGCTGGTGACCGCCACGATGAGCAACGCCGCCCGCAGCTGCGTCACGCGCAGCAACCGCTTGAGCCGCACGGGTCGGCTCTGGCCGTTTTCCGCCTGCCGGTTCATGGCGCTGCGGCCGGGGCGCCCTGCCCGATGGACATTTTCAGGACCTGCGGGCTGACGCGCACCCCGCTCAGCGAGACAACATCCAGGTTGACCTGGAAGCTTAGCGCATCGGGTGCGCGCGCCTGCAGGCAGATCATCGCGCCTTCATCACAGTATTGCGAATGCTCCATGATGGTAACGACCGGGTGTCCCGCCGTTGCATGCAGCAGTGCGCGCAACTGCGACGGCTGCAGGTAGCCGATATAGATCGCATCGCACGGCTGCTGGGCCACCACCTCCTCGACGGATGCGCTGAGAAACTGTATCCGCGCCTGCATGGTGGCTGCACCGTCCGGTGCCAGCGCAGCGGCGTGCTGGCTGTCGCCCACTGCGCACAGCACTCGTGGGCTGCGTGCCTGCGGCCAGTGGGTGTAACTCAAGATGCCATAGACCACGCGCGCCACCAGCTGCGCGTCGATCGCATCGGCCGCCACAGCCGCAGTTGGCCGCGGACCGCCAGCAGCCGCGGCGCTCCACGCCGGCGCAGCCACCACTGCAGCCAGTACCATCAGCGGCACGATGTGACTCCACAGCCTACGGCAGCGCACGCGCTGGCGCAGGCGCCATTGCCGCAGTTGGCAGAAGGCACGTCGAGAAGATCGTTGCGCGTGAAGGGCAAGTGGCATCCTGCATCCAGGTGGCAGATCGATGGCCGATTGTATGCGGGGTACTGGTGCAGCCCTCCAGCGCACACAGAAGCGGGGCACGCTTCTGGCCAGCGACCATGCGGGAATTTACAACACCCTGGCTGCGCAGCGCATGATTGAACATCATGCGCCGCTTCCACGGATGGGGCGGAGCGCCGCCCTCCTCGTAGAGTCCCAACAGGCCCTAGAATGGCACGCCATTGGCCCCGTGCGCTTTGACCTCGCAACGGTGGCGAGCGGACCGCAGCGCCGCGCATTTCCTGCCATTCCATCCCATGACCTCACGCACGATCTTCGTCACCACTGCCCTGCCGTATGCCAACGGTACCTTCCATATCGGCCACATCATGGAATACATCCAGGCCGACATCTGGGTGCGCTTTCAGCGCATGCGCGGGCACCGGGTCGACTTCGTCGGCGCCGACGATGCGCACGGCGCTCCCATCATGATCGCCGCCGAGAAGGCCGGCAAGACGCCCGAACAATTCGTGGCCGACATCGCCGCCGGGCGCAAGCAGTACCTCGACGGCTTTCACATCAGCCATGACAACTGGCATTCCACCCACAGTCCCGAAAATACCCAACTGGCACAGGCCATCTATCGCGACCTCAAGGCCGCTGGGCTGATCGAGACGCGCACCATCGCCCAGTTCTTCGATCCGGACAAGGGCATGTTCCTGCCCGACCGCTTCATCAAGGGCGAATGCCCACGCTGTCATGCCAAGGACCAGTACGGCGACAACTGCGAGGTCTGCGGCGCAGTCTACGCGCCCACCGATCTCATCGCCCCCTACTCGGCGTTGTCAGGAGCCACCCCAGAACTGCGTGAATCCGAGCACTTCTTCTTCCGGCTGTCGGATCCGCGCTGCGTTGAATTCCTGACCGAGTGGACGCAGGACGGCCGACACGTGCAGCCCGAAGTCGCCAACAAGATCAAGGAATGGTTCACGGTACGCACCAACCCCGATGGCACGACCAGCGAAGGTCTGGGCGACTGGGACATCTCGCGCGATGCGCCCTACTTCGGCATCGAAATTCCCGATGCACCGGGTAAATACTTCTACGTCTGGCTCGACGCGCCCGTGGGGTACCTGGCCTCGCTGAAGAACCTGCTGGACAGGCGCGGTGAGGACTATGACAGCTACATGGCCAATCCCGCGCTGGAACAGGTGCACTTCATCGGTAAGGACATCATCACCTTCCACACGCTGTTCTGGCCGGCCATGCTCAAGTTCAGCGGCCGCAAGACCCCGGACATCATCGCCGTGCATGGGTTTCTCACCGTCAACAATGGCGAGAAAATGAGCAAAAGCCGCGGCACCGGCCTGGATCCGCTCAAGTACCTGCGCCTGGGCATGAACCCAGAATGGCTGCGCTACTATCTCGCAGCAAAGCTCAATGGCCGTAACGAGGACATCGACTTCAATGCTGGCGATTTCATGGCGCGCGTCAATGCCGATCTCGTGGGCAAGTACGTCAACATTGCCAGCCGGGCAGTCGGCTTTCTGACCAAGCGGTTCGACAGCAAGATGGGCCAGTCGTCGGCCGATGGACTGCAGCTGCTGGATACGCTGCGCGCGCGCGCCGCGGAGATTGCCGACGCCTACGAGCGGCGCGACACCGCCCGCGCAGTACGCGAAGTCATGCACCTGGCCGACCGCGTCAATGAATACGTCGATGCCAACAAGCCCTGGGAACTGGCCAAGACGCCCGGCCAGGATGCACGTCTGCACGATGTGTGCACCACCTGCATCGAGGCGTTTCGCATCCTCACCATCTACCTCAAGCCTGTGTTGCCACGCCTGGCCGAGCAGGTCGAGGGATTCCTGCAGGTGCCAGCCTTCGACTTCGACGCCGTCCATGCACCGCTGCCGGCAGGCCACGCCATTGCCAGCTTCAAGCACCTCATTCAACGGGTGGACGAAAAGCAGCTTGACGCGCTGTTCGCGCCACCAGCGGCCAGCGCAGGTTCGACACCGGCTGTCACGGGCGCCAATAAGTCCGCAGCATCCAAAGTCAAGGCGCCTGCCGTCGATCCCGATGCGCCGGGCGGCGAGCCGCTGGCAGAGACCATCACCATTGACGACTTTGCCAAAATCGACTTGCGCATTGCACGTATCGTGAACTGCGAGACAGTTGAAGGCTCCTCCAAACTCCTGCGCCTCACGCTGGATGTGGGCGAGAAAGACGAGAACGGCGCCCCTAGGTTGCGCAACGTGTTCAGCGGCATTGCCAGTGCCTACAAGCCGGAACAGTTGGTCGGCAAGCTGACGGTAGTAGTGGCCAATCTTGCTCCCCGCAAGATGAAGTTCGGCATCTCCGAAGGCATGGTGCTGGCTGCTAGCCACGCGGACGAGGCATCTGTGCCGGGCGTTTACGTGCTGGAGCCCTTTGCAGGCGCCCAACCTGGCATGCGTGTGCGTTAAGGCTTCAGGTGCGCAGTGCGCAGTGCGCACGCATACAAGCTTTCAAGCTCGGCCAAGCCGGGCTTTCTTTCGTCCTCCGCACACCACACGCATGGTGCGAGAGGCCGACTATCCTTCAATTATCGGCGCAGCGAAGTCCAATTCGGGTAGTAGGTGAGCGGCAAGGTAGACCATGTCCACACCTCATCAATGCAGGGTACATTGAATACATACAAGAATTTCAGTAAATCCAGAAAGGAAAGCATGATCAAAGAAGTCACTGGCGACATCCTGCTGAGCAAGGCGCAACTGCTGGCACACGGCATTTCCCCCCAGGATCCGTTCGACAGCGGCCTGGCACTGGCATTGCGTGAGCGCTGGCCCTCGCTGGTCAAGGACTTTCGCCATCACACCCGCTCGAAATCGATTGAACCCGGAGAAATCTGGCCTTGGGTGGGCGTTCAGGCCGAAGGCGGAACACGCCGCATTGTCAATCTCGTCACGCAGGGCACGATAGGCCAAGGGCCCGCTGCCAAACCCGGTAAAGCCTCGCTAGAGCACGTGCGCCATGCCTTGCAGAGCTTGGCCAAGTACGTGAAGCAGGAAAACATCCAGAGCCTGGCCCTGCCGCGACTGGCAACCGGTGTGGGTGGGTTGGAATGGAGCGATGTGCGCCCGCTGATTGAGCAGTATCTGGGGGACCTGGGAATTCCCGTGGTGGTCTACGCGACCTACCGCAAGGGAGAGCAGGCCGACGAAGGACTGTGAAGATGAGCGACACTCGGCGGCACGTCATGATGGGCCGATAAGGCAACCCGCTGTGAAGGGGCCGCCTCGTGCTGCATTCGGCTCGCATATGAAAGCAACTTCAAGCCAGCGCTATTCGCTGGCTTATTTTTTTGAGGCAAGCAGGAACTTTGCTAATCTGCGGCGTTAACAGGTAACCCTGCGCACCTGCAGATCCGGCTCACATTCCTTCGCATCCTCCTCATGCCACCACTCGTCAACATTACAGCGTCTGCGTGTCGTGTTTCGGCTTCGGGCACGTATCGCCGACGGGAGGCACCCAGTCCCCGCATCGTCTTCGTTTGCCTGGCCATGCTGTGTGTTGCGATGTTAGCCGGCTGCACCAGCGCACCGCCGCGCAACCCGGACAACCTCTGCGCGATCTTTCAGGATCGCCCCGCCTGGCATCGTGCCGCACAGGATGCTGAGCGCGCCTGGGGCGCGCCGGTATTTGTGCCGATGGCCATCATGTATCAGGAATCTTCGTTTCGCGCCAAGGCACGCCCGCCACGCCGGTACGTGCTGGGCGTGATTCCCTGGGGCCGTGTCAGTACCGCGTATGGCTATACGCAGGCCCTGGACAGTACCTGGGGGCAATACCGTCAGGAAACTGGCAACCGTTTTGCCAGCCGCAGCGACTTTGCTGATTCCGTCGACTTCATCGCCTGGTACATGCACAAGTCCAGGCAGATCAACGGTATCGCCATGAACGATGCCTACCGCCATTACCTCAATTACCACGAGGGCTGGACAGGCTATCGGCGCGGCAGCTACACCCGCAAAGCCTGGCTGCTGCCAGTGGCGCGCCGCGTCGAAAGCCGCGCCCGAACCTATGCGGCTCAGTATGCCGGCTGTCGTGACGACCTGCCGCGGCGGCGCTGGCCGTTTTGAGTGGGCACTGCGCCACGGCGCAGTAGCCAGCCGAGGCACAAGGCAACCACGTCTGCCAACCCTTTCGGAAAGCGCGCTGCGCCGCGCCGAATGCCGCGATTTTTTCTGGCGATTCTGATCGCTATTGCCAGCAGCGGTCGTCAAGCGATGTACCGTCATCACTCACCGCACAACTGCCCTAGAAGAGTTCGCCGTTCTCACCGCTCGAGGCCTGGGGGGCATCCACCCGTTGCAGCAGTGCCTGCCCCTTGGCAAAACGCACCACGACGCGATCCCTGGTCTGCAATTGCGCAGCATTCTTGACGACGCAGCCATCTGGCCTGGTAACAATCGCATAACCGCGTTCCAGAACCCGTTGCGGATCCAGCATCCGCAACCGCGTTGCCACACTGGCAAGCACGTTCTGCTGCCCCTGCACGGACTGCTGTACCGCACGCCGCAGCGCGCTCTCCAGCCCGTCTACCAGATGCATGCGCCGTTCCAGATACTGACGGCGGCAATGCTGCAGCGATTGGGCCAGCAGGCGCAGACGGGCATCACGCTGGCTCAACACTGCTCCAGGACGCGCCAATGTCTGCGCGAGCTGCTTCAGTCGACGCTGCTGCGCGATGAGTTGCCCATCCAGAGCCTGCGCAAGTCCCTGCTCAAGTTGCTGAAGCCGCGCCCTGAGTACCCCGTGATCCATCGCCGCCATCTCCGCGGCGGCGGTCGGCGTCGGCGCGCGCACGTCTGCACACCAGTCTGCAATCGTCACATCCGTTTCGTGGCCCACCCCGCTGATGATGGGAACCGGACTTTTCACCATCAGCCTCGCCAACGTCGCATCATTGAACGCCCACAGGTCCTCAATGGAGCCGCCTCCGCGCACCAGCAAGATCGTGTCAATCGTCACTGCAGACCCCTGTTCCGCACGCGCCGACAACGAACCTTCCGCAATGTAGCGATAGAGACGAGACAAGGCCTCGCACAAAGCAGCCGGGGCCTGCGCGCCCTGCACCAGCGCCGGGAACAGCAGCACGGGCACATGAGGTGCCCGTCGTGCCAGCGTCGTGGCCACATCCTGCCAAGCTGCTGCGTTGGGCGACGTCACCACGGCAATTGCGCGGGGAATAGGCACCGGCACACGTTTGCGCGCCGGATCAAACAACCCTTCACGCTGCAATTGCTCCTTGAGCTGCAGAAACTGCTCATACAGATTGCCTTGACCGGACCGCTGCAGCGACTCCACGACAAGCTGCAAATCGCCCCGCGCCTCGTACACACCCAGCCGGCCGCGAACGACTACCCGCTCTCCCTCGCGCGGCATAAAACCCAGCAAAGACACAGCGCGACGAAACATCGCGCAGCGCAGCTGGCCTGTCTCGTCCTTCAGGGAAAAGTACAGATGGCCGCTACCGGCGCGGGAGAATCCACTGATTTCTCCTTCCACCGCCACCGGGTTGAAGCGCGCGTGCAAAGCATCGGCCACCGCAACGCAGAGCGCGCCAACCGGCCATACCCGCGTATGAGTCTGTTCCGTCATGGTTGTTGATCTTAGCCGTCGCCCGAGGCGCGGAGGCGAGAGGGGGGAATTAGAAAGAACGAAGCCCCTTGCAAAGGGGATTGCAAGGGGCTTGTTGGAGTAGGAGCCTGACGATGACCTACTTTCGCACGGGGATCCGCACTATCATTGGCGCGAGTCTGTTTCACGGTCCTGTTCGGGATGGGAAGGGGTGGTACCAGACTGCTATAGTCATCAGGCATAACTGGTGAGGCTGCGGCTTGAGGGTTTTGGTGTTTCAAGCTGCGAGCCTATCATAGAGTCGAATGGTAATTGATTGCGAGGCAACGCGTTGGTTGGTTTGCCTTGGTTGGTTGGTGAGAAACCAAAGTTATAGGGTCAAGCCGCACGGGCAATTAGTACTGGTTAGCTCAATGCATTGCTGCACTTGCACACCCAGCCTATCAACGTCGTGGTCTTCAACGACCCTTTAGGGGGCTCAAGGCCCCGGCAGATCTCATCTTGGGAGAAGTTTCCCGCTTAGATGCTTTCAGCGGTTATCTCGTCCACACATAGCTACCCGGCGATGCCACTGGCGTGACAACCGGTACACCAGAGGTGTGTCCACTCCGGTCCTCTCGTACTAGGAGCAGGTTCCCTCAAATCTGCAGCGCCCACGGAAGATAGGGACCAAACTGTCTCACGACGTTTTAAACCCAGCTCACGTACCTCTTTAAATGGCGAACAGCCATACCCTTGGGACCGACTTCAGCCCCAGGATGAGATGAGCCGACATCGAGGTGCCAAACACCGCCGTCGATATGAACTCTTGGGCGGTATCAGCCTGTTATCCCCAGAGTACCTTTTATCCGTTGAGCGATGGCCCTTCCATACAGAACCACCGGATCACTTAGTCCTACTTTCGTACCTGTTCGACTTGTCAGTCTCACAGTCAAGCACGCTTATGCCTATGCACTATTAGCACGATGTCCGACCGTACCTAGCGTACCTTCGAACTCCTCCGTTACGCTTTAGGAGGAGACCGCCCCAGTCAAACTGCCTACCATGCACTGTCCCCCGCCCTGATTCAAGGGCGCAGGTTAGAACCTCAAACACACCAGGGTGGTATTTCAAGGACGGCTCCAGCAGAACTAGCATCCTGCCTTCAAAGCCTCCCACCTATCCTACACAGATCTGTTCAAAGTCCCATACAAAGCTACAGTAAAGGTTCATGGGGTCTTTCCGTCTTTCCGCGGGGAGATTGCATCATCACAAACATTTCAACTTCGCTGAGTCTCTGGAGGAGACAGTGTGGCCATCGTTACGCCATTCGTGCAGGTCGGAACTTACCCGACAAGGAATTTCGCTACCTTAGGACCGTTATAGTTACGGCCGCCGTTTACTGGGACTTCAATCAAGAGCTTGCACCCCATCATTTAATCTTCCAGCACCGGGCAGGCGTCACACCCTATACGTCCACTTTCGTGTTTGCAGAGTGCTGTGTTTTTAATAAACAGTCGCAGCCACCTATTTTTTGCAACCCATTCATGCTCGGCTGTTCACCTCACACTACTAGGGCACACCTTCTCCCGAAGTTACGGTGTCAATTTGCCGAGTTCCTTCTCCAGAGTTCTCTCAAGCGCCTTAGAATACTCATCTCGCGCACCAGTGTCGGTTTGCGGTACGGTCGTTACAAGCTGAAGCTTAGTGGCTTTTCCTGGGACCCCGTTCAGTTACTTCGCAGGCAAGCCCGCTCGATCGACAGCCTCGGTTTATGTGTGCCGGATTTGCCTAACACACGCCTACTTCTGCCTAAACTGGCTATTCCAACAGCCAGATAACCTATTAAGATCCGTCCCCACATCGCACTTGTAATCGGTGCAGGAATATTAACCTGCTTCCCATCAGCTACGCATCTCTGCCTCGCCTTAGGGGCCGACTCACCCTACGCCGATGAACGTTGCGTAGGAAACCTTGCGCTTACGGCGAGGGGGCTTTTCACCCCCTTTAACGCTACTCATGTCAGCATTCGCACTTCTGATACCTCCAGCAGCCCTCACAGGCCACCTTCGCAGGCTTACAGAACGCTCTCCTACCACGCACAGTTATCTGTGCATCCGCAGCTTCGGTAACTGGCTTAGCCCCGTTACATCTTCCGCGCAGGACGACTCGATCAGTGAGCTATTACGCTTTCTTTAAATGATGGCTGCTTCTAAGCCAACATCCTGACTGTCTGTGCCTTCCCACCTCGTTTCCCACTTAGCCAATTTTAGGGACCTTAGCTGGCGGTCTGGGTTGTTTCCCTCTCGTGTCCGGACGTTAGCACCCGGTGCACTGTCTCCCAAGCTCTACTCTGCAGTATTCGGAGTTTGCCTTGGTTTGGTAAGTCGCCATGACCCCCTAGCCAAAACAGTGCTCTACCCCCGCAGGTAATACTTGAGGCACTACCTAAATAGTTTTCGGAGAGAACCAGCTATTTCCGAGTTTGTTTAGCCTTTCACCCCTATCCACAGCTCATCCGCTACTTTTGCAACAGTAGTCGGTTCGGTCCTCCAGTACCTGTTACGGCACCTTCAACCTGGCCATGGATAGATCACTCGGTTTCGGGTCTACACCCAGCGACTAGACGCCCTATTCGGACTCGATTTCTCTTCGGCTCCCCTATTCGGTTAACCTCGCCACTGAATGTAAGTCGCTGACCCATTATACAAAAGGTACGCCGTCACCCCTTTCAGGGCTCCGACTTTTTGTAAGCATGCGGTTTCAGGATCTATTTCACTCCCCTCCCGGGGTTCTTTTCGCCTTTCCCTCACGGTACTTGTTCACTATCGGTCGATTACGAGTATTTAGCCTTGGAGGATGGTCCCCCCATCTTCAGACAGGATTTCACGTGTCCCGCCCTACTTGTCTCTAGCTTAGTACCACACAGGTCTTTCTTGTACGGGGCTATCACCCACTATGGCCGCAGTTTCCAATGCGTTCCAATATCCCCTGTGCTATCTCTAGACGGCTGCTCCGATTTCGCTCGCCACTACTTTCGGAATCTCGGTTGATTTCTTTTCCTCTGGGTACTTAGATGTTTCAGTTCCCCAGGTTCGCCTCCTTGACCTATGTATTCAGCCAAGGATACCCTCGCGGGTGGGTTTCCCCATTCAGAAATCTTCGGATCAATGCTCATTTGCCAGCTCCCCGAAGCTTATCGCAGGCTATCACGTCTTTCATCGCCTGTAATCGCCAAGGCATCCACCACATGCTCTTAGTCACTTGACCCTATAACTTTGGCCTCTGCAGCTCTCACCACAAAGCCCTCTGCCATCTCAATCAAGCAAACTTCTCTAACGCGTTATTGCCGTAATTCACGCTTGTCTTGCCAGGCACGCACTCGCGTGCATGCCCTGAGAACAATCGTCAATTACTTGAAGCATCCAGGCTCAGCTTTCGCCTCGCCCGCATGTTCGTTCTTGACGCAATCAATTTTGCCGCTGATGGCACGGTGAGCACTTTCGCACTCTTTCCATCAGCAACAATGATTCGACTCTATGATTTTTTAAAGAACAGCCGTATTCATCGATCTCCATCGACAAACAACAAAGAATCCTTCGCCTTTTGGCGAAAGCTCCTTTGGTGTTCAACGATTCTTGGTGGAGGATGACGGGATCGAACCGACGACCCCCTGCTTGCAAAGCAGGTGCTCTCCCAGCTGAGCTAATCCCCCTACTATCCTCTATCCATTGGATTCTTGGTGGGTCTAGTTGGGCTCGAACCAACGACCCCCGCCTTATCAAGACGGTGCTCTAACCAGCTGAGCTACAGACCCAAGCACTACCAACCACACCCAGAACCCTCGGCACCAGGATGTAATCAACAGCTCGTCTTCCAACAACCGATAAGTGTGGACGTTTGGCAAGCCTTCGCTTGTCTTTTCCAGAAAGGAGGTGATCCAGCCGCACCTTCCGGTACGGCTACCTTGTTACGACTTCACCCCAGTCACGAGCCCCGCCGTGGTAAGCGCCCTCCTTGCGGTTAAGCTACCTACTTCTGGCAGAACCCGCTCCCATGGTGTGACGGGCGGTGTGTACAAGACCCGGGAACGTATTCACCGTGACATGCTGATCCACGATTACTAGCGATTCCGACTTCACGCAGTCGAGTTGCAGACTGCGATCCGGACTACGACCGGCTTTATGGGATTGGCTCCACCTCGCGGCTTCGCGACCCTTTGTACCGGCCATTGTATGACGTGTGTAGCCCCACCTATAAGGGCCATGAGGACTTGACGTCATCCCCACCTTCCTCCGGTTTATCACCGGCAGTCTCATTAGAGTGCCCAACTTAATGATGGCAACTAATGACAAGGGTTGCGCTCGTTGCGGGACTTAACCCAACATCTCACGACACGAGCTGACGACAGCCATGCAGCACCTGTGTTACGGCTCTCTTTCGAGCACTCCTCTATCTCTAAAGGATTCCGTACATGTCAAAGGTGGGTAAGGTTTTTCGCGTTGCATCGAATTAAACCACATCATCCACCGCTTGTGCGGGTCCCCGTCAATTCCTTTGAGTTTTAGCCTTGCGGCCGTACTCCCCAGGCGGTCAACTTCACGCGTTAGCTTCGTTACTGAGAAAGTTAATTCCCAACAACCAGTTGACATCGTTTAGGGCGTGGACTACCAGGGTATCTAATCCTGTTTGCTCCCCACGCTTTCGTGCATGAGCGTCAGTGCAGGCCCAGGGGATTGCCTTCGCCATCGGTGTTCCTCCGCATATCTACGCATTTCACTGCTACACGCGGAATTCCATCCCCCTCTGCCGCACTCCAGCCATGCAGTCACTAATGCAGTTCCCAGGTTGAGCCCGGGGATTTCACATCGGTCTTGCATAGCCGCCTGCGCACGCTTTACGCCCAGTAATTCCGATTAACGCTCGCACCCTACGTATTACCGCGGCTGCTGGCACGTAGTTAGCCGGTGCTTATTCTTACAGTACCGTCAGCAGACCAGGGTATTAACCCAGCCCTTTTCGTTCTGTACAAAAGCAGTTTACAACCCGAGGGCCTTCGTCCTGCACGCGGCATTGCTGGATCAGGCTTGCGCCCATTGTCCAAAATTCCCCACTGCTGCCTCCCGTAGGAGTCTGGGCCGTGTCTCAGTCCCAGTGTGGCTGGTCGTCCTCTCAGACCAGCTACAGATCGCAGGCTTGGTAGGCCTTTACCCCACCAACTACCTAATCTGCCATCGGCCACTCCAGTCGCGCAAGGCCCAAAGGTCCCCTGCTTTCATCCGTAGATCTCATGCGGTATTAGCCACTCTTTCGAGTAGTTATCCCCCACGACTGGGCATGTTCCGATGTGTTACTCACCCGTTCGCCACTCGCCACCAGGTGCAAGCACCCGTGCTGCCGTTCGACTTGCATGTGTAAAGCATGCCGCCAGCGTTCAATCTGAGCCAGGATCAAACTCTTTAGTTCGATCTCTTAAAAACTCACTCACTCAAGCGGAATTGAAGTAAACCTGTAAGCTAAAAAAAGATCTCTCAACCTCTTCTCGGCCTACACACTTCTTCTTCTGTTTGCATGAGCG
>NZ_LBNQ01000027.1 GCF_001005215.1 Lampropedia cohaerens
ATTCCGAGCCATGTTTCTTCGTTTTCCATTCGCCTTCGCCCAGCATCTTCACGCCGGTGCTGTCGACCAGCAGATGCAAGCCACCACGACTGGGGCGATAGGGGATGTTCACGGTCAGCGTTTTCTGGCGGCGGCAGACCGTGCTGTAGTCAGGCACGGGCCAATCCAGGTCCGCCAGATGCATCAGGCTCTGCACGAAACCGATGACTTGGCGCAACGGCAGGCCGAACAGCCCCTTGATGGTCAGGCAGAACTGGATGGCGGCATCGCTGAACGTCGGTGATCGACCGCGACGACCGGTGGGCTGGCCGTGCCATTGCATGGCACGATCCAGCCAGACCGAGAGCGAGCCTCTGGCCTTGAGGGCTGCGTTGTAATCTTTCCAGTTGGTGGTGCGGTATTAGGCGGCAGCGGGCTTGGTCATGGGTGCGCTAGCCTGCAGACTCGGGACGTTTGTGCAACAACGCCCCATCCCACCACCAATTATTCTTCCCAGGCCGTCCGCTGAAGTGCAGCAGACGGCCTTTTTCATAAGCGCCCCTGCGACGGCGCGCGGGCGGCGGTGAGACAGCAGCGACAGTCGGCTGCGGCAAAATGGTGCCGGCGAACCTGATCGAACCCACTCGTTTTACGCATTCGCGCATCTTCCCTAACCACTTCTACCTGGCACGATGTTCCGTTGGTTGTTGAGCAAGGGCGCCTCCCGACGCAAGGTCAAGCAAGTACAGCAGGCCATAGATGTCGCCATGTGGCAGGCGCAAATCGACGCCATGCCCTTCCTGCGTGGACTGACTGTGCAGGAACTGGCGCACCTAAAGGCGCTCAGTGCATGGATATTGGCCAGCAAGACGTTCGATGGGGCAGCCGGGCTGGAGGTCACGGACGCGATGGCTCTGTGCATCGCGATTCAGGCTGCGCTCCCCATTCTCGAGCTGGGCCCTCAGTGGTATGAGGGCTGGACCGGCATCATTGTCTACCCGGGCAGTTTTATACCCCGGCATCACCACATCGATACCCTCGGCGTGGTGCATCCGCGCGATGACGAACACTTCGGCGAAAGCTGGCAACACGGTCCCGTCATCCTCTCATGGCAAGCAGCGCACGCACACGACGCACGCATGAACGTCGTGATTCACGAGTTCGCCCACAAGCTGGACATGGCTCACTCTGAACCGGATGGGATGCCTCCACTTGCAGGCAGTGGCATCGCGCCGCGCGAGTGGGAGGAAGTTTTGGAATCCGCCTGGCGGCGCTTTGTACGCATGGTGGAAATTGTCGAAGCCGCCATTCCGTCGGACGTGGACCCTGAATCCCCTGAGGGGCGACAGCATTTTGACGCATTGCCCATGGATGCCTACGCGGCCACGGACCCAGCGGAGTTCTTCGCGGTCAGCTCAGAAGTGTTTTTCATCGATCCACAGCGGCTGTGCAACTGGCATCCTGCCTGGTATGCACTACTTGTGCGCTTTTATAGGCAGGATCCTGCGCGCCGCCTGGAACGTGCCGGCAAGACCAGCGCGTAAATCCTGCGCGAGCCATCAGACCTCCGCGCAGCCTGTCAGAACAGGCTTTCCACCATCTCACCTTTCACCCGGGGCACGGCCGCAATCATGGCACTGTAAAGGGGCAGTGCCACATACCCGCAAAGGTTGGCAACCAAATGAAGGTCAGCCACCTTCAGCCCCGTGCCAGCGTCCTTGGCACCCAGTCAAGGCGGTTTAGGGTGCACCCAATAACCATAACGCTGACACCGGCACATGCCAATTCCTGCCCAATGGCAAACCGGATGCCGTTGGAGGAGCCGGTGACGATGGCGGTTTGGACGATCAGACCAATGGGCATGCGCCGCTCCTACTGCCAGAAGACGGTGGCTGAATTCGGCAGCGCAGGGTTGGCGCCTGTCACATGTGACGCACGCACGCGCGTTCAGTGCGCCGCTGCCTCGCTCATCTGCGACTGCAGGTAGTTGGGCAAGCCCATTTCCTCACACAATGCCAATTGCGTTTCGAGAAAGTCGATGCGCTCTTCCACATCGTCCAGGATTTCCCGCAGCAGATCGCGCGAGACAAAGTCGCCAAGCTGCTCGCAGGTGGCGATGCCATGCACCAACGTCTGGCGCGACTCCCGTTCGAGCGCAAGGTCACAATCGAGCAACTCCGGCACATCCTCGCCGATGCGCAGTTTCCCTAGATCCTGCAGGTTGGGCAGCCCATCGAGCAGGAAGATGCGCGCCATCAGGTCATCGGCCTGCTTCATCGCCTTGATCGACGCCTTGTACTCCACTTTTCCAAGCCCACCCAGGCCCCAATGCTGCAGCATGCGGTAGTGGACAAAGGTCTGGTTGATGTTGGTGAGCAGCACCTTCAGTTGCGCCTGAAGGCGCTGCAGAACTTGCGGGTGGCCATCCATGGGGTGCTCTCCTTATCGTCAGTCTGCCTCTGTGCGCACGCGTAAATTGCATGGCGCAGCGGGCCATGGCGGCATTGTTGCCGCTGGCAGCAGGGCTTGCAACGCAAGTCCCTGCTGGCGCGGTCGGGTTGCGCGTGAGACTAATTACAGTTGCCGGTTGCGAACACCCGGCAACGGCCAGCGGCATCGCGGCCTCAGGCGGGCTCCAGCACCGCATCAAGCGCCGCCAGCAGCGCCTGCATCTGCGCAGGCGTGCCGACCGTGATGCGCAAGTGGTCGGTCAGCTTGGCGCTGCTGAAATGGCGCACCAGCACGTTACGCGCCCGCAGTTCCTGATACAGGTGTACTCCGGCATGCTGGGGATGACGCGCAAACACGAAGTTGGCGCTGGACGGCAACACCTCGAAACCACGCTGGCGCAGCGCCTGTGTCATGGCCTCGCGCGTTGCGACCACCTGGGCAATGATGCCCTGGCAATAGGAATAGTCCTCGATTGCCGCCTGCGCGCCAACCTGCGCCAGCCGCCCGAGCGGATAGGAGTTGAAGCTATCCTTGACGCGCGTGAGCCCTTCGATCAACGCCACCTGCCCAAACGCCATGCCAACGCGCAACCCTGCCAGTGCCCAGGCCTTGGATAGGGTCTGCACCACCAGTACGTTGGGGTGGCGCTGCAGCAGTGCCAGCGCTGACTCGGCGCCAAAATCCACGTACGCCTCGTCAATCAGCACCACCTGGTGCGCAAAATGCGTTGCCAGACGCTCCAGTTGCGCCAGCGGCAAGGCAATGCCGGTCGGCGCATTGGGGTTGGCAATGACCACGCCCGCGCAGGTGGCCGGATCGATGCGCAAATAGTCCTCGACGGCAATGCACCAATCTTCGCGCAATGGCACCAGTTGCGGCGTAATGCCAAACAAATTGCAGTACACCTTGTAGAAGCTGTAGCTGATCTCCGGCATTACCAGCGCGCGGTCCTGCTTCACGAAAAAGGCGCGAAAAGCATGCGCCAGCACCTCATCCGAGCCATTGCCCACGAACACCTGATCGGCCGTCAGCCCCGCAGCGCCATGGTGTGCCGCAATCGCCCGGCGTAACTGCAGTGACAGCGGATCGGGATAAAGCGCCAGCTGCGCACCCACCGCCTGCGCAATCGCAGCCAGCACGCGCGGCGAGGGGGGATAGGGGTTCTCGTTGGTATTGAGCTTGACGAGATCGGCCACGCGGGGCTGCTCACCGGGCACATAGGGCTCCAGCCGGTCCAGCCCGTCACTCCAGAATGTCATAAGAAACCGTGCAAGAAGCGGCAGGCCCAAGTCGTCGATGCCTGCCTGAATGGGAAGATGCAGTCTCTACAAGGCAGAGCCGCAGGCGCGATTATCCGCGCACCCTGCAGCCACCAACTGCTCGTGCGCAGCAGCGCACACGGCGACAGGAGCAGCAGGCGCTAAAGCACCGCATCGATCAGCCCCACCACCAGCCAGATCGCCAGCCACAACAACAGCACGCGCCAGATCAAGGATGCCGCCTCGTGCAGCACGGCGGCGATTTCTTGGCAAGAGGCCTGCGGCGCCACCTCCGTTGCATCCCGGGTCAGATTCAGCTGCGCCATGGCGCGCGCCCAGGCAGGCGTTTGTCCCAGCGAAACCGCGCCAGTGGCCAGCACCAGCGCATCAGGGTCGCGCGACGCCCCCGATCCGCTGCGCCATACACTGAAGGCCTCCTCGTAACGGCCCACCAAGCTGCTCATCAGCGCTGTCACCCGTGCAGGCAGCCAATTCACCGCCCGCCACCCCTGGCCTGCGACCATGGCCAGTGCCGGGCTGGGTCGTTCGCTCAAGGACTGGCAGTCATTGCAATGCCAGCGCCAGTAGGCGTAGTCGGCAGCACGGTAGAGCACCGCCCCCAAAGGCCCAAGTCCCAGCGATGCGCCGACGAGAAAGGCGATGAACACACCAAACACATAGCGATGCATATGCTCCAGCGATAGCCGCACCGCCAGCATCCGCATCGGCACCCGGGCAGTGGCCGCCTTGCCCTCATGGTACGCCGCACCGGGTTGCGTCAGCGCATGCCTCCAGCGCACCAGTGCAGCGGCAGCGCCGGGCCGATCGTCCAGACTGATGGCGTTGCGCACCTCTGTGAAATGCAGTCCAAACGCGCGAAACTCCAAGCAAGCGTAGGCCACTGCCACCATCCAGACAAACGCCGCAAAGCCGCCTGCCCAGCGCGCCAGTGCCGCATACACCCCCCACGCAAGCAGCGATGGCACCGCCACCGCCACCGCCCAGGCCAGCCAGGCGTGGGCCGGCGAGCCGGTATCCATCGTCTGCTGGATGCGCCCGAGCAGGGCTCGCACGCTCGCATACAGGCGGTGGTGCGCCTGCAGGGGCCGAAACTGATCCAGCAACAGCGCCAGGAACAACGCCAGTCCACTCACGACTGCTCCTTGCCACGCAAGGGGGCCTGCAGAAACCCGTACAAGTTGCGCACGATGGCAGCCGTCACGCCCCAAATGAAGTACTCGCGCCCCGCCGCAGGCGTATAGGGAATGGAAAGCCACGTGTGCTGCGCGCCCGCCACATCCTGGCGATGGTGGCGGTGATTGGCAGGATTCATCAGAAAGGACAGGGGCACTTCAAAAATCTCCGCAACTTCATCGGGGTTGGCCTTCAGCGCGAGACCGGGCTGCACCAGCCCCACTACCGGCGTGACGGCGTAGCCCGATCCCGTCAGATGGCCAGGCAACTGGCCCAGCACCTCCACGGCATCCGCGGGCAGGCCGACTTCCTCCTGCGCCTCTCGCAGCGCGGCTGCAACCGCACTGGCATCGGAGGCGTCGACCCGACCGCCCGGAAAGGCAATCTGGCCGGGGTGGTGGTGCAGATGTGCGGCGCGCTGCGTCAGCAAAACCGTTGGCACCGACCGCGCGAGAACGGGCAGCAACACGGCAGCACGCACCGACGGCGCCGTCAGGCTGTCGTGCTCATGCGCCCATTCCGGCGTCCAGATCGGGTTTGTCATGAAACGCTCGCGCAGTGCCGCGATCGACTGCGCCGCCGGCGAAAGCGGCGGCAGATGGCTGTCCACGGCGATGGCAGGCACATCCTGGGGCCGGAACCCCTTGGGCAGGGACAGTCGAGAACGGGTTGGACGGGCTTGCGAATCCATGCTGGAGAGTGTGGTGGTCGCCCCAAAAACCATTGCGTGTCAGTGGTTGCATGTAGCCATGGCCTGCCAGCCGGGCCAACAGAATGCCGTCCTAGGCCATGTGCGAGCGTGTGAGGGGCTATCTTGCCACATCCATAGGGCATTCACCTGCTGCGCTTGCGCCCGTCACCCCTGCACGGCCCGCGGCCAACGGGGGAGGAAACAGACCGGCCCCGTTTAAGACCCTGTTCACGGTCTGCAGCGCCATTGGCGTGCTGTGCGGCGCCCTGGCCGAGGGCAAGGTGGGCGACGTCGGGCATGCCCACGTGCGCCGCGCTACGCCATGAAATCGCTGCGCTGTATGCCGTGGCGCTGCAGTTTGTCGTAAAACGTCTTGCGCGGAATGCCCAGCTCCTGCAGCGTGGCCTTGACATCGCCCTTGTGGCGCGCCAGCGCATCCCGGATTTGACGCGCCTCGAACTGCTCGACGCGCGCGGGCAGGCTCAGATCGCCCGCAGGCTCCTGCGCAATGGCACCGTTTGACACCCCCAGCACTTCACGCTCGGCAAAATGGGCCAGCTCGCGCACGTTGCCAGGCCAGTCATGTGCCTCCATCCACGCCAGGCAGGCGGTATCCGGCGCTTTCTTGGGCATGCCGTACTTCTGCGCGGCCAGCTCCGAGAAATGCGCGTACAAAAGGGCGCTGTTGCGCAATTGCCCCACTGAGCGCAGCTACCCCTTTCCCCAGTCTGCTCAGGACACACGTATCGTGTGTGGCGTGCCCAAGCGCGTGAACTGGTTCAGGATCGCCGCGCGCACCTGAAGCTGCGTCACCTGGCGGTCGAAATCTCGGGCCATGACCCGCTCGCCCAGCAACTTGAAGCAACCCATCTTGGTTTCCACCAGGCTGCGCCGGTGGTAACCACTCCATTTCTTCCAGATCGTCCGGCCCAGGTGCCGGGTTGATCGCAAGGTTTCGTTGCGAGCCTCGACGCCCGCGCTGCTGCCTTTCCAGGTCTGCGCATTCTTGCGGGTCGGGATCACGGCGGCGGCTCCGCGTGCCGCAATCGCGGCATGACAGGCCTTGGTGTCATAGGCACCATCGCCGCTCACCGTCGCCACGGCTTCAGTTGCCGGGATCTGCGTCAGCAGCTCAGGCAGCATCGGCGCGTCGCCGATGCG
>NZ_LBNQ01000028.1 GCF_001005215.1 Lampropedia cohaerens
TGGCGTTAAATTGGGCGGAGTTCGATTGGATCTGGATATTATTTGTGGTGATGATAATTCTAGGTGCGTCCATAATAATGGAGATTTAATAAAGGATGGCAATGGAAATTACGTTTACAAAGGAAGTGATGAATACCCGACATATCAATCGTTGAGTGCCGATATGAAGGAGGCAGGCGGTTTATACGGTGCAACCGGAGGTTTCCAGCCTATCCAAGGTGCATGGTATCTGCCAGGTGGGTTGGTTATTCCCTATGAGTCAGGTAGTTTTTCGGATGCGGTGATCGAGTCATTTGCAGGAACGCATGATTTCTTGGGTGGGCAAATCTGGGGCTGGTATGGCGATGATGGAAACACATCCAGAGGCCGTGGAACACATGGAGAATGTTGGATCAGGCATTACACCAGTGGTGGCTATTCCTGCTTCCGCTCCATTTGCATTGGCGGATTTGATATCGCCGGATGTCATGCAATTGATTTTTGCTTTGGGAAGTAGATGAGATGATGAAGATGAAAAGTGTTTATTGTTGTGTGGCAGTGGTTTTGCTGCTGCTGGTTGCCTGTGTGCCTATGCGAGTGGTGCCAAAATGGAGCCCTGATGTTTATAATGGGTTTAAAGTTATCCAGGGAGTACAAAAGAAAGATGCTATTGGGCGTACTGATCCTGTGCAAAGAGAAATAGATCTAAAGGAATGTGGAGTTATTAAATTTTTTAATGGCACTTTGGATTTTAATGTTTTTTATCCAGGGATGACCAGTAAAGATGTTGATGAGAGGCGGCTTGGGATTTATGCCTGTATGGAAAAAAGGGGTTATGATTTTTATGATCCAGTTAACTGCACTAATAATGGAAAAGATTTGGGTATTTGTAATTGAAAGAATGATGAAAGATGAGGCTGATTGTTTTTGCTGCTTTATTATTGACGGCTTGTGGCGGCGCTTCTAACTTGGCTCCGGTTGCGCCCATTCCTAAGGCTGAAAACAGTGATTTAGGTGGTATGGCGGACTGCGCAATCATTAATGCAAATATTGATGAGGCCCGGGAAAATTTGGGGCGTTATAAGAAGAGTAAAACTCTTAACTCGTCTGCCAATATTCTTTCTGGGTTGGCGTCCATAATTTCTTTGGGGATGCAAAGTGCAGACTATGTCTCGAATGATGATCTGAATGCATCAATTCAGTCATACGAGAAGAGGCTTGTTGCCTTGCATAATTTGCAGCAGAAGCATTGTTCCCAATAGCTGGCTTTGTTGCATAAATCACTGCGCTGGCACCGCAGACTGACGGTGGGACAAACGCAAAGAGCAAACAGCGGACCATAAATACCGCACGACGAACTGGAAGGTGTACAACGCGGCGTTGAAGGCGCGGGGTTCGCTCATGATGTGGCGCAATGAGGACATGCAGTGGTTTGGCAGTTCCTGTGGCAAGCGCGTGGGCGCAGCCCGAGGTTTTCTGACGCAGCCACACCCAGTTCTGCCTGAGCATCAAGTGCCTGTTCGGTCACGGACGCCGAGCGGGCCAACCTCAAGCCGGTGACATACATCGACCCGCGCACGGGGCAAGAGAAGACGCAGGTAGCCGTGATGTTCAACGG
>NZ_LBNQ01000029.1 GCF_001005215.1 Lampropedia cohaerens
AGAACCTGTTCAAAGTCTCTGGAGTTATGAGATGCTTTGGGGATGAGAAAGAGCTATCCGAGCGACATCAGCCGTGAACAATTCGAGATTGTCAAGCCGTTGTTGGAAAGCGCGCGCAAAAAGACCAGCCCCAGGCGAGTAGACCTGTATGAGGTGTTCTGCGCGGTGCTGTACCTGCTCAGAAGCGGCTGCCAGTGGCGCATGCTGCCCGAGGAGTTTCCGAAGTGGCGCACGGTGCACTCGTACTTTGCGATCTGGAGCGAGCCACGCGAAGGAGGCAGCCTGCTGGAGCAGGCTTTAAAAAAATCAGGTTGGCGCGGCCCGAGAGAGACTGGGGCGCAACGCCTGCAGCACGCTCTTGATCGTGCACGCGCAGAGCGTCAAGAACAGCGATACGGCGGGCCAGAAGGGCTATGACGCAGGTAAGAAGGTCTCGGGCATCAAGCGCCACATTGCGGTGGACACGCAGGGCCTGCCGCACGCGGTGGCGGTGACCACGGCCGAGGTGACGGACCGCAAAGGGGCGTTGCAGGCGCTGCGTCGTTGCGGGCCTGGACTCAGGCAGGTGCAAAGTCTACTGTGCGACAGCGGCTATGTGGGTCAGCCCTTCACACGGGGTGTGTGCGAGGTCCTGGGTGAGCATGTGACGGTGCAGATTGCCAAACGCAGTGAACTGCATACCTTCAAGGTCATGCCCAAGCGCTGGGTGGTCGAGCGCAGCTTCGCCTGGCTGGGCAAGAGCAGACGACTATGGAAGAACTGCGAGCGCCTGCTCAACACCAGCTTACAGTTCATTCACCTGGCATTCTTGGCTTTGCTGCTCAAAAGACTTTGAACAGGTTCTGAAACCGCAGCGACATTGGCGCTTCTCCCGGGTCGCCTGAACGCCCCACATCGGTGCTACCATTGCCCGCACCCGCGGCACTGCCTAGGCGCTGTTGGCGGTGCCATCCCCGCTCAAATCGCCCCTCTTTCCCCTATCCATGCCCCGAACTGGCTCAGCCACTCCCACGCGCCCCGGTGCGGCGCTACGCCAGCCGGAAGTGCTCGGCATTCTCAACGGCGCTGCCGCTGGCGCGTTCTGGGGCTCGATCTTCGTCATTCCACTGCTGCTTCCAGGCTTCAACGCATGGCAGCTCTCGGCCGCGCGGTACCTGGTCTACGGTGGCGTTGCCCTGCTGCTGATGGCGCCGCGCCTGCGCTCCCTGCTGACACGCGTGGGACGCAGGGAATGGCTGGCACTGTTCGGCTTGGGCATGCTGGGTAACATTGCGTACTATGTGCTGCTGGTATGGGGCGTGCAGTGGGCAGGCGCCGCGCCAACGGCGCTGATCATCGGGCTGATTCCCGTGGCCGTGACCGTCGTGGGCTCGCGCCGCAGCGGTGCCCTGCCCTTGCGGGCCCTGGCTGCGCCACTGGCGTTGTGCTTTGTGGGCGTTGCGCTGGTGGCCGTGCACGGGCTGGCCCACGGCACTGCGGCCACCGCCGAATTGCCCCTATGGCAGCGCGGCATGGGGCTGCTGGCAGCCTGTGGTGCCCTACTGAGCTGGTCCGCCTACTCGGTCTGGAACAGCCACTGGCTGCTGCGCCGACCTGACCTCTCACCATGGGACTGGTCGCTGCTGACCGGTCTGACCACCGGCATCCTGGCGCTGACGCTAGCCATTCCCGCCTTTGGTGCACCACTGCTGGCCATGCTGACAGACGCTGCAGGCACTGCGCCGCAGCATTCGGGCACGGAGTGGCTGCGCTTCTGGGCCATCACGGGCACGCTGGCGATTCTGGCGTCCGTGGTCGGCAACGCCTTCTGGAACCGCGCCAGCCGCCTGTTGCCGCTGACCATGATCGGCCAGATGATCGTATTCGAGACGGTGTTTGCGCTGCTCTATGGCTTTCTCTACGAATGGCGTTTGCCCAGCCTGGTGGAGATGCTGGCGATCAGCGCGCTGCTTGGCGGCATTCTCTGGTGTGCCAACATCCATCGTCCCAGATCCACAGCCTGAGACGGGCAACACTGGCCTCGCACATCGGTGACTTCTACAATTGCCGGATCGGTAACAACCTGCAACGCTGCTCACCGCCATGTGCGCCAAAAAGCTCAATCTCGCCGAAATGGCTGAAGCCATCGCGGCCAAAGCTCCTGCCGAGCCTGCTGATACGGCATCGGCACCCGCGGACAGCGCCACGGTAGTGGCCACGGGCGACTCCACCAAGATTCGCGCCGCACGCAAGGCCGTCGGCCTGCCGCAGGTGTCGTTTGCCCGATTGCTGCACACGCCGATAGCCCAGCTCAATGACTGGGAACTGGGCCGGCAGGCGCCGCCAGGGGTGGCAGTGCGGCTGTGTGAATTGCTCATCAAGGATCCGGACCTGATCAAACAGTTCGATTGACTGGCGACAACCGCATTCATGACTCCATTCATCCATTTCCTGCTGCGCCGTCTGGTCGCCACAGTCTGCGGCGCAACCGCGTTGGCCTTCGCCGGTTGCGCCACCGCCCAACCAACGACGCCTGCCCCGGTGGCCCGGCCCGCCTCAGCCTTTCCTGCCGCCTTCCAGGCAGCCCTTGCGAAAGCACAGATCCCGCTGGAATCCGTCGCACTCTGGACGGCGCCGGTCGATGGCACGCCGCCGCGTGCGGCGTACCGCGACGACGTACTGGTCAGCCCGGCCTCGACGATGAAACTGGTCACGACCTACGCCGCGTTGGACCGGCTGGGACCGGCCTATACCTGGCAGACGCGCGTCTACGCGGACGGCGAGATCGATGGCGGCGCACTGCGCGGCAATCTCTATATTCAAGGCGGCGGAGATCCCAGGCTGGTGATGGAGCGGCTGTGGGGCCTGCTGCGCCAGGTGCAGCAGCGCGGCATCAAGGTCGTGATGGGCGACATCGTCATTGATCGCACCACCTACCGCCTGCCGCCGCACAATCCCGCGGCCTTTGACGACGAGCCCCTGCGCCCCTACAACGCAGCCCCCGATGCGCTGCTGGTGAACTTCAAGTCCGTGGTGCTGCGTTTCGTGCCTGATCCGGCAGCGGGCGTCGCACGCATCCAGGTGGCGCCGCCCGTTGCGCAGCTGGACATTCCCCCATCCGTACCACTGGAACAAGGCAGCCGATGCCCGGCCACATGGCGCACCGGTATGGGCCTGGATGTGGGCACTGCCGGGCAATGGCGCTTCAGTGGTCGCTATCCCGCCGCCTGTGGCGAGCGGAACTGGGCGATCGCCTACCCGCAACCCGAGCAGTTCGCGCGCCTGGCCGTCGAGGGCATGTGGCGTGAAATGGGCGGCAGCCTCACCGGACAGGTGGTCGACGGCATCACGCCGGCTACCCTGCAGCCACTCCTGACCGAACGCTCGGCAACGCTGGCCGAGATCATTCGCGACGTCAACAAGTACAGCAACAACGTCATGGCCGATCACGTATTCCTGGCCATGTGCAGCGTTGGCAACCAGGGACAGCCAGTCAGCTTCGAGGGGGCGCAGGCCGCCGCGCAGCTGTGGTGGGAGCGGCGCATCGGCAACCCACCGGGCAGCCTGCTGATGGACAACGGCTCCGGCCTCTCGCGCGATGCCCGCGTGACGGCGCAGGGGCTGGGGCGCATGTTGATGCATGCCTGGCAATCGCCGGTAATGCCGGAGCTGCTGGCTTCCATGCCCGCAGTAGGCGTGGACGGTACCATGCGCCGCAGCCGCGCCAGCGCAGCCGGGCACATCAAGACCGGCTCTCTGCGCGATGTCAACGCCATTGCCGGCTATGTGCTCGGCCGCAGCGGACAGCGCCATGTGGTTGTGGCCATCATCAATCACCCCAACGCCGCTGCGGCGCGCGGCGAGGCCTTCGACGCGCTGATCGACTGGGTCGCCGACGACCTGCCGCAGGTTCCGGTTGCAAACGCTCAGCGATAATCCCCACGGTTGAATCCAGTCAGGAGAGTGCCCTTGTTTTCCATCATCCAAGCTGCAGGCTGGCCAATCTGGCCACTGATCTTCTGCTCCATCATTGCACTGGCCATCATTGGCGAGCGCCTGTTCGCGCTGCGACGCGCCAACGTGGCGCCAACGGGCCTGCTGGAAGAAGCCTGTACCGCCGCAGCCCGCAGCGTGCCGCCACAAAACGTGGTCGACAAGCTGGCGGAGAACTCCGCGCTGGGTGAGCTGCTGGCCACCGCACTGCGCACACGCGCCAGCCAACCCGCAGCCGATGAGGAGGCACTGCGCGCCGCGGTGCAGAACCAGGGCCGCCTGGTGGCTGCGCGGCTGAGCCGCTACCTGCAGGCGCTGGCCACCATCGCTTCGGCAGCACCACTGCTGGGGCTGCTGGGCACGGTCATCGGCATGATCGAGATCTTCGCATCGCAGGGGTCGATCGATGTGGGCGTCATCAGCGGTGATCCCGGCCAGCTTGCGCACGGCATCTCGATCGCGCTGTACAACACCGCCTTCGGCCTGATCGTTGCCATTCCGGCCCTGATCTTCTGGCGCTACTTCAGAAGCCGGGTCGACGCCTACGTGCTTGAAATGGAAGTCGCTTGCGAACGCTTCGTCCAGCACGTCAAGGAGCTGCAGTCATGAAGTTCAGCAGCCAGTTCAGCCCCGCTGCCGAGCCAGAGATCAACCTGATCCCCTTCATCGACGTGCTACTGGTCATTCTCATCTTTCTGATGCTGACCACCACCTACAGCCGCTTCAACGAGCTGCAGCTCAACCTGCCGCTGGCCAGCGCCGAACCGCTGCAGACGCGGCCTCAGGAAATTACCGTCTCGCTGGACACCGGCGGCAACTATGCGGTGGACGGGCAGGTACTCGGGGCCGTCGGTCCGGCAGAACTGGCCGTGCAGCTGCGCGCGGCGGCCAGCGCCAAGCCCGAGGCGATCCTCGTCATCAGCGCTGACGGCATGGCTTCGCACCAGTCGGTAGTGACCATCATGGAGGCCGCGCGCGACGCAGGACTGGCGCGCGTGACCTTCGCCACCCAGGCGTTCTCCGGGTCCTGATGCAGTCCCTTCCCGCTGCCTGCGGTCATGCGCCAGTGGCTTGAGCGGCACTGGCGCAGTCCGCGGCGTTGGCACCTGGCCAACGTGTTGCTGGTGCCGCTTTCCTGGCTCTATGGCGCGGTCGTCGCCCTGCGCCGTGGGCTTTACCGGCTGGGTCTCAAGCGCCGCACCCGGTTGGCGCGACCGGTGGTGGTGGTCGGCAATGTCGTCGCCGGTGGCGCTGGCAAGACGCCGGTGACCATCGCGCTGGTGCATGCCCTGCAGCAGCGCGGCCTGCGCGTGGGGGTGCTGGCACGCGGCTATGGCCGACGCTCGCGCGGCGTGCGCGCCGTGCATGCGGACGCCAGTGCCAGCGAGGTGGGCGACGAGCCGCTGCTCATCCACCATGCCACCGGCGCACCAGTGTATGTGGCCAGTCGGCGCGCCCAGGCGGGCCAGGCCTTGCTGCGGGCCCATCCGGAAACGGACCTGCTCGTCTGCGACGACGGCCTGCAGCACCTGGCATTGGTACACGACTATGCCCTCTGCGTGATGCCTGCCTGGGGCATCGGCAATGGCCGCCTGCTGCCTGCAGGCCCGCTGCGCGAGCGCTGGCCCCGTCCGGTCGATGCGGTGCTGGCCAGCGCCGATGCGCCGCCAGTTGCCAGCGCGCCCGGCGCCGCCCCCGTGCTGGCAATGCAGCGCCATCTGGCAGGCCATGCCGTTGATGCGGCAGGCCAGCGCCACGCGCTGGCGCACATCGCACAGGCGCCTGTCATCATCGCCGTGGCCGGCATCGCCCAGCCCGAGGCCTTTTTTGCGATGCTGGAGCACGCTGGCCTCCGTCTGCAGGCGCGCGTCGCACTGCCCGACCACCATGACTTTGGCCAGCTGCCGCCCGCGCTGCAGGCACTGCCGCCGGGCGCCGTGGTGCTATGCACCGAAAAGGATGCCGTCAAACTGTGGCGCCTGCTACCGAACGCGCTGGCCGTTCCGTTGCAGGTGACGCTGCCGCAGGCGTTGATCGAGGCTATCGCGCGACTCGCCCCGCCTGCCCGGTTGCCGTGATGGCCATCACGCGGTGTGGCCTGCGGCAATCGCCCCGGCAGGCGCGCAGATGTACCACTGCCGATATTGCGCAGGCCAGATCGGCTGGCCACCCGAGAACTGAGTAAATGCCGGCAGCACGCCAGCACCGGCGCCGAACGCAAACACCGGCAGACGCGGCAGCCCCGGCAGGCGCACGACGGGGTGCAGGTGGCCGCTGAGCACATAGCCGTCAATGGATGCAGGCACGTCCTCGGTGGCATGGGCGAACACAAACGGCGGTCGCTGCAGCGGCGCGGTGTGCAGCGTAATGCCGAGCAGATCGGCCAAACCGGCCGCACGCCGCAGCTGGCGATCGTGATTGCCCGCCACCACATCAATGCCGATGTGCGCGTGCCTGGCGCGCCACTGTTGCCACTGGGCGCGCCAGGGCGCATCGGCCACCGGCCCGTGCACGAAATCGCCCAGCACCAGCAGCTGCCGCGCATCGGTGGCCTGCAGCAGCTGCTGCAGGCGCCACAGGTCTGCGCGTGTGCCGCCCCGCGGCACGGCCAGCCCGGCGCGGCGAAACACATCGCCCTTGCCCAGGTGCAGGTCCGCCACGACCAGCATGCGCTGCGCCGGCCAGTGAAGCGCGCGCGCGCCAAACAGCTGCACACGCTCGCCTGCCAGCAGGGTCGCTTCTGCGGCCATGGCTGCCCGCTCTGCAGGTTCACCTCCCATGCCGACGCTCCAGACGGGCTGCGGCGCGCTGGATGCGGGTGCGCCAATCCTCGCTGCTGAGGTGGCCACGTACGGTCTCGGCCCACAGCGGAAACGCCAGCGGCGTGAAGCTGGCTGACCGGGTCAGCACCAGCTGCCGGGCGCTGCAGTCGGCCAGCAGCGCGGCCAACCCTTCGGCATTGAGCTGGTTCTGCAGGGCCTCGCGCTCGGCCTGGGCCAGCAGGATGTGCGTAGGGTCATGACGGCGCAGTACGTCAAACAGCAGGCCACTGGAGGCCTGCAGCTGCCGCAGCGAGCGCTGAAGTCGCCCCGGCACGGAAGGCGGCAGCAGCCCGGCAATGCGCGCCACCTCCCGGAATTGGCGCCGGGCCAGCTCAGCCAAGTTAAAGCCTGCGTGCAAGTCGTCCATGAAGCCCTCCGTGCTGAGGAGCTGGGCAACCAATGCCGCGTCCACCGGGGTCTGTCTCGTCGCGCCCAGCAACAGGCCATGTTCGCCCACGGAAAACGTCAGCGTGCACGGTGCCAGGCGGGACCAGCGCAACGCCAGCAGGGTGGCCAGCCCCTCGTGCAGCTGCAACCCCGCGAAGGGATAGACGGCCAGATAGCTCATGCCGCGCACCTGCATATGCTCGACCACCAGTTGACCGGGTTGCGGCAGCGCCGACAGCGAACGCTGCAGGGCCAGCAGTGGCTGCAGGGCCGGCAGTTCCGGCGCAGTCTCGGGCGGCGCCGTGAACAGCCGCTCCACTGTGGCACGCTGCCCTCGCCACCAGTGGCCTTGCGCACGTAGGCGGTCATGTCCTCCAGGCGCACCAGCTGCAGCAGGCGGCCCGCGAAGTGAAAGCGCTCGCCCGGACGCAGGCGGCTGGCAAATCCTTCTTCGATGGCCCCCAGGCTGCCACCACGCAGCCAGCGCACGGAGACCATGCCTTCGCCGCCAATCGTGCCAATGGACAGACGCTGGCGCAGCGCCACGCGTTTGTCACGCACCACCCACTTGCCGTCCACATCACGCGTGACGCGGTGGTAATCGGGATAGTTGGCCAGTGCCTTGCCACCCTGGGCGATGAAGTCCAGCACCGCCTGCCAGTCCGCGCGCGTCAGTTCGGCATAGGCGTGCGTGCCGCGCACCTCGCGGTAAAGCGCCTCGGCCTCGAAGCCGCCGCCCAGCGCAAGGGTGACGCAATGCTGCGCCAGCACGTCCAGGCACAGCCGGGGTGGCTCGCGCGGCTCGATCTCGCCGGCTTCTACGGCCTGGCGTGCCGCGGCGTACTCGAGTATCTCCAGCGCCTGAACGGGCACGCCCGTGATGGCGCTGGGTGTGCCAGGCCGATGCCGCGCACGCCCGGCGCGCTGCAGCAGCCGTGCCACACCCTTGGGGCTGCCCAGCTGCAGCACCTGATCGACGGCCGGGAAATCCACGCCCAGATCGAGGCTGGAGGTCGCCACCACGCAGCGCAGACGTCCTTCCCGCAAGCCCTGCTCGACCTGCTGGCGCAAGGCCGGATCAATCGAGCCGTGATGCAGCGCCAGCGTGGCCAGACCCTCCGGCCACACCGAGGCCAGCGCACGGTGCCACAGCTCCGCATGGGCACGCGTATTCGCAAACAACAAGGATGTGGGCGCGGCCATCAGCCGCTGCAGCACGCGCGGCAGCTGCGCCAGGCCGATGTGCCCGGCCCATGGGAAGCGCTCATGCTGCTGCGGCAGCAGCGTGGTCAGTTGCAGTGGCTTGGGTGGCACGCCGCCCACCAGCGCGGCCTGCGGCAGATGGGGCAGCAGCACATCGCGCGCCTGCGCAAGATTGCCCAGCGTGGCCGACAGGCCCCAAATGCGCAGCTCCGGCCGCCACTGGCGCAGCCGTGCCAGCGCCAGCTGCAGCAGCACGCCACGCTTGCTGCCCAGCAGCTCATGCCATTCATCGACCACCACCGCCTGCAGCTGCGCAAAGTGCTCCGCCGTGTCCGCATGGCTGAGCAGCAGGGCCAGCGACTCGGGCGTGATGACTAGCGCATCCAGCCGCCCGGTGCGCGCCAGCCGCTTGTCGCGCGCGCTGGCATCGCCGGTGCGCAACCCAACCTGCCAGGGCAGGCCGATGCCCGCACACGCCGTCTGCAGCGCCCGCTGCGTGTCACTGGCCAACGCCTTGAGCGGCGTGACCCACAGCAGGCGCAGCACCGGCGTGCGCCGCTTACTGCCAACTGCAGCGCCTGCGGCCTGATCGGCCAGCCCTTCCAGCAGTGGCCCGCCGGCAGCAGCCAGCGTCTTGCCGCTGCCCGTGGGGGTGTGCAGAAGGCCCGACTCCCCTGCCAGAAAGCGCTGCCAGACCTCCCGCTGAAAGGGCGCAACCTGCCAGCCCTGGGCGCGGAACCAGCTGCGCAGTGGCGCATGCGCTGTGGTGACCGCATGCGACCTGCTCATGCCGCCAATGCCTTGAGCACGTCCAGCCGGTCCGCCTCGGCGGCAGGTTTGTCGCTGCGCCAGCGCAGAATGCGCGGAAAGCGCACCGCCACGCCGCTCTTGTGGCGGCTGCTGCGATTGACGGCCTCGAACGCGAGTTCGAACACCTGCTCGGGCGCGACGCTGCGCACCGGGCCGAAGCGCTCGATGGTGTGGCTGCGGATCCACCGGTCCAGGCTGGCGATTTCAGCATCGCTCAGGCCCGAATAGGCCTTGGCCACCGGCACCAGCTGCGCGCCATCCCATACACCGAAGGTGTAATCGGTAAACAGGTTGCTGCGCCGCCCATGGCCGGGCTGCGCGTACAGCAGCACCGCGTCGATGGTCAGCGGCGCGATCTTCCACTTCCACCAGTCGCCACGACGGCGCCCGCTCTGGTAAGGCGCGCTGCGGCGTTTGAGCATCAGGCCTTCCACGCCACGCGCGCGCGCCTGGCTGCGCAGTTCGGCGGCCTCCTGCCAGCTGCGTGCAGGCACCTCGGGCGAGAGCGCGATGTGCTGCGCCGCCTGTGCCGGCAGGGCTGCCAGCAGCGCCGTCAGCTGCCCGCGGCGGCGGTCCTGCGGCAGTGCCCGGATGTCACCACCAGCCACTTCAAGTAGGTCATAAGCCAGCAGCCGCACCGGCGCGTCGGCGAGCAGTTTCGGCCCCGGTTTGCGGCGCTGGATGCGTTTTTGCAGCGCGGTGAACGGCATGGGGCTGCCCGGCTCGCCCGGCGCCTCCCCCGCCTGCCAGGCCAGCAGCTCGCCGTCGATGACGACACCCTCCGGCAGGTGTCGCGCGGCGGCCTCGATCTCGGGAAAGCGCCCGTCCAGCCGCTCCTCGCCCCGTGACCACAGTGCCGCCTCGCCCTCGCGCCGGATCAGCTGCAGGCGGATGCCGTCCCACTTCCATTCCAGCAGCCAGTCGCCCACGTCGCCGAACTGCTGCTGCATCTGCTGCGCCTCTTCACCAATCACAGGCGGTGTGGTGATGGGTGAGGCCAGGAAAAACGGATAGGGTTGCTGGCGGTCGCTGGCCAGCTCCTGCGGCGACAGCAGGTCGCGCCAGAAGGCTGGCGAGTGCTGCCACTCGCCCAGCATGCGCTGGGCAATGCGCGCAAGGTCCAGTCCGCTGAAATCGGCGAGCGCCTGCTGCACCAGCCGCGCCGAGACACCGACCCGCAGCGAGCCAGTCAGCAGCTTGTTGAACACCAGCCGCTGCGCAAACGGCAGGCTGCGCCACGCGGCGCACACGACCGCGCGGCGCTCGACCTCGGGCGCACCGGCCACCGGCAGCAGCCGCTGCTCGACCCACTGCGACAGCGACAGCGCCTGCTGCGTCGCCTCGGCGGGCTCCTCCATCAGCAAGGCCAGGGTCTCGGCCAGATCGCCGACATGGTGGTAGCTGTCATCGACCAACCAGTCGGCCAGGCCCGTTTCCTGCGCCACCCACTGCCGCAGCTCGGTACTGTTGGCGATGCGCGCACGCGCTGCCGTGAGCTTGTTGCCAGCCAGCAGCCACAGTGCCCATACAGCGTCTTCGGCGGGGGCGGCGCGAAAGTAATCGACCATCGCGGCGCGCTTGGCGAGCGCGCCGGTGGCGCGGTCCAGCCGCTGGTAGAGCGCGGCAAAGCGCTTCATGCTATCGGCTCCATGGCGCCCGTGTCCATGGCATCCTGCACCGCGCCCTCGTCCCCTTCGTACTGCGTGGCGAACGCTGCGGCATCGATACCCTGCTCGCGCAGGTAGCGCACGATGGCGTCGGTGTTGCCGTGCGTGGCAATCACGCGGCGCGCGCCGGTCTCGCGCACGGTGCGCAGCAGGTCCGGCCAGTCGGCGTGGTCGGAGATCACAAAGCCCCGATCGTGGTTGCGCCGCCGGCGGTTGCCGCGAATCAGCATCCAGCCCGAGGCAAACCCGGTCTGCAGCCTGCCGAAACGCCGCACCCAGGAGCTGCCTGCTGCCGCAGGCGGAGCCAGCACCAGCGCGCCGGCAAAATCATGCCCCTTTGGCAGCTGCGCCACCGGCTGCGTTGGCAGCATGGGCACGCCCGCGTCGCGGTAGATCTGCACGCCCGGCACCATCGCGCCATGCAAGTAAACGGTCTGATCACTCAGCCGCCGCATTTCGGCTAGGAGACGCTGTGCCTTGCCCAGCGAGTAGCCCAGCAGCAGCGCAGCCTCGCCGTTGGCGGCGCACTCGGCCTGCCATTCAAGAATCTCACGCGCGACCTGCTGCGGATCGGGCCAGCGGTAAACCGGCAGCGCAAACGTCGCCTCGGTAATGAACACATCACAGGGCACGACCTCAAATGGCGCACAGCTGGGATCAGGTTGGCGCTTGTAATCACCCGAGGCCACCCAGACCTGCCCGCCTGCCTCCACCCGTACTTGCACCGACCCCAGCACGTGGCCAGCCGGGTGCAGCGACACCCGCGCAGCGCCCAGGTGAAAGACCTCTCCGGCCGCATGTGGCACATAGGACTGCTCGCCCAGCCGCCAGCGCAGGATGGGCAGCGAGTCGGCGCTGCAGTGGTAGCGGCCCATGCCGCGCCGCGCGTGGTCGGCATGCCCGTGGGTGATGACAGCCCGCGCCACGGGCCGCCACGGGTCGATGTAGAAGTCGCCCGCCGGGCAATACAACCCGGCGGGGCGCAGTTCGATTAGGTCAGACATCGCGGCGAATTGCTTTCTCCCATCAAGATAACTCCATCCCCCATCACAACCGACTGTGCTCGCACGCGCTGTAGGACAAAACCCGATGGCACTGGCGGATACTACGGGGTTTGGGCCACACCCGCACCTGCACGGTGCTTCGTCATCATGTTTACATCCCTCAGTACCCTGGCCGGTGGCATCGGCCTGTTTCTGCTCGGCATGGTGCTGATGTCCGACAGCCTCAAGGCCATGGCCGGCGAATCGCTGCGCACCGCGCTGGGGCGGCTTACCGGCAAGCCGGTCAAGGCATTGCTCGTGGGCATGGGCGCCACGGCGATGGTGCAGTCCTCAACAGCGACGACGATGGCTACCATCGGTTTCGTCAGCGCCGGGCTGCTGAGCTTCCAGAATGCCATTGGCGTGATCATCGGCGCCAACATCGGCACCACCAGTACCGGCTGGATCGTGGCATTGCTGGGCATGAAGTTCTCGATATCCAGCCTGGCACTGCCCATCATCGCCATCGGGGCACTGCTTAAGCTGCTGGGCAAGGACCGGCTGGCATTGACCGGCCTGGCGCTGGCGGGCTTCGGGCTGATGTTCATCGGCATCGACTTTCTGCAGCAGGCCATGGCGGGCATGGCCGAGCGGGTGGACCTGAGCGGCGTTTCCGGCCAAGGCTGGGCGGCAAGGTTGATGCTGGTGCTGATCGGCATCGTCATGACCGTGCTGCTGCAGGCCTCCAGCGCAGCATTGGCAGCCACGCTGGCAGCGCTGTCCAGCGGCACCATCGACTTTTCGCAGGCCACGGCGCTGGTGATCGGGCAGAACATCGGCACCACCGCCACGGCGCTGCTGGCAGCCATGGGCGGCAGCGCCAGCGCCAAGCGCACGGCGCTGGTGCATCTGCTGTTCAACCTCGGCTCGGCGGTGCTGGCGTTCTTCCTGCTGCAGCCGGCCTTCGTGTATCTGGCGCATGCCTGGGACCTGCACCATGGCAGTGTCGACGTCGCGCTGGCACTGGCGGCCTTCCATTCGGCCTTCAGCATTGTCGGCGCCGCCGTGTTTCTGCCGCAGGCCGGCCTGCTGGCGCGGATCGCCAGCCGGATCATTCATGAGTCTGCCCCGCCAGGCCTGCGCTACCTGGACGATTCGCTGCTGTCCGTGCCTGCGCTGGCCATTGCCGCCACCGAGCGCACGGTCTGCCTGGGCCTGGCCGACACCTGCCATCTGTTGGCGCAGCGCCTGCGCGGCGAGCCGCTGGCGGACAGCAAGAGCGGCCTGAGCCTGGACAAGCTGCTGGTTGCCGTTGACGCCTATCTGGACAAGCTGCCGGTGCCGCAGTCCGGCAGCGACCAGCAACGCCTGGAACACCTGCTGCTGCTGATCGACCAGACTCGCGTGCTGCGCGACGACCTCGGCGCCATCAGCAACGTCTCCGTGCTGCGCCAGCAGCCAGCGCTGTGGGCGCTGGCCGAGCGGCTCGCGCCTGTGCTCGAACGCAGCGCCGGCTGGCTGGCCGACGAAGGACTGGCGCAGCGCGAGGAGGTCACCGAGGAGCTGCGCCAGGTCAGTGCCTGGGTGCATGAGCAGCAGACGCAGGCGCGCCGCGCCGTGGTCGAGGATGCCGCCAGCTACCGCATCACCCCGGCGGCGGCGCTGGAGCAGCTGACCGCCCAGCGCTGGCTGGAGCGCCTGTCCAAGCACGTCGCCCGCATTGCCGAAACGCTCGGCGATACCCGCGCGCTGTATTCCGATTGATCGCGAACAGGCTTCAAGCACTGCAGCGCAACCGCGCTTTGTAATGGGCTTTGTAATGGGCTTTGTCGCCGGTGTGGCGTGCTTCAATGCCATCGGCGTATGCAAACACCATTTGGGATATGACGACAGTTTCGATACGTTCGGCTTACATGGTATGGGCGGTAGCGTGGGCTCCCTGCTGACGGGCGTCTTTGCCTCGACATCGCTGGGCGGATTCGAGGACATAGCAATCACCAATCAGTTGTGGATTCAGTTCAAAAGCGTGGTGTTCACCATTCTCTATTACAGCATCGCCACGTTCGCGATCCTGAAGGTCGTCGGTTTATTAACGGGTGGCCTGCGTGTCGAGCCCGAGGTGGAACAGATCGGCTTGGACAGTGGTGAACACAACGAGCGAGCCTATAACCTTTGATGGGCGCTCCGACCTCTGGCAACGTCTGCGGCGCGCTGGGGGACCAGCGCACCGCCGGGCCCCACGAAGCCGCACGCAGGCGTGACGCCGACAAGCCCCGAGAGAGCGCCGGTGGCCGCACCCAATGCACTCGGCTTACCGTTCCTGAACCATTCCACCGCCATCCAACCAACGACGCTTGCGCAGGCCGCTACTTGGGTTGTCTGCACCGCCATGCCCGCACTGGTATTGGCTGCCGACGCCGATCTCACATTGAGGCCGAACCAGCCCACCCGCAGCGACGCGGCACCGGTCAGAGTAAAGCCCAAGTTGTGCGGTGGCATGGCGGTACCCGGATAGCCGCTTCGCCGCCCAAGCATTAGGTCGGCCGCCAAACCAGCGATTCCGGCGTTGATGTGCACCACAGTCCCGCCGGCGAATTCCAGAATGCCCCACTCGGCCATCATGCGCCCAAGCCACTCCGGACCATGTGCGTCAGTGGCACATAGCAGAACGTCAGCCACAGCGCGGCGAACCAGAGCACTGCCGCGAACTTCATGCGTTCCGCGAATGCTCGTATAGCAATGGCTGGCGTGATCATGGCGAAGGTCGGCTGAAAGGTTGCAGACACACTTTCAGGTATGGCTGCCACCACGCTTTCACGCGTGATAGCTCGCCTCAGCACCTCGTCCAGTCCTCCGACAAAGCTGTGCCAGTTGATCACACCGGCTTGCATGCCAAACACATCGCCAAAAGCCAAGCTTCACCTGTACAGAATCCACAGTACCCCGACCATACCTGCAATTGCAATGCCCTGCGTGAATAGGGACAGAAAGTTCTTGGTACGCGCCATACCACCGTAAAACAACGCGAGTCCGGGCGCCAACATGGTGATAACCAGAACAGTGGCGACAATCATCCAGCCGGTATCTCTCGAATTGAGTGTGGGTGTCCCGTCCTGCGCCAGCGCCACGCCCGATAGCACCATCAGCACCAATGTCGCCAACGGCCTGCGCAGCGCGGCGAATAATGAAGTCATGGTTCGTCTCGTGGAGGCCCGAGGATTCAGGGATATTCAGATCACGATCAATACGCTGCATGGCCTTCAAGGACATGGCTGCTATTGGTTGACAGCCATGTCTCGTTCCTGCAGCAGTGACAGACTCACAAGGGATTACCAGGAATCCACGTCGTTCCTGCCAGCGGCACCCGCGCCATGGCAGCGGACTCCAGTGTCAGCGCAACCAGATCTTCCGGCTCCAGGTTATGCAGGTGCGACTTGCCGCACGCGCGGGCGATCACCTGTGCCTCCATCGTCATGACCGATACGTAATTGGCCAGTCGGCGCCCAGCCTTTACAGGGTCCAACCGTTTGGCCAGTTCCGGATCCTGCGTCGTGATACCGGCCGGATCCTTTCCATCTTGCCAATCGTCGTAGGCTCCGGCGGTGCTGCCGAGCTTGCGATACTCGTCCTCAAGACTTGGATCGTTGTCACCCAGCGCCACTAGTGCAGCAGTACCGATGGCGACCGCATCGGCGCCCAGTGCCAGGGCCTTGGCCACGTCAGCACCGTTGCGAATGCCGCCAGAGACGATCAACTGCACCTTGCGGTGCATACCCAGGTCCTGCAGAGCCTGTACGGCAGGACGGATGGCCGCAAGAATCGGTATACCGACGTGTTCGATGAACACCTCCTGTGTAGCAGCCGTGCCTCCTTGCATGCCATCGAGCACCACCACATCGGCTCCTGCCTTGACGGCCAGTGCCACGTCATAGTACGGCCGGGTAGCGCCAATCTTGACGTAGATGGGTTTTTCCCAGTCGGTAATCTCACGCAGCTCCAGAATCTTGATTTCCAGGTCGTCCGGGCCGGTCCAGTCAGGATGGCGGCATGCTGAGCGTTGGTCGATGCCTTCGGGCAGGCAGCGCATTTTTGCCACACGTTCGCTGATCTTCTGACCCAGCAACATGCCACCGCCGCCTGGTTTGGCACCCTGACCAATCACGACCTCAATCGCATCGGCCTTGCGCAGATCGTCAGGGTTCATGCCATAGCGCGATGGCAGATACTGGTAAACCAACGTCTTGGATTGACCGCGCTCTTCAGGCGTCATGCCCCCGTCGCCGGTCGTGGTGGACGTGCCCACAATGCTGGCACCGCGTCCCAGGGCTTCCTTGGCATTGGCAGACAGCGCACCAAAGCTCATGCCGGCAATGGTCACTGGTGTCTTCAGATGAATTGGCTTCTTGGCAAAGCGCGTACCGAGCACCACGTCGGTGCCGCATTTTTCACGGTAGCCTTCGAGGGGATAACGGCTCACCGATGCGCCAAGAAAAAGGAGGTCATCGAAGTGCGGCAGCTTGCGCTTGGTGCCCGCGCCGCGAATGTCGTAGATGCCAGTGGCTGCAGCGCGGCGAATTTCCGAGAGCGTGTATGGATCGAAGGTCGCCGAGAACTGCGGTTGGGTTGGCGGGATCTTGTTGATATCAGACATTTTTCAGTACGCTCCTGCGTTGTCGACATGGAAGTTATAGAGCGTGCGGGCCGAGCCGTAGAGCGTGAACGAGGCCGGATCGACATCGTCGTGCCCTGCGCGCTTGAGCAAATCCGCGAGGATGGCGCGCTCGGCGTCTCCCATGGGTTTTTCCTCGCAGTCAGCGCCCAAGCTGGCAACCTTTCCGCGCACGAAAATGCGTGCTTCGTATAGTGAATCGCCCAGCGCTTCACCGGCATCGCCGAGAATGACCAGATTGCCCGCCTGCGCCATGAAAGCGGAAAAACTGCCCACCGAGCCGCCGACCACGATGTCGGCGCCCTTGAGCGAGATGCCGCAGCGCAGGCCGGCGTCGCCGTCAATGACCAGCAGCCCACCGTGCGCGGTGGCACCGGCAGCGTTGGAGGCAAAGCCCTTGACATGCACCTTGCCACTCATCATGTTTTCCGCCACGCCTGTGCCGGCACTGCCGGTGATGGTGACGTTAGCGAGTTGGTTCATGCCGGCTGCGTAGTAGCCGGCATGGCCGTCGATGGTGACGTCAATCGGCGCATTCAGGCCGGCAGCGATGGCGTGCGCGCCGTTAGGGTTTTCAATGGTGACCTGCAGGCCCGGCTTGGCCGGCGCCTCACTATGCAGGAACTGGTTGACCTCCCGCAACGGCGTGACTGCGAGATCGAATTTCAGACTTTCCATACGTACATTTCCTCTGGGGCAGGTTCGAAGACATGGGCGTGGTTGACGCCGGGAAGGTGGGCCAGCGAACGGAATTCCGACGCGATGGCAACGTAGTCGTCGCACTCGGCCACCACCGCTGGCTTGCAGGCAAATGGATCGCGGATCAGGGCCAGCTCGGTGGGCGTGCCCATCAGGAAGGTGTAGAAGCCATCCAATACCTCGAACCCCTTCTGCAACGCCTCCTGCAGGGTGTCGCCCTCGCGCAGGCGCCACTCCAGAAAACGCGTGGCTGCCTCCGTATCGTTGTCGGTATCGAAAGCAATACCATGGGGCGCGAGCATGCGGCGAATGGCATGCGGATTGGACAGAGAACCGTTATGGACCAGGCAGAAATCCTCGCCTGCGGTAAAGGGGTGGGCGCGATCAGGGGTAACGGCTGACTCGGTCGCCATACGGGTATGACCAACCAGGTGCGTACCCCTGAAGCTGGCAAAGCCATAGCGCTCAGCCACCTCGGCGGGCGTACCCACGTCCTTGTACAAGTCGATGCTGCGGCCGGTGGAGAAGATTTTCAGCAACGGCTCGTAGCGCATGATCCAGTCGCGCACACGCTGCGGCTCTATGGCAAAAGAGACGATGCCGTGGTTACCCTTGGCCTCCACCTCCGCCTTGGCTTTCAAGTCCCTGTTGAGCTCGCTCACCAGTTCCGACCAGTCATAACGATCGCCGTTTTGCACATAGCCTGCAAAAACGCTGACCTTGCGGCGTCCCTGCGGCAAGGGATCGGTGAATACGGCCAGGCCCGCTGAATCCGGGCCGCGTTCAGTCATGCCGATGAGCATTGGCACCATCAACTGCCCTAGCTGATCGCGCAGCGCGGGGTTCTTGACGAGTAGCCCTACGATTCCACACATGGGTGTTTCCTTTCAATAAAACTCGAGGTATTGCTTGATTTCCCACTCCGAGACATGGCGCTGGTATTCCACCCACTCCATGCGCTTGAGCTTGAGAAATTCTTTGGCAACCGGACCCAGCGCGTCACAAATCAACGTATCGGCTTGCAGCGCATCCAGCGCAACGCCCAGGTTCTGCGGCAGCAGGCCAATGCCGGCATCAGCCAGCTGCTGCTCAGTCCATTCGTACAGGTTGACGTTGCGCGGCTGGCCTGGATCGAGCTTGCGCTCAATGCCATCCAGACCTGCGGCAATCACGGCAGCGGTGGCTAGGTAAGGGTTGGCGGCGCCATCGGGCAGGCGCAGCTCCAGCCGTCCCTTGGGGATGCGGATCATGCTGGAGCGGTTGTTGTCGCCATAGCTGATATAGGCTGGCGCCCAGGTTGCTCCCGTCAGCGACCGACCCACAACCAGGCGCTTGTAGGAATTGACCGAAGGCGCGCACAGTGCCGTCAGTGCCGGCGCGTGCGCCAGTAAACCACCAAGGAAGTGGTAGGCCATTTCCGAGAGATCCAGCCCGCGCGGATCGGCCTTGTCTTCAAACAGGTTGCGCTTGCCATCACCAATAGACAGGTGCATGTGCATGCCGTTGCCAGGGCGGTTGGAGAATGGCTTAGGCATGAACGAGCAGATGAACCCCAGCTCATTGGCTATTTCGCTGGCTGCCATCTTGAAGAAGACGAAGTGGTCAGCCGACTTCAAGCAGTCCGCATACGTGAAGTTCAGCTCGAACTGGCCGTTGGCGTCCTCATGGTCGATCTGGTAGACGTCGATGCCGACGGCGCGCATGCAGTTGGACAGGCGCTCCAGAAACTCGCGGATGCGCGAGAGCCCCTTGTAGTCATAGCAGGGCTTGGCCAGCGAATCGCTGGGATCGGCAGGCAGCAAGCTGCCATCGTCGCCGCGGCGCAGTAGCGAAAATTCCGGCTCCAGGCCGGTAAACAAGATCCAGCCTCGTTCGGACAGACGTGCCACCTGTTTTTTCAACGTGACGCGGCTGTCGTACTCCCAGGGCTTGCCATCGACATGCCCTTCACACACGATGCGCGCCAGCCCGGGTTGCCAGGGCACCGTCGTCAACGTCGACAATTCACCCACAGCCATGAAATCCGGACCATGGGGTTCGATGCCGACGCCCCAGATGGCAAAGCCGGCAAAACCAGCTCCGGCGCTGAGGATCGACTGAAGGTGCGCAACTGGCACTGACTTCGCTTTTGCAACGCCGTGGATGTCCACGAACTGCGCGAGCACATAGCCAATGTCATTGGCCTGCAAATAGGCTTGTGCAGCTTCCACGTTATCGAATTGAGGGGGTTGTACGAGCTGGCCTGGCGGCAGGTTCGCCAAAATAGGGGCCGATTCTGTTTTCACGTTGCATGCTCCTTGACGGTCATGAGAGAGGATGGGCGGTTGACTGTCTGTCGGGATCAGATCATCCTGATTCTCACAATGCAACTTTTGTGCCTATTATGAAACCTTTCCGCCCGCCCGTCTAAGCACAGACCCTTCAAGCCACTACACTTTTCAGAATGCAAGAAACCAGCGACATCCATCAGCCGGCCCTGGAAGAATCCATCGGTTCCGTCATCCGCGAAATTCGTCTCAAAGAAGGCCTGACCATTGCGCAAGTGGCTGAACTGGCGGGACTTAGTCGTGGCATGCTGTCAAAAATCGAGACTGGAAGCACCATGGCCGGACTCGATACCCTGGCCCGCATTGCACGTGCACTGGGTGTGTCCATGTCGGTGCTGTTCAGCAAATACGACACGTCGGCCGCCTCGGCACAACATGTCAAAAATGGTGCGGGCATGGAAGTGGTGCGTCGCGGCACCAAGAGTGGGCACACCTATCACCTGTTGGCTTATGGTCAAGGTCCCGTCAAGTCATTCGAGCCCTTCCTCATCACGATGGAAGACGACACCCAAACCTATCCCACCTTTCAGCATCCGGGGACGGAATTTCTCTACATGCTGGAAGGCGTGCTGGAATACCGCTGTGGGCAGCAAAGCTACATGCTCGAACCGGGAGATGCGCTGAGTTTCAACGGCGAGATTCCTCATGGGCCTGGCGAGCTGGCCCAAACGCCTATCAAGTTTTTGTCCATCATCGTCTATCCGCATTCCGGCGAGTAAGCCACATGACACACCACTGATACAGGCATAAAAGACCTGCATGGGGCGGCAATGCATGCAACCCCACGCAGGTCTTGCGTCCTTCATGCGGGGCGACCTTGTGAATCACATCTCGACGTAATTGGGCCCGCCGCCGCCCTCGGGGGCGACCCAGACGATGTTCTGGGTCGGGTCCTTGATGTCGCAGGTCTTGCAGTGCACGCAGTTCTGCGCATTGATCTGCAGGCGCTTGCCCTGAGGGCTGGCTGCATCGTCGATGAACTCGTACACGCCCGCCGGGCAGTAACGTGCCTCGGGTCCGCCGTATTGCTTGAGGTTGACCTGCACCGGCACGCTGGCATCCTTGAGCGTCAGGTGCGCCGGCTGGTCCTCGCTGTGGTTGGTGTTGCTGATGAATACGCTCGAGAGCCGGTCGAAGGTGATGACACCATCGGGTTTCGGATAGTCGATCTTGGCGCACTGCGCCGCTGGCTTGAGGAAGGTGTGGTCGGGCGCGGGGTTCCTGAGCGTCCACGGCGGTGTCTTGATGCCCAGCCTGGGCAGCAGCCAGTGCTCGATGCCGGTCATCAGCATGCCAACGGTGCGGCCTTTCTTAAACCATGGCTTGAAGTTGCTGGCGGCCTTGAGCTCCTGGTACAGCCAACTCTTCTCGAACGCCTGCGGGTAGGCGCTCAGCAGATCGTGCTGGCGCCCGGCTTGTACCGCCTCGAACACCGCCTCGGCCGCCAGCATGCCGCTCTTGATCGCCGCGTGGCTGCCCTTGATGCGGCTGGCGTTGAGGTAGCCTGCATTGCAACCCACCAGCGCGCCACCGGGGAAGATGGTCCTGGGTAGACTGGGGATGCCGCCGTTGTTGATCGCCCGCGCGCCGTAGCCCAGGCGCTTGCCACCTTCGATGTGCTTGAGAATGGCTGGGTGTTTTTTCCAGCGCTGCATCTCCTCAAACGGGCTCAGCCACGGGTTCTTGTAGTCCAGGCCGATGACAAAGCCCAGCGTGACCTTGTTGCCTTCCATGTGGTAGAGAAAGCCCCCGCCGAAGGTTTCCTTGTCCATCGGCCAGCCGGCTGTGTGGACCACCAGGCCAGGCTGCGCCTTCTCGGGCGGCACTTCCCATAGCTCCTTGATGCCGATGCCAAAGCTCTGCGGCGCCGAGTCGGACTGGAGGTTGAATTGCTCCAGCAGCTGGCGCCCGAGCTGGCCACGCGCGCCCTCGGCAAAGATGGTGTACTTGCCGTGCAGTTCCATACCGAGCTGGAACTCGGCCGTGGGCTGGCCGTCCTTGCCCAGCCCCATGTTGCCGGTGGCAATGCCCTTGACGGAGCCGTCTTCGTTGTAGACGACTTCGGTGGCGGCAAAGCCGGGGAAGATTTCCACGCCCAGTGCTTCGGCCTGCTGGCTGAGCCAGCGCACGACGTTGCCCAGGCTGATGACGTAGTTGCCCTTGTTGTGAAAGTTGTCGGGCACCAGTGCCGCAGGCGTCTTGGTAGCGCCAGTCTCGCTGAGTAGCAGCACTTCGTCGGCGGTGACAGGCTGGTTCAGCGGCGCGCCCTTGTCCTTCCAGTCGGGGATGAGCTCGCTCAACGCAATCGGGTCCATCACCGCGCCCGAGAGGATGTGCGCACCGGGCTCGGAGCCCTTCTCAAGCACGACGACGTTGATCTCCTGGTCTTTCTCGGCTGCCAGCTGCTTGAGCCGGATCGCCGTAGCCAGCCCGGCCGGCCCGGCGCCAACAATCACCACGTCGTATTCCATCGACTCACGCGGGCCGTACTGCTCTAGGATTTCTTGCGGGGTCATCTTG
>NZ_LBNQ01000030.1 GCF_001005215.1 Lampropedia cohaerens
AGAACCTGTTCAAAGTCTTTTGAGCAGCAAAGCCAAGAATGCCAGGTGAATGAACTGTAAGCTGGTGTTGAGCAGGCGCTCGCAGTTCTTCCATAGTCGTCTGCTCTTGCCCAGCCAGGCGAAGCTGCGCTCGACCACCCAGCGCTTGGGCATGACCTTGAAGGTATGCAGTTCACTGCGTTTGGCAATCTGCACCGTCACATGCTCACCCAGGACCTCGCACACACCCCGTGTGAAGGGCTGACCCACATAGCCGCTGTCGCACAGTAGACTTTGCACCTGCCTGAGTCCAGGCCCGCAACGACGCAGCGCCTGCAACGCCCCTTTGCGGTCCGTCACCTCGGCCGTGGTCACCGCCACCGCGTGCGGCAGGCCCTGCGTGTCCACCGCAATGTGGCGCTTGATGCCCGAGACCTTCTTACCTGCGTCATAGCCCTTCTGGCCCGCCGTATCGCTGTTCTTGACGCTCTGCGCGTGCACGATCAAGAGCGTGCTGCAGGCGTTGCGCCCCAGTCTCTCTCGGGCCGCGCCAACCTGATTTTTTTAAAGCCTGCTCCAGCAGGCTGCCTCCTTCGCGTGGCTCGCTCCAGATCGCAAAGTACGAGTGCACCGTGCGCCACTTCGGAAACTCCTCGGGCAGCATGCGCCACTGGCAGCCGCTTCTGAGCAGGTACAGCACCGCGCAGAACACCTCATACAGGTCTACTCGCCTGGGGCTGGTCTTTTTGCGCGCGCTTTCCAACAACGGCTTGACAATCTCGAATTGTTCACGGCTGATGTCGCTCGGATAGCTCTTTCTCATCCCCAAAGCATCTCATAACTCCAGAGACTTTGAACAGGTTCTTAGGCCGCACTGCCCCTGTGCGAGAATGCGCCCTGTAGCCAAAGTACGCCTGCAATCCAGTGGGTGCGTGCTCAGCCAGCAAGTTTTCAATGTGTGTTTTTGAATGGAGCCGGCTTCGCATGCAAATTCGTTTACTTTCTCTGATAGTTGCCGCAACGGCAGTCCTTGTTGTGGGCTGCAGCACCCCTTCCGCCAATTCGGCGGGCACGTCGCCAGCGGCAGCTTCCGCCGCGTCGGTACAGCCTGTGGCTGCGGCGCCGCAGGTCTCGCGTGCTGCCATTGCCCCAGCGCTGTACGAGCTGGCCTATTCCGCCCGCCAGCATGCGCTGTTTGCCGTCTCCGCCGGCGGCTTTGGCGAGGACGCGCCGGCGAGCAAGTTGCTCAAACTCGAGCCGGACACGTTGGCCGTCGTGGCCGAAGTGCCATTGGAGCCCAGCGGCTTTGGCATTGCGTTGGACGATGCGGCCAACCGCATTTACGTGGGTCAGGGCCTTGATGCGCGCATTGCGGTGTTCGACAGCACCACGCTGGAGCCGGTTGGGTCCGTGCAGCTGATTGCGCACAAGACCAAGGGGGCGGACGGGCGTGAGCGCTTCGCCCATCATTTCCGTCAGCTGGTGCTCGATCCTGCGAACAAGCGTTTGTACGCGCCTGGCCTCAGCACGGAAGGCAGTGCGCTGTATGTCGTCGACACGCAGGCGCTGCGGGTCGAGAAAGTCGTGCCAGGTTTCGGTCAGGTGGCCACGGGCATTGCACTGGATCCGGCACGCCAGCGCCTGTTTGTGTCCAACCTGCGCAGCGGCTTGTTCGAGGTCGATACGCGCACACTTGAGATTCGCAATGCCTACGAGGTCGCGGCGGACCAGCTGCTCAACCTGTGGTTCGATGCCCAGAGCGGCCGCCTGTTTGCCACAGACCAGGGCCTTGAGGCGATCAATGCGCGTCGCCAGAAGGTTGATCCCACTTTTGTGCCGCATCCGGGCAACCGCGTCGTGGTGTTCGATCCTGACAGTGGCCGCATCACGGCCGGCATCCCGACCGACGAGGGGCCGATTGCATTGCGCCTGGATGCACCGCGGCACCGGCTGTTCGTGACCAATCGTGGTGGCGCCAGCGTGACGGTGTTTGATACGCAGACGCTGGAGCGCCTGCACACCATCGCCTTGCCGGACCATCCCAACAGCCTGGCCTATGACGACGTCAATCAGGTGCTGTACGTCAGCGTCAAGAACGGACGCGAGGCCGATCGCGAAGCGCCGGAGAGCATTGCGCGCATCGCGTTCTGAATCAGGAGTGCCATCGCGTGGAAGCATCCAGTCATCTGATCAGCCCGGAGCAGCTGTGGCAGCACATGCAGGCCGCCACGCCCGGGCAAAAACTGGTGGTGGTGGATTGCCGCTTCGAACTGGGCGATGCCGGCTGGGGCCGCCAGGCGTTTGGCGCTGCGCGCATTCCCGGCGCGGTCTACCTCAGCCTGGAAGAGGATCTGTCGGGCACCCCGACGGCGCAGAGCGGCCGCCACCCGCTACCGGATCCTGCCGCCCTTGCCGCCAGGCTGGCGCAAGCCGGCATTGGCGATGACAGCCTGGTCGTGGCCTACGATCAGGGAAGCTGGATGATGGCCGCGCGACTATGGTGGATGCTGCGCTGGCTGGGGCACGAGCAGGTGCGCGTGCTCGATGGCGGCATGCCGGCCTGGCAGGCCGCAGGGTTGCCGCTTGCGTGTGGCACGCCCGTCGCCCGCACGCCCGCAGCGTTCACGCCGCAGGTCCGCGATGACCTGCAGGTGGATGTCGCCCAGGTCGAATCCGCGCTGGGCACGGATGCACTACTGCTGGTGGATGCCCGTGCCCCTGAGCGCTACCGTGGCGAGGTGGAGCCGCTGGATCCGGTGGCGGGCCATATTCCCGGTGCAGTCAACCTGCCGTTTACCGCGCAGCTGGAAGGCGGCAGGCTCAAGCCTGCGGCGCAGCTGCGTGCGGCGTTCCAGGCGCTCATGGGGACACGCGATGCGTCGCAGATCGTGCACACCTGCGGCAGCGGTGTTTCGGCCGTTGTCAACCTGCTGGCGATGGAGGAGGCGGGCCTGCGCGGCAGCAGGCTCTATCCCGGCAGCTGGAGCCAGTGGTGCAGCGATCCGCGCAGGCCTGTCGCGAAGTCGTAAACAGGCTCTCACCGTTGGCAGCGCGGGCAGTAGTAGGTGCTGCGTTGACCTTGCACGATGTGGCGGATGGGCGTGGCGCAGACGGTGCAGGGCAGGCCGGCTCGCCCGTAGACGCGTGCGCTGAGCTGGAAATGGCCATGGCTGCCGTCACTGGCCACGAAGTCCCGCAGGCTGCTGCCGCCCAAGCGCACCGCATCCGCGAGCACCTGCACGATGGCCGCATGCAGCCGGGCAAGACGTTGCGGCGCAATGCGGCCTGCACGCGTGGCAGGGTGAATGCGTGCGAGAAACAGGGCTTCACTGGCATAGATGTTGCCCACACCGACCACCACATCACCTGCAAGCAATGCCTGTTTGACGCTGACGCTGCGGCCGCGAAAGCCCGCTTGCAGCGTTTCGGGCGTGAAGGCAGGCGACAGCGGCTCCGCTCCCAGCCTGCCGAGCAGCTTGGTCAGGCGAGGATCGGACGCGCTGTCGGCATGGACGAGGGCACCGAACCGGCGAGGGTCGTGCAGCCGTACGACGTGTTCAGCGAAAACGAGATCGACGTGATCATGCGGTCCGCGCGGCGTGGCCACGGGAAGCACGCGCATGCTGCCGGACATGCCCAGATGCAGGGCCAGCACGCCACGCTCACGCAAAGTGATTAGCAGGTATTTGCCTCGGCGGTGCACATCGGTCACCAGGCTGCCCGCCAGCGTATGCGGATCGCACCCCAACGGCCAGCGCAGCGGCTTGCCCAGCACGACAGCCTCAAGCGTCCGGCCAATCATGGCGGGTGCGATGCCCAGGCGGGTGACTTCGACTTCAGGCAATTCTGGCATGGTGGCTGCAGGTAAGCGGCGGCACGCGGTGCTATCCCGCGTCATGATTGGGATTGGGCAATTGGATTATTATGGTTCGATGCATAAAAAATCGCACCGCAGATGGATGTCCCTGGTCGCTGGCAGCGCGTTGCTGCTGTCGGGTTGCCAGGCCACGCCAGCGCAGGAAAATGATGTTGCGGCCCGGCTGGAGAATGCGCCAGCGTCGTTGAGCGCCCGCGCCATGGCCGAGAGCGTCTACGAAGTCTTGGTGGCGGAGATCGCCGGCCAGCAGGGGGATCTGGCGACCGCCTATTCCCTGCTGATGCGTGCTGCGCAGACGCGCCAGCAGGAAGATCTGTACCAGCGGGCCCTGCAGGCCGCACTGCAGATGGGCGACGGCAACCGCGCGCTGGAGGCGGCGCAGGCCTGGCAGAAGGCCATGCCGCAGTCGCGCGAGGCCAACCAGACAGTGCTGCAGATGCTGCTGGCGCTCAACCGCATTCCCCAGTCCCAGTGGCACCTGCGCCAGGAACTGCGCCTGACGCCGGATGCGGAGATGGCCGAGAACCTGTACGCCATTCCGCTGCTGTATCAGCGCGTGCCGGACAAGCAGATGGTGCTCAAGGTCGTCGAGGCGGCGCTTGAAGAATTCCTGCAGCCAGGCTCTCCCTGGCGCGGTGACGCCGTTGCGGTGCTGGGGCGCATTCAGTTGCAGGCAGGTGATGCCGAGGGGGCGCTGGCGCGCATGCGTGAGGCATTTGCCATCAACCCGCGCGCGAGCGGGGCTGCCTTTCTGGCACTGGAGCTGTATGGTGGCGGTGAGGTGCAGGCGGGCGCGCCGCTGCACCGCTATGCGGCCAGCGAGCAGGCCTCGCCCCGGTTTCTGCTGAGTTATGCGCGCATGCTCATCGGCCAGAATCATTCCGAGCAGGCGCTGGAAGTTCTTGAGCGTGTGACGCGTGTCAATGATCCCGCGCTCAGCGAGGCATGGCTGGCCAAGGCGGCGCTTGAAGCAGGCCGGCAGGACTATGCCCGCGCACGCGCGTCGCTGGATGCGTTTGAGGCGCAGCTGGTGCAGCTGCCACCCTCGGGTGCACGCCAGCGCGGGCTGGATGAGGCCAACGTGATGCGTGCGCAATTGGCCGATGTTGAAGGCGACCATGACGCGGCACGTCGCTTTATCGAACAGATTCGCGAACCCGAAGTGGCCGCCCGCGCATTGTTTCAGCACGCACAGGCTCTGGCCGGCGCAGGACGGCTTCACGAGGCGCGCGAGGCGATTCGCAGTGCGCCGGCACTGGATGAAGATATGCGGCACATGAAGGTGCTGGCGGAGGTGCAGTTGCTGCGTGACCAGGCGCGCTACCATGAGGCCTACGTGCTGCTCAGCGCGTTGGTGGAGGCCAGCCCGGACGACGACGATCTGGCCTACGAACTGGCCCTGCTGGCAGAAAGGCTTGGCCGCACGGCAGAGATGGAAGCGCGGTTGCGCGCCATCATCGCGCGCTCGCCCGAGCATCACCATGCGCTCAATGCGCTGGGGTATTCGCTGGCCGATCGCGGCGAGCGTCTGGATGAGGCACGGACACTCATTACCCGCGCGTTGGCGTTCGAGCCGGACAGCCCCTACATCCTCGACAGTCTGGGCTGGCTGGAGTACCGTGAAGGCAATCTGGCACGTGCCATCGAACTCTTGCAGAAGGCCTATGACGGGGATCAGGATGCCGAGATCGCCGCGCATCTCGGCGAGGTGCTGTGGCAGGCCGGCCAACGCGCTCGTGCCAGAGACATCTGGCAGCGCGCCGCGCAGGCGCAGCCGGACAACCAGACCTTGCGCGAGACGATGCAGCGGCTGGATGCGTCGGGCGCCGCCGAGTCGCGCAGACAGGAGTCGCAATGAACCCGCGCGCCACCCCTGTCCCGCGCGACCTGCTGCGTCGGCGCAGCTGGCTGGCTGCAGTCGGCGCTGCTGCCTTGCTGGCAGCCTGCGCGTTGCCGGGCCGTCGCACCCCCTATGTGCTGCATCAGGGCCACTGGCGCGGAAGGCTTGCGTTGCGTACTGAGGAGTCGCAGCCGCAGTCGCACGTGGCCAGTTTCGAGCTGCGCGGCAGTGCGCAGCGCGGTGAGTTGCAGGTGTTCAACCCATTGGGCAATGTCATGGCGCGTCTGCACTGGGGCCCGGGTGCGGCCTATCTGCGCACAGGCAATGAGCAGGTCGAGGGCGAATCGCTGGAAGCATTGGCGGAGCGGGTGTTCGGCACGGCAGTGCCCATTGCCGCGCTGTTTGCATGGCTGTCCGGACAGGCGCAGCCAGTTGCCGGCTGGCGGGTTGACCTCTCGCGCTTTGCGCAAGGGCGTATCGAGGCCTTGCGTGAGCAGCCGCTGCCGCGCACCCGTTTGCGCGTCATCCTCGAGAACACAGATCCAGCCTGAGCGCGAGCCATGTTGATGCGCATTGAAGGCGTCAAGGCGCCTGCGAAGCTGAATCTGTTCCTGCATGTCACCGGTGTACGCAATGACGGCTACCATCTGCTGCAGTCCGTGTTTGTGCGCATTGACTGGCAGGACACACTGGATTTTTGGGTCCGCACCGATTCCGCAGCCATCACTCGCGAGGATGTGACCGTGCCGCTGCCCGCGCAGGACCTGACGGTGCGTGCCGCACGCGCGCTGCAGCAGGCTGGCGGCGTCGCCCTGGGAGCGCATATCCGTGTGGACAAGTCCATCCCCTCCGAGGCTGGCCTGGGAGGGGGCTCCTCGGATGCGGCCGCCACGCTGCTTGCACTCAACCGCCTGTGGAGACTGGACTGGCCGCTGGAGCGCCTGCTGCCCCTTGCCGCCAGCCTCGGTGCGGACGTGCCCTTTTTTCTTGTCGGCAGCAATGCATGGGTGGAGGGAGTCGGTGAGCAGATCACGCCCTTGCAAGAGCGGGTGACGCTGCCTCCGACGCGGTTCGTTGTCGTCAAGCCGCAGCAGGGCGCTGCCACGGCTGAAATATTTCGTCACCCGTTGCTGAACCGCTCCCATCAATCTGCTACAATTTCCGGCTTTGCAGCGGACCCATTTGGGTTTGGCGGAAATGACTTGCAGATGGCGGCAGAGCAGATCTGCCCTGACGTAAAAAAAGCCATTTTTTTGCTGAAAGCTGCAGGATTTCGCGGTAGAATGACAGGCTCTGGTTCTGCAGTGTTTGCAGTGCTTGGGCAGGAAGACTGTGGCTTGCAATTGCAGCGGCTTTCGGCGAGTTTGCCTGATGGCTGGGTGATGCGGGTTTGCAATTTGCTGCTGTGATTTTCAGGTATTTGCGCAGCAATGCGTGGGTGCTAAAAAAGTTTGAAGTGGGGTGGCATACGGTGCCGCACCACGTGCAGGGGAGTCGCCAAGTTGGTTAAGGCACCGGATTTTGATTCCGGCATTCGAGGGTTCGAATCCTTCCTCCCCTGCCATTGATTGAGACGCCGCTTTGCGGCGTTTTGTGTTTTGGTATTGTGTAGGGCTGGCTCGGTATGCAGGTGCCGGTTCGGCCCTTTAATGCATCGGTGGGCTTGTTACCAGGGCGCGCCTGATGCGCTGGCGGCAGCGGCATTGGTCTGCTTTCACCTGAATGATCTTCTCCACGATCGCGAGCGGTTCTATGAGTGCCCATCATCATCCCGATTTCTTGGTCTTTACCGGCAACGCCAATCCCGCGTTGGCCAGGGAAGTCTCGCAGCACCTTGGCACCGCGTTGGGGGCGATGCAGGTCGGACGCTTCTCGGATGGCGAGGTGACGGTCGAGATCAAGCAGAACGTGCGTGCCCGCGATGTCTTCGTGATCCAGCCAACCTGCGCGCCGACCAACGAGAACCTGATGGAACTGCTCATCATGGTTGATGCGCTCAAGCGCGCCTCGGCCGAGCGCATCTGTGCGGTGATTCCGTATTTCGGCTACGCGCGCCAGGATCGTCGGCCGCGCTCGACCCGCGTGCCGATTTCGGCCAAGGTTGTCGCCAACCTGCTGCAGACGGTGGGTGTGGCGCGCGTGCTGACGATGGATTTGCATGCCGACCAGATTCAGGGTTTCTTCGACATCCCGGTCGACAATATCTACGCCTCGCCGGTGCTGCTCAATGATCTGAACCAGAAGAAATACGACGATCTGATCGTTGTTTCGCCGGACGTGGGCGGTGTTGTGCGTGCCCGCGCGCTGGCCAAGGAGCTGGGGTGTGATCTGGCGATCATCGACAAGCGTCGCCCCAAGGCGAATGTCAGTGAGGTGATGAATGTCATCGGCGAGATCGATGGGCGCAACTGCGTGGTCATGGACGACATGATCGACACCGCCGGTACCCTGGTCAAGGCTGCCGAGGTACTCAAGGAGCGCGGTGCCAAGAGCGTGCATGCGTACTGTACGCATCCGATCTTCTCTGGCCCTGCCATCGAGCGCATTGGCAGTGGCGACGCGCTTGACGAGGTGGTCGTCACCAACACGATTCCGCTGTCTGATGCCGCGCGTGCGTGCAGCAAGATTCGTCAGCTGTCGGTGGCACCGCTGATTGCCGAAACCATCCAACGCATTGCGCGCGGGGATTCGGTCATGAGTCTGTTTACCGATCAGGAAGGCCTGTTCTGAACTGAACCGGCGGATCGGCACTATTTCGGTTTTTTAGCCGCGCGGCATGGCTTGCCGCGCATTTTGTCAAGTCTGGGGTTGCGAGCTGGTCGCGGCCGGCCCCTATCAGGAGAGAGTCATGCAAATCGTTGCATACAAACGTGAAAAGCAGGGAACGGGTGCGAGCCGCCGTCTGCGTCATATCGGTCGTACACCTGGCATCGTCTATGGGGGCGAGACCGAGCCCACCATGATCGAGCTGGATCACAATCCGCTGTGGTTTGCGCTGCAGAAGGAAGCCTTTCATTCCAGCATTCTGGATCTCGAGATCGACGGCACGACTGAAAAGGTGCTGTTGCGCGATGTGCAGTACCACCCGTACAAGCAACTGGTCCTGCACGTGGACTTCCAGCGCGTCAACGATCGTACGCGCTTGCACATGAGTGTGCCGCTGCATTTCGTCGGTGCCGAGGAAGCACCAGCCGTCAAGGTGGATGGACAGGTGATCTCGACCGTGACCAACGAAATTGAAGTTACCTGCATGCCCAAGGATCTGCCCGAGTCCATCGAGGTCGATCTCAGCAAGATGAGCAAGAACGGCGTGCTGCGTCTGCGCGACATCAAGCTGCCGCGCGGTGTATCCGCCCTCAAGCGTCTGGCCGCCATCAACCCAGTGCTGGCTACCGCTGCATCGGCGCCCGAAGCCGAGGAAGCCGATGCTGCGCCTGCCGCAGAAGAAGGCGAAGCCAAAGAGTAATGGCATCCGGCCCGACGGGCGCAGGCGTTGCCCCTCGGGCCTGACTGCACCTAGCAACCCGCCCGATATGGGCGGGTTTTTTTTATTGCATTGCGTCGCAGGCCTATGGCATGTTGTGGATGCGCATCGCACAGGAGAGGCGTTTATGGCATTGAAGCTGTTGGTAGGGCTGGGCAATCCTGGGCCCCAGTATGACGGGACTCGCCACAATGCGGGTTTCTGGTGGATTGATCGTGTGGCCCAACTAGCGGGCGCGGCGCTTGCGCCCGAGAAGGGGTTCTACGCCAACTTGGCCAAGGTCAACATTGGCGGGCAGCCCGTCTGGCTGATGCAGCCCATGACCTTCATGAACAAGTCGGGGCAGGCCGTGGGGGCGATGGCGCGCTTTTATCGCATCGAACCACAGGAGATTCTGGTGGTGCACGATGAGCTGGACCTGCGCCCCGGCCAGGTCAAGCTGAAGTTTGCCGGCAGTCATGCCGGCCATAATGGGCTGAAGGACATCCAGGCGCATCTGGGTACCCCCGATTACTGGCGTCTGCGCCTGGGTGTCGGCCATCCGGGCGTGAAGGCGGAAGTGATCAATTGGGTCCTGGGCAAGCCGAGCGCGGAGGACCGTCAGGCGATCGATCAGGCCATTGAACACACGTTGGGGGCTTTGCCCCAGATGCTGTCCGGGCAGATGGATTTGGCGATGCGGCATGTGCACACGCAGCCTTTGGGCTGAGAACCTGTTTACGCTCTTTTCATGCACCGCGCAGCCAGGCAAAGGCGCGGCGGGCAAGGCGCCTGCCGCAGCCCAGACTGTGGGCGTCTGCGCAAGGCGGGCAACGCTGTCCGGTGTGCCTTTGCCTGGCTGCCCCCTTGGGGTTGCCTCGCCAGACGCACGCTGCGGCGTTGCAAATCCTCGTCGGGCCACCAGCCCGACTGCGGTTTGCGCCTTGCATCGCATCGCCCGGTGAGGCAACGCGGCGTATGAAAAGAGCGTAAACAGGTTCTGAGAACCCCGGTCGCGAACGCTTCATTCCTCGCGTTGCCAGGTCTCCGTGCAGTGCCGCCAGCCGTGGTGCGAATCCTGGCCTTGTGATCAGCCATGCCCGCGCGATAAATCTGCGCGCGCATAATGGTTGCCAACATCTGCGGAGCGAGAAAAAGGCGGCGTCATGCAATTGCCACACCAGACATCGACATTACATGGGCAGGGCGAGGGCGCCAGTGCGGACATGCCGTCCTCGGCGGCGCACGGTGCGCTGCAGGACTCGGCCATGCGAGAGGCAGACGGCACGGCCGGCAAAGGCCGTCCGCCGTTTCGTGGCCGCCTGGACTGGCTGCATGTCGTGCAGTGGCTGCATGCCGATGACGTCATTTCGCCGGAAGAGGCGCAGCGTACGATAGCCCGGTTTTCGCGGGCAGAAAGTAGCCAGAACCCGTTGGTTCGTCTGGCTGGCATTGCGCTTTCGCATGCGCAGCAAGGCACGCCGCTGACGCTTGATGACCTCAGTGCATTCGTGGCGCAACGGGCCGGTATGGAGTTCGTGCGCATTGACCCGCTCAAGGCGGATGTCGGACGTGTGGCCGAGGTGATGAGCGCAGCGTATGCAAGCCGCTATGGCGTGCTGCCCCTGAAGGTTTCGCTCGACGAGGTGGTGGTGGCCACTTGCGAGCCGTATGCCATCGACTGGGTGCGCGAGATCGAACGCCAGGTCAAGCGGCCGGTGCGGCTGGTCATGGCCAACCCGCTGGAGCTGGAGCGCTACATCGGCGAGTTTTATGCCTTGTCCAGTTCGGTCAGCTCGGCCCAGAAGCAAAGTGCGGGCAGCGGCGCCGGTCTGGCCAGCTTCGAACAGCTGGTCGAACTGGGCAGCAGCAACCGCCTGCTGGATGCCAATGACCAGGGTGTGATCCGCGTGGTCGAGTGGTTGTGGCAGTACGCTTTCGATCAGCGTGCCAGTGACATCCACCTGGAGCCGCGCCGCGAGCAGGGGGCCATTCGCTTTCGCATCGACGGCGTGCTGCACACGGTCTACCAGATGCCCATCGGCGTGCTCAATGCCATGATTGCACGCATCAAGCTGCTGGGGCGCATTGATGTCGTCGAAAAGCGCCGGCCCCAGGATGGTCGCATCAAGACGCGCAATCCGCGTGGCGAGGAAGTCGAGATGCGCCTGTCGACCTTGCCGACCGCGTTTGGCGAGAAGATGGTCATGCGCATTTTCGATCCTGACAACACCATCAAGAGCCTGTCGGATCTGGGGTTCACCCCGCACGATGCGCGTCGCTGGGAACACCTGGTGCATCAGCCGCACGGCATCATCCTGGTTACTGGTCCGACCGGTTCGGGCAAGACGACCACCCTGTACTCGACGCTCAAGCGCGTTGCCACTGAAGCGGTGAACGTCAGCACCGTGGAGGACCCGATCGAGATGATCGAGCCGGCCTTCAATCAGACGCAAGTCCAGCCCCAGCTGGACTTCAGCTTTGCCGAAGGCCTGCGCGCGCTGATGCGCCAGGACCCGGACATCATCATGGTGGGCGAAATCCGTGATCTGGAGACGGCCGAAATGGCCATCCAGGCCGCGCTGACCGGGCATCTGGTGTTCTCCACCCTGCACACCAATGACGCGCCATCGGCGATTACCCGCCTGATGGAGCTGGGCGTGCCCGCCTATCTGATCAGTGCCACCTTGCTGGGCGTGCTTGCACAGCGTCTGGTGCGCACCCTCTGCCCATCGTGCAAGACGCCGGACGATGCCTTTGCGACTGCGCTGCTGGATGAGGCTGTCAAGCCCTGGAAGGTGAATCTCGGCGAAAAGACCATCACGCCTTACCGGCCCGTGGGCTGTACCGAGTGCCGCATGAGCGGCTATCGCGGCAGACTGGGCTTGTACGAGCTGCTGACCGTGAACCAGCAGGTGCGTGAGCAGATCCACGCCGACGTGAACATGGCGGCACTGCGCCGCGAGGCCGTGCAGGCCGGCATGCGCCCGCTGCGGCTGGGCGGCGCGCAGCGCATCGTCGATGGCAGTACTACGCTCGACGAGGTACTGATTGCGACGCCGCAGCCGTATCGCAGCTGAGAAAAGGTTGTGGGAATCCGTCTGTGCCGGAACCGGCTGCAGTGCCCGCCCGCGTGGATGGCGCACTAGCAGGCCCTAAAATCGTTGCCATGGCCACATCAAGCAAAAATGCCGCCACCGGCGGACACGCATATTCCGAAGGCTCGATCAAGGTGCTCAAGGGCCTTGAGCCGGTCAAGCAGCGCCCGGGCATGTACACGCGCACGGACAATCCGCTGCACATCATTCAGGAGGTGCTGGACAACGCGGCCGATGAGGCGCTGGCCGGATACGGCAAGAAGATCCGCTTCACGCTGCACGAGGACGGCTCGGTCAGCGTCGAGGACGAAGGCCGCGGAATCCCGTTCGGGTTGCACCCGGAGGAAAAGGCACCGGTGGTCGAGTTGGTGTTCACGCGGCTGCACGCGGGCGGCAAGTTCGACAAGGACTCAGGTGGCGCCTACAGCTTTTCCGGGGGGTTGCATGGTGTTGGTGTGTCGGTCACCAATGCGCTGTCGACCCGGCTGGAAGTCACCATTTACCGTGACGGCCAGGTTGCGAGGCTGGTGTTCGGCAACGGCGGCGACGTGGTCGAGCCGCTGCAGGTGCGCCCGGCGCAGCAGGGCGACCGGCGGCAGGGCACGACGGTGCGTGTCTGGCCGGATGCCAAGTACTTCGAGTCCAAGACCTTGCCGATGCCCGAGTTGCTTCACCTGCTGCGCAGCAAGGCCGTATTGATGCCGGGCGTGAGCGTCAGTCTCACCAACGAGAAAACCCGCCAGACGCAGAGTTGGCAGTACAAGGGTGGTCTGGCGGACTATCTGGCACAGGCGCTGGCGGCCGATCCTGTGATTCCGATGTTCGAGGGCGAGGGCTTTGCCGACCGCCATCACGAGAGCTTTGCCGTCGGGGAGGGGGCCAGCTGGTGCGTGGCCTTCACTGAGGAGGGCCAGCCGGTTCGCGAGAGCTACGTCAACCTGATTCCCACGCCCGCTGGCGGCACGCACGACAGCGGCCTGCGCGACGGGCTGTTCCAGGCCGTCAAGGGCTTCATCGACCTGCATGCGCTGCTGCCCAAGGGCGTCAAGCTGATGCCCGAGGACGTGTTCTCGCGTGCCAGCTACGTGCTGTCGGCAAAGATTCTCGATCCCCAGTTCCAGGGGCAGATCAAGGAAAAACTCAATTCGCGCGATGCGGTGCGGCTGGTCTCCAGCTTCGTCAAGCCGGCCATGGAGCTGTGGCTCAACCAGCATGTGGACTACGGCAAGCGCATCGCGGAGCTGGCCATCAAGGCGGCGCAGACGCGCCAGCGCGCCAGCCAGAAGGTGGAAAAACGCAAGGGCTCGGGGGTGGCCGTGCTGCCCGGCAAGCTCACCGACTGCGAAAGCCGTGATATCGCCTACAACGAAGTCTTTCTGGTCGAGGGCGATTCCGCAGGCGGCAGCGCCAAGATGGGGCGCGACAAGGAAACCCAGGCGGTGCTGCCGCTGCGCGGCAAAGTCCTCAATACCTGGGAGGTTGAGCGCGATCGCCTGTTTGCCAACAATGAGGTGCATGACATTGCCGTGGCCATTGGCGTCGACCCCCACGGTCCTGACGACGAGGTGGACCTCTCCGGCCTGCGCTACGGCAAGATCTGCATTCTCAGCGATGCAGATGTGGACGGTGCACACATCCAGGTGCTGCTGCTGACGCTGTTCTTCCGTCACTTTCCCAAGCTCATCGAGGCCGGCCACGTCTATGTGGCGCAGCCCCCGCTCTACAGCATCAGCGTGCCCGCGCGTGGCAAGAAGCCGGCCACCAAGCTCTATGTGCTCAGTGAGCAGGAACTGCAGAGCACCTTGGAGAAGCTGCGCAAGGACGGCGTCAGAGAAGGCGCCTGGACCATTGGTCGCTTCAAGGGGTTGGGCGAGATGAACGCCGAGCAGCTGTGGGAGACGACCCTCAACCCCGACACCCGCCGGCTGATGCAGGTGCAGCTGGGTATGTTCAGTTTTTCGCAGACGGAGAGCTACATTGCGCAACTCATGGGCAAGGGGGAAGCGGGAGCACGCCGTGAGCTGATGGAAATGCATGGCGACGACGTGGAAGTCGACGTATAGGCCGCAGCCAGCGCGTCAGCCGTCGGCGCATGGTTTCCAGCAGAACCCGGGGCATGTGACAATCTCGCGCTCCCTGGACGGGGTCTCCATCTATCAAATCGTCTTGAAGCCGCTATCGCGGCGCGTTTATGGAAATTGCATTTGTCATCGTTGTACTCGTGCTGGCGTGGATGGTGGTGCGGGCACGCTATCAGGCCCAGCGCATCGTCCTGCTGGGAAAGCACCTGTCGGGCCTGCAGGTCGAGCGCCACATGGAAACGCTGACCCAGGGCTATCTCCGCGCCATCCGCGAAAAGGACGTGAACCGGCAGAACCAGATCTGGGAGACGTTTGCCGCCAGTGAGTGTGGCGTTGCCGGACAGATCGAGCGGCTGGCAGAGGCGGTTGCGCGGGAGCCCCAGGAGCACACCCGCATAGCCAGATGGGCGATGTGCGTGCCGTATGTCGAGCGTTTTCTGCCGGCTGTGACGCGCGATTTCCGGCAACTGCTCAGGCTGCATGCGCAGGGCGTGCGCGAGATCGTCGAGAATCCCTCGGGCCTGTCTCCCAAGGATAGGGCCTACCAACTCTCTGCCGAGCTGTTTCTGCTGCAGCACAGCTGCCACTGGTTCTGCAAGTCGCGCGCGGTGGCCGATGCACGGCTGATTGCGCGACATCAGGTTGATCACGGCAAGGTACTGGCGTCGGTTTCCGAGCGCACGCGCAATGCCTACCTGCACTGGCTGGGGAGCACGTGAAGCGATCGTGGCAGCGTGCAGCACCGCTGATGCGGTAGAATCGGCCCACTTATGGAACCTCCCCCTGCGGATTCGCATTTATCCCGAGTTTCCCATCCTGCTGCGCTGCTTGCCGCCATTTTCCCGTGGCGGCTCGGCTGTGCAGTGCGTTTGCGTCCTGCGCTGTATGTTTGCGCTTGCTGTTACCCGGGCGCTTATGTGCGCGGACTGCGGCAGATCCTCTGTTTGATTGACTTGCTGGAAACGGCGTTGCGGCTTCGGCCTGCAGCGCTTGCGTGCGACGGCCCTTTGCCGCGCGTGCCCAGAGCGACGTGTGCCGCCTGCGCCCCGCCGTCTCCTGACTTGGCACGCTGGCCTGTGAGGCAGCAGGCGCTGCCAATGCGATCGCATCTCGCGCGCCTTCGTGTGCGGCTGGCTGGCAGATGCCCGCAGCGCTGCCTCGAAGCCGATGCGCCGAATGCATCCTCTTTCTCTGCATCTCGCATGGCGGCGTCGCATGGCGCGAACCTGCGGATATCCATGCCTTTACGGGCGCAGATCCCCTTTTCCCCACTCTCTTTTTCCACACCATGGAATGGTTGACAGATCCGACGATTTGGGTCGGCTTGCTCACGCTGATCGTCCTTGAGGTCGTCCTCGGTATTGATAACCTGGTCTTTATTGCCATCCTTGCTGACAAGCTGCCGCCGCACCAGCGCGACAAGGCGCGGGTCATCGGCCTGTCGCTCGCGCTGCTGATGCGGCTGGTGTTGCTGAGTGTGATGGCGCAAATCATCAAGCTCACCAATCCGCTGTTCAGCATCTGGATATTCACATTCTCCTGGCGGGACATCATCTTGCTCGCAGGCGGCTTGTTCCTGCTGTGGAAGGCCACGACCGAACTGCATGAGCGCCTAGAAGGTGTTCAGCATGCGGGGCCATCCAAGAGCGGCTATGCCAGCTTCTGGCTGGTGCTGCTGCAGATCATCGTGCTGGATGCGGTGTTCTCGCTGGACTCCATCATCACGGCCGTGGGCATGGTGCAGCACCTGCCGGTCATGATGGCTGCCGTCATCATCGCGATGGTGGTGATGATCGTCGCGTCCAAGCCGCTGACGCGTTTTGTCAGCCGTCACCCCACGGTGGTGGTGCTGTGCCTGAGCTTCCTGTTAATGATTGGCTTGACGCTGGTGGCCGAGGGACTTGGATTCCACTTGCCCAAGGGCTATCTGTACGCGGCCATTGGTTTCTCCATCATGATCGAGGCGCTGAACCAGTGGCGCCAGCGCAATATGCAGCGCCATGTTGCGCAAATGCCCATCCGCGACCGCACGGCCAAGGCGATCCTGCGCATGCTGGGAGACCGCAACGGGCTGGAGACGAGTCCGGAAGATGACGGCGCCGACCCGATAGGCGACGGTGCCTCGAAGGCCTTTGCGGACGAGGAGCGGCAGATGGTCGGCGGCGTGCTCGCGCTGGCGGAGCGTTCCGTGGCCTCCATCATGACGCCGCGCTCGGAAATCGAGTGGATCGACATCGGTGACAGCCGCGACAGCATTTACGAGACGCTGACCACCAACCCACACAGCCTGTTTCCGGTCTGCGACAAGAGCGGGCTGGACAATGTGCTGGGGGTGGCCAAGGCCAAGGATCTGCTGGCCGATCTGGTCAAGAACGGCGTGATCACCGTTGGAGAGAACCTGCAGCCGGCATTGGTCGTACCTGAGACCCTGTCGGTCATCAAGCTCGTGGGCATGTTCCGCCAGACCCGCCGCCAGGTGGCGCTGATCACCGATGAGTACGGCACAATCCTCGGGATGGCTACGCCGATGGATGTGCTTGAGGCGATTGCGGGCGAATTCCCGGAAGTGGGCGAGCGCCTGTCCATCGAGTCGCTGGAGCCTGGGCACTGGAGTGTTGACGGCCTGGCCGATCTTTACGAGTTGGCGCGCGAGACCAGAATTTCCGGTCTGGCCGAGGATGCGGAGGAATTCACGACCCTGGCGGGACTGATGATGTCCCGCCTGGGCCGCCTGCCCGAGCTCGGACAGGTGCTTGAGCACCGAGGCTTGCGCTTTGAGGTGGTCGAGATTGAGGACAAGCGCATCGAACGTGTCGATGTGTGCCTGATTCGCGATGACGCGCCATCGGATGGGCAGTGATTGCGCAGCCTGACTGCCCGCGCACAGTGCGGGCATGCGCGCCTGCTATAATTCGCAGCTCTTTCACGCCGCAGCCTTTTCCAGCAGCGGCGCATGTGCAACGGGGTGCTCATACATGCGCCCCATTTACAGGAAATCATCATGATCGCATCGTCTGTTAAGGCAGAAGTCATCAAAGAGAACGCGCGCAGCGCCAACGATACGGGTAGCCCGGAAGTGCAGGTGGCACTGTTGACGGCCCGCATCAATGAGCTGACGCCCCACTTCAAGCAGCACGCCAAGGACCACCATGGTCGTCGCGGCCTGCTGCGCATGGTCAGCCGCCGTCGCAAGCTGCTGGACTACCTCAAGAACAAGGATGCCGAGCGTTACACGGCGCTGATCGCCAAGCTCGGCCTGCGCAAGTAATCGGCGCACCATGCACGCAACGCCTGGGATTGCTGGTTGGCAACCAGGCGTTTTGTGTTTTTTCTGTTTTTCTTTTCCAGTTGCCGCACAGAGCGAAGCTGTGTCATTCCATGGAGGTCGCGCGACTGTGCGGCGTCCATGGAATGGCATCGTGTTCTGGTGCGACGGCAGTCGCAAGGCGCTGGAGTGTTTGTGTGGCCATGAGCCGCACTCGTGCGTGCGCCGCTCGTGCGTGCGCCTTCTAACCAGGAGCAACCATGTCCATTTTCAACAAGGTCGTCAAAGAGTTTCAGTGGGGTGATCGCAAGGTCATCATGGAGACGGGCGAAATCGCCCGCCAGGCCACCGGAGCGGTGCTGGTCAACATCGAAGACACGGTGGTGCTGGCCACGGTGGTTGCCAGCAAGAATGCCAAGCCAGGGCAGGACTTTTTCCCGCTGACCGTTGACTACATCGAGAAAACCTATGCTGCGGGCAAGATCCCCGGCAGCTTCTTCAAGCGCGAAGCCAAGCCCAGCGAGCTGGAGACGCTGACCAGCCGGCTTATCGATCGGCCCATCCGTCCTTTGTTTCCCGAGGGTTTTTACAACGAAGTGCACGTGGTCGTGCACACGCTGTCGCTGAATCCGGAAGTCGACGCTGACATCGCTGCGTTGATTGCCGTCAGTGCCGCGCTGAGCGTGTCCGGGATTCCGTTCAACGGCCCTATTGGCGCCGCGCGTGTGGGCTACATCAACGGCGAATACGTGCTCAACCCCAGCCGCACCGCACGCAAGAACAGTCGGTTGGATCTGGTGGTGGCGGGCACGGAGAGCGCCGTGCTGATGGTCGAGTCGGAGGCCGATCAGTTGACCGAGGAGGTTATGCTCGGTGCCGTGATGTTCGGCCACGAACAGGGCAGGATCGCCATCGATGCGATTCACGAGCTGGTGCGCGATGCCGGCAAGCCTGTGTGGGATTGGCAGCCTCCGCAGAAGGATCACGACTTCATCGCCAAGGTCAAGGCGCTGGGCGAGGAAAGGCTGCGTGCGGCCTACCAGATCCGTTCCAAACAGGAGCGCACGCAGGCCACGCGCACGGTCTATGCCGACGTCAAGGCGGCGCTGACCGAGCAGGGTGTCGAGTTCGATCCCGTCGAGGTCGACAACATCCTGTTCGACACTGAGGCGGCCATCGTGCGCGGTCAGATTCTGGCTGGCGAGCCCCGCATCGACGGGCGCGATACGCGTACCGTGCGTCCCATTGAGATCCGCAATGGCGTGCTGCCACGCGCCCATGGCTCCAGCCTGTTCACGCGTGGCGAGACCCAGGCGCTGGTGGTTACCACGCTGGGCACCGAGCGCGACGCGCAGCGCATTGATGCACTGGCTGGCGAATATGAAGAGCGCTTCATGCTGCACTACAACATGCCGCCGTTCGCCACCGGCGAAGTCGGCCGCATGGGCTCGACCAAGCGCCGTGAGATCGGTCACGGACGCCTGGCCAAGCGTGCGCTGGAAGCAGTGCTGCCATCCAAGGACGAGTTCCCCTACGTGATGCGGGTTGTCTCCGAGATCACGGAGTCCAATGGCTCCTCCTCGATGGCGTCGGTGTGCGGCGGGTGTCTGTCGCTGATGGATGCCGGCGTGCCGCTGAAGGCGCATGTGGCGGGCATCGCGATGGGCCTGATCAAGGATGAGTCGCGCTTTGCCGTGCTGACCGACATCCTTGGCGACGAGGATCACTTGGGCGACATGGACTTCAAGGTGGCGGGTACCACGACGGGCATCACCGCACTGCAGATGGACATCAAGATCCAGGGCATCACCCGCGAGATCATGCAGGTGGCACTGGCGCAGGCGCAGGAAGCGCGCCTGCACATCCTGAGCAAGATGCGCGAATCGATGGGCGAGGCCAAGGCGGAAGTCTCCGGCTATGCGCCCAAGCTCTACACGCTCAAGATCAACCCCGAGAAAATCCGTGACGTGATCGGCAAGGGTGGTGCCACCATTCGCCAGCTTACCGAGGAAACCGGCACGCAGATCGACATTGGCGAAGATGGCACCATTACCATCGCGGCGGTCGATGCAGCCAAGGCCGACGAAGCCAAGCGTCGCATCGAGGAAATCACCGCCGAGGCGGAGATCGGCAAGATCTACGAAGGCCCGGTGACGAAGATTCTCGACTTCGGCGCACTCGTGAACATTCTGCCAGGCAAGGATGGCCTGCTGCACATCAGCCAGATCGCGCATGAACGCGTCGAGAAGGTGGGCGACTACCTCAAGGAAGGCGAACTGGTGCGCGTGAAGGTACTGGAGACGGACGACAAGGGCCGCATCAAGCTCTCGCGCAAGGTGCTGCTGGATCGCCCGGCACGCGAGGAGGCGCCCGCGCAGGAGCAGCCCGCCGATCCGGCGTGAATCCATGACGTCGCATTGCCGCGCGTCAGACCTTGACGAGGAGTCTGCCATTACCATGCAAGCTGTTGTACTGGATGGGTTTGGTGCACCAGAAGTGTTGCGGCTTGGACAGGTACCCCGGCCTCAGTGGGGGCAGGGGGAGGCGCTGATTCGCGTCGCTGCCAGCGGTGTCAACCGGCCCGATGTGCTGCAACGCAAGGGCAAGTACGCGCCGCCGCCTGGCGCCAGCGAAATCGTGGGCCTGGAAGTTGCCGGAGAGATCGTCGATGGCGACCCCGTGGCCCTGGAAGCTGCTGGCCTGCGCATGGGTGATCGCGTCTGCGCACTGGTAGCCGGTGGCGGCTATGCGCAATACTGCGTAGCCCCGGTGGGCCAATGCCTGCCCGTGCCAACCGGGTTGAGCGACGTGGAGGCGGCCTGCCTGCCCGAGACATTTTTCACTGTCTGGAGCAATGTGTTTGATCGTGGCGGCCTCCAGCCCGGTGAAACCTTGCTGGTGCAAGGTGGCAGCAGCGGCATTGGCGTGACAGCCATTCAGCTGGCCACCGCCTTGGGCGCGCAGGTCCTTGTCACGGCGGGATCCCAGGAGAAATGCCAAGCCTGTTTGGCACTGGGGGCGGCGCACGCGATCAACTATCGCACACAGGATTTCGTGGCGGAAGTCGCGCGCATCACGGGTGGTCGCGGCGTAGACGTAATTCTGGATATGGTCGCAGGCGACTATGTGGCGCGTGAAGTGCAGTGCCTGGCTGAAGATGGCCGTCTCGTCATCATCGCCGTGCAAGGGGGCATTCAGGCTGGTTTCAATGCGGCGCTGGTGCTGCAACGCCGGCTGGTGATCACCGGCTCCACGCTGCGGCCGCGGCCAGTGGCATTCAAGTCCGCCATTGCCGCCAAGCTGCGTGAAAAAGTATGGCCACTGATTGAGAGTGGGCAGGTCAAGCCTGTGATTTATCGCCAGTTTCCTGCTGCACAGGCCGCGCAGGCGCATGCGTTGATGGAGTCCAACCAGCATATCGGCAAGCTGGTGCTGACATGGTCGTGAAGACCGTCAAGAAAGGAAACACGATGGGACGTAAGCTGGTTGTTGGCAATTGGAAGATGAACGGTAGCCTGGATGCCAACGCGGCATTGGTGCGTGGCATTCTTGACGGTCTGCCGGAGGCTGTTGGCACGCAGGCAGATGTCCGCGTAGCGGTGGCTCCGCCAGCGGTCTATCTGGCGCAACTACAAGCCTTGTTGCAGGGGCAGACGCTGTTGCAGCTTGCTGCCCAGGACGTTTCGGCCCATGCGGCTGGCGCGTTCACGGGCGATGTTGCGGCAGCGATGCTGGCCGAGTTCGATGTGCGGTACGTGATCGTTGGCCACTCAGAGCGGCGCAAGTATCAGCAGGAAAGCGATGCGGTCGTGGCGCAGAAGGCCGCTGCCGCACGGGCGGCAGGATTGGTACCCATCGTCTGTCTGGGCGAGACCCTGCAAGAGCGCGACGCGGGGCAGGCCCTTGCGGTGGTGCAGCGCCAGCTGCAGGCAGTGCTGACACAGCCTGGAGTCGCGGTCTCCCACCTGGTGCTGGCTTACGAGCCCGTCTGGGCCATCGGCACGGGGCGCACTGCCTCGCCCGAGCAGGCGCAGGAAGTCCATGCGGCACTGCGCCGTCTGCTCGGAGATGCGGCGGAGCAGGTAGCCATTCTTTACGGTGGCAGCATGAATGCGGGCAACGCCGCGCAGCTGCTGGCACAGGCCGATATCGACGGTGGCCTGATTGGCGGTGCGGCGTTGAAAGCCCACGATTTTCTTGCGATTGTGCATGCCGCAGCGCAGCAGTGATCGGCAGGGGCTGGGATTTGGGGGTGGAGGCCGCCTGCATCATGCAAGTGCGCGCGGCTGTTTCGCAAGGAATTTTGTTTAGCGAGAGAGGTGATTGAACATGAGTGTAACCATGACATTGGTGCTGCTGCTGCAGCTGGCTGCGGCGCTGACCATGATTGGGCTGATTCTCGTCCAGCAGGGCAAGGGCGCGGACATGGGAACGTCGCTGGGCAGCGGCAGTGCCGGCAGTCTTTTTGGCGCCTCTGGCAGCGCCAACTTTCTCTCGCGCATGACGGCCGTCTGCGCGACGGTGTTCTTCGCTGCAACGCTGGCACTCGCCTTGATGGCGAGCGCAGGGATGCAGCGAGCCGGTAGCGCCGATGACGGCAGTAGCGTGTTCGAGAATGTGCCGCTGGTCGCACCGGTTGAGACCGGTCCTGCTGCGGCCATTCCGGGGGCAGACAGCGCCAGTGGCAATACCGCGCCCGCAGCGCCGGCGTCTTCGGGCAGTAGCGCCGTCGATGCCATCCCCGGTGCGGGAGCCGACGCGTCACCAGCAGCATCGCCCGCAGCCGCGCAGGCCCCTGCGGCCGCAGAGCAACCCGGCGCCGCCGCGGACGCGCCGGCAGCAGGTGAGGAGAGCGCAACACCAGTGCAGGAGTAACTACGTAGCTGGCAGGCAAGGGCATTGTGGCGCCGCTGCCTGCTGGCAGCAAAAAGCGACGTTCTTGCGTTCAGGCTGAAGTTTTTCGATTAGAATCATCGTTTCCCGTTTGGCGGCAGCTACTGCTAGACGGGGCAAATGACATTTGCCGTCGTGGTGGAATTGGTAGACACGCTATCTTGAGGGGGTAGTGGCCCATGGCTGTGCGAGTTCGAGTCTCGCCGACGGCACCAAGTAAAGTTGTTAACCCTTGGGTTGCCTCTCGAAAGCGCAAGGAACCTGCTGCATGCAATGGCATACGGCAGGTTTTTTTATGTCAGTACCTTTTTTGCCATCTTCTCATCCGTTGCGTTGATCCGCCAGGAGATGCAATGCAAGGGGTAATGCGCAAGCTGGGCTGGGGGGCGGCGAGGATTTTCAACGCCGTGCGCTGCATTTTCGCTTGCCTGCGCAGCGCATGAAAGGAGCGTGAATAAGTTCTCAGATCATGCGCGAATAAGCGCGCGTGGGCAGGGCAAGTTCGCAGTGGCGAGTGCGGTGCGTGTGTGGCCAGGATGCGCGCGGCGTCACATCTCGGCCAACAGTCGTCGCCTGACCCGCGCAGGCTTGGACACCACGGCCTGCGCGACGGCCCTGCCGATGGCGGCGCAGGCCGTGACGCGGCGTTGTTGCACAAACGTCCCGAGTCTGTAGGCTAGCGCACCCATGACCAAGCCCGCTGCCGCCCAATACCGCACCACCAACTGGAAAGATTACAACGCAGCCCTCAAGGCCAGAGGCTCGCTCTCGGTGTGGCTGGATCGTGACATGCAATGGCACGGCCAGCCCACCGGTCGTCGCGGTCGATCACCGACGTTCAGCGATGCCGCCATCCAGTTCTGCCTGACCATCAAGGGGCTGTTCGGCCTGCCGTTGCGCCAAGTCATCGGTTTCGTGCAGAGCCTGATGCATCTGGCGGGCCTGGATGGGCCCGTGCCTGACTACAGCACGGTCTGCCGCCGTCAGAAAACGCTGACCGTGAACATACCCTATCGCCCCAGTCGTGGTGGCTTGCATCTGCTGGTCGACAGCACCGGCGTGAAGATGCTGGGCGAAGGCGAATGGAAAACGAAGAAACATGGCTCGGAAT
>NZ_LBNQ01000031.1 GCF_001005215.1 Lampropedia cohaerens
AGAACCTGTTCAAAGTCTTTTGAGCAGCAAAGCCAAGAATGCCAGGTGAATGAACTGTAAGCTGGTGTTGAGCAGGCGCTCGCAGTTCTTCCATAGTCGTCTGCTCTTGCCCAGCCAGGCGAAGCTGCGCTCGACCACCCAGCGCTTGGGCATGACCTTGAAGGTATGCAGTTCACTGCGTTTGGCAATCTGCACCGTCACATGCTCACCCAGGACCTCGCACACACCCCGTGTGAAGGGCTGACCCACATAGCCGCTGTCGCACAGTAGACTTTGCACCTGCCTGAGTCCAGGCCCGCAACGACGCAGCGCCTGCAACGCCCCTTTGCGGTCCGTCACCTCGGCCGTGGTCACCGCCACCGCGTGCGGCAGGCCCTGCGTGTCCACCGCAATGTGGCGCTTGATGCCCGAGACCTTCTTACCTGCGTCATAGCCCTTCTGGCCCGCCGTATCGCTGTTCTTGACGCTCTGCGCGTGCACGATCAAGAGCGTGCTGCAGGCGTTGCGCCCCAGTCTCTCTCGGGCCGCGCCAACCTGATTTTTTTAAAGCCTGCTCCAGCAGGCTGCCTCCTTCGCGTGGCTCGCTCCAGATCGCAAAGTACGAGTGCACCGTGCGCCACTTCGGAAACTCCTCGGGCAGCATGCGCCACTGGCAGCCGCTTCTGAGCAGGTACAGCACCGCGCAGAACACCTCATACAGGTCTACTCGCCTGGGGCTGGTCTTTTTGCGCGCGCTTTCCAACAACGGCTTGACAATCTCGAATTGTTCACGGCTGATGTCGCTCGGATAGCTCTTTCTCATCCCCAAAGCATCTCATAACTCCAGAGACTTTGAACAGGTTCTCAGGCGTGCGGCGCCGGCCTTCTCACGCGCTTTTCCATTGGGTTTCGTGCGCTCTGGGCAATCCGCTGTCATGGCGCGCCGCGTAGGAAAGGTCTGCGGCAAGCGTGGCGACAGCATGGCTTCGCCGCTGTTCGCGATGACCACGTGTGCGCGTTGAGGCCAGTGTTAGCTGGTTCTGCCAAGGGCATTGAAGGCCGTGGTTTTGGGTCGCGACGTTGCCGCCAGCTGAAGCGCCGCGCGATTGGCATGTGCGTGCTACGGTGCCCTCGCAGGCGCCATACAATAGAAAAATTGGTAATACCAATGAAGACTTGATACCAGTTTTGTGCCGACTTTCAGGGTAATCCCTTGGGACTCTCATAGGGTGTACGGCCCTAGAATCGCGCCGCACCGAAATTGGCTGTGTAATTGGATAGACCAATTTGGGGCGGCGACCTTCCTGTGAATCCTGCGGACGCCATGCAGGAGCAGGGACACAGGCGGGTTCACCTTCAGTGGGCAGTTGGCCATCGCGTCGCAAATAGCGGCGTCGCTGTCGGCTGTCATTGTTTTCATTGATTTGTGAAGGCTGGCCATGGAGCTCCTCTGGCAACAAAACTACGATCCGGCAGGCAATATTTGGCTGTCGGCGCTGGTTGCGCTGATTCCCATCATCTTTTTCTTTCTCGCGCTGACCAAGCTGCGCATGAAGGGGTACATTGCCGGCACCATCACGGTGGCGCTGGCACTGGCGGTGGCGCTGCTGTTTTATGGCATGCCGGTCTCCAGCACACTGGCCTCGGCGGTCTATGGCTTCTTCTATGGTCTGTGGCCGATTGCCTGGATCATCGTGGCGGCGGTGTTTCTCTACAAGGTCTCGGTCAAGACGGGCCAGTTCGACATCATTCGCTCGTCGATCCTGTCGGTGACGCCGGACCAGCGTCTGCAGCTCATTCTGGTGGGTTTCTGTTTTGGCGCGTTTCTGGAAGGGGCTGCTGGCTTTGGTGCGCCGGTGGCCATTACGGCAGCGCTGTTGGTAGGGCTGGGCTTTAAGCCGCTGTACGCCGCAGGGCTGTGCTTGATCGGCAATACCGCGCCAGTGGCGTTTGGCGCCATGGGCATCCCGATCATTGTGGCAGGCCAGGTCTCCGGGGTCGATGCAATGGCCATCAGCCAGATGGCGGGTCGCCAGCTGCCGTTCATGACCATCATCGTGCTGTTCTGGCTGATGGCGATCATGGATGGCTGGCGCGGCGTCAAGGAAACCTGGCCGGCCGTGCTGGTGGGCGGCGGCAGCTTCGCCATCGTGCAGTTCCTCACCGCGAACTACATCGGCCCGGAGTTGCCGGACATCACTTCCGCCATCGTCTCGCTGGTGGCGCTGACCCTGTTCCTCAAGGTCTGGCAGCCTAAGCGCATCTTCCGATTTGAAAACGAAGGGGGCACCGGCGACACCGCAGCTGTTGCAGCGGCGGCCAAACCGGCTGATACGCCATTGACCTTGGGTTCAGTGCTCAAGGCTTGGTCGCCCTTCATCATCCTCACTGCGATGGTGACGGTATGGAGCCTGCAACCTTTCAAGGCGCTGTTTGCCGCAGGTGGTGCGTTGTCGAACTGGGTTGTCAATATTCCAGTGCCCATGCTGCACAATCTGGTGCAGAAGATGCCGCCGGTGGTGGCCGAACCCACGCCTTATGGGGCGGTGTTCTCCTTCAACTGGTTCTCGGCTACCGGAACTGCCATCCTGATTGCCGCGATCCTGACCATTCTGTATCTGCGCCTCAAGCCTGCGCAGGCGATTGAGACTGCCGGCGAGACGCTCAAGGAACTGGCTCTGCCCATCTACTCGATCGGTATGGTGCTGGCCTTTGCCTTCATCGCCAACTACTCTGGCCTCTCCACTACACTGGCATTGGCGCTGTCGCACACGGGTGGAGCGTTTACCTTCTTCTCGCCTTTCCTGGGCTGGATCGGCGTGTTCCTGACGGGCTCTGATACTTCGGCCAACGCCCTGTTTGGCGCGCTGCAGGCGACCACGGCGGCGCAACTGGGCATTCCGGAAGTGCTGGCCGTTGCCGCCAATACTACCGGAGGGGTGACCGGCAAGATGATTTCGCCGCAGTCGATCGCCATTGCCTGCGCGGCGGTGGGACTGGCGGGCCGTGAATCCGACTTGTTCCGCTTCACGGTTAAGCACAGCCTGATTTTCTGCGTCATCATCGGTCTCATGACGACGCTGCAGGCCTATGTCTTCCCCTGGATGATTCCGTCCCTTTGAGGGCCTGTGCGTGACCACCTTGGGAGGCTGCGACCACATGCGACTTGCTGACAGAATTGCCGAGCAACTGCTCGTCAAGGTCCAGCAGGGTCAGTGGCGCGCGGGCCAGCGCCTGCCCTCGGAGCGGACGCTGGCGGACGAGCTGCGGGTTTCGCGTACGTCGCTGCGTGAGGCGATCCAGCGGCTTGTCAGCCAGGGCGTGCTGGAAAGTCGGCGCGGTGATGGCACTTATGTGCAGGAGCGCAGGCAGTCATTTCTGCTTCCGGGTACTTTTGAGCCGCTGGCGACTTTGCTGGTGCAGGACCCTGAGTACCGCTACGACGTTCTGGAGGCGCGTACGGCCCTCGAAAGTAGCACTGCCTGGCATGCGGCGCTGCGCGCAACCCAGGCGGACAAGGATCGTATCTGCCGCTGCTTCGATGTGATGCTCAAGTATCAGCGTAGCGGTGACAACGATCTTTCGGCGCGCGCCGATGCACAGTTCCATCTGGCCATTGCGGAGGCCTCGCACAACGTGGTGCTGCTGCGGGTCATGCACAGCCTGTTTGAGCTGGTGCTCTCGACGGTGACGCAGAACCGCCGCACGATGTTCACGCTGGCCACGCCCGAGGCCATGGTGTCGCTGACCGAACAGCATGAGGCACTGATGCAGGCCATTGTTGAGGGCGATCCGGCGCGTGCGCGCAAGTGCATCGAGGAGCATCTGGCGTTTGTGCACGATACCGTGCGGCGGCTCGATGAGGATGATGCCCGGCGAGAGCGCTACGCTAAGCTGCCCACCACGTTACGAAAGGTGATTCTTGCCGACCCGACCATTGCGACATCCTGAAAGGGTGACTGACATCCAGGTGCGCAGTGGCTGAATCCTTATCCGGAGTTACTCATGATCATTTCCTCTTCCAGCGATTACCGTGCGGCCGCGCAAAAGCGCCTGCCGCCTTTTTTGTTTCACTACATCGATGGTGGTGCGTATGCCGAACGCACCCTGCAGCGCAATGTGGACGATCTGGCGCAGGTGGCGCTGCGCCAGCGCGTGCTCAGAGACATGTCCCAGCTGGACACCAGCATTGAGCTGTTTGGCGAGAAGCTTGCCATTCCCGTGGCGCTGTCGCCGGTCGGCCTGACGGGCATGTATGCGCGTCGCGGCGAAGTGCAGGCTGCGCAGGCAGCCGACAAGAAGGGCATTCCATTCACGCTTTCGTCGGTGTCGGTCTGCCCGATTGAGGAGGTCGCGCCCAAACTCTCGCGTCCAATGTGGTTCCAGCTCTACGTGCTCAAGGATCGCGGCTTCATGAAGAACGCGCTGGAGCGCGCCCAGGCCGCAGGCTGCTCGACGCTGGTTTTCACTGTGGACATGCCGGTGCCCGGCGCACGCTACCGTGACGCGCACTCCGGCATGAGTGGCCCGAACGCCGCCATGCGCCGCTACTGGCAGGCTGTCACGCATCCGTGCTGGGCCTGGGACGTCGGCCTGCACGGCAAGCCGCATGATTTGGGCAACATCAGCACCTACTTCGGCAAGCCCATCGGGCTGGAGGATTACATGGGTTATCTGGGGGCGAACTTCGACCCCTCCATTTCCTGGAAGGATCTGGAATGGATCCGCGAGTTCTGGAAGGGGCCGATGCTCATCAAGGGCATTCTCGACCCTGAGGATGCCAAGGATGCGGTGCGCTTCGGCGCGGACGGTATCATCGTCTCCAACCACGGTGGGCGTCAGCTCGATGGCGTGCTCTCCTCGGCGCGTGCCCTGCCGGCGATTGCCGATGCAGTGAAGGGGCAGATCAAGATCCTGGCCGATTCCGGCATCCGCAACGGCCTGGACGTGGTGCGCATGATCGCGCTGGGCGCGGACTGCACCATGATCGGGCGCGCCTTTGTCTACGCGCTCGCGGCGCAGGGCCAGCAGGGCGTAGAGAACCTGCTTTCACTGATCGAGAAGGAAATGCGCGTGGCCATGACGCTGACCAGCGTCAACCGCGTGGCCGATATTACTGGTGATCTGCTGGTCAAGGAGGACTGAAGACCGTGCCGCAATCCGCTGAGAACACCGCCACTGCACCTGGCCCCACTGGCAAAGTGCGGCAGACCGAACCCATCACCGGCGAGGCGCTCATCGCCCAGCTGCGCAAGCTGGTGGGTGAACGCCATGTGCTCACCGACGAGGCCGAGACGCGCCGCTACCGCAAGGGCTACCGCGCGGGCGAAGGCCCGGTGCTGGCCGTGGTCACGCCCGGCACGCTGCTGGAGCAGTGGCAGGTGGTCAAGGCGGCGGTGGAGGCCGACCGCATCGTCATCATGCAGGCGGCCAACACCGGGCTGACCGGTGGCTCGACGCCCAACGGCGAGGACTACGACCGCGAGATCGTGCTCGTGAGCACGCGGCGCATCCAGGGCATTCAGCTCATCAACGATGGCACGCAGGTCGTCTGCCTGCCCGGCGCGACGCTGGATGCGCTGGAGCGGACGCTGGCGCCGCTCGGGCGCGAGCCGCATTCGGTGATTGGCTCATCGTGCATCGGCGCCTCGGTGCTTGGGGGCGTTTGCAACAACTCCGGCGGCGCGCTGGTGCGGCGCGGGCCGGCCTACACGCAGCTGGCGCTGTATGCGCAGGTGGATGCGGACGGGCAGCTGCGGCTGGTCAACCACCTGGGCATCGCGCTGGGGGACAGCCCCGAGGAGATCCTCACCCGCCTGCAGGAAGGCCGCTACGACGCGGCGGACATCGACAACGGTTCGGGCCGCGTGGCCTCTGATGCGGGCTATGTGCAGCATGTGCGCGACGTGGACGCCGACACTCCGGCGCGCTACAACGCCGATCCCTCGCGCCTGTACGAGGCGTCCGGCTCGGCGGGCAAGCTGAGCGTGTTTGCCGTGCGGCTGGATACCTTCCCGAAGGAGCCGAGCACGGTCTTCTACATCGGCAGCAACGACCCCGGTGACCTGACGCAAGTGCGGCGCCACTTCCTCACCGGCCTGCCCAGCGTGCCGATTGCGGGGGAATACATCCACCGTACGGCCTATGACATCGGTGAAAAGTACGGCAAGGACATCTTCCTCATCATCGACAAGCTCGGCACCAGCAAGGTCCCGGCTGCATTCGCACTCAAGAGCCGGGTTGATGGTTTCTTCGAGCGCTTTGGCTGGCGCGGCGTGAGCGACCGCATCATGCAGGCGCTGATGAACCTGCTGCCCAGCCACCTGCCGCCCCGCATGCGCCAGTGGCGCGAGCGCTATGAGCACCATCTGCTGGTGCGCGTGGCCAACGATTCAGTGGCGCAGGCGCGTGAGTGGCTGCAGCAGTACTTCGGCCAGCGTGACAGCGGCGCATTCTTCGAGTGCGATGCCGAAGAAGGGCGCAAGGCCTTCCTGCACCGCTTTGCCGTGGCCAGCGCCGCCGTACGCTACCGCGAGGCCCACCCGCGCGAGGTAGAGGACATCGTGCCGCTGGACATCGCCTTGCGCCGCAACGACCGCGATTGGGTGGAGCAGCTGCCGCCCGAGCTGGAATCGCAGATCATCCACAAGCTCTACTACGGCCACTTCTTCTGCCACGTGTTCCATCAGGACTACATCGTCAAGAAGGGGGCCGATCCGCTCGCCATTGAGCATGCGATGTGGAAGCTGCTGGATGCGCGCCGCGCCGAGTATCCGGCCGAGCACAACGTCGGCCACCTCTACATCGCCAAGCCCCCGCTGGTGGAGTTCTACCGCAAGCTGGACCCCACCAATACCTTCAACCCCGGCATCGGCCATACCAGCAAGCTGCGCTGCTGGGGTTGCAGCGACACCCCGCAATGGCCGCAAGGCTACCGGGAAGAGGCGCAGCAGTAGCTAAAGGCTAAACACGCGATAGATATCTGATGCGCTGCGACTGGCGCGTGTTCAAATGCGCCCGTAGTCGAGCGCATCATTCGCTATTCCTCGCAACGCTGCGAAGCGGGGCCGCGGCCTTTTTAGCTCACTCTGCCTGACACTGGATGGGCACCATGCGCCCGATCTCCAGCGTCAGCGCATCGCCCTTGCCGCGAATCGTGTTGGGCCCGTTGCTGTAGATGAAGCCAGAGGCGCTGGGCTGCTGGACAAGTTCAATGGCCATGCCATCGCGCTCCAGCACCGCACGCTCCGCATCCACGAAGTAGGTGACCCGCATGCCCTGACCATGGTCACAGCGGTAATCCACCACGTTCGTCCTGGGTTGGGCCGCTGCCTGCTGACTCTGGCGAAACAGCGCCCACTCCTCCACCTCCGTACCGTCAGGCAGCTGGCACATGCCAACCTGACCCGCTGCGCCATCTTCAATGCGCAACGTACCGCCCACATCCACGCAATGCTGCGCGGCGGGGTTGGCCATTCCGATGGGGGACGCCGCCAAGTTTTCTTGGGAACCAGGCGCCGCACAGCCCGCCAGCACTGCCGAGCCAGTTGCTACCAATATCAAGTAATGCTTCATGGATACAGTTTAGCTGACCTGCCCCCCCGATTTCAGTACCACGCCGAACTTAGTAGAGTCCGTTTTCCGAGCAGGAGACGGTAGTGAAAAAGCGTTTTACAGAAGAACAGATTCTCGACTTTCTTAAGCAGGCAGAGGCCGGCGTGCCGGTGAAGGAGCTGTGCCGGCGGCATGGCTTCAGTGATGCATCCTTCTACACTTGGCGTGCCAAGTTCGGTGGCATGACCGTGCCGGACGCCAAGCGGCTCAAGGATCTCGAGCTGGAGAACAGCCGGCTAAAGAAGCTGCTAGCCGAAGCCCATCTGGATATCGAGGCACTTAAGGTGGTCGCCCGGGGAAAAGGGTAAGCCCGACAGCACGGCGGGAGGCGGTGCAGGAGATGCAGGCCAGAACCGGTATCTCCGAGCGCCGTGCCTGTCAGCTGATCGGGCTGTCTCGCTCGGTGCTGCGCTATCAACCCCGTTCCAGCGAGCAAAACACCAGGCTGCAATCCCAACTTATGGAGCTGGCACAGGAGCGTCGGCGCTTTGGCTATCGGCGCCTGCATATCCTGCTGCGGCGGGCTGGCATGCAGGTCAACCCTAAACGGATCTATCGCCTGTACCGGGCTGCCGGGTTGATGGTGAAGCGCCGGAGGCGCCGCCACGGTGTCGCCGTAGAGCGCGAGCGGCTGAGTCTGCCGAGCGCGCCGAATCAGGTATGGTCGATGGACTTCGTCTTCGATGCACTCAGTACGGGACGTAGGATCAAATGTCTGACGGTGGTCGATGATTTCACCAAGGAGGTGGTGGGTATTCTTGTGGATCACGGCATCAGCGGCTTTCGTGTTACTCGCGCATTAGATGAAATGGCCCGATTCCGCGGTTACCCCAAGGCAATCCGCACCGACCAGGGCCCCGAATTCACCGGCAAGGCTCTTGATCAATGGGCCTATCAGCGCGGCATCAAGCTGAAGCTGATTCAGCCTGGCAAGCCGACACAGAATGCGTTCATCGAATCATTCAATGGCAAGTTTCGGGATGAATGCCTGAATGAGCACTGGTTCTGCTCACTGGCCGAGGCCAGAATCCGCATCGCGGCCTGGCGAAGGGACTACAACGAACACCGACCGCACAGCGCTATCGGGAATCACACCCCGGCAGAATTCGCTGCGCATTGGAGGGCAAGCCAACAGCAACCCCGACATGAAAAACTAACATCAACCCCAGGGCCTACTAACTAGGAAACGGTACTAAAACTGGGGGCAGGTCA
>NZ_LBNQ01000032.1 GCF_001005215.1 Lampropedia cohaerens
TGACCTGCCCCCAGTTTTAGTACCGTTTCCTAGTTAGTAGGCCCTGGGGTTGATGTTAGTTTTTCATGTCGGGGTTGCTGTTGGCTTGCCCTCCAATGCGCAGCGAATTCTGCCGGGGTGTGATTCCCGATAGCGCTGTGCGGTCGGTGTTCGTTGTAGTCCCTTCGCCAGGCCGCGATGCGGATTCTGGCCTCGGCCAGTGAGCAGAACCAGTGCTCATTCAGGCATTCATCCCGAAACTTGCCATTGAATGATTCGATGAACGCATTCTGTGTCGGCTTGCCAGGCTGAATCAGCTTCAGCTTGATGCCGCGCTGATAGGCCCATTGATCAAGAGCCTTGCCGGTGAATTCGGGGCCCTGGTCGGTGCGGATTGCCTTGGGGTAACCGCGGAATCGGGCCATTTCATCTAATGCGCGAGTAACACGAAAGCCGCTGATGCCGTGATCCACAAGAATACCCACCACCTCCTTGGTGAAATCATCGACCACCGTCAGACATTTGATCCTACGTCCCGTACTGAGTGCATCGAAGACGAAGTCCATCGACCATACCTGATTCGGCGCGCTCGGCAGACTCAGCCGCTCGCGCTCTACGGCGACACCGTGGCGGCGCCTCCGGCGCTTCACCATCAACCCGGCAGCCCGGTACAGGCGATAGATCCGTTTAGGGTTGACCTGCATGCCAGCCCGCCGCAGCAGGATATGCAGGCGCCGATAGCCAAAGCGCCGACGCTCCTGTGCCAGCTCCATAAGTTGGGATTGCAGCCTGGTGTTTTGCTCGCTGGAACGGGGTTGATAGCGCAGCACCGAGCGAGACAGCCCGATCAGCTGACAGGCACGGCGCTCGGAGATACCGGTTCTGGCCTGCATCTCCTGCACCGCCTCCCGCCGTGCTGTCGGGCTTACCCTTTTCCCCGGGCGACCACCTTAAGTGCCTCGATATCCAGATGGGCTTCGGCTAGCAGCTTCTTTAGCCGGCTGTTCTCCAGCTCGAGATCCTTGAGCCGCTTGGCGTCCGGCACGGTCATGCCACCGAACTTGGCACGCCAAGTGTAGAAGGATGCATCACTGAAGCCATGCCGCCGGCACAGCTCCTTCACCGGCACGCCGGCCTCTGCCTGCTTAAGAAAGTCGAGAATCTGTTCTTCTGTAAAACGCTTTTTCACTACCGTCTCCTGCTCGGAAAACGGACTCTACTAAGTTCGGCGTGGTACTGAAATCGGGGGGCAGGTCATTCACACCAGCGCGCAGCCGAGCACGATTGTATTGGCGTCGCAAGTCCTTGATGTCGATCAATGCTTCGAAACGACTACGAAGTGGCTCCATGAACGGCCATGCACCCTTGACTTTGCAGTTGATTCATTAGCAATTAACACTCCTCCCAAAATTTTTCCTTGTTTGTTCGGCAACAATTGCAGGGGCTTCTGCCCCCTCCAAGAGCTAGGTACTGACGAAGTCGTGAATGTTGTCACTGCGCAGATGCGTTGGTGCGCTATGCGTCGCCCCGACGACTAAGCACGCTAGCCACTTGCTCGACCAGAATGCTATCCACAACATCTGTGGTCACACATTCGCGCCATGGCGCATTCACCATCTTCGGGCACTTCAACGTTTGTCCTCGCCTGCCAAACGCGCAGACGAACTTCTAGCTCCACACGTAACTCTTACATGTGAGCGGCACCCACAACAACCCTGCCTGATACCACCAGCATGTGCAGCGCTTGTTGCAGCTCTAATCTCTTTCACGGTGCAGAAACGCACGAGTATGGCGCAATCCAGAGCGTCGGGGGATCGTACGACCGACCGTGCACGGAATTTCTCACAACCCGCTCAATCTCTGCATAAACGCATCACATCTTCAGCACACGCATATGGCTATTACCAACTACGCCTTTGCCTCCACCTACCTCTCGCGGGAAAGGGCAAAGCAGTGCAGAACACTCATACCATCCGAGCACGGACCATCTCCACTGGTACGCCATAAAGTGCTGCCAAATTTTCCGGCGTGGCGACGGTGTGTTTCGGTCCCGGGCCCAGCAGGTGGTTTGGCTCGCCCGGCATCAGTGCCATGATCTGGTCTGCCACTGCCAGTGCATGGTCTGGCTGATGAGTCGAGAGCAGCACGGCAACGCCTTGGGTGCGCAGTTGACGGATCTGCTCCAGCACCCGCAGCTGGTTGCCGAAGTCCAGGCTGGAAGTGGGTTCGTCCATGATGAGCAGCGCGGCATCCTGCACCAGTGCGCGGGCGATCAGTGCCAATTGTCGCTCCCCTCCGCTGATGGCGTGCATGCTGTGGCTGGCCAGGTGGGCGATGCCCAGCCGCTCGATGGCAACCATCGCCAACATCCGATCGCGCGCGGAAGGCTGCGCAAACGCGGGCAATTGCGCTGCGCGCCCCATCAGTACCGTATCCAGCACACTGTAGCCAAAGTGGCTGCCCCAGCTTTGCGGAACATAGCCGATGCGTTGCGCCAGCGCGCGCCGGCGCCACTGCGCCAGCGGCAGACCATCCAGCCGCAAGGTACCGCCCAGTGGCGGCAGCAGGCCCAGCAAGGTGCGGAACAGTGTGCTCTTGCCACTGCCGTTGGGGCCCAGCAGCGCGATGATGTCTCCCGGCCGGATGCTGAATGTCAGCGGCCCGGCCACGATGCGTCGGCCATGACCGATGCGTAAATCCTGCGCCTGCAGGATGTTCGGCTGCGCCTGCTGCGCATCTGGCACTGGCGGCGTGGCGGTTGGCGGCTCTTGGGTACGCACCGGTCACCCTTCTTCAATCCCGGCTGCTGCGGCGCGCCAGCAGCAGCAGAAAGCACGGCGCACCCACCAGTGCGGTAACCACTCCCAGCGGCAACTCCATGCCTCCCGTACTGCGTACCAACGTGTCGGCCAGTGCCACAAAGCCAGCCCCCAATAACAGCGCAACAGGCAGCAGTCGCCCAAACTCCGGCCCAACCAGCAAGCGCGCAGCATGCGGCACCACCAGCCCCACCCAACCGATGACGCCGGTGATGGAGACGGCAGTCGCAGTCATCAGCGTCGCGGCCGCAATCAGACTCAACCGCATCGTCCGCACGGGCACGCCCAGCGCCTGCGCTTCATCGTCGCTGAGGCTGAGCAGGTTCACGCGCCAGCGCAGCAGCACCATTGCCAGTAGTCCCGCTGCAATGGCGGGGCTGGCCGCCTGAACGTCGGCGAGGTCAACGCCTGCCAACCCACCCAGCAGCCAGAAGGTGATGGCCGAAAGCTGGGTGTAGGGGTCCGCCAATACCTTGATCAGCGAGATACCTGCGCCCAGCAGCGTGCCAACGGCCATGCCTGCCAACACCAGCACGAGCACGGCATCACTGCGGCGCACCAGGGCAGCCACCAGCAGCACCACAGCTACGGCCAGCAGGCCGCCCCCGAAGGCCAGCGCCTGCACCAGCAGCACGGAGCCGCCCAGGAATATCCCCAGCGTTGCGCCCAGCCCCGCCCCGGCGGATACACCAAGGATGTCCGGCGAGACCAACGGGTTGCGAAACATGCTTTGGTAGCACGCGCCCGCAGCCGCCAGCGCGGCACCCACCAACAAGCCGGCGAGCACGCGCGGCATGCGGACCTGCCACACGACTATGGCTGCAGTCTGCGCATCCTCCAGTGCGTGGTCTTGCCTCCACAACCCTTGCCAGACTTCGCCGATGCCCAGTGGATACTGACCTACGCACAGTGCCATCAGTGCTGCCGAGAGGCACAACAGCAGCGCCGCTACCGTTGCCAGCGGAAGCCGAAACGATGCGAAAGTGGCACCAGATGGCAGCTTGCCGGTCATGGCGATCAGGGCAGTGATTCGGCGGGCCAGACGGCGTCGGCCGGCGTGCCGTAGAACAGTTGGTGGAATACCTGCGCCTCATGCCGGACGCGCGCCTGCAGCGCAGTCCGGTCCTCAGTTGAGGATATGTCGTGCAGCCCGTCAGCCAGCATCAAATTCAGCCAGCGCAACCCGACCAAGCGGTTGATGCCTGGCGGCCCATCCACCCAGCCGAAAGGCACACTGGGCACCTGCCATACCCGCGCCATCTGCACGGCACGGATGCCTCGCCAACGGGGATCGGCGCTGATCTGCGCAGCCAAGCCAGGCTGCTGCGTCACGATCACGTCGGGGTTCCACGCCAGCACCTGCTCCAGAGATACGCGCCCTACACTGCCTTGGCCGCGTGTTTGCGCCACATTGCGCAGACCCACAAACTCCAACAGCTCTGCATTGATAGCACCCTGCCAGCCAGTTTCCAGCCCGTCAGCACCACGGGCGAGATAAAAGCGCGGTCCATCGCCATTCCAGCGAGTGCGGCGCTGCTGCGCCTGCGCCAGTACCGCATCGGCGTAAGCCGCCAACTGTTCGGCGCGCTGTGGCACCCCCAGCAAAGCACCTACCTCCCGCAATTGCTGTGCATTCTGCGGCAATCGGCCATCAACCAGCACGCAGGTAATGCCGCTTTGCGCCGCCAAACGCTCCGCCTGTGCGCGGTAGAAGCCGTCGACCGTGCCCGCATCAATGATGACATCCGGGGCAAGCGCCAGCAGGCCTTCAACACCCAGTGTGCTGCCGCGTCCGCTCAGCCGCCCAACCACCGGCAGGCGGGCCAGCGTTGGCGACAGCAGTGCCTGCGCACCTTGCGGCAGGCGTGCAGGCCAGCCCAGCAGCTGCCCGGGCACCAGTGCCGCTGTCAGTACCGCTGCGGGCGGACCAGCGGCAATCACGCGCGCCGGGCGGCCTTGGAGTGGTTGGCCAAAACGGGAAAGCAATGGCACGGCTTCGGCCTGGGCCAGACCATCGCGCATCCACGGCAGGGCCAGACCTGGCACTGTCAGCGCCGCTGCCTTCAGCCACTGGCGCCGTTGCCATTTCATGATCGCCCCTTAACTGCCGGGGTGCACTGGCGCGCACGGGTCAATGCCTCCCACCATTGCATCGCCGCATCCACCGAAGGTGGCAAAGTCTGGCCCCACTCATCCGCAAACGCCTGCCACTGGGGAAGAAAGCGCTGTTCCACCGCCGTCACCAGTGGCACCCCCGCAGCCACTATCGCCGCCATCTCCTGCAGCAGACCATCGCCTTCGGCCTCCAGCTTGCCAAAGCGGTTGGCCACGATGAGATCGGGTCCCTCTTGCAGCGCCCGGCGAAGTACTGCACTGGCCGCCGCCACGCCGGCCGCATCCAGGCAACACGCGGTCGAACCCTTGCCCAGGTTCTGCGAGATCACGAACCGCTCGCCGCCTTCCACGTCGACCAGTTCCATGTTGCGCTGGCAGTAGCTGCCGCTGACGGGGTCATCGACCATGACCACATCGGAGTCCTGCAGCAGACCGCACACGCGCCAGCCCGCGCTGCGCAGTTGCGCAACAAACGTTTGGAGGATCGGCTCGGCAACGCCGTGCCCCTCGTGAACAATGGCTGCCAGTGGGCTTGTCATGCACTCTCCTGTTCCATGCAGGTCTATGTAATCGCAGCGACCGCTGTGAACCGCTTCAGAATGGCACATTGACATTCACGAAGTAGTTGCGCCCGGCCATTGGGTATCCTTCACTGTAAGCATACAGGCGGTCGCCGAGATTGCGCACGCCCGCTTCCACGTGTGCGCCGCCGGGGAACCTATAACCCGCCTTGGCGTGGTAGAGGGCAAAACCACCCGCCGCTTGCGCACCGTTGGAGGAGGAATAGCGCCGCGAGGCCGCCTCGGTACTTGCCGTGAGCGTCCATGGCCCATGGTGCCAGCTGGCGCTGGCAAACAGTTTGTGGCGCGGGGTATCCGTGGCGCGAACGTCCGGATCGCTCAGATTCTTGCGACGCAGCCAGCTGTAGTTGCCAGTGAGCTCTCAGGCCGCCAGGCGGCCCTGCCCCCCCAGCTCTATGCCTTCATGCCGAGCTCTGGCGATGTTCTGCGGCTGCTCGCAACTGGTGCTGCTGCATTGTGTCGAAGGCACCTCAACAGTCTGAATCGAGTCACGCACTTCGCTGCGGAACACCGCCGCATCCAGCACCCAGTCCTGCGCGAACTCGCCCTGATAGCCCACTTCGTAATGCCGGGCCTGCTCGGACTTGAGATCCGGACTGGGGATCACGCGGCCAAAGCGCGTGGAGTAGCGCTCCATCATCGTGGCAAAGCGCGTTCGGTTGGCAAAGCTAGCGTGCAACTGCCCCCACGCCCCCTCGGGCCCGAGGCTCTGGAACAGCCCGAGTTGGTAGTTCACGGCATCGTCATCGCCGCGCGGCTCGTCGTACAGGCCAGGCGCGTTGGGCGATCCGGCATGTTCTCCATAATTACGTGTCGAGAGGCTTTTGCGTTGGCTGTATGACACTCCGGCCACAAGCGAGAGCGCGTCGTTGAAGGCAAAGGTGTTTTCCGCCGCGACCGACTGGGTGCGGTCCTTGAAATGCGTCCAGGGCGTGCCGGCATCGCTGGAACGGTGCACATCGTCCTTGAAGTGGTAGGCCACGCGCAGCAGATTGCGCGCATTCAGCCGCAAATCGCCTTCGAGCGACAGGCCTGTGCTGTCATCGTCGTAGTAGCTGGGGAAGCCCCGTCCGACCTCGCCGACAACGCCATTGCGATAGTCATACCCGACCAGCGTGTTCTCGAACTTGTCATAGTAGATGCGTGCGCGCACAGTGTGCGCACCGAGCGATTTCTGGCCAGTGAAGTAGTAACTGGTCTTATCCCACTGCGGCCATTGCCACCAGCGCGCCCGCATGCCGGATCCAGCGCCGATCAAAGGCAAAGTGCCCGCGTACGTAGGCTGCCCCTTCTCTCCTTCCTGGCGCACGATGCCCAGCACGTATTCATCGCTGGCGTTGGGCGTCAGCCCCAGCTTGACGCTGAGCTTCTGGTCCTGCCTGCGGCTGTTTTCGCGTTTTCCCGTCCCTTGCTGGACATTGTTGGGCCGGAAATCATCGGGCAGATCAAAGCTGTCCTGCTTGAGGTAGGAAGCCCCCACCTGATACCACCACTGCTGCTGCCTGCCACCGAGGTTCGCATAGGCCCGGTAGCTGTTGGCATCGCCATCATCGGCCAGTCCTATGCCACCGCCAACTTCACCTTCAAAAGGTTTGGAAGGCCTGCGGGTGATGAGGTTGATCGCCCCCCCGAGTGCATTGGGGCCATAGATCAGCGACGAGAATCCCTTGGCAACTTCGATGCGCGATAGATCGTACGTGGTGAAGTGGCCCAGATCAATGCGGCCGTCATAAGGCACATAGGTCGGAATGCCATCGATGTAGACCGGCACTTGCAGGCGATCAAAACCCCGCACGTAAAACAGCTGCTCGCCCCGCGCGCCCGCATAGGCTGCATGCACGCCGGGCAGCAGGTTCAGCGCATTGCCGACGGTTTCCTGATTCTGCGCGCGCAGCTGCTCCTGCGTCAGCACACTGCCCGTTGGCAGGGCCGCATCCGAGGTCACTGCCTGCACCTGAATCTCCCCAAGCGTGAACACCTCTGCGGCTTGCTGAGCGTGCACGGTGCCCACGACCAGCATGCCTGCGTGCGCCGCGACGGCGGCGGCAACGGCGGTTCTTCTCATCGTCCAACTCCTGTTTCATCGGCCTGCCGACATAGGTGTGGCGGTACCGGATTAGAAAATCTCCCTATATCTCAATGGATACAGCGATCTGCAAAAAAACCCTGCTCATGCACGTCAGCGATGCACGTCAGCGCGATACCTATTCCAACCGCACCGTCCGCGCTCCGACCTGTCCGAGCCGCACCACCTGCGCATTAAGCGCCTCACGGTCCTGCCCGTCGTGCGAGACCATCAGCAATGGGATGCCCAGCGATTGCAGCAGCTGCCCCACCTCCTCACGCATGGTTTGTCTCAGGTGCGGATCCAGTGCCGAGAAAGGTTCGTCCAGCAACAGCACCTGCGGGCGCAGGATGGCCAGCCGCGCCAGCGCCAGGCGCTGCTGCTGCCCGCCCGAAAGCGTATGGGGGTATTGGTGGGCCATCGCCCCCAGGCCGAAACGCTCCAGCCATTGCATGGCCTCCTGTTTTTGCGCGTGCGAGAGAAAGCCCCACGCGCCGCGCCGCAGGCCAAAGCCCACATTGCCCAGCGCCGTCAGGTGCGGCAGCAGCGCATAGTTCTGAAACAGATAGCCCACGCGGCGCTGCTGGGGTGGCAGGTTGATCTTCTGCGCACTGTCAAACAGTGTCGTCTGGCCAATTCGCACATGGCCCTGGTCGGGCTGTATCAGCCCCGCAATGGCCTGCAGCACCATAGTCTTGCCGATGCCCGAAGGCCCCATCAGCACGATGCGCGGGTGGCTGGCCTGCAACTGCACGTCGAATTCGAACACGCGCCCGGCCGAGCGCAAGGTCTTCTGTATATGCAGATCACACCAGACAGCCATTTCAGTTCCCCCGCGCCATGCGGCGGCCAGGCGTGATCCAGGTCGCCAGCAGCAGCAGGCCGATGCACACCACGGAGATCACTAGCGCCAGCAGATTGGCGACCCCATCGCGGCCGGCTTGCACCGCTTCGTAGATGGCGATCGAGAGCGTCTGCGTCTTGCCCGGAATGCTGCCAGCAATCATTAGCGTGGCGCCAAACTCCCCCAGCGCGCGCACAAACCCCAGCACGATGCCGGCCATGATGCCGCGCCAGGCCAGCGGCAGGCTCACGCGCAGCAGCACGCCCAGTTCGCTGACACCCAGCACGCGCGCGGCCTGCTCCAACTCCGGATCGACCGACTCAAACGCCGCCCGCGCCGGCTTGAACACCAGGGGAAAGGCCACCACCGTTGCCGCCACGATGGCGCCCCCCAGGCTGAAGATGAGGTTGATGCCGAAGCTGGTCTTGAGCCACTGGCCCAGCGCACTCTGGCTGCCCAGCAGCACGAGCAGGTAGTAGCCCAGCACCGTAGGCGGCAACACCATCGGCAGCGTGCAGACGGTATCGAGCAGATTGCGCAGCCACAGGCGACTCTTGGCCAGATACAGGCCCAGCACAATGCCGAGCACACTCGCCGCCAGCGTGGCCCAAAAGGCCACCTGCAGAGACAGCCACAGCGGCGTCAGCACGTCATCGGGCAAGGAGAGCATGGTTGGAGCGAAAAGACAGGAGGGCGGGACGAAAGTTGGTTCCCGATGGCGCGCGGCTGCTTATGGAGGGAATATCGCAAGATGGCGAAATACGCCGCTTTGCAGCTATTTCGCCCTTGCTTCTTCAATCAACGGCCGGCTGAAAGCCGTAACGCGCCAGAATCTCCTGCCCTTGCGAGGAGGTTACCGTGGCGATAAAGCGCTTGGCCGCCTCCGCATGCCCACCTTGCTGAATCACGGCAATCGGGTAGGTCACCGGCGTCTGCACGGGCACCGTGAAGCTGACCTTGACCTTGTCCTTCATCAACGCCGCGTCGGAGCCGTACACGAAACCGGCATCGACCTCACCGCGCGCCACATAGTCCAGCGACTGGCGCACGTTCTGCGTCTGGATCACCTTGGGCAGCAGCGACTGCCACTGGCCTGCGGCCTCCAGCGCCGCCTTGGTGTAGCGGCCTACCGGCACACTGTCCGGGTTACCCACCGCAATGCGCTGCACCTGTTCGCCCTGCAAGGCCTGCAGCGAATCCAGCGCCGCCGCACTGCCCGCTGGCTGGATCAGCACCAGCGTGTTCTTCACGAAGGTCTGGCGCGTCCCCTCCAGCACATGGCCAGCGGCCTCGGCCTTGTCCATGGTGGCCTCATCCGCGCTGGCAAACACGTCCACCGGCGCGCCCTTGTCGATCTGCTGATACAGCGTGCCCGATGCGCCGAAGTTCAAATCCACCTGGTCCTGCGGATGCTGCGTCTCGTAAAGCTGCGCGATCTCCTTGAAGGCATCGGTCAGGCTGGCTGCGGCAGAGACCGTGATGGTATCGGCCTGCGCGCTGTGCGCGGCCATCAAGGACACTGCCGCCCATGTCAGGACTGCGGCGTGCGCACGCACGTGGCGCGCAAGTCTGTTCTTACCATGCATGGCTTTCATCGCCTCCATTCATCGTTGCGAGTTGCGCCATATCCTTGCGGATACAACGATTGCACAAAAAATCGCGCCAGCGCGCGACTGCCTGAGCCCGAATGACCTCCAGACCGCTGCGAAGTATACCTTTGGATACAGCGCGCCGGCGACCTGCAAAAGAACTAGTTCCGATGGAAAACCGTAACCGTGCCCCGCGCTCGGGGTAATTTGCGGTACGGTTAAGGCTGCTTCACGACTTCCTGTTTTGCACCATGTCCGACACGCCTTCGCAGAAACTCTCCCACTTCGATGCCCTGGGCCAAGCCTGGATGGTGGATGTGGGCCACAAGCAGCCAAGCCAGCGCAAGGCGGTGGCACAGGGCAGCATCCGCCTGTCACAGGCAGCCTTTGCGGCCTTGCAGAATCCGCAGGAGCATAGCCCCAAGGGAGACGTTCTGGGCGTGGCGCGCATTGCGGCCATTCAGGGCGCCAAGCAGACCAGCAATCTGATTCCGCTCTGCCACCCCCTGCCGCTGACGCACCTGAGCGTGGACTTTGCACTGGATGCAGAACAGCTGCGCGTGCAGATTACCGTCACAGCGGAAACCTTCGGCAAGACCGGCGTGGAAATGGAAGCGCTCACCGGTGCATCGGTTGGCCTTCTGACCATTTACGACATGCTCAAGGCCGTCGACAAGGGCATGGTCATTGAAGCAATCGCGCTGCTGCGCAAGGAAGGCGGCAAGAGCGGGACATGGCTGCGCCCTTCAGGAGCAGAGGACTGAAACGCCCTTGCCCCGTGCAGCATCAGCCGCCGGTCTGCGACATGAAGCGCACCACCTGTTCACGCTTGGTCGTGAATTCATGCCGCTCGGGCTTGGCAGCAATGCCTGCGTGGATGGCTGCCGTCAGCTCGGCATCACTGGCGCCTGCGCGCAGCATGCGCCCCAGTGGCACGGCATCGTCCTGACCCAGGCACAGGTGCAGGGTGCCGTCCACCGTCAGGCGCACACGGTTGCAGGCTTCACAGAAATGCTGCGACATCGGCGTGATCACACCCAGCACCGGATGGCCCTGCCCTTGCGTCCAATAGCGCGCCGGCCCGGTGTCGCTGGGATCGATGGCCGGCACCAGGCCAAAGCGCTGCGCCAGCTGCGCACCAAGCCGCGTCAGGTTGGCATGCACAAACTGCTGGCCCGTGCTGCCCATGGGCATGGTCTCGATCAGGCGCAGGATGAAGCCGTTGTCCAGCGCATAACCGAGCAGTTGCAGGATTTCCTGCTCGGGTACGTCGCTGCTGACCACGCAATTGAGCTTGATGGGCGCGAAGCCCACGGTGCGCGCTTCCGCCAAGCCTGCCAGCACGTCCGCCAGACAATCGCGCCCGGTAATGGCGGCAAAGCGTGCGGGATCCAGCGAGTCGAGGCTGACGTTCAGGCGCTTGACGCCCGCGGCCTTGAGCTTTGCCGCATGGCGCTTGAGCGTAGTGGCATTGGTCGAGAGCGATAGGTCACTTACCTGTGGCAGTGCGGTGATGCGCGCGGCGAGTTCGTCAACACCGCGACGCATCAGCGGCTCTCCGCCGGTCAGTCGCACCTTGGTCACGCCCAGTGCCACGAACAGGCCGATCAGCCGCGCCATCTCAGCATGGCTCATCCAGTGTGCCGGCTCCTCGAAGCCCTTAAAACCCTTGGGCATGCAATAGTTGCAGCGCAAGTCACAACGGTCGGTGACGGACACGCGCAGGTAGCTGATCGTGCGGCCAAAGCCGTCAATCAAGCCTGGCGCCTGGGCGGCGCTGTCCAAGGGTATTTCCAATCGGGCCATGTGGGAAGAAGCGCCTCGCAACGCACCGGTATGGTTCTGGCAACAGTACCTGCCAGCACGGGTACATGCGCGCCCCGCTTGTGAGTAACCATTTGAATGGGCTGCGCGCGTGCATGCGTGAGCCCGGCAGTGTAGCGATATCGCTGCAGTTCGTGCGCGCTGGCGGCACAATGCCCCACTCACATAGCGACTAAACCTGTGCCCATGATTACGATTACCTATTTCGGCATGTTCAAGCAGCTTCAGCCCTCCGGCACGGAAACGCTGGCGTGGACCGGCGGCACCACCGAGGATCTGCTGGCGCAGCTGCGCCAGCGCGGCCCGCAATGGGCCACCGCGCTGCAGCCAGGCCGCATCTTCAAGCTCGCCATCAACCAACAGCTGCTGCGCAGCGATGCCGCAGCCCCCATTCATGATGGCGACGAAGTGGCACTGCTGCCGCCTGTGACCGGCGGCTAGCGCGGCATCCCGCAGCAAGTTGCAGTCCTGGGCCAGCCGCCCGGCAAGCGCCTTTGGCTGCAGCGGAGCCATTCGACCGCTCTGCCATCGGGTGGCGCGACCGTCCTGCTAAGCTCGGGCACGCGTGCCTGCGCCGCGTGGCCGCGCGCCCGCCAATAACAATGACCTCCACGTTGAACGACGCCATGTATTACCTCTGGGTCAAGGCCTTTCACATCATCTTTGTAGCCAGCTGGTTTGCCGGCCTGTTTTACCTGCCGCGCATTCTGGTCAATCTGGCACAAGTACCACCCGAGTCAATCGCCGAGCGCACGCGGCTGATCGGCATGGCGCAGCGGCTGCTGCGCTTTGCGACGCTGCTGGCCATCCCCGCGCTGGGGCTGGGTCTGTGGCTGTGGCTGGGCTATGGCATCGGCAAGGGACCGGACAGCGGCTGGCTGCATGCGAAGCTGCTGTTGGTGTTGCTGGTGATCGGCTACCACCACGGCTGCTGGGTGCTGCTGCGCAAGTTCGTGCGCGGCGAAAACCGCCGCGCACACACCAGGTACCGCTGGTTCAACGAAGTGGCGGTGCTGCTTTTTGCCGCCATCGTGATACTGGTGACGGTCAAGCCTTTCTGAGAGCCTGTCTGCGCGCCGCTGCTGCACAGCGCACGCAGGCTCAGTGGCTGTTGGCCACGGGCAGCTTGGTGCCGGCAATGGCGCGCTCATGCGTGATCCCACTGCGGAAGCGAAACAGTTTGGCTGGCCTGCCGCTGCCGCTGGTGTCCATGCCGCCGGTTTCCTCGATCACTTCCTGCTGCTCGATCAGCCGTCGGAAGTTCTGCTTGTGCAGCCAGCGCCCGGTAATGGCTTCAGCCGTTTGCTGCAGCTGCAGGAGCGTGAATTCGGCAGGCATCAGCTCGAACACCACGGGCCGGTACTTGAGCTTGGCGCGCAGGCGGGCCATGCCGGTGGCGAGAATGCGGCGGTGATCGAGCTGCATGGCCGCGCCGGGCACCAGTGGCGCGGCAGGCTGGCCGGGACTGCTGCGCCAGGCTTCGGGCACGAGCTGCGCCTCGTACAGCAGCTCGTAGCGCTGCAGCACCAGATCCTCATTCCAGGCCACGCCCTGCAGGCCAAAGTAGCTGACCATGCGCTCGCTGCGGACGTTGCGGGTGGCGGCATCCGGCGCGGCGCAGATCCAGCGCTGCAGTGCCGGTGCGATGTGCTCGGCCAGCAGCGCCTCGGCCCAGTCGCTGCGGCGATCTTCCCAAGGGAAGTAGTCGTACCAATTGCGCCAGCCAGCGTGGTCGGCAGCGGCGTTGAGCGTGTCGTGCGGGCTGCGGGCCTCGCGCGTGAGGCCCAGATAGCTGATCGAAATGTGGCGTGCCGCCGGCCCGTGGGCATCGTCCAACGCGTCGCGCGGGCGGCCTGGATCGGCGAAGGTGTAAAGCTGTTCGATGTAGCCAACGGGATGTTGGGTCTCCGACTCGATCCACGCACGCATGGCCTGCTGCAGCGAGCGGTGCGTCTGGGTAAACGGCCCGCACGGCAACGCCTGACCATGCTGGGTGGTGAGGATGCGCGGCTGGCCATTGCTGACGGCAGCCAGCACCGCCACCAGCTCGACCTGTACCGCGTGCGAGGCGGCAGGACTGGGGGTGGTGCGTCGGTGGTCGTGGGTCATGGCAGTAGCCGCGATTGTAGGTTCCCGCAGCCCGTGTCAGCTGCCGCTGTCAGCTGGAGAGCTTCATCAGCACGATGCCAGCCAAGATGAGCGCTGCCGCTGCCAGTCGCTGGGGCGTTGCAGCATCGCCAAGAAAGAGAATGCCCACGACAAATGCGCCGAGGGCGCCGATGCCGGTCCAGACCATGTACGCCGTCCCCAGCGGCAGGCTGCGCATCGCCGCAGCGAGCAGGGCGAACGAGCCGAACATGGCAACGATAGTCACCACCGAAGGCGTCAGCCGCGTGAATCCGTGCGAATACTTCATTGCCGAGGCCCAGACGATTTCGAGTAGTCCAGCCAGCAGCAACCATGTCCATGCCATATCTTCAAACCTCCTTGGCCAACCCGCCTCTGAAGCGGCGTTTGTTCGGATGCATAAGGGCCGTCCCACCAGCGTCGCGCCGCGCGAAAGGATTTCGCCAGCAGGGAGGTCGTCCTCCGTCCAGATGATCAAAAACCAGTGTAGTAGTGGCCGCGGCAGTTGACAGATCACAGTGGCAAAGCACCGCCGCCGCATGGGTGGTTGCCACGCAACAGCGCGATCTGTCGCGGCGTCAGCCCAGCAGGTGGCGGGCCCAGGCAAGACCTGCGCGGGTGCTGCCGCGTGGCCGGTATTCGAGGCCGACCCAGCCGTCGTAGCCGGCCTGGTCAAGCGTCTGCAGCAGCGCCTTCCACGGCAGCGCCCCCTCGTCCGGCTCGTGGCGACCAGGCGCGCCGGCGATCTGCGTATGCGCCACCCGCCCGGTAGGCAGGTAGCGCTTGAGCTGCGCCAGCGCGTTCCCCTCGGTCATCTGGCAGTGGTAGAAGTCCAGCTGCAGCGCCAGCAGCGGATGGCCAATCTCCTGCAGGGCCGCATAGGCCTGCTGCTGGGTGTGCAGCCAGTAGCCTGGCATGTCGGTGTGGTTGATGGCCTCCAGCAGCAGGGTGACAGGCTGCGGCTGGGCGGCAGCCCGTTCGGCCGCCCACTCGAGCTGGCGCAGCCAGTGCAGCCTATCGCCCGCTTCGGCTGCGCTCGGCGTGCCGGACATGACATGGACGCGGCGGCAGTTCAGCGCTTGCGCATAGTCCAGCGCCAGATCGATGCCGTAGCGAAACGCGGCCTGCTGGCCCGGCAGGCAGGCCGTGCCGCGCCAGCCCTCGTCCCAGGCCGCATGGACCTGCGCGCGGCTGCAGCCCCCTGCCGGGGCATTGAACAGCACCTGCGTCAGGCCATGGGTACGCAGCTGCTCGACCAGCCAACCCGGCTCACAGGCGTAGGGGGCGAGGTACTCCACTGCGGCAAAGCCGTCTTCGGCAGCGGCGGCAAAGCGTGCCTCGAAGGGCAGCTCCTGGTAGAGAAAAGAGAGGTTGGCAGCAAGGCGGGGCATGGCATGCGATCAGCGGTTGTCAGGGTCGCTGCAGATGGAACACGGCAGTGTTGGCACGCAGGTTGGGCAGCCAGCGCACCGGTTTGTCGCCCAGCAGCCCGAACGCGTCGCAGATGCGCAGGCCGTGCTTGCGCGCCAGCGCCTCGAAATCCTTGTAGGTGCCCACGCGGATGTTGGGTGTGTCGTACCACTGGTACGGCAGGCGCCGCGTGACCGGCATGCGTCCGCGCAGCACCGCCAGGCGGTTGCCCCAGTGGGCAAAGTTAGGGAACGCGATGATGCCGCTTTTGCCCACCCGCACGGTCTCCAGCAGCATGGTTTCGGCATTGCGCAGATGCTGGAAGGTGTCAATCTGCAGCACAACGTCGAAGCTGTCGTCCTCGAACAGTGTCAGGCCGCGGTCGAGGTTCATCTGCAGTACGTTGACGCCGCGCCGCGCGCAGGCCAGCAGCTTTTCGTCGTCCAGCTCCACGCCGTAGCCGCTGCAGCCACGCTCCTTCTGCAGATACTCAAGCAGTGCGCCGTCGCCGCAACCCAGATCGAGCACGCGCGCGCCGCGCGGCACCAGTTGCGCAATCGCCTGCATGGTGTGGTTATCGCTCATGCTGCCACCTCCTCGGCAATACGGGCAAAGTAGGCGGCCACGAGGTGGTGGTAGCGCGGGTCGTCGAGCAGGAAGGCATCATGCCCGTGCGGCGCGTTGATCTTGGCGTAGGTCACGTCGCGGTGGTTGTCCAGCAGTGCCTTGACGATCTCCGCGCTGCGCGCCGGGGAAAACCGCCAGTCGGTCGTGAAGCTGATGATGAGAAACTTCGCCCGCGCGCCTGCCAGCGCCTGGCTGAGGTTGCCACCATGGGCACGGGCTGGATCGAAGTAGTCGAGCGCGCGGGTGATGAGCAGGTAGGTGTTGGCGTCGAAATAGCTGCTGAACTTGTCGGCCTGGTGGCGCAGATAGCTCTCGATCTGGAATTCGATATCCTGCGTGCTGTAGCGCAGGTCCAGCCCTTCGCGCAGCTGCCTGCCAAACTTCTGGTTCATCACATCATCCGAGAGATAGGTGATGTGCCCGATCATGCGCGCAATACGCAGCCCACGTGCTGGCACCACGCCGTGCTCGTAGAAATGCCCGCCATGGAAATCTGGATCGGTGACGATGGCGCGGCGCGCCACCTCGTTGAACGCGATGTTCTCTGCCGTCAGGTTGGGGGCGCTGGCGATCACCACCGCATGGCGCATGCGTTCCGGGTATTGCAGCGTCCATGACAGCGCCTGCATGCCGCCCAAGCTGCCGCCCATCACGGCTGCCAGGTGCTCAATACCCAACGCATCAAGCAAACGCGCCTGCGCATCCACCCAGTCTTCCACGGTGAGGACCGGAAAATCCGCGCCCCAGGCCTTGCCGGTGGCGGGATTGGTGTGCATCGGCCCGGTCGAGCCAAAGCACGAACCCAGGTTGTTGACACCAATGACGAAGAAACGGTCCGTATCCACCGGCTTGCCGGGGCCGATCATGTTGTCCCACCAGCCTTCGCTTCTGGGTTGTCCCGCATAGACACCGGCCACGTGGTGCGAAGCGTTGAGCGCGTGGCAGACCAGCACAGCGTTGCTGCGCGAGGCATTGAGCTGGCCGTAGGTCTCATAGGCCAGGGTGTAGTTGCCAAGCCGACCGCCGCTTCGCAACGGCAGGGGTTCGGCAAAATCCATGAACTGGGGCTGAGCGATCAAAGGCATGGCAGAAACGAAAAAAACCGGCTTGCTAAAAACAAGCCGGTTGCGTTTGGCACATGTCGCAAGGCGCGTCTTTAGCAGTACTTGTAAAGCGCCCGCAAGCGTTGCAAATCGGCGCGTAAGGCCGCAACTATACCAGCCCGCACGGAAGCCGGCACGGCCTTGCCGCACGATGGAGAAACAAATGGTTACCAAAAAGAGCGTGGCAAATCCGCCGAATTGGCGATTTCCCGAGGTTTCCCAAGGCTTTCGGTCATATCCGGATGCGGTTTTGTCAGTAATAATGGCCGCGGGTGCGCGAGAGGTGCTTCATGCCTTTCGTGTTGAACCCGAACCAAAGTATGCGGTGTTAGATGGTTTCGTGCGCAGTTCAGGGGATTTGCTCAATCGGCTCCGGGGCCCCATCGCTTGGGAAAATGTTTTGAAGGAGTCCCGCCATGGGCAATAAGCTTTACGTTGGCAATCTGCCATATTCTGTTCGCGACAATGACCTGGAACAGGCGTTCAGCGAATTCGGCGCTGTCGTCAGCGCCAAGGTCATGATGGAGCGTGACACGGGCCGCTCCAAGGGTTTCGGCTTCGTCGAAATGGGTTCGGACGGTGAGGCACAGGACGCCATCAATGGTCTGAACGGCCAGTCGCTCGGCGGCCGCAACGTCGTCGTCAACGAGGCCCGCCCGCTGGAGCCCCGTCCGCCTCGCAGCGGCGGGTTCGGCGGTGGCCGTCGTGAAGGCGGCGGCGGTGGTTTCCGCAGCCCCTACGGCAATGGCCCCCGCGGCGGTCACGACAACAGCTATTGATAAGCGTTAATGGCAGGCGTGCACTGCCATACAGGACAAAACCGGCTTCTGGCCGGTTTTTTCATGGCCTGTTACGCGGCCAGGGTCGTCAGACCCACCATCCACCCGCAGGGCGATCTGGCCAATCGCATCCTGTCATGGCGCGCACCCGCAATCTCGTCTTCAACCTGTTCACGCTCTTCTCATGCGTTGCGCAGCCAGGCACACCTGCGCAGAAGGCTCAAAGCGTGTGCGTACGATCGCCTGCGCTGAATCCGAGCGGCTCCCAGAACGGTCCGGTGCCCAGCATCATCACCTTGAACAACTCGCCCATCTCGTGCTCGTGCAGCAGCCTGGCAGCCATCGCGCGCTGCGCCAGCGTAGCCGCATCCAGCAGGGGCTGGATGCCGCAGTTGATCAGAAAGCGCGCCTGTGACGTGTAGCCCAACACCTCCAGACCTGCCTCCTGCGCGGCCACGGCGATGCCGGTGAAGTTGACATGGCTGGTGATGTCCTTCTCGCCGATCTGCGTCAGCACATCATCATCCACGCGGTGCTGGTGGTGTGCCACCAGCGTGCCCATGTTGCGCTGCGGGTGGTAGTACTCCCGCTCGCCAAAGCCGTAGTCGATCCACAGTGCCGCGCCACGCCGCAACCGCTCAGCGGTGGTGCGGATGAAGGCCTCGGCCCATGGATGGATCTCCGTGACATACCCCTGCTGCGGCGCCAGCGGCAGGTCTACGGGAGGCCTCAGTGCAGTCGGCCGATCGTGCCAGACCAGTTGTTGCTGCGCATCCAAGGCCACGCCGCGCTCGTGCCACTGACCGTCCTGAAAGGCCAGCAGCTTGACCGGCATGGCATCGAGCACTTCATTGCCCAGCAGCACGCCTTCAAGACAATCGGGCAGTTCGCTGAGCCACTCGATCTTGCCCGCATGGGCCTGCAGCCGCTCGGCCTGGCGCGCACGCAAGGTGTGCGAAACGTCGACGATGCAGTAACGGCGCACCTGCTCACCCAGCGTATCCAGCACGTCACGCGCCAGCGTACCGTTGCCCGCACCGAATTCGAACACCGTATCGCAGCCGTAGTGGTCCAGTGCCTGCGCGATCTGCCGGGCCAGCGTCCGGCCAAACAACGCCGACAGCTCCGGCGCCGTGACGAAATCGCTGCCCTCGGACGCGTCACCGCGTGCCGGCATGCGGCCGATCTTGCGACGCGCGTGGCTGTAGTACCCCAGACCCGGTGCGTACAGCGCCATCTGCATGAAGGCATCAAACGGCAGCCAGCCGCCACCTGCGGCGATGGCGCTGTGCAGTTGCGCGGTCAGCGCCGCGGTTACACTTTCAGGCTGTTCATCGAAGGCTTGGTGCATGGCGTGATTGTCGCAGCACCGGTCTGCCGTTCCACAGATGTTTTCGCATGACCGCCTTGCCTGACACCGATGCCAACGCGCGCCCCACCGTCCTGGTGACGGGCGCCGGGCTGCGCCTTGGCCGCGCCATTGCGCAGCATCTGGCAGGCAATGGGTGGAACGTTGCCGTGCACTACCGCTATTCGCGCCAGGCAGCGGACGAAACCGCGCGCGCCTGTATGGCTGCCGGCGTGGCGGCGCACGCATTTGCCGCCGACTTCGACGACGAGGCGCAGACCAGGGCACTGGTGCCCACCGTTCTGGCGCACTTTGGCCAGCTGGATGCGGTGGTCAACAGCGCCTCGCTGTTTCGCTACGACGATGCGGCCAGCTTCAGCTACGCCAGCGCCGAGGCGCATCTGCGCGCCAACGTGGCCGCGCCGCTGCTGCTGGCGCAGGCACTGCATGCCCATCTGCGTGAGCGGCAGGCGCTGTGCGATGCGCCCTGCCAGGGCGCCGTGGTGAACCTGCTGGATCAGAAGCTCTGGAACCAGAACCCGGACTTTCTCAGCTACACCCTCTCGAAGGCCGCGCTCGAAGCGGCCGGCACCGCGTTGGCGATGGCACTGGCGCCGCTGGTGCGAGTGGTAGGCGTAGCCCCTGGGCTGACCCTGACCAGCGAGTACCTGGATGCGGAGACGTTCGAGCGCCTGCACCGCCTCAGTCCGCTGCAACGCTCGTCCACCCCCGAGGATGTGGCGGCGGCCGTGCATTTTGCCCTGACCAACCGCGCGATGACTGGCACGACCTTGCTGGTCGATGGTGGCCAGCACCTGCTGCGCCTGCCGCGGGATTTCTCGATGATGCGGTGACCTGACTGGCGCCATGGCCCCACCCTTTCCCTGTCCGATATTTGCCATGACACACACCAAAGGCGCACAAACGCTGACATTGACCGGCCTGCGCTTTGATGCCAACTTGGGCATCCTCGCGCACGAGCGTGGCCACCCGCAACCCATCCAGGTCGATGCCGAGCTGCATCAGGGCACGCAGCCATTGCTGCCTGCCGATGACGACATCCACAGCGTGCTGGATTACCGCAAGGTGCGCCAGATCATCATTGATGAATGCACGGCCGAACACATCAATTTGCTGGAGACGCTGATCGGCCGGGTGTCGCACCGCCTGATGCAGCTGCCCGGCGTGATCGGCGTGCGCGTGCGCATTGCCAAGCTGGCAATCTTTGATGATTGCGAGGTGGCCATCCGCATGGAGACGGGACAGTGGTGAGCCCGCAGCGTCGGTGCAGGTCGACACCGCACAGCGCAATCAGGCCTGCGTGAGGTGGCCAGCCAGCAGCTTGCGAAACGGCCAGAACCCCTGGCTCACGCGCAGTGCGCCATCGCGCAGCAACTGCACGGGCGCGCGGTCATCTGTGTAGAGCTGCGCAATGGCGTTGGTGGCCTTGTACAACGGCCAAGTGGCAGCGCGGTGCCCGCGCGCATAGGCGGCCAGACAGGCCGGATCAGCCACGTCGCGGTTGCGGCGCTTGGCCAGCCAGAGCTGTTCGGCCAGGCGCTGCTGGCTCTGCAGGCCAAAATTGAAACCGTGCGCGGTGATGGGGTGCATGCCAACGGCCGCATCGCCAACCAGCGCAAAGCGCGGCGCCACGAACCGGCGCGCATACACGGCCACCAGCGGATAGGTGTGCGGCGTGCCTTGCTTGTGCATGGCGCCGAGACGATGGTCGAACCGGCGCGTAATGTCGGCGGAAAAGGCCGCGTCATCCAGTTGCAGCAGGGTCCGCATTGCGTGGGGCGGCAACGTCAGGACCACGTTGCTCATGGGGCCGTTGAGCGGCAGCAAAGCCTTGGTCTGACCAACGTCGAACCACTGCCAGGCAACATGCCCATGGGGCTTTTCATGCGCAAAGCGGCACACCAACATGCTGCGGGCGAAGTCGTGGCTGTCGGCGGCAATGCCCATCATGCGCCGCGTTTCGGAAAAACGGCTGTCTGCCGCCACCACCAGCCGCGCAGTCACGCTGCCACCGTCGGAGAGCTGCAGCCGGTGCGCCGTCTCGCCGGGCTCAATGGCCGTCACGGCCACGTCGCCAAGTAGCGTCACGTCCTGGCGCTGCTGCACAGCCTCGAACAAGGCCTTGCGGATCAGATGGTTGGGAACAAAGTAGCCCAGTTGGTCCACCCCTGCAGTACGCGCATCGATGCGCAGCGCATAGCGCGACGCGCCGTTGAGCACCTGTGCATCGCGCAGCGCAGAGATCTGCGTGGCGTCAATGCGCTGCCACGCCCCAAGCTGCTCCAGAATGCGCCGCGAAGCGTGCGTCAGCGCAATCTCGCGTCCGTCGAAAGCAGGCTCGGCCAGCGCCGTGCGCTGCTGGCGATCGATCAATGCGATGGAATAGCCACTGCCCTGCATGGACTGGGCAAAGGCCAGCCCGGCCGGGCCGGCTCCAACGATGGCGATGTCTACTTGCATGGGAGGCCTCCGTGGCTGAGAACGAAAAGTAATGGCGGGCGCTGCTGCGCCCGTCGCTACACGGGCAGCCCATCATAGCCGCGCTGGCGCCTGCCCCGTGTGCGCAGGCACCTACAGGCCGCCCCTGCTCCTCGCTTACTCGTCCTGCGGATTGGCCAGCAGCGCCTTGTAAATCACCGCACCAATTGCGGCGCCAACCAACGGCGCCACCCAGAACAGCCACAGCTGACCAAGCGCGGCTGTTTCGGCAAACAGCGCCACGCCCGTGCTGCGCGCCGGGTTGACCGAAGTATTGGTCACGGGAATGGAGATCAGGTGGATCAGCGTCAGCGTCAGGCCAATGGCCATGCCGGCAAAGCCGGGCGCCGCGCGGCGCGCGGTCGCACCCAGGATGACGATCAGGAACACCGCCGTCAGCACCACTTCGATCACCAACGCCGCTACCATCCCGTAACCGCCCGGCGAGAGCTCACCGAAGCCATTGGTGGCAAAGCCGCCGACGCTTGCGCCATTGCCCGTGGCGACCACGTACAGCACCGCTGCCGCCGCAATCGCACCAAGCACCTGGGCGATGACATAGCCAGGCAACTCCGCAAACGAGAAGCGGCCTCCCACGGCCAGCCCAAGCGAGACCGCGGGATTGAAGTGCCCGCCGGAAATCGGCCCGAGGGCGTACGCGCCCGTCAGCACCGTCAGCCCAAAGGCCAGTGATACGCCGAGAAAACCGATGCCCAGTCCGGTATCAGCACCGCCCGCCATGAACTTTGCAGCTAGCACCGCGCTGCCGCAGCCGCCAAGCACCAGCCAGAATGTGCCGATGAACTCGGCCACCAGCTTCTTGGATGTGCTGTATGTTGCCATTTCCTCACTCCTTATTGAATCAACCAAAAATCTAAGCAGCGCAGGCGCTGCGTCCTTCACGTCCGCGATCATGCACCATTTGCCACGCATTTGATGCACGCCTGCGCCCTTGAAAGTTGAACAAAAGCAACTATCTCTGCCTATCGCGGGAAATATGCTTCTCCATCCACGTTTTTCATCACTATTTCATCCATGAGCACCCAAAAACACGCTTTCCAGGCCGAAGTCGCCCAGGTCCTGCACCTGGTCACGCATTCGCTGTACTCCAATCCGGAGATCTTCCTGCGCGAGCTGGTCTCCAATGCCGCCGATGCCTGCGACAAGCTGCGCTTTGAAGCCCTCAACAATCCGGCGCTCTATGAGGATGCACCGGATCTGCGCGTGCGCATCAGCTTCGATGCCGACGCCAAGACCCTGACCATCGAGGACAACGGCATCGGCATGAGCCAGGAGGAAGCCATCGCCAACCTGGGCACCATCGCCAAGAGCGGCACACGCGAATTCACCAGTCGCCTCACCGGCGACCAGAAGGCCGATGCCCAGCTGATCGGCCAGTTTGGTGTGGGCTTTTACTCAGCCTTCATCGTGGCCGACAAGGTCATCGTCGAGACCCGCCGCGCCGGCCTGCCCGCCAGCGAGGGCGTGCGCTGGATCAGCCAGGGCACGGGTGACTTCGAGGTCGAGCCGATCGAGCACGCCGAGCGCGGCACGCGCATCACGCTGCACCTGCAAGGCGATGCGGCTGAGCAGTTCCTCAACGGCTGGAAGCTCAAGTCCATCATCAACAAGTATTCCGACCACATCAGTCTGCCGGTGCAGATGGAAAAGGAGGAATGGAAGGATGGCGAAAAGGAAGGCGAGCCAGGCCGCATGGTCAAGACCGGCGAGTGGGAAACCATCAACCAGGCCAGCGCGCTATGGACACGCCCGAAGAAGGACATCACTGACGAGCAGTACATCGCCTTCTACCAGCACCTGAGCCACGATTTCGCGCCGCCGCTGGCGTGGAGCCACAACAAGGTCGAGGGCAGTACCGAGTACACCCAGCTGCTGTACATCCCTTCCAAGGCGCCGCATGATCTGTGGAACCGCGACAAGAAGGCCGGCATCAAGCTCTACGTCAAGCGCGTCTTCATCATGGACGAGGCCGAGGCGCTGCTGCCGTCCTACCTGCGCTTTGTCTTTGGCGTGCTCGACTCGGCTGACCTGCCCCTCAACGTCAGCCGCGAACTGCTGCAGGAAAGCCGTGACGTGCGCGCCATCCGCGACGGCAACACCCGGCGCGTGCTCGGCATGCTCGAAGCCATGGCGCAGGCTGCCAGCGCGAAGCCGACCGATGCAGACGTGACGGACGTCACCGACAAGAGCGACGCGAGCAAGACCGAGGGCGCGCAGGCCAATGCGATCCCGGAGGAAGAGAAGTACGCACGCTTTTACGCCGAGTTCGGCGCCGTGCTCAAGGAAGGGCTGGGCGAGGACTTCGCCAACCGCGACCGCATCGCCAAGTTGCTGCGCTATGCCTCCACGGCCAGCGACACGGTCAGCGTCAGCCTGGCCGACTACAAGGCGCGCATGAAGGAAGGCCAGAAGGCCATCTACTACATCACGGCCGACAACCTCGCCGCAGCCAAGAGCAGCCCACAGCTGGAGCTGTTCAGGAAGAAGGGCATCGAGGTGCTGTTCATGACCGACCGTGTCGACGAGTGGGCCATGGGCTTTCTGCACGAGTTCGATGGCACGCCGCTGCAGTCCATCGCCAAGGGTGCGGTCGATCTGGGTGATCTGCAGGACGAAGAAGAACGCAAGGCCGCCGAGGAAGCCGCCGCGCAGTTCAAGCCCGTACTGGAAAAACTCAAGCAGGTGCTCAAGGACGAAGCCGAGGACGTGCGCGTGACCACGCGCCTGGTGGACTCCCCCGCCTGCCTGGTCGTCAAGGACGGCCAGCTCAGCAACCAGATGGCGCGCCTGCTGCGTCAGGCCGGCCAGCCCGTGCCGGAGATGAAACCGGTGCTGGAAGTCAACCCCGCACACCCACTGGTCACAAAGCTGCAGGACCAGGCCGACACGCAGTTCGAGGAGCTCGCACACATCCTGTTCGACCAGGCCGTGCTGGCCGAAGGCGGCCTGCCGCGCGATCCGGCCGCCTACGTGCGCCGCGTCAATAACGTGCTGACTGGCAACGCCGCAGCCTGACACCAGAAGGCCGCTGGCAGGCGACAGGCGCGGGACCGGCTGCACGTACTGGCGCTACCGCACCTGGCCGGCCTTGCCGGTTGACCAGTGGTGTTGCAGAACGCACCGTCAGCCCCTATCTGCAGGACATCCATTCGGCAGGCCTGCAGATAGCCTCCGCGGATCCCGCCCCGGCAGCGTGTAGGAGACCATGGCCCTACCTACAATGGCCCGGAACCGGTCGCGGCCCTTGTCACGCAGGCAGCGAGGCGCCACAGTGACAAGGGCCGCCAGGTTCCCGCCTTTTTCCAGTGAGGACCGCATGGACTACAAGGACTATTACAAGATTCTTGGCGTGGCCAGGAATGCGAGTGCCGACGAAATCAAGAAGGCCTACCGCAGGCTGGCGCGCAAGTACCATCCGGACATCAGCACCGAGGCCGATGCGGTCGCGCGCATGGCGGAGATCAACGAAGCCCACGCCGTGCTTTCCGACCCCGAAAAACGCGCCGAATACGACGCGCTCGGCGAGCCCGGACAGTTTGCGCAGTCGGGAGGTTTTCAGCCGCCGCCGGGCTGGGGCCGCACGCGCGGCGGCAGTGCCCATTTCGACGATGCCACCGTTGACGATCTCGGCGGCTTTGGCGGAGGCCATTACAGCAGCTTCTTCGAGGAATTCTTTGGCCGCGGCCGACGCCATCGCCAGGGCAGCGCGCCGGACATGCGCGGACAGGATCGCCACGCAACCATTGTGCTGACGATTCCCGAGAGCTACTCCGGAACCGTGCGCACCTTGCAGCTGCGCGGCGTCACCATGGATGCCGAAGGCCATGCGCATGACGATGTGCGCGAGCTGCAGGTCACTATTCCCAAGGGCGTCCATGAGGGCCAGATGATCCGGCTGGCCGGCAAGGGCGAGCCCGGCATCGGCAATGGACCGCCGGGCGACCTGCTGCTGCAGGTGCGCTTTGCCGACGACCGGCGCTGGCACGCCGAGGGCAAGAACGTCTACCAGCAGCTGCCGCTGACTGTTTGGGAGGCGGCGCTGGGCGGAGTCGTGACCTTCGACACGCTGGCAGGACGGTTGGAAATCAACGTGCCGCCTGGCAGCCAGCCCGGGCGCAAGCTGCGCATCAAGGGCAAGGGCCTGCCGGCGCGTGAGCCTGGCGACCTGTACCTGGTCGTGCAGCTGGCCGTGCCGGCACCGGTGACCGAAGCCCAGCGCGAGGCGTACCAGGCGCTGGCCAAGGCATTTGCGAATTTCAATCCGCGCGCAGGAGGATGAGCCATGCCACACACGGAGCACGTCGTGCCAGAACTGCTGGGTGAGGAGCCGCTGACGCTCAGCCAGATCGCCCATGTCTGTTGCATTGAGGAGGCCTGGGTCGTGCAGCGCGTCAGCAGCGGAGTACTGCTGCCTGATGCGTGCGACGCGCAGTCTACGCCTCCGTCCGCGTGGCGGTTCAGCGCCCGAATGCTGGCGCGCGCGCGCCGCATCGCAGAACTGGAGCGCACGTTCAATGCTGACCCTGAACTGGCCGCGCTGACGGCAGACCTGATGGAAGAAGTCCGCCGCCTGCGCCGCGCGCTGCAGCAGATGAGCGCGTAGTCGCCGTATACCGCGGTCAGGCCGTGCGGCGTGAAGCGGCTTTCCTGGCGCGCGTTTTCCCGCCAGTGCCACTGGGCGGGGCGGCATGCTCCGCCTGGCTCAGCAGGTAATGCAGCAGCATGCCCACAGGCCGACCGGTCGCCCCTTTGGCCGCGCCACTTTTCCAGGCCGTGCCGGCGATGTCCAGATGCGCCCAGGGCCAGTTGCCGACGAACTTCTGCAGGAACTTCGCCGCCGTGACAGAGCCGGCCTCGCGTCCGGCCACGTTGGCCACGTCGGCAAAGTTGCTCTTGAGCCCACTGGCGTAATCTTCGTCCAGCGGCATGCGCCAGGCCAGGTCCTGCGCCTGCTCGCCGGCCTGCAGCAGCGCATCGGCCAGCGCATCCTCGCTGGCGTAAAGGCCACTGCGCACGCCACCCAGGGCAATCACGCAGGCGCCAGTCAGCGTGGCAATATCGATGACGGCACGGGGCTTGAAGCGATCGGCATAGGTCAGCGCGTCGCACAGAATGAGCCGGCCTTCCGCATCAGTGTTGAGGATCTCGATGGTCTGCCCGCTCATGCTGGTGACCACATCGCCGGGCTTGACCGCCTTGCCGCCGGGCATGTTCTCCGTGGCAGGAATCAGCCCGACGACGTTGATGGCTGGCTGCAGCCTTGCCAACGCCTCGAACACGCCCAACACGCTGGCGGCGCCGCACATGTCGAACTTCATTTCGTCCATGCCTGCTGCCGGCTTGATGGAAATGCCTCCGGTATCGAATGTCACCCCCTTGCCCACCAGCACCACTGGCGCCTGCTCCTTGGCCGCCCCCTGATACTGCAGCTCGATGAACTGGGGCGGCGTGGCCGACCCTTGTGCCACGGCGAGAAATGCCCCCATCTTGAGCCGCGAAATCTCACGCAGGCCAAGGATCTTGGCCGTGATGTGCTTGTGCTTGGCCAGCGTGCGTGCCGTATCTGCCAGGTACGACGGCGTCGCATGGTTGGCCGGCAGGTTGCCCAGCTCACGCGCCAGGGCCACGCCGGCAGCAGCGGCCTGCGCCCGCTCGAACGCCTGCCGCGCGGCGGCGGCATCGGCCACGCCATACACCAGCTTTTGCAGCGCCAGTGGTTTTTCGCTGGGCTTGGTGGCGGTATAGCGGTAGCTGGTCGTGGCCAGCGTCACAGCTGCGGCATAGTGCGCCGAGGCATCGGCTGCGGCGTCAAGGTTGACGACCACAGCCTTGCCAACGCTGCTGTGGCACAGTGCACTCTCACAGCCCGACAGGGCCTTGCGCAGATCGGTCGCATTGCCCGTAGCAGTTGACGCCAGCACGACCTTGCGTGCAGCGACTTGTGCGACACTGTAGAGTGCCAGCGTCTGGCCGGCCTTGGCAGGCTCCAGATCACCGGCTTGCAGCGCTGCGTGCAGCGTCGCCTCCAGTGGCGGCTGCGCTGCGGCACTGGCGGTGCGCTTGCCCTGTTTCTGCGATGCCTGGCTCCCTGGCTGGTAGCTGCCGGGCACCAGCACCAGCAGCAAGTCGGCCTTCTCCTTGGCGGCGGAGGCCAGATTCAGGGATTTGAGTTCCAGCGAAGTGGGCATGGCGCGCGTTCCTCCAGTCGAAATCGATAACAAAAGCAATTCGGAAAACCCAACCCATGTTGTTTGACGCATCCCTGCGCAAAGAACTCTCGCGCAGCTTTCTCGGCACCGTGACGGTGCTGCTGACCGTGGTGGTCACATTGATGCTGGTTCGTTCGCTGCGCATGGCCAGTCGTGGCGCGGTCGGGCCTTCCGACATTATGCTGGTGATGGGCTACACCGTGCTGGGTTACCTGCCCATCGTGCTGAGCCTGAGCATGTTCGTGGCCATCATTGGCACGCTGGCGCGCATGTACCGCGACAGCGAGATGGTGGTCTGGTTTGCCAGCGGCCGCGGGCTGAGCGGCTTCATTGCACCGCTGGCACGCTTTGCCATGCCCATTGTGCTGGCCATTGGCGGCCTGTCGCTGGTGAGCTGGCCATGGTCGCAGGCGCAGGTGCTGGAGTTGCGCCACCAGTTCCAGCAGCGCAGTGACCTCGACCGCATCGCTCCGGGGGAATTCCAGGTGTCCTCCAGCGGCGACAGCGTGTTCTTCGTGGACCGCGACAGCAGTTCGCTGGAGCATGCGCAGCAGATTTTCTTTGCCCAGGAGAAGGTCGACACGAGTGCGGTTACCACGGCGCGTCAAGCGAGCCTCGTGCAACAGCAGGGCCAGACCTGGGTGACACTGGATTCTGGCCAGCGCATCGAACAACTGCGCGGTGACGCGCCGGCGCTGCGGGTGGCGGATTTCGAGCGCTATGAGGTCCTGTTGCACAAAGAACCCATCAGCACTGCGGAGACTTCCGTGCAAACCACGCCGACCCTGGAATTGCTGGCCCAGTCGTCCGACCCTGCCGCCCAAGCCGAACTGGCCTGGCGCATTGGCCTGATCCTGGCGGCCATCAACTACGTGCTGCTGGCGCTGGCGCTGACCAGCGGCAACCCACGCTCGGGCCGCACCGGTCATCTGGTGACAGCCCTGCTGGTGTTCATCGTCTACTTCAACCTGCTCTCGCTCGGGGAGAGCTGGGTGGCGCGCGGCGCCATTGCAGGTGGTCTGTGGCTGGTGCTGCTGCACGGTGGCATCTTCCTGCTGGCCGTGGCGTGGCTGGCCATGCGCAACGCGCAATGGTCGCTGCGGCGGCTCTGGCCGGGCAGGAGGGCGGCGGCATGAAGATCGTCACGCGCATGCTGCAGTCGGAAATCATCGCTGCAGTGGCAATGACCACGGCAGCGTTTCTCGCGCTGCTACTGTTTTTCGACCTCATCAGCGAAAGCCGCTTCGTCAACCGCACCGGCGCGCAGACCTATGGGCTGCTGGAGATGCTCACGCACATGGCCTTCTCGGCGCCGCAGCACCTGTACGAGTTGCTGCCCATCTGCGTACTGATAGGCAGCATCTTCGTGATGGTGCGCTATGCGCGCACCTCGCAGTTCACCATCTTGCGCACGGCCGGCCTGGGCCCGGGGCGGGCTCTGGCGATACTGCTGTCCGTCGGTGCCCTGTTTACCGCCATGACCTTCGTGCTCGGCGATTACGTGGCGCCCTGGGCCGAGCGCTCGGCCCAGCTGCTGCGCGCCCAACATGTGGGCGGTCAGATCGTTGCTGGCGGCGGCCAGGGCGCCTGGCTACGCGAGCGCCAGCAGGACCATTCGGTCATCGTCAGCGTCACGGCACTGCGCACCGATGGCGAAGTGCAGGGCATCCGCATCTACACCTTTGCGCCCGACGGCAAGCTGGCGCGCCAGCTGCGTGCCGAGCGTGCCCAGATCCTGCCCGATGCCTGGCAGCTGCATGCGGTGCAGGAGGAGGTGTTGCCCACGCAGCAGCCGGCGCTGACCTTCGAGCCGGACGGCTCGCTCAGTGGCGACGTGCAGCCGCTGCAGGTCAACCGCCTCGACACCCTGCGCTGGCCCACCGCAATCACGCGCGAGATGGTCAATGCTGCCATTCTCAAGCCTGACGGCATGTCCACCATGCAGCTGTTCGATTACGTCGCGCATCTGCGCGCCAACGAGCAGGCGACCCAGCGCTTCGAGCTGGAGCTGTGGCGCAAGGTGTTCTACCCGCTGGGCTGTCTGGTCATGGTGGTGCTGGCGCTGCCGTTTGCCTATCTGCACTTTCGCACCGGCAACATGGTCAGCCAGATGTTCGTGGGCATTCTGGTCGGGGTGAGCTACCTGCTGCTCAACAACGTCCTCGGTTACGCCGGCACCCTGCGCAACTGGTCGCCGCTGCTGACGGCGGCAACACCCGCCCTGCTGTACAGCGCCCTGGCGATCGGCGTGTTTCTGCATATGGTGCGTCGCCAATGAGTCCTGACAACACCGCTTCCCTGCAACATACCGGCGTCATCCTGTTTGGTCACGGCTCGCGCGATCCGCTCTGGCGCGAGCCCATGGAGCGCATGGCCGATGCACTGCGCCGGCGACGGGCAGACCGACCCGTTTTGTGCGCCTACCTGGAGCTGAGCAAGCCGGACCTGGAAGGCGCCATGCAACAGCTACGCGGGCAGCACCCGCAACTGCGTACGGTGTGGATCTATCCGGTCTTTCTGGGCATGGGAACGCATGCGCGTCAAGACCTGCCGCGCCTGCGCGATGAGCTGGCCGCGCAGCATCCGGACCTGACCATCGCCCTTGCCCCCGCACTGGGTACGGATGATCGGCTGATCGAACTGGTTGCCGACATCATCGAGGCGCAGATGGGCGATGCTTAGGACCTGTTCACGTCCCTTTCAAGCCGCCTTGGCAATCTGCGCCACCCACTCGCGCGGGGCCATCGGAAAGCCCAGGCGTTCGCGGCTGTCGTAGTAGCTGCGCGCCACACTGCGCGCAAGATTGCGGATGCGCGCGATGTATGCGGCGCGCTCGGTCACGGAAATCGCGCCGCGCGCGTCCAGCAGGTTGAAGGTGTGGGCGGCCTTGAGCACCTGCTCGTAGGCGGGCAGGGCCAATTGCCTGTCCATCAGCAGCTGTGCCTCCTTCTCATAAGCGCTGAAGGCGCCAAAGAGAAAGTCCACGTCGGAGTACTCGAAGTTGTAGGTGGACTGCTCCACCTCGTTCTGGTGAAACACGTCGCCGTAGGTGACGACGCTGCCGTCCGGCGCTTTGGAATAGACCAAGTCGTAGACGTTCTCGACACCCTGCAGGTACATCGCCAGCCGCTCCAGCCCGTAGGTAATCTCGCCAGTGATGGGGCGGCAGTCGATCCCGCCAACCTGCTGAAAGTAGGTGAACTGGGTCACCTCCATGCCGTTGAGCCAGACCTCCCAGCCCAGCCCCCAGGCACCCAGCGTGGGGTTCTCCCAGTCATCCTCGACGAAACGGATGTCGTTCTGCTGCAGATCGAACCCGAGCGCCTTGAGGCTGCCCAGATACAGATCGAGAATGTTGGCTGGCGCCGGCTTGAGCACGACCTGGTACTGGTAGTAATGCTGCAGGCGGTTGGGGTTCTCGCCATAGCGGCCATCCTTGGGTCGACGGCTGGGCTGCACATAGGCGGCACGCCACGGCTCGGGGCCAATGGCCCGCAGAAACGTGGCCGTATGGCTGGTGCCCGCACCCACTTCCATGTCATAGGGCTGCAGCAGGGTGCAGCCTTGCTGGTCCCAGTAGTTCTGCAGGGTAAGAATGATTTGCTGAAAGGTGAGCATGGCAGAAGCCGGCCTGCGCCACACCGCAACTGAGCAGTCTGACGCAACGCGCAGCAGCAAAAGGCAAAGCGACCATTTTAGCCCGCCTGCTTTTCCCGATCCTGGCAGCAGCCCGGGCAACTGGGCCAGAATGGGCGACAATTGCTACTTCGAGTTCTGGAACACCAAGGAGAGTACGCGCTTCGTACCGACATCCTTTTCCACACCATCTTCGCTTAACGCTTGCCATGTCCATCCCGCCACTGAATGAACCCACGCTGATTCCCAATCTGGTACAGGCCGTCAACTGGAACCGCATTCAGGATGAGAAAGACCTGGAAGTCTGGAACCGCCTGACCTCGAACTTCTGGCTGCCCGAGAAGGTGCCGCTGTCCAACGACATTCCCTCCTGGGCCACGCTCACGCCGCAGGAGCAGGAGCTGACCATCCGCGTCTTCACCGGCCTGACGCTGCTGGATACCGTGCAGAACACGGTGGGCGCGCTGAGCCTGATCCCCGATGCCGTCACGCCACATGAAGAAGCGGTCTACACCAACATTTCCTTCATGGAGGCCGTGCACGCCAAGAGCTACAGCTCGATCTTCTCGACACTGTGCCAGATGAAGGACGTGGACGATGCCTTCCGCTGGAGCCTGGAAAACGAGTACCTGCAGAAAAAGGCCCGCATTGTCATCGGCCACTACCGCGGTGACGATCCGCTGATGCGCAAGATTGCCAGCGTGTTCCTGGAGTCCTTCCTGTTCTACTCGGGCTTTTACCTGCCAATGTACTGGTCCAGCCGCGCCAAGCTGACCAATACCGCCGACCTGATCCGCCTGATCATCCGCGACGAGGCCGTGCACGGCTACTACATCGGCTACAAGTTCCAGCAGGGCTACGAGAAGGCGTCACCGGCGCGTCGCGACGAAGTCAAGAACTACGCCTACGAGCTGCTGCACGACCTCTATGACAATGAGGTCAAATACACCGAAGACCTGTATGACGGCGTCGGCTGGACCGAGGACGTGAAGAAGTTCCTGCACTACAACGCCAACAAGGCGCTGATGAACCTGGGCTTTGAGGCGCTGTTTCCCAGCAGCATGACGGATGTGAACCCCGCCATCATGGCCAGCCTGAATCCCGGCTCCGACGAGAACCACGACTTCTTCTCCGGCTCGGGCTCCAGCTACGTCATGGGCAAGGCCGAGGCCACGGCCGACGAGGACTGGGCGTTCTGATCGCCCAGCCCTGGCAGCACCGCCGCTGCCATCGGCACCAGCGGCCGGCATTCAGCCTGCACCGCCTTCAGCGAATGTGCAGGCAGGGCTTGGCCGTCCAGCCTGACCACGGAGTTTGAGGAATCCCCATCATGAACACCATTGCAGAGCCTGCCTCCCGCGTATCAAGTGCCGACAAGGCACGGCGCGAAGCGATCAAGCTGGAAAAGCGTCTGTGCCGCGAGGTCGCGCGCGCCATCACCGACTTCAACATGATTGAGGACGGCGACAAGGTCATGGTGTGCATGTCCGGCGGCAAGGACAGCTACACCCTGCTGGACATCCTGCGCAAGCTGCAAAAACGCGCCCCCATCCGCTTCGAGATCGTGGCCGTCAACCTGGACCAGAAGCAGCCGGGCTTTCCCGACCACATCCTGCCGGACTACCTGCGCGCGCAAGGGGTGGACTTCCACATCGAGACGCAGGACACCTACAGCATCGTCAAGCGCGTCATTCCCGAGGGCAAGACCACCTGCGGGCTGTGCAGCCGGCTGCGCCGCGCAATCCTCTATTCGGTGGCCGACCGGCTTGGCTGCACGAAGATTGCGCTGGGCCACCACCGCGACGACATCCTGCAGACCCTGCTTCTGAACATGTTCTTCGGTGGGCGCATGAAGGGCATGCCACCCAAGCTCGTCAGTGACGACGGCAAGCACGTGGTCATCCGCCCGCTGGCCTATATCCCGGAAAAGGACACCCGCCAGTGGGCCGAGTACCAGCAGTTCCCGATCATCCCCTGCAACCTCTGCGGCAGCCAGGACAACCTGCAGCGCCAGATCGTCGGCGACATGCTGCGCGAGTGGGACAAGAAGTATCCCGGCCGCCTGGAGAGCATGTTCCGCGCCATGGGCAACATCGTCACCACGCACATGATGGACCCGCAGTTGCACGACTTCAAGGGCGCGCGTGCCACTGGCGTGGCCGAGCCCGGCGGCGACATGGCCTTTGACCCTGACAGCTTCCCCGAGAAGTTCGTGCCAGCTGCCAGTGGTGATACGCTGGGCATTACCATCCAGCTGCAGACGGACCTGGCTCGTTCGGCCTGCGGGTGACGGTGTACACCGCAGCGCACCGTTGTGCGTTGAGGGATCCGGGGTAACCAACCAGAGGAGACGCATCATGACGGATCGCAGCTTGTCTTCCTTGCCACAGGCAAGCTATCGTCTGCTGATACTCGTGCTGGCAGTCATCACCCTGGCGCTGGCTGGCTGCAGCAGCACCCGCGTGATCGATAACGACGTGCGCACCTTCTCCACGCTGGCGTCCATGCCGGAGCCTCCAACCTATCGGCTCCAGCGGCTGCCTTCACAGCAGATTGACAGCCCGTTTCGCGCCATGATCGAGCGCATCGCCACCGAGGAGCTGGCGCGCGTGGGCATGCAGCGCGACGACACAAACGGCGCACTGCGGCTCGAACTTGGCGCCTACGCCAACGCCTACCTGCCCGATTGGCCGTATTACAGCAACTTCGGCTTCGGACTCGGCTATGGCCCCTGGGGCTGGAATCCTGCCTTCGGTTACTGGGGCGGCTGGCGCGATCGTCCGCCCACCCTGTACGTGCGCGAGGTGCGCCTGATCCTGCGCGATAGCGAAGGCAACGTGGTCTACGAGACATCGGCCCGCTATGACGACATCTGGACCAACGACGAGGCCATCTACCGCGCGCTGTTCCGCTCGGCGCTGGATGGTTTTCCGACGCCGCCACAGGGTGTCCGGCGCATTCGCCACGAAATCGTGCCATGAATGCCCCCCACACGCCGATGGAAGAGGCGCCAGATGAACTGCCCATGGCGGCTACCCGCCTGACACTGATCCGCCACGGCGAAACCGACTGGAATCACAGCGCGCGCATCCAGGGCCACACCGACATCCCGCTCAACGCACGGGGCAGACAACAGGCCGGGCGCATGGCCCAGGCGCTGGCCGACAGCGCACCGGACGTCATCTACAGCAGTGACCTGCAGCGTGCCTGGCAGACCGCACAGGCGCTGCAGGAAACCACCAGCGCACCGCTGCTGCCGAATGCCGACCTGCGCGAGCGCTGTTTTGGCGTTTTGCAGGGGCAGACCATTGAACAGATCTGCGCACAGGATGCAACGCTCGCCAAGGCCTTCAAGTCCCGTGATGCTGCCTACCGCCCGCCAGGCGGCGAGAGCATGCAGATGTTCCGCGACCGGGTTTTGCATGCCGTGGATCAACTTGCGGCGCGGCATGCCGGCCAGCATATCGTGCTGGTCGCGCATGGCGGCGTGCTGGACATCCTCTACCGCCATGCCGCAGGCCTGGATCTGCAGGTCAGCCGCAGCTGGGTCATTGAGAACACCTCCATCCACCGGATGCTCTGGGCAGCGGGAACCCTCACGCTGCTGGCCTGGGGCGACGTGGCGCACCTCGACGCGCTGGCCGAGACCGCGCCGCAGCACTATGTGTAAGTACCTGTTCGCTCAGTAACGCTCCGGCACGTACATGTGCGCTGGCACCGGGTGGCGGGTGTAGTCGGCGTGGTAGACCCGCGGCGGCAGCACGACTTGCGGATGGGCAACGGGCTCGTACGGAATCTGCTCCAGCAGATGGCTGATGCAATTCAGGCGCGCCTTCTTCTTGTCTACCGCCTGCACGATCCACCACGGCGCCTCGGGAATGTGGGTGCGCTCGAGCATCACTTCCTTGGCCTTGGTGTAGTCCTCCCAGCGGCGGCGCGATTCCACGTCCATCGGGCTGAGCTTCCACTGCTTGAGCGGATCGTGGATGCGCGCCAGAAAGCGCGCTTCCTGCTCCTCGTCGGTGATGGAGAACCAGTACTTGATCAGGCGGATGCCCGAGCGCACCAGCATGCGCTCGAACTCCGGCACGGACCGGAAGAACTCCTCGTACTGCGCATCCGTGCAAAAGCCCATGACCTTCTCGACCCCTGCGCGGTTGTACCAGCTGCGGTCAAACAGCACGATCTCGCCGCCAGCGGGCAGGTGCGTGACGTAGCGCTGAAAGTACCACTGCGTGCGCTCGCGGTCATTGGGTGCGGGCAAGGCGGCAACGCGGCACACGCGGGGGTTCAGGCGCTGGGTGATGCGCTTGATCACCCCGCCCTTGCCGGCCGAGTCGCGCCCCTCGAAGATCACGACGATCTTCTCCTTGGTGTGCTGCACCCAGTCCTGCAGCTTGACCAGCTCGCCCTGCAGACGCAGCAACTCGCGGAAATAGGTCTGGCGCCCCAGCTGCCCCTGTGGCGCGTCGTCAGTGATCCCCAGCGATTCCAGAACCGTGGCATCGCCCAGGCGGGCATCGTCGATTTCCTGCTCCAGTTCCTCGTCATAGCTGTCGATCAGCTCGCGCCCGATGCTGCGCAGAACTTGTTCGTGGTGACTCAAGGTCGTACGTTCGTCCATGGTGGCTGCGGTGTGAGAACCTGTTCAGAGAGACAGACACGCTAGCGCCTGCCTGTGTCAAATGCGTGAACAACGACGTCACCATGCAAAAAAACCGCCCGGTCTCCCGGGCGGTCTCGGTCGCACGCCAGTGCCCGATCAGCTGTTGTAGGCGCGCTCGCCATGCGAGGTCAGATCCAGACCTTCACGCTCGGCTTCGGCCGAGACGCGCAGGCCCACGGTGGCCTTGGCGACCATGAAGGCGATGAATGCCACAACACTGGAGAGGATGACGGTGACGATCACGCTCTTGAGCTGGATCCAGACCTGACCGGCCATGGTCACATCGTCCACGCCCACACCTCCGAGCGAGGGGAACACGAATACGCCGGTCAGCAGCGCGCCGATGATGCCAGCCACACCGTGGATGCCAAAAACATCGAACGAATCATCCACGTTCAGCATGCGCTTGAGACCACTGACGCCCCAGACGCACACGGCACCGGAGAGCGCACCGATCAGGATGGCTCCGACTGGGCCGACGAAGCCGGCAGCAGGCGTGACACCCACCAAACCTGCCACGGCGCCGGAGGCACCGCCCAGCAGCGAAGGCTTGCCCTTGGCCAGTGATTCCACGATCAGCCACGCCAGCACACCGGCGGAAGTCGCCACGATGGTGTTGATGAAGGCCAGGCCAGCCACGCCATTGGCAGCCCCAGCAGAACCGGCGTTGAAGCCGAACCAGCCGACCCACAGCAGGCAGGCGCCAATCATCGTGAAGGCCAGGTTGTGCGGTGCCAGCGCTTCCTTGCCGTAACCGGCGCGCTTGCCCAGCACGTACGCGCCCACCAGACCGGCCACCCCGGCATTGATGTGGATCACGGTGCCGCCGGCAAAGTCCAGCGCACCATCCTCCGCAAGGAGGCCGCCGCCCCAGACCATGTGCGCCATCGGCAGGTAACTGAAGGTGAACCAGATGATGGAGAAGACCATCACGGCACCGAACTTGACGCGCTCGGCCAGCGATCCGACCACCAGTGCCACTGTAATGGCGGCAAAGGCTGCCTGGAAGGACACAAAGACAAATTCCGGAATGGTGGACAGCGCCGACGAGATGGTGTCGGGCGTGATGCCCTTGAGGAACACGTAGTCGAACGAGCCGTAGACTTTACCTTCACCGCCGAAAGCCAGCGAGAAACCGTATACCGCCCACAGCAAGGTGATCAGCGAGAACACCGCCAGCACCTGCAGCAGCACGGAAACCATGTTCTTCGAACGTGCCAGACCGCCGTAAAACAGCGCCAGGCCAGGGATGCTCATCAGGATCACCAGCACCGTCGAGGTGAGCATCCAGGCGGTATCGCCCGTATCGATGGCCGGTTCCGCCTCGGCTACCGCGGAGACGATTTCGGCAACAACCGGTGCAGCTTCCTGCGCCAGTGCCAGAGGAGTTGCTGCCAGGGCGCCCAGCCCCAGCGCAGTCGCAAGTCGTTTGTTCATGAGCGCTAATCCTTCACGTGTCAAGACATTGGGAATACGTTGGAAATCTGCCGAGGCCTCAGACCGCATCCGCGCCGGTTTCACCGGTACGGATACGCACCACCTGCTCCAGCGCAGAGACGAAAATCTTTCCATCGCCGATCTTGCCGGTGCGCGCGGCGCTTTCGATGGCCTCCACGACCTGGTCTACCGTCTCATCGGGCACGGCCACCTCGATCTTGATCTTGGGCAGGAAATCGACCACGTACTCGGCGCCGCGGTAGAGCTCCGTATGGCCCTTCTGGCGGCCGAATCCCTTGACTTCAGTGACGGTGATGCCTTGCACACCAATCGACGAAAGCGCCTCACGCACCTCGTCGAGCTTGAACGGTTTGATGATGGCCGATACCATTTTCATGTGCACTACTCCTGCTGAAAGGGCCAGTCCATGAAAGGCCCTGCGGGTCTAGAAAAAGGTGGATAAAAGGGCCTCGCGCCGGTAACCGGACCTGCTTGCCAGCAGAGCGCAGAGAGGAATTGAGCGCAAGGCGCAAACCATGAATGCACGGAACGTGCCAACATGCCGTCACAGTTGCCGCACATTGCCACAGAAGTTAGCTGCCGCTGCCTGCCTGCTGGCAGCGAGCCGAGCGCACCTTTTTGGCGTATGCGCCTAATGCATACAACCTGTAAGGCTCTCCGCGCAGGCGTGCAACCGCCTGATTGCCGCCCATCCATAACGATGCACCGAATTAGAACGGGAGATCAGGCAATGCACTTAATTGGGGCTTACAGCCCCACTCTGCACCAATAGAGTGAAACACCATGGCGCTGGCCTTACTCCACAGCCGTACTCTGCTCGGGCTCGATGCCCCCGCAGTCACCGTCGAAGTGCATCTGGCCAACGGCCTGCCCAGCTTCACGCTGGTGGGACTGGCCGACGTGGAAGTGCGCGAAGCGCGCGAGCGTGTGCGCTCAGCCATTCTCAACAGCGGGCTGGAGTTTCCCACCAACAAGCGCATCACTGTCAACCTCGCACCGGCAGACCTGCCGAAAGACTCCGGCCGTTTTGACCTACCGATTGCCCTGGGCATCCTCGCTGCCAGCGGCCAGATCGATGTGCAGGCGCTACAAGGCTACGCATTCGCCGGGGAGCTTTCGCTCTCCGGCGCGCTGCGGCCCGTTCGCGGCGCCCTGCCCATGGTGCTGGCCGACCACCGCACGGCAACGCACGAGCGGGCGCCTGCGGCGAACGCCGAACAGGCGCCCCCGCACTGGATCCTGCCGCGCGAGAGCGCCAGCGAGGCCGCATTGGTGCCAGGCGGCGTGGTGCTGGCAGCGGACCATCTGCTGGAGGTCGTGGCCCACCTGCGGGCCGTACAGGACAGCGAGGCGCACCAGGTGCAGCTGTGTGCAGCAGCACCGCCGGCTGAGTCCATGGCCGCACCGCACTATCCCGACATGGCCGACGTCAAGGGCCAGCTGACGGCCCGCCGCGCACTGGAAGTAGCGGCAGCCGGCGGCCACCACCTGCTGATGGTAGGCCCGCCCGGTGCGGGCAAATCCATGCTGGCGCAGCGCCTTGTCGGCCTACTGCCCCCACTGCCCGAGGATGAAGCGCTGCAGGCGGCAGCGCTTGCCAGCGTGGCGGGCACTCTGGAGCACGGTCAGTGGCGCAGGCGACCGCTGCGCAGCCCCCACCATACGGCCAGTGCCGTGGCCCTGGTCGGTGGCGGCTCACCGCCGCGACCGGGTGAGATTTCCCTGGCGCATCACGGCGTGCTGTTCCTGGATGAGTTGCCCGAGTTTCCCAAGCCGGCGCTAGAGGCACTGCGCGAGCCGCTGGAAACCGGCACCATCCACATCGCCCGCGCTGCACACCACGCGCAGTTTCCCGCCCGTTTTCAACTTGTTGCCGCTATGAACCCCTGCCCATGCGGCTACAGGGGCAGTGCCACGCGCAGCTGCCGCTGCACGCCCGATCAGGTAGCCCGCTACCAAGGCCGCCTCAGCGGCCCGCTGCTCGACCGCATCGACCTGCACATCGAAGTCCAGGCACTGCCGGTCACGCAGTTGCTGCACGCCCGCGGCGGCGAAGCCAGCGCGCCGATCCGCCACCGGGTGGTACAGGCTCGCCAGCGGGCGCATCGGCGCCAGCAGTGCGACAACTACGCACTCACCGGCTCGGCGCTGGCCATGCACGCACCACTGGATGCTGCAGCCCACCAGCTCCTGCAGGCAGCTGCGGACAAGATGGGATGGTCCGCCCGTGCCACGCACCGGGTTCTGCGTGTGGCGCGCACCATCGCCGATCTGGATGCCGACCACCCCGACGATGCGCCGCTGACCGCCACGCACCTGGCCGAAGCCATCCAGTACCGGCGTGCACTGCTGGGCGCCGACTAGGGCCGATAAGGCAGAGGCGCGCAGGCTACAGCTGGTCACCCTGCTTGCCCATGCGCGCGGCAGGGTGCCTACCACAATGGCAGTCCAGTCAGGGTTTACCCTTAGAATCGAGGTTGCTGACCCTGTCCCCGAACCGCCATGCACACCCTGCCTCCTGCTGCCAGTGCACACCCCGACGGCGCCCGTCGCGGCGATGCGCTGCGCCCGCGCCGCGCCAAGCCCCTGCATGTTCCCATCCGGGTGCTGCATGCCATGCACAGGCCGCAGATTCTCACGCACTTGCTGGCGCTGTCCGCCCATGACCGCTACCTGCGCTTTGGCTATCCGGCATCAGACAGCCAGATCGAGCGCTATGTCGAAACGCTGAACTTCGCGCGCGACGAGATCTACGGTGTCGTCAATCGCAAGCTGGTGCTGATCGCCATGGCCCACCTGGCCTTCGATGCGCCTCAGCCCGGTCGCCTGCAAGCGGCGGAGTTCGGCGTTTCCGTGCTGGGCGCCTACCGTGGCCGCGGGCTGGGCGCCCAGCTGTACGAGCGGGCAGTGGTGCATGCGCGCAACAAGGGTGTGCAGACGCTGTACATCCACGCCTTGAGTGAGAACGCGCCGATGCTGCGCATCGCGCGCAATGCCGGCGCCACCGTGCATCGTGAAGGCAGCGAGTCCGAAGCCTACCTGAAACTGCCCCCGCCCGACCTCAGCTCGCATCTGAGCGAGGCCTGGGAGGACCAGATTGCGGAGCTGGACTACCACCTCAAGCTACAGGCCTTCCAGGTGCAGACCTATCTGGATACCCTGCGGCTGTGGAGCGGTGTGGCCGCGGGCCAGTCGAAGCGCTCTGCCGACCTTGCCACGACCGACCGGCGCTGAAGTCCGCAGCCAGCCCTGCCTCTCCCCTTTCACCCATCCTTTTGTGCGGCCGTGCGCACGGCATCGAGCGCATCCAGAATGGCCTCCGGTGTTGCTGGCGCGCGCAATGGCGGCTGGATGCGATGGCCCCCGACGCTGGAGATCGCATCGCGCAGCGCCAACAGCACCGAGAACGGCAGCAGTAGCGGCGGCTCACCCACCGCCTTGGAACGCAGCACGGTGTCCATCCGGTTGGGCTGATCGAACAGCCGCACGTTGAATACTGGCGGGCAGTCGTGCACCGCCGGGATCTTGTAGGTCGATGGCGCGTGGGTCATCAGCTTGCCCGTCTCCGGATGCCAGTACAGCTCCTCCGTGGTCAGCCAGCCCATGCCCTGGATGAAGCCGCCTTCGATCTGGCCGATGTCGATGGCGGGGTTGATGGGATTGCCCACATCGTGCAGCACATCCGCGCGCAGCAGGCGCCATTCGCCGGTGAGCGTATCCACCTGCACTTCCGAGACGGCTGCGCCATAGGCGAAGTAGTAGAACGGGTGACCGGTCAGCGTCACGCGGTCCCAGTGCAGGCCGGGCGTGGCATAAAAGCCGTCGGACCACAGCTGCACGCGTGCCTCGTAGGCCTTGCGCACCAGCGCTTCAAACGCCATGGCCTGCGCATTCAGCCAGACCTGGCCCTCGGCGAAACGCACCCGGTCCGCGTCCTCAGGCGTGCCGCCCAGCAACGGCGCTGCCAGTGCCGCCAGCCGCTGCCTGACCTGCAGTGCCGCATGCTCGGCCGCCTTGCCGTTGAGGTCACTGCCGGTGGAAGCGGCGGTGGCCGACGTGTTGGCCACCTTGCCGGTATCGGCAGCCGTGGCACGCACACGCGTGACCGGCAGCCCCAGCACATGGGCCACTACCTGCACCACCTTGGTGTTGAGCCCTTGCCCCATTTCGGTGCCGCCATGGTTCACCAGCACCGAGCCATCGGTGTAGACGTGCACCAGTGCGCCAGCCTGGTTGAAGTGCGCCACGTTGAAGGAAATGCCGAATTTCAGCGGCGTCAGCGCCAGACCCCGCTTGAGCACGTCGTTGTCGGCGTTGAACGCGGCAACCGCCTGGCGCCGCGCATGGTAGTCGCTTTGTTCGACGAGCTGCGCCACGAGCTCATGGAGGATGTTGTCCTCCACCTTCTGCCCATAGGGCGTGATGTTGCGCTCGCCGATGCCATAGAAGTTGCGCTGGCGCACCAGCAGCGGATCCAGGTCCAGCTCGCGTGCGATGCTGTCAAGCGCGTACTCCATCATCAGCGCACCTTGCGGGCCGCCAAAGCCGCGAAACGCGGTGTTGGACTGCGTGTTGGTCTTGCAGCCCAGCGCCGCGATGTCGGCATGCTCCAGGTAGTACGCATTGTCGAAATGGCACAGCGCGCGCGTGATGACCGGTGCCGTCAGATCCGCCGAGTAGCCCCCGCGCGCGGCCATCTCCACCTTGGCGGCGAGGATGCGACCCTCATCGTCGTAGCCGATGGCGTAATCGTAGAGAAAGTCGTGGCGCTTGCCTGTGGCCAGCATGTCGTCGTCGCGGTCCAGCCGCAGCTTCACCGGCCGTCCCAGCTTGCGCGCAGCCACTGCCGCTATGCAGGCAAACTGCGCCGACTGCGACTCCTTGCCCCCGAAGCCGCCGCCCATGCGGCGCATCTCCACCTGCACGCTGTGGCTGGGCACTTCCAGCACGTGGGCAATCAGGTGCTGCATTTCGCTGGGATGCTGGGTCGAGCACAGCACGTGCATGGTGCCGTCTTCCTTCGGGATCGCGTAGCTGATCTGACCCTCCAGATAGAACTGCTCCTGCCCGCCGCACTGCCACTGCCCGCGCAACACCCGGGGCGCAGTCGCCAGCGCTGCATCCGGCTCGCCGCGCACCAGATGCAGTGGTTCGACCACATAAGACTGTGCCTCGCGCGCCTGCGCGATGGTCAGCACTGCGGGCAATGGAGCATAGTCCACCTGCACCTTGGCTGCGGCACGCCGCGCCAGTTCATGGCTGCTGGCCAGCACCGCAAGAATGGGCTGCCCCACATACTGCACCAGGGCGTCGGCCAGCAGCGGCTCGTCATGCACAATCGGGCCGATCATCGCGTCGCCCGGTACATCTTCCGCACGCACCACCGCCACCACGCCCGGCATGGCCATGGCCGCCTCTGTCGAGATGGCAACGATGCGCGCATGGGCCTGTTTGCTCAACACCAGCGCCGCGTGCAGCGTGCCCGAAAGTTCTGGCGCATCGTCGATGTAGACGGCCTGGCCACTGACATGCAGATGGGCTGACTCGTGCGGCACCGACGCGCTGTAGAGCGCCTGGGTTGATGCGGTACTGAATGGTGTGGGCGCCTTCATGACCGTACCTCCATGCCCAGCGCGGGCTGGAGCGCCTCGAACAAGGCCAGCTGCGGGTAAGCGCGCGTGGCCTCTGGCGACAGCGGCGCGTCATGGCGCGTCTCCAGCCAGCAGCGCTGCAGCAGGTTGGCCGCGACGCGCTCGCGGTAGCTGCGCGCGGCGCGCATATCCGAAAGCGGTGAGAAATCCTGCCGCAGCGCCTGCTGCGCCGCCAGCACGCTGGATGGCGCCCAGGGCCTGCCCGTCAGGGCGGCCTCCGCGCCCGCCGCGCGCCGGGAGGTCGCGGCCATGCCGCCGAAGGCAATGCGCGCGGCCGCAACCGTCGGAGCCGCACCCGGTTGCGCAGGCGCCTCCAGCCAGAGCGCGAAGGCAGCGCAGACCGCCGAGATGTCGCTGTCGAACCGCTTGGAGACCTTGTAGGTGCGCAGCACGAACTGGCCAGCGCCTGCCGGGCGTGGCGGCACCTGCACGGCCAGCACGAACTCGTCGCGGGCAAGGTCCTTTTTCATGTAGTCGAGGTAGAAACCCTCCAGCGGCAAGGCGCGCGTGCCGCGCTGGCTGGCCAGCAGCACCTGCGCGCCCAGAGCAATCAGCGGCGGCGCAGAATCACCGATCGGCGAGCCGTTGGCGATGTTGCCGCCCAGCGTGCCGGCATTGCGCACGGGCGTCGAGGCAAAGCGCTCCCACAGCTCGGTCAGCTCCGGATAGTGCTGGACCAGCGCGGCGTAGGCGTCGCTGAGGGCCACACCGGCGCCAATCCACAGGCTGCCGTCTTCCGCCGTCTCGCAGCGGCGCAACTCCTGCACCGCCGGCGTGTAGATGAGATCACCCACGTCGCGAAACTGCTTGTTGATCCACAGGCCCACGTCCGTGCAGCCGGCCAGCAGTGTCGCCGCAGGCTTGGCAGCACGCAAAGCGGCCAGCTCCCGGGCCGAGCGCGGTGCATGGAAATGCACGCCGCCAGCTACATAGTCCAGCGACTCGGTGCGCTGCAGCGCCAGCAGCTGCTGACGCACGGCCTCGCGATCGAGCAGGACTTTTGGCCCCTCGCACATCGCCAGCCCGGCGTCAATAATGGGCCGGTAGCCGGTGCAGCGGCACAGGTTACCGGTCAGCGCGCTGGCGACCTGCCCCTGATCGGGCCGCTGCCCCGAGGCTGCACAGCTCTCGTACAGCTGCCATAGCGACATCACGAAACCCGGCGTGCAGAAGCCACACTGCGAACCGTGGTGCTCCACCATGGCCTGCTGCACCGGATGCAGCCGGATGGTCTGGCGCGCAGGCGGTGCGTCCTGCCCCTGCGCGTGCTCGCCAGCCAGCTGCTGGAGATACTCGACCGTAAACACGGCCTTGCCATCCAGCGCCGGCAACAGCTGGATGCAGGCGTTGATGGTGCGCAGCTGCAGTGTCTGCGCAGGCTCCACCAAACTGCCCACCACCACGGTGCAGGCACCGCAGTCGCCCTCGCCACAGCCTTCCTTGCTGCCCTTGAGCCCTTGCTGCTGACGCAGCCATGCCAGCAGCATGGTGGTTGGGGCCACGCCTTCGACGCAAAGATGCTGGCCGTTGAGTAACAGTCGGATCGAATCGGTCATGGTGGGGAATCAATGCGCGCGGCGTCGCGCCGCGCCAAACGGTACTGCACCGTGGCACTCTACCGGGTTTTACACAAGAACCATGCCAGCTTCGCACGTGCCAGCCGCCCCCCCACCGCGCCGCGCAGGGCGGCTGGCCTCATTACAATCGCCGCATGACTGCCGCTGCCGAAACTGACCGCCCCGCCACCGCGCGTGCCTGGGCGCTGGTTCCGGCTGCAGGCCAGGGCAGCCGCGCCGGCACGGGCGTCCAGCCCAAGCAGTACCGCCGCATCGCCGGGCACAGCCTGCTGGAGCACACCCTGCACGCGCTGGTGCAGGTGCAGGCACTGGCACGTGTGCTGGTCGTTGTTGCCCCTGGTGACCCGCTGCGCGCGGCGCATCTGCCTACCTCGCTGCCGCAGCGCGTTACCGTGCAGGCCGTCGGCGGCCCCACCCGCGCGCAATCCGTGCGCAATGGCCTGGCGGCCCTGCAAACGCTCGGTGCCCAGGCGCACGACTGGGTGTTGGTGCACGATGCCGCACGCTGCCTGGTGACCCCTGCGCTGGTGGAGCGGCTGATCGACCGATGCCGCCATGATGCCGTCGGCGGGCTGCTGGCCCTCCCGCTGGCCGATACCCTCAAACAGCAGCGCGACGCGCAACCCGGCAGCGTGGATGCGGATGCGCGCGTGGCGCAGACCGTTTCGCGCCAGGGCAAATGGCTGGCTCAGACGCCACAGATGTTCCGGCTCGGCCTGCTATGCGAGGCGCTGGCTGCCGACCTGCAGGACGTGACAGACGAGGCCAGTGCGGTCGAGCGCCTGGGCTACCACCCGCTGCTGGTGCCATCAAGCGCCCAGAACTTCAAGGTCACGTATCCGGAAGATTTCGCGCTGGCCGAAGCCATCCTGCGCGCCCGCAGCGAAGTGGCAACTTCCTGAACTCGCTTCTTAGCCCCTCCTTATGGACACCCCTGCATCCGCTTCATCTCCGCCCCTCTGGCCCGCGCTGCGCATCGGCGAGGGCTGGGACACACACGCCCTCGTGGCAGGCCGCCCGCTGATTCTGGGTGGCGTTACCATCGCCCACGACAAGGGCTTGCTCGGCCACTCCGATGCCGATGTGCTGCTGCACGCCATCACCGATGCGCTGCTGGGCGCAGCCGGTCTGGGCGACATCGGCCGCCACTTTCCGGATACCGACGACGCCTTCAAGGGGGCCGACTCCACCGTGTTGCTGCAACAGGCCTGGCAACGTGTGCGCGCCGAAGGCTGGTGCATTGCCAATCTTGACTCGACCATCATTGCGCAAGCGCCCAAGCTGGCGCCGTACATGCCCGCCATCCGCCGTCACATCGCCACGGCATTGGAACTGGCAGAGTCGCAGGTCAACGTCAAGGCCAAGACGGCCGAACGCCTGGGCCCGGTGGGCCGAGGGGAGTCCATGCAGGCCCGCGCGGTCGTCCTGCTTGTGGCCGCACCGACCGAAAAGAACTGAACTGCTCTCGCTCTGACCTTCTCACCATGCTGGCCTACGTCACTCCGGTATTTCTAATCATCGCACTGGGCGTGGCAGTCAAGCGCATGCGCAACACTCCGCCTACGCTGTTTCCTTCGCTGGAGTGGCTAACTTTCTATGTGGCCTTTCCGGCGCTGCTGTTTCTGCGCACGGCACAGCTGCAGATGGACGCCGCCACGCTCAAGGCACTGGCGACGCTGGTGATCGGACCCGTGCTGCTGATGCTGCTGCTGGCGCTGCTGCTCCTGCGCTGGGGGTTGCGTGCATTGCCCGCACCGGCACGCTCCTCGGTTGTGCAGGGCACGACCCGCCCCAGCACCTACTTCGGACTGGCCGTGGCGGGATTGGTGTTTCCGCCCGAAATCTCCGCACTTGTGATGCTGGCGCTGGCCATCGCCATGCCGCCGGTCAACGTCATCGCCGTGGTTGCACTGGCGTGGTGGAGCGGCCAGCGCGTGACCGCGCGCACCATCGCACGGAACCTAGCGCGCAATCCCATCATTCTCGCCACACTGGCAGGGACGCTGACCAACCTCAGTGGCGTGCCGCTGCCGGCTTTCCTCGCCAACGCCCTGGAGATCCTCGGCGGCGTCGCACTGGGTCTGGGCCTGCTGTGTGTGGGAGGCGGACTGGTGTTCCAGCTCCAGGGCGCCTACCCGTTGACGGTCATCCTGACCGACGCGCTGAAGCTGCTGGGTCTGCCGAGCCTGACCTGGCTGCTGTGCCGCTGGCTCGCGGTGAGCGACGACATGACCATCGCGGCCTGCTTCTTCGCCGCATTGCCGACCGCCCCGAACGCCTACATCATGGCCCGCCAGCTCGGCGGCGACGCGCGCCTGATGGCATCGCTGATCACCACCCAGACGCTGCTTTCCATGGTCACCGTGCCACTGTGGCTGATGGTGCTTGGCGTGTCGCGCTGAGCAGCATCACAATTGTGCTGGCCCCCAGACAGTCAGGTACGGCACAATAGTCGATCATCGCTGCCGGTCGGCCACACGGACCTGCTGGCGGCGTAATCTTTCAACTGCTGCGGGGGCGCTGCCCGACACGCCCTGGCACCCTGCCCCCGGCATTCTTTTGCGCTTGTATACCCATGGCATCAGTCAACAAAGTCATTCTCATCGGCAATCTGGGCCGCGACCCGGAGTTGCGCACCTTCCCGAGCGGCGGCCAGGTCGCCAACGTCAGTCTGGCAACTACCGAGACCTGGAAAGATCGCCAGACCGGCGAGCGCCGCGAGCTGACGGAGTGGCACAACCTCGTCTTCAGCGATCGGCTGGCCGAAGTGGCCGCGCAGTACCTGCGCAAAGGATCGCCCGTCTACATCGAAGGCCGCATCCGCACCCGCAAGTGGCAGGACCAGTCGGGCCAGGACCGCTACACCACTGAAATCCGCGTGGACAACATGCAAATGCTGGGCGGGCGCGGCGAAGGCGGTGGCGGCAACTACGGCGCAGCAGAGGCCGGCGGCCAGGGCAGCTACGGCAACAGCGCCCCGGCGCCGGCGCGCCAGCCTGCTGCACCGGCGTCGGCAGCGCAACGCAGCGCCGCCCCACCGGCAGCCGCATTCGACAACGGCTTCGAGGACGACGACATTCCGTTCTGACATTCCCAATTTCCTGCGCGTCGATGGGCGCAGCGCGCGCCGGTGGCATCCTCGCACCAAGCCGACGCGCAGGATGGCTGGGGACTTGGACGAAATGCAGGCCGGCTCAGCCCGCCTTGCGATGCACCAGAAACGGCGACCAGGCCTGCTGCGTCGGCATCACCTCCAGCCGGTTGATGCACATGTGTGGCGGCAACGTGGCAATGTAGAAGATCTGCTCAGCAATGTCCTCGGCCTGCAGGGCATTGGCGCCGCGATACAACTGCTCGGACGCAGCCTGGTCACCGCGTGTGCGCACCAATGTGAACTCGGTTTCGGCCATGCCGGGCGCCAGATCCGTCACGCGCACGCCGGTAGCCACCAGGTCACAGCGGAGGTTGTACGAAAACTGCTTGACGAAGGCCTTGGTGGCACCATAGACGTGGCTGCCAGGATAGGGCCAGCTGCCTGCAACCGAGCCGATGTTGACGATACTGGCGCCAGCGCCGGTGTCGATCAGCTGCGGCAGCAGCGCATGCGTGACGTTGACCAGACCCTTGACATTGGTGTCAATCATGGTGTGCCAGTCCGCCAGCTCCACCTCCTGCGCCGGCACGGGCGCCAGCGCCAGGCCGGCATTGTTGACCAGCACGGTAATGGGCCGCATCGACGCGGGCAGCGCCGCCACGACGGCGGCTACGGCGTCGGCATCGCGCACATCCAGTGCCGCCACATGGACGGGCACCAGATCCTGCAGCTCCTGCTGCAAGGCCTGCAAGCGCTCCAGACGCCGGCCTGTTAGCACCAGTGACCAGCCGGCGGCGGCGAATCGTCGAGCGGTGGCGCGCCCGAACCCGGACGTGGCGCCGGTAATGAAGACCACTTTGTTTGCACTCATATAACAATCACCTGTTGGACAAGAAAAGTGCCACCAATCAGCCAAACAGCGCCGCCAGCGCCTCACCGGGTTCGGCAGCGCGCATGAAGGCCTCGCCGACCAGAAAGGCATGAATGCCGGCCTCGCGCAGCACGCGCACATCCTCGCGTGTGGCAATGCCCGATTCGGTCACCAGCAGGCGATCGGCCGGTACTTCTTTCTGCAGGGCAAGCGTGGTTTCCAGCCGCGTCTCGAAGGTGCGCAGGTTGCGGTTGTTGATGCCCACCAGCGGCGTTTTCAGGCGCAGCGCGCGCTCCAGCTCGGCTTCGTCGTGCACTTCGACCAGCACCGCCATGTCCAGCGCATGGGCAATGGCTTCCAGTTCCGCCATCAGGCCATCTTCCAGTGCCGCGACGATCAGCAGCACGGCATCGGCCCCCATCGCCCGCGATTCGTAAATGTGGTAGGGGTCGATCATGAAGTCCTTGCGCAGCACCGGCAGGGCCACACTGGCGCGGGCCTGCTTGAGGTAGTCGACACTGCCGTGGAAGAACTGCCGGTCCGTGAGCACCGAAAGACACGCTGCGCTGGTCCTGCCATCGCCCCAGGCGTAGCTCTGCGCGATATCGGCTGGGATGAAATCCTCGCGCAGCAAGCCCTTGCTGGGACTGGCCTTCTTGACCTCGGCGATCACGCCCGCCTGTCCGGCAGCGATCTTCTGGCGCAACGCGCCCTCGAAATCGCGCGTCAGCACACGGCTTTCGGCATCGGCGCGCACGACTTCAAGCGGCAGGCGCTTTTTTGCAGCGGCAATCTCCTCCTGCTTGACGGCGATGATTTTTTCGAGAATGTCCGACATGATCGCTAGGCCCCATGTAATGCAATATGGCTTATTGGGCCGCGCCAGGCGCAGCCTGCCATGGATGCAACAAACTTGGCATTATCCACTGCCCGCGCTGCTTGCACGCGGGAGCCTGCTGCCATTGCAGCCTACCGAAGGCGCCAAAGCGGTGTACATCGCCTGCATGCGCTTTCGACAATCGCTCCACTATGCTGAAACACACAACGTTTGGATACCTGAATCTCGCCCTGGCCTGTGGCCTGCTGGCTGCCTGCAACGCGGCGCCAACCAGTCAGGTCGCGTCAGCGCCCGCCGCGCAGGCCGCGTTCGCACAAACCGTCGGCGGCACTGCTGCCCAGCCATCCATGAACAGCACCGATCCTGAACACCTGCTGCGGGCTTATCACTGGCAGCTGCGAAGTGCCAGCGGCCCCGATCAGGCCTGGTTCGACACCGTGGCACCGGCCCTGCCCGCGCCGGTCGAGCTGACGTTCGATGGTCAGCGGCTGACCGTCAGCGGCCTGTGCAACCACATGGGTGCCGGCTATGACTGGGATGGCGAGACCACCCTGCACGTGGGCATGGCCATGGCCACCAAGCGCGCCTGCTCGGACACGGCTCTGATGCAGGCCGAGGACGCTGTGGGTCGCCAGCTGTCAAATGCCACCGGCCTGGCGCTAACGGCCCCGGTAGGCGACACTGCACCTCTTCTCACACTGCACTTTGCGGATGGCAGCGCCTGGCAGCTGCAGGGCAGGCCGACCGATGCCACGCGCTTTGGCAGCGCACCCCAGCGGGTATTTCTGGAGGTCGCTCCCGATACCGTGGCGTGCACTCAGCACGGCCAGCCCAGCCAATGTCTGCAGGTACGCAGCGTGGACTTTGACGATGCCGGCCTGCGCCGGGCTGAAGGCCCCTGGCAGGTCTACCCTGGCACCATCGAGGGCTACGCCCACACGCCGGGCGAGTGGACGGTGCTGCGCATCAACCGCTACACACCGGCCCGGGTCAGCAGTGCCCAGCCCGCGGTGGTCGATGTGCTGGACATGGTCGTCAGCCGACAGATGGCGCAGCCCCGATAGAATCGGTGCATTCCACATTACTGACCCCTTCCAAGGAGATTCCGCCACATGTCCACCACCGAACAACGCGATCGCATCGCCAGCGGCCTGGGCTTCATCGCCGCGCTGGACCAGAGCGGCGGCAGCACGCCCAAGGCCCTCAAGCTCTACGGCATCGAGGAGTCGGCCTACAGCAATGAAGCCGAAATGTTCGACCTGGTCCACCAGATGCGCACGCGCATCGTCAGCAGCCCCGCGTTTGACGGCCGGCGCGTGCTTGGTGCCATCCTGTTCGAGATGACGCTGGATCGCGACTTCAACGGCAAGGAAGCGGCCCGTTTCCTCTGGGAAGACAAGCAGGTCGTGCCATTTCTCAAGATCGACAAGGGCCTGCAGGATGAGGCCGATGGCGTGCAGCTCATGAAGCCGATTCCGGGCCTGGCCGACTTGCTGGCGCGCGCCAAGGCCAAGGGCGTATTCGGCACCAAGGAGCGCTCGGTCATCAAGGCCAACAACGCCGCCGGCATCGCCGCCGTGCTGGATCAGCAGTTCGAGCTGGCGCAGCAGGTGCTGGAAGCCGGGCTTGTTCCGATCATTGAACCCGAGGTCGACATCAAGGCTGCGGACAAGCAGGCCATTGAGGCAGAACTGAAGAAGGGCCTGCTGGCGCGGCTGGACAAGGTCAGCGCCGAGACGCCGGTGATGCTCAAGCTCACCTTGCCGGAGGTGGACGGCTTCTTCGACGAGTTGGTGGCCCACCCCAGCGTGCTCAAAGTCGTGGCGCTGTCGGGCGGCTACAGCCGCGACGAGGCCAATGCCCGGCTGGCCCGCAACAAGGGCGTGATTGCCAGCTTCAGCCGCGCCCTCACCGAAGGCCTGTCGGCGCAGCAAAGCGATGAGGAATTCAACCGGGTGCTGGAAGCCTCGATCGAATCAATCTACCGCGCTTCGATCACCTGATCACCGCGCCTCAGTTCTGATTCATGAATGCAGCCGCGCCGGCCATGCCGCGCGGCTTTTTTCATGCCACGCTGCTCCCCCGCAGCTGCGCGCGCACCGTGGCCAGCATGCGGCGCGCCACCGGCACGGTTTCGGTGGTTCCCGCCAGCGTCAGACTCCAACATTCGCCGTCCTGCGGCGCAAGGCTGCGCACTAGGCCCCGCATGGCGCCGCGCGCTACCAGCGCACTGCGGTGCACACGCAGGAAATGTTGTGGAAAACGCTGCTGCAGCCCGTTCAACGATTCATCCAGCAGGTACTGTCGGGAAGCTGTGACCACCGTGACGTACTTGAGTTCGGCACGGCAGCACAGCACCTCCTGAATCGGTACGCGTACGGTGCGATGGCGGTCCTGGATGCATAGAAAGTCCTCCTGCGGCGGCTGCGCTGCAACCGCCTGAGCGGCCATGGCCGCGTCAGGGCGCAGCTGCATGGCGCGGCGCAGCGCCTGGCGCAGGCGCTCCAGTCGCACCGGCTTGGTCAGGTAGTCGGCCGCCTGCAGGTCAAAAGCCTCTGCGGCGAACTCGGCATGCGCGGTGACGAACACGACCACCGGCGCGCCCTTGCCGGCCTGCAGCGCGCGGGCCCATTCGATGCCGCTGGTGCCTGGCATCTGGATGTCCAGCAGCATCAAGTCCACCTGCGCGGCCTTGAAGTGCTGCTGCGCCGCCGCAACAGAGGCGGCCTCCTGCACCACGCAGGGAAATTCAGATAAGGACTCCAGCAGAAAACGCAGCCGTTGGCGCGCCAGTGCTTCATCGTCAACAATCAGAACATGCAGCATCTTGATCAATCTCGCGGCTACTCGGCATCATGGCCACGCAGCGGCCGCGCCGGAATGGTCAGTACGACCTCATAACGGCCCTCGCGCACGCGCGTCCTGAAGTCCGCCTGCACATCGTGCATCAGCTGCAGGCGGGCACGCACGTTGGCCAGCGCCATGCCGTTGCCGGCGCGGCGGGCCGCCGCCTGCAGCTGCCGGGGCGATGGCACGGTATTGCTGATGATCACGCGCACCTGGTCACCCCGCCGACGCACCAGCACGTGGATGTCGCCGCCTTCGACACTGGGCTCCACGCCATGCTTGACGGCATTTTCCACCAGCGGCTGTAGCAGCAGAGGGGGCACACTGGCCACAAGTGCTGCGTCGTCGACACTGAAGGCTGCGCGCAGGCGCGGGCCAAAGCGCATGGCCTCGATGCGCAGGTACTGGCGTGCCAGGGCAATTTCGCGCTCCAGGCTCGAGATGCTTGCTGCATCCTTGAGCGCATGGTGGAACAGGTCGCTCAGGTCCTCCAGCATGCGCTCGGCCGCGTCCGGGTCCTGCCGCACCAGCGCAATGGCGCTGTTGAGTGTGTTGAACAGAAAGTGCGGCCGGATGCGCGACTGCAGTTCGGCCAGCCTGGCCACCGTGGCCGCAGGCTGGCTGGCGCGCTGCCGCAGGATGAGCACGCTGGTCAGCAACGCCGCGGCGGCCATGCCGGTCAAGCCCGCTGCCAGCCAGTTGAGCGGCCCTGGCGGTTGCAACGCAAGTGCGCTGTATAGCGCGTGCCCCAGCAGTCCGCACAGCCAGCCAGTGACCAGCACTGCGCCCCATTGCACGGAGCGGGCCTGACGGTCCAGCCAGCCCTTGAGCACGCAACACAGCAGCAGCCACAGCAAGGTCGGCGGCAGCACCACTCCCACCAGCTGGGCAAACTCGCCAAGCCATGCTGCTGCGCTGCCTGCGCCAAACAGTGCCAGCAGGGCTGCGGGCACGAGCATCAGTGCCAGGGCGCGCAGCACCACCCCGGTGTGGCAGGCGTCGAACAGCAGCCGCGAACGCGGGCGCATCTGCACCAGCGCAGCGGGCAACGCGCGTGCCGCCGCAGGTCTTGCTTCGCGGCGTGTCGATAAACCTTCCTCCGGTCGCATGGTGGTTCCGCCTGTCTATGGCTGTGCGCCGGGACCACCCCCGCGCACTAGAATGCCCGCTTGCGGCGCGCCGCGCGGCTTCTCCCTGTCCAATTCATTATCCCGACTTCCATGTCCGATCCCAAACAAGTCCAGCCGTCTGCCAACCAGCTTGCCAGCAAGAGCGAGGGCTGGTCGGCCTTGTTCGCCGAGCCAATGAGCGAGCTGGTCAAGCGCTACACCGCCAGCGTGTTCTTCGACCAGCGGCTGTGGCGCGCCGACATCGCTGGCAGCCGCGCCCACGCCAGGATGCTGCACAAGGTGGGCCTTCTCTCGGCCGAGGACGAGGCGGCCATCCAGCGCGGGCTCGACCAGATCGCCAGCGAGATTGAGTCCGGCCAGTTTGCCTGGCAGCTCGATCTGGAAGATGTGCACCTGAACATCGAGGCGCGTCTGACCGCGCTGGTGGGCGACGCCGGCAAGCGCCTGCACACGGGCCGCAGCCGCAACGACCAGGTGGCCACCGACGTGCGGCTGTGGCTGCGCGACGAGATCGACGGCATCAGCGCACTGCTGCAGGATGTGCAGCGCGCCCTGCTGCGCGTGGCCGAGCAGAATGTGGAAGTAATCCTGCCGGGCTTCACGCACCTGCAGGTCGCGCAGCCGGTCAGCTTTGCCCACCACCTGCTGGCCTATGTGGAGATGTTCCAGCGCGACGGCGAGCGCCTGGCCGATGTGCGCCGCCGCACCAACACGCTGCCGCTGGGCGCCGCCGCTTTGGCAGGCACCAGCTATCCGCTTGATCGCGCCTTCGTGGCTCGCGCGCTGGGCATGGTCGATGCCGAAGGCAACCCGCAGATCTGCCAGAACAGCCTGGATGCCGTCAGCGACCGCGACTTCGCCATTGAGTTCTCCGCCGCTGCCGCGCTCATCATGGTGCACGTCAGTCGCCTCTCGGAAGAGCTGATCGTCTGGATGAGCCAGAACTTCGGCTTCATCCGCATTGCCGACCGCTTCACCACCGGCTCGTCCATCATGCCGCAGAAGAAAAACCCGGACGTGCCCGAACTTGCACGCGGCAAGACCGGACGCGTGGTCGGTCACCTGATGGCGCTCATCACCCTGATGAAGGGCCAGCCGCTGGCCTACAACAAGGACAACCAGGAGGACAAGGAGCCGCTGTTCGACACCGTCGACACCCTGCGCGATACCCTGCGCATCTTTGCCGAGATGATCGGTGGCCAGCGCAACCCGCAGACCGGCGCGTTCGAAGGCGGCATTACCGTCAATGCCGAGGCCATGCGCCGGGCCGCGCAGCGCGGCTACGCCACCGCCACCGATCTGGCCGACTACCTCGTCAAGAAAGGCCTGCCGTTCCGTGACGCGCACGAAACCGTGGCCCTGGCTGTGCGCATTGCCATCGAGCGCGGCGTGGATCTGAGCGCACTGCCACTTGAAGAACTGCAGCGGTTCAACCCTGCGATCGAAGCCGACGTGTTCGATGCCCTCAGCCTGGAAGGCGCGCTCAACGCCCGCAATACCCTGGGCGGCACCGCGCCGGCACAGATCCGCACGCAGATTGCGCGGCATCGCGCGCGCCTGGGACTGACGGCTGCGGACTGAGCGCGAACTTTTCCTCTGCCAGCCACTCCATCGCCTATGCCTGCCCACACCCGAGTCCTCCGCAACCTGTCGCTGCCCGGGCACGTGCCCGCACTACTGGCGCTTTCCGCCTGCGTCCTGCTGACAGCCTGCGCCAGTCCGTATGCGGGCGTCACCGTGCCGATAGGCCCTGTCGGCGTGGGCGTGGGTGTTGGCAGCGGCGGCGTCTCCGTCGGTGCGGGTGTGGGCGCTGGTCCAGTGGGCGTGGGCGTTGGTGTCAACCAGCGCGGCCAGGTGCACGGCTCTGCCGGCGTGGGCGCATCGACCCGCATCGGCGGCAGTGGTGCCCGTGCTGGCGTGGGTGTGGGCGGCAGCACGGTGCTGTACGATCCGGCAAACGGGGAGCAGCAAACGGCCCCGGTGCCGGTACAGCAAGGCACGGTGGCGCCTGCAGCAGCACCGCAATCAGCCAACACGACATCCCCCAAGCGCTGGCGCAATGCCGATGGCGAAGTGGTGCAGGACTGCGCCGTTCGTGGGCGCTGCTGAGGACCTTCTGACACGCCGCGCGGCCCTTGTCATGAATTTGCCTTATTGGGCGCCTAGCATGCGCGCCCATCATGCAAGAGTCTTTCCATCGCCCGCAGGGTGTGGCCGTTTCGGCGCAAGCGCTGCAACAGCGCTTTGGCAGCTTTCACGCCCTCAAGGGCATTGACCTCGAACTGGCGCCAGGACGCGTACTGGCGCTGCTGGGACCATCGGGCTGCGGGAAGTCCACGCTGCTGAAGATTCTCGCCGGGCTGAACCAGCCCAGCGGCGGCGCGCTGTACTTCGATGGCAAGCAGGTTGCCAGCCCGCAGGCGTGCACGCCCCCGCAGCAGCGCCGACTGGGCATGGTATTTCAGGATTACGCGCTGTGGCCGCACATGACCGTAGCCGGCAACGTCGGGTTTGCGCTGCGCATGCAGGGGCTGGCCCGCGCGCAGGTGCAAGCGCGCGTGGACCGGGCACTGGCGCAGGTAGGCCTTGCCGGCATGGGCCATCGCCAGCCTGCCGAGCTGTCGGGCGGGCAGCAGCAGCGCGTGGCACTGGCGCGCGCCATCGTGGCGCAGCCGGCGCTGCTGCTGTTCGATGAGCCGCTCTCGAATCTGGACCGCGATCTGCGCGAGAGTCTGTGCAGCGAGATCGGCCTGCTGCTGCGCGAGATCGGCACCACCGCCGTCTACGTCACCCACGACCACGAGGAAGCCTGCACCCTGGCCGATGAGGTGGCGGTGATGTTCAGCGGGCGCATCGGGCAGTGTGCCAGCCCGCAGCAGCTCTGGGGTCAGCCTGCCAATGCGGAGGTAGCGCGCTTTCTCAAGCTCGGCGCCGTGTTGCCGGCATGGCGCGAAGGCCGCGTGGTGCGTCTTCAAACGGACACCGATGCTGCCGCGACGATGCAGGTCACGCTGCCCGAGGCCAACATGGCGGCAGCCTCGGGCCCAAGCCACCAGGGGCAGCTGCTGGTGCCGGACAGCGCCATCGCCCTGCAGCAAGCGGGGGCGACCGCGACTGGAGACGCTCCCACGCTGACCGCCCATATCGCCGCCCAGCAGTACCGCAGCGGCCGCTGGCGCACCGCCATTGCGTTGCCCGGTGGCGAACAACTGCACACCTGGTGCCGCGAGCGGCTGCCGCTGCACGCGCGTGTGGCCGTGCGCGTCGATGCGACGCAGCTGCGCTGGTTCGACGCCGCACCTGCCGCCGCGTGATGGCGCAGGTGCACCCCCTTCGCCCGATTCTTCCCACACGACAACCTCAAGGACTTCCTATGCAATCCTGTCTTTCTCCCCTGCTGCGCGGCCTGCTGGCCGCCGGACTTCTGGCGGCCTCGCACGCGGGTTTTGCCCTGACCGTCTATACCGCCGGGCCGGCCAAGCTGGCGCAGGAGCTGGCTGCCGGCTTCGAGGCGCAAAGCGGCGTCAAGGTCGAGGTGTTTCAGGGCACGACCGGCAAGGTCATGGCCCGCTTGGAAGCGGAAGCGGCCAATCCGCAGGCTGACGTGGTGATCTCCGCCTCGTGGGACAGCGCCATTGATCTGGATGCCCGCGGCTGGCTGCTGCCCTATGAAAGCCCGAACGCCGCGCAGGTTCCTGCGCTGTACAAGGCGCCGAACTACGTCGCGCAGGGCCTGTCGGCACTGGCCATTGCCTGGAATCCGGCCAGCGGCACGCCGCGCCCGACGGACTGGGCCGACCTGGCCACGGCCCCTTTTGCCAACCTAGTGAACATGCCCGACCCGGCACAGTCCGGCACCGCACTGGAGCTGCTTTCGGGCCTGGCCAATGCGCAGGGTGATGCGGCGTGGCAGTTGTTTGCATCGCTCAAGGACAACGGCATGAACCTCGCCGGTGCCAATGCGCAAGCGCTCAACCCGGTGCTCCAGGGCGCCAAGGCCGCCGTGTTCGGCGCCGTCGACTACATCACCTACGGCGCGCAGGCCAAGGGCGAGCAGGTCGAGATCATTTTCCCGGCCAGCGGCACCGTCGTGGCGGCCCGACCGATGATGATCCTCAAGTCCTCGTCCAGACAGGACGAAGCCAAGCAGTTCATCGACTACGTACTCTCCGACGAGGGGCAACAAGCGGTGGCCAGGACCTATCTGATTCCTGCCCGGGCGGACGTGGAGGCCAAGCGCCCCAAGCTGGCCGACATCGCCACACTGCCCCCCGCGGATGCGCAGGAGCGCGCCGGGCGTGAGGCGCTGCTGCAGCGCTTCGGCGCGCTGTTTGAGCGCAAGTAAGCCGGGCATTCTCCCGCCTTGCTCCACAGCAAGGCGCAGATGACACCCTTGTCTGGACCTGCAGGCCACCCCGGCCTGCCACCGGGAGCCCGCACGCGCGGGTTCCTGCGTTTTTCTCCTTTCTCACGCCCTTTCCATGCGCGCCTCTCGCCTTCTGATACCGCTGTGCACGGCCTCCCTTGGCCTGCTGGTGGCCGTGCCATTGCTGTTCATCCTGCTGCAGGCGGTGTTTCCACAGCTGGCGCAAGGCTCGCTGGCGGCGCCACTGTCACATCTGAGCGCCACACTGGGCGATCCGGTGTTGCTGGAGCTGACGGGCAACACGCTGGCACTGGGCGTGGCGGTGGTGCTGGTCAGCGCGCTGATCGGTGTGCCGCTTGGCGTGCTGCGCGGCCTGTTTCAGGTGCCGTTTGCACGCATGTGGGATCTGCTGCTGCTCGTGCCCTTCATGGTGCCACCCTACATCGCCGCGATGGGCTGGATTTTGCTGCTGCAGCCTGGCGGCTATGCGCAGCAGATACTGGGCATTCACCTCGGCCCGTTGTTGTTTTCGTTTGCCGGTGTCGTGCTGGTGATGGCGCTCAACCTTTTTCCGGCCGTGTATTTCGCCGTCTCGCGCGCGGTGGCCAGCAGTGGCTCGCGACTGGCGGACGTGGCGCAGATCTTTGGCGCCAGCCGCTGGCGTGCCTTTGTCTGGGTCACTCTGCCTCTGGCGCTGCCGGCGCTGGGTGCAAGCCTGCTGCTGGTGTTCGCCTCGACCATCGAGGAGTACGGCACGCCGGCAGTGCTGGCGTCCAACGCGGGCTTTTTCGTACTTGTCACTGGCATTGAGCGGCGCTTTTCCGACTGGCCAGTCGATCTGCCCGGTGCAGCACTGCTGTCGGTCATCCTGATGGGGCTGGCCATGACGGCCTGGCTGGCGCAACGCTGGCTGACCAGTGGGCGCGACTATGCCACCAGTACCGGCAAACCCACCGATGTGGCACCACGGCCGCTGGGCGCATGGCGCTGGCCGGTCTTGCTGTTGTTTGCCACGGTCGTGGCCTCGGCCACGCTGGCGCCACTGTTCTCCGTCGCTGCGACGGCATTCACCGGCACGCTGTCGGGCGGACTGTCGCCTGACAACCTCTCGCTGCGGCACTTTGAGGCCCTGTTCTCGCAAGGCTCGGAAGCACTCTCTGCGCTGGCCTTCAGCTTCTCGCTGGCAACGGCTGCGGCCCTGCTGACCGGCATGCTCGGTGCGCTGATTGCCTACACCGTGCTGCGCGTGCCGGGCCGCGCCACCGCCGTGCTCGACGCCATGACCATGCTGCCCAACGCAATGCCCGGCATCGTGGTCGCCGTGGGGCTGATTCTGGCGTGGAACCAGCCCTGGCTGCCGATCACGCCATACAACACCTGGGTGCTGCTGCTGATGGCCTACGCCTGTCTGCTGCTGCCCTACCCGCTGCGCTATGCGCACGCGGCGCTGCGCCAGCTCGGCCAGAATCTGGAGGCATGCGCCTTTGTCCACGGCGTGAGCTTTACGCGCACGCTGCGGCATGTGGTGCTGCCGCTGGTAGCACCAGCGGTGGCGGCAGCGATGCTGCTGGTGTTTGCGATTGCCTCACGCGAGCTGGTGGCCTCGCTGCTGCTGGCACCCGTAGGCACGCAAACGGTCTCGCTGTTCATCTGGCGCCAGTTCGATCAGGGCTCGATCGGCCAGGGCATGGCCATGAGCCTGGTCACCATTGCGTTGACCTGCGCGCTGGTGGCCATGGCCCACGGGCTGAACGCGTGGGCGGGGCGGCGGCGGTCGCTGCGCGCCTAACCAGGCCGCCCCGTGCAGTCAGCGGCGTGCAGCGTCTGCCACCGCATCCAACAGCAGCTGGTGCACGCGCGTGTCGCTACTCAGCTCGGGATGAAAGGCACAGCCGATCGTCTGGCCCTGGCGCACCAGCACGGGTGTGCCATCACTGTATGCCAGCACCTGCACCACGGGGTCGCACTGCACGATGCGCGGCGCGCGGATGAACACCATCTCCATCGGGCCGCCCGGCAGGATCGTGGTGGCCTGACGGATGTGCGAATCGCGCTGGCGGCCATAGGCGTTGCGCTGCACCGTGACCGCCAGCGCGCCCAGGCCGGGCTGCGCGGGCTGCACCTGCTGCGCCAGCAGGATCAGACCAGCGCAGGTGCCAAGGCACGGCCGCGTCGCCACGAATGCCTGCAAGTCCTGCCAAAACGTGCCCTGCTGCAGGAAATGCAGCAGGGTGGTGGATTCGCCGCCCGGCAGCACCAGCGCGTCAAGGCCCTGCAAATCCTGCGGCTGGCGCACCCGCCGCGTGGCCACGCCCATGCCCTGCAACATGCGGTGATGTGCGTCGTAGGCACCCTGCAGTGCCAGCACGCCGACAACGGTGTGCGCAGCAGCCATTTCAATCCCCACGCGATTGCAGCAGCGCCGTAGGCTCCAGCGAGGCCACGGCCAGGCCCTGCATGGCCGAATCACTGTCGGCACAGCATTCGGCCAGGATGGCCGCGTCATCAAAATGCGTGCAAGCCCGCACGATGGCCCGCGCGCGGCGCTCGGCCTGCTCGGGCGTGGCAAAGGTCTGCCCGTCGTTCATGAAGATGCCCGAGCCGACGAAGATGGCCTGCGCGCCCAGTTGCCGCATCAGCGCCGCATCGGCGGGTGTGGCGATGCCGCCCGCGGAGAAGTTGGGCACGGGCAACGCACCGGTTTGCGCCACCTGCCGCACCAGCTCCAGCGGCACGCGCAGATCGCGCGCGGCCACATACAGTTCGTCCTCGCGCAGGGCCATCAGCGCGCGGATGTCGGCCATGATCTGGCGCATGTGCTTGACGGCATGCACCACGTCGCCCGTGCCGGCCTCGCCCTTGGTGCGGATCATGGCCGCGCCCTCGGCAATGCGGCGCAGCGCCTCGCCCAGATTGCGCGCACCGCACACGAACGGCGTCTGGAACTGCTGCTTGTCGATGTGGTGCACTTCATCGGCAGGGGTCAGCACTTCGCTCTCGTCGATGAAGTCCACGCCCAGCTGGGCCAGCACCTGCGCCTCGGCAAAGTGCCCGATGCGCGCCTTGGCCATGACGGGAATCGACACCGTCGCCATGATCTCCCGGATCAGTTTCGGATTGGCCATGCGCGCCACACCGCCCTGCGCGCGAATCTGCGCCGGCACGCGCTCCAAGGCCATCACGGCGCAAGCACCCGCGGATTCAGCAATGCGCGCCTGCTCGGCGGTGCAGACATCCATGATGACACCGCCTTTGAGCATCTCAGCCAGGCCGATCTTCAGGCGTTGAGACTCGTCAAGGGCCAGGTGGCTGGAAGCGGAAGATGCAGTCGGGAGAGGCATGGCGTTGTGTTTGGGATAAATGCTCAACAAGCCGCACATGCTAGGCAGGCCTCGACGCCCGCAACAGATACAGTTGCAGTACGATTTGCACAAACCGTACTGATGACTTTGGCAGTACGGGTCCACCGTCCCGTTCCACACGCTTCGCTCGCTCATGCACCGCCCGCCTCGCGCTGCGCCGCACGCCACCCCTGCCCTCACCCGCGTCGAGGCCGTCATGCGCGACATCCGCCAGCGCATCGAAAACCGCAGCCTGTGCGCGGGCAAGCGCCTGCCGTCGATCCGCGCGCAGGCCGAGGCGCTGGGCGTGTCGCGCTCGACGGTGGTGGAAGCCTATGCGCGCCTGGCTGCGCAAGGACTGATCGAGTCACGCCCCGGCTCGGGCTATTACGTGGGCCGTCAGCTCACACCCTTCAATGTCGCCGAGGTGCAGCCAGCCGGTACCGCCAGCAGCGATCCGGTCTGGGTCACGCGCCAGTCGCTGCTGGCCGATGCCAACAGCCTCAAGCCCGGCTGCGGCTGGCTACCCGAAAGCTGGATGCCGGAGCAGGGCATCCGCCGCGCGCTGCGCACGCTCTCGCGCCAGCCGCTGGCGCCACTGACGGGCTATGGCACACCACAAGGCTCGCCGCAGTTGCGCCAGCTGCTCTCGCACCGCCTTGCCGAGCGTGGTGTGCAGGTGCCACCCGCACAGCTCATGCTGACGGAATCGGGCACGCAGGCGGTCGATCTGTTGTGCCGATTCCTGCTGCAGCCGGGCGATACCGTACTGGTGGATGACCCGTGTTATTTCAGCTTCCAAGCGATGCTGCGCGCGCACCGCGCCAAGGTAGTCAGCGTGCCCTACACGCCACACGGACCGGATGTGGCCGCCATGGCGCAGTGCCTGGCCGAGCACCGCCCACGCCTGTACATCACCAATGCCGCGCTGCACAACCCCACCGGCGCCAGTCTCAGCCTGGCGGTGGCCCACCAGGTACTGTCGCTGGCGGCGCAGCATGATTTGACCATCATCGAGGACGACGTGTTCGCCGACTTCGAGCACCACCCCGCCCCTCGGCTGGCCGCGCTGGATGGGCTGCAACGGGTGATCTATGTCGGCAGCTTTTCCAAGACCCTGTCGGCCTCGGTGCGGCTGGGCCACATTGCCACACGCGCCGACTGGATTGGTCAGCTGGTCGATCTGCGACTGGCAACGTCTTTCGAAGCCGGCCACTTTTCGGCCGAACTGCTGCACACGCTGCTGGCAAGTGGCACCTACCAGCGCCACATGAACGGCGTGCGCACGCGTCTGGCCGAAGCCATGGGCATGGTGCTTGAGCGCCTGCAGTCACTGGGTATCACGCCCTGGTACCGCCCGCATGCCGGCATGTTCGTCTGGTGTCGGCTGCCCGAGGGCGTGGATGCGGTGCAGCTGGCCGACCACGCACTGCATACGCATGGCCTGCTGCTGGCGCCCGGCAATGCCTTCAGCCTGTCGCAAAATGCGGCGCGCTATATGCGCTTCAACGTCGCGCAAAGCCTCTCACCCGCCATTTTCGAGGCGCTGGCGCGCAGCCTGCAGGCCTGCGCCAGTCCCAGCGTTCCAGCACCCTAGCTCGCTGGCCGACCGCGACGGCCGTGCCAGGAACCTGCACTAGACAGCCAATGTCACGAAGCTTTCATGGCCGGAGATTACAACCCAGGCTTTTTGACCATCCTGGGATCCGTGATGCCGACGACTCACCTTTTTCCCCACGCAAGCATGCTGCGCCTGACCTTGGTCGCAGCGGCCGTATCCATTGCACTGACTGCCTGTGGTGGCGGCGATGACGACGAAGGCATCGTGCCGCCACCACCCGTAGTGAATCCGGGCGACAACGACAATGGCGGAGGCAGCGAACCCGCACCGCAACCGCCTGCCGAGGTCACCCCTGGCACCGTGGAACTGGAGCTGATTGGTCGCTATGCCTCGGGCGTGTTTGGCAAGAGCGCAGCGGAAATTCCTGCCTTCGATGCGGCGTCCAAGCGTGCCTTCATCGTCAACTCGGATGCGGGCGCGCTGGACGTGCTGGATCTCAGCGACCCGTCCAATCCCCGCCGGATCGACACGCTGCATTCCGAAGCCATTCTGGCTGGCTCATCGGTCAACAGCGTTGCATCGCACAACGGCCTGGTGGCCATTGCCATCGAAGCTGCCAACAAGACCGACAAGGGTCACGTGGCGCTGTATCAGGCAGCCGATCTGCAACTGCTGGGCCAGGTCGAGGTCGGCGCCCTGCCGGACAACCTGGTCTTCACGCCGGATGGCAACACATTGCTTGTGGCCAACGAGGGCGAGCCCAGTGATGATTACCAGATCGACCCTGAGGGGTCCGTGACCGTGATTGACATCCGCGTGCCAACCAGCCTCAGCGCCCGCACGGCCGGCTTCTCGCACTTCAACAGTCAGGCCGATGCCCTGCGCGCCAAGGGCGTGCGCATCTTTGGCCCCAACGCCACGGTCGCGCAGGACGTAGAGCCGGAATACATCGCGGTTTCAGCCGACAGCAGCACCGCCTGGGTCGCATTGCAGGAAAACAATGCACTGGCCAAGCTCGACATTGCCAGCGCCACGATCACGGACATCCTGCCGCTGGGCTACAAGGACCACGGCAACCCCAGAAATGCCATCGACGTTTCCGATGGTGACGGCGATGCGGAGCTGATCGAAGTCGATATCAAGCCATGGCCTGGCCTGGTTGGCATGTACATGCCCGACGGCATTGCCACCTACACCGCACCGGATGGCAAGACCTACATCATCACCGCCAACGAGGGTGACGCCCGTGCCTGGGGCGAGGAGGATGCTGACTACATCGCCGGCGATGCTTCCAAGGGTTTCGTCGAGCAATGGCGCGTCAAGCATCTGGTGCACAAGAACGGCTTTGACCGCCGCGCCGGCGACGACCTGCCGCCACAGCTACGTGCACTGGCAGCCGGCGCTCTGCTCAACCCCGAAGTCTTCGCCTACTGCGGCGCCACGCCTGGCGACCCCGGCGACTGCCGCGATGACACGGAACTGGGCCGGCTGACCGTCACCTGGACCGAAGGCTATCGCAAGGATGCCACGGGCAACCCGGTGATGTTCAATGCGCAAGGCCAGGAAGATCCGAACGGTGACCGCCTGATGTACGACCAGCTGTACGCCTTCGGCGCGCGCTCCATCGCGATCTGGGACGAGAACGTCGAGCTGATCTGGGAATCCGGCGCGCAGTTCGAGCGCTTCATCGCCAACCAGATTCCGACCCGCAATGGCAAGTGGTGCACGCTGTTCAACGGCGATAAGCAGGTCGACTGCGTAACGTTCTTCAACGCCAACCACGAGGAAGGCGCCAGCCTGGACAACCGCAGCGACAACAAGGGGCCGGAGCCCGAAGGCGTGACCGTCGGCGTCATCGGCGAGAAGACGTTTGCCTTCGTCGGTCTGGAGCGCTTCGGCGGTGTGATGGTGTACGACGTCACCAACCCGCGCAACCCCACGCTGGAAGACTACATCAACACCCGCACCGACTGGACCACGGCGGATCTAGACGCGTTGGATTGGCCCACTGAAGGCGATGCCGTCGGCGATCTGGGGCCGGAAGGTCTGGTTTTCGTGCCTGCACAGGATTCGCCCAATGGAGAACCACTGCTGCTGGTCGGCAACGAGGTCAGCGGCACGACCAGCATCTTCAAGCTCAACCTGCAAGACTGACATCACCCTGTCACGCTGCCACAGGCAGCGTGGCCAACAGACCGCGCCATATGTTCAACGCATGGCGCGGTTTTTTCTCTTTGACGCGCTGCTGGCGAGTCAACGCACCGAATGAGAGGATCGTAAACAGGTTCTAAACACTGGCCTTCGATGCCACACGCAGGCACAGATCGTCCCCTACCCGATACTGCGCCAGCCAGATGCCGGCGTTGGCGTCCGCGAGGGCGCGCAATGGCGAAATCCGTTGCGCCATGGGCCGTCCACCGCCCAGCATTTTGGGTGCCAGGTAAACCAGCCATTCATCCACCAGCCCCTGTGCCAAAAGACCACCATTGAGCGCGGCACCCGCCTCGACATGGACCTCATTGACAGCGCCCGGCAAGGCCTCCAACAACGCCTGCAGCACCTGCGCCAAATCCAGCCCGTGCGCGCAGGGCGCAATGGGCAGAAGGCGAGCGCCCAGTGCCTGCAGCGCGCGCTTGCGTGCAGCCAGCGCCTGCGCATTCTGCGCATCCAAGCCTGCCTCGGACTGGTGTGCGATCAGCACCTGCCGGCGCGCGACCTGCCACAGCCTGGCATCAGGCGGCGTGCGCAGCAGGCTGTCGACGATGGCCAGATGCGGCTGACGTACGCAATCAGGCAGCCGCACATTCAGCAGGGGGTCATCCGCCAGCACCGTGCCGATGCCGGTCAGCACCACATCGGCACGCAGGCGCCAGCGCTGGCCGTCTGTACGTGCGGCTTCGCCGGTGATCCACTGGCTCTGCCCATCCAGCAAGGCGGTATGGCCGTCCAACGATGCCGCGACCTTGGCCCGCACCCAGGGCTGGCCGGTTTCCATGCGCTTGAGAAAGCCAAGGTTCAGATCCCGCGCGGCCATTTCGCCATCGCCCACCTCCACCGTAATACCGGCCGCACGCAGGCGGGCAAACCCCTGCCCCGCCACCTTGGGGTTGGGATCGGTCAGCGCCGCAACCACCTTGCCAATGCCCGCCGCGGCCAGCGCATCACAGCATGGCGGGGTGTGCCCAAAGTGCGCACAGGGCTCCAGCGTGACGTAGGCGGTGGCGCCACGCACCCCATGCCCTCGGGCCTGGGCATCGCGCAGGGCCATCACCTCGGCATGCGGCCCGCCGACAGGCTGCGTATGGCCTTCCCCAAGCACCTGGCCGTGCGCATCGACGATCACACAGCCCACGGCGGGATTCGGGTTGGCCACACCCACGGCCTTGGCCGCCAGCGCCAGACTGCGCTGCATCCAGGGCGAAACGCCTTTTTCAGACATGGGTGAGAAGATGGTCTGCGGGCATCGTCAGAACTCCTGCTGACCCTTGATGCGTTCGATCACTCCGTTGAGCGCTTCCATGGAGGCAAACGGAATGCGGACTTCGCCAGATTCCTGCACCACGCCGTTCTTTCTGGTGCGCTTGCGGATCTGGATGTCGACCTGCGCCAGCAGCAGGTCCGAGAGGATTTCCTCGACTCGGCGCACATCGGCGCTTTTGCGCGCAGCCGTCTTCTTGGCTTCGGCACCCGCCTTGCCTTGGGCCACCCGCTTGACCAGCTGCTCAGCCTCGCGCACGGTCAGCTTCTTGGCAGCGATCTCGTGGCCAGCGGTGATCTGCTGGGCTTTCTCCAGACTCAGCAGCGCGCGGGCGTGCCCCATCTCGATGTCACCGGCCATCAGCAGGGTCTGCACCGGCTCGGCCAGGTTGAGCAGGCGCAGCAGATTGCTGGCGGCGCTGCGCGAACGCCCCACAGCCTGCGCGGCCTGCTCGTGCGTCAGGCCAAACTCCTGCACCAGCCGCTGCAGCCCGCGCGCTTCCTCCAGCGGGTTGAGATCCTCGCGCTGCATGTTCTCGATCAGCGCCATGGCCGCAGCGGCATGGTCATCGACCTCGCGCACCAGCACCGGCACCACCGCCAGCCCCGCCAGCTTGCTGGCACGGTAGCGGCGCTCGCCGGCAATGATTTCGTAGCGGCCTGCTTGCTCACCCCGCTGCAACGGGCGCACAAGCAGCGGCTGCATGACGCCCTGCTTCTTGATGCTTTCGGCCAGCTCGTACAGCGCGCCTTCGTCCATGTGGGTGCGCGGCTGGTATTGCCCCGGCACCAGATCTTCCAGCGCCAGCTCGCGCGGCGTGCCGTGTGTCTTTGCAAACGCCGACTCGGTCTCGGCCACTTCCGTGGCGGCCGGGCCAAGCAGCGCTTCGAGGCCGCGGCCCAGCCCCTTGGGCGATTTTTTGGTTGCCATGGATTCTTTCCTTCGCGTCGTCAATCAGCACTGCGCCAGCAGTTGCAGCAGCAGCTGGTGGCCCTCTGGCCAGTCGCCCAGGCCACTGTCGGCATTGATATGGCCTGCCGGCCCCAGGTTATGAAAGGTGCTGCCCCAGCACGTTGCCATCCATTGGGCCCGCTGCAGCGTGCAGAATGCGTCGTCGGTGCTGGCCACCACCAGGCTGGCAAAAGGCAGCTGCCGCGCGGCAATGGGCTGCCAGGTCGGCAAGACTTCGCGGCAGTAGGGACTCTCCGTATCTGGAGGTGCCACCAGCATGGCTGCGTGCACACGCTGCGTGTTTTGGCTGTACATGGCCCAGCGCGCCACCAGTTGGCAGCCCAGACTATGCGCCACCAGCACGATGGGCCTGGTCGGGTCGGCCGCCAGCACCGCCTCTTCCAGCTGGATCTGCCAGTCGCCACTTCTGGGATGCAGCCAGTCGTGCTGCTGCACGCGCTGGTAGCCGTAGAGGGCTTCCCAGCGACTTTGCCAATGCTGCGGGCCAGAGTTACGCCAGCCGGGCAACGTCAATACAGTCGGTATCGGATGCATGGCACACCTTACGTCGCCGACGAGCGCTTGAACAGCCCCAGCGGCACATCACTGGCCGATGCGGCCGGCGCGACGGTGGGCGGTGGGGGCAGCTTGCCGCCATTGCGCAGGATCAGCTCGCCAGCAAAGGTCACGAACGCCCTGCTGCCCTTGGCTGCTGGGTCATAGACCACGCCGGGCTGGCCATGGCTGGGCGCCTCGGCCAGCCGCACATTGCGGGGAATGATGGTATCGAACACCTTGTCGCCAAAATGCTGCTTGAGCTGCTCACTGACCTGCTGCTGCAGCGTCACGCGGGTATCGAACATGACGCGCAGGATGCCGATGATCTTGAGATGCCTGTTCAGGTTGGCATGCACCTGCTTGATGGTGTTGACCAAATCGGTCAAGCCCTCAAGCGCATAGTACTCGCACAGCATCGGCACGATCACACCGTCTGCCACACACAGGCCATTGAGCGTCAGCAGGCCGAGCGAGGGCGGACAGTCGATCAGCACGAAATCATAATCATCCTGTACCGCCTGCAAGGCATCGGAGAGGCGCCGCTCACGGCGCTCCAGCCCCACCAGCTCCACTTCTGCGCCAGCCAGATCACGGTTCGCACCCAGTACATCGAACGGCGCGGCAGGCGAGCGGGCAATGGTCTGACGGACATCGGCCTCGCCCAGCAGCACGTCGTAGATCGACGCTTCCAGTGCACGCTTGTCGACACCACACCCCATGGTGGCATTGCCCTGCGGGTCCAGATCGATCAGCAGCACGCGCTGCTGCAGGCTCGCCAGCCCCGCCGCGAGGTTGACAGCGGTGGTCGTCTTGCCCACGCCGCCCTTCTGGTTGGCTATGCAGTAGATTTTCGCCATTGCTGTCTCCCCTCGAAAAATAGCCGTTTCGCCCATCAGGAAACGGCAACAGCGCGATTGTCAAAGCCGTGATGATAGCGGCTCAAACACCCCTCGAATCGGGTCGTAGCCATACCAGGCAGCGCTCGGCATCCAGCCCGGGTACGGTCACTGGTTCCACGTGAAACACTTCGATGCCCACGGGCAAGGCGGCCATCTCGTCCTCGGGTTGCCGACCTTTCATGGCCATCCAGGCTCCGCCCGGCGCCAGCAAGGGCTGCGTCAGCTGTACGAAGTCGGCCAGGCTGGCAAATGCCCGTGAAACGATCAATGTGTACTGTTCCTGCAGCGCCTCAACGCGCGCATGGTGCGCATGCAGGTTTGCCAGCGGCAGCTGCGCCGCCACCTGCTGAACGAACGCCATCTTCTTGGCCACCGCATCCACGCAATGCACTTGCACCTGCGGACAACAGATAGCCAATACCACGCCCGGCAGACCACCGCCCGCCCCCACATCCAGCACCTTGGGCGCCAGCCCGGCGGCCAGACGGTCGGTGATGGCCCGAGTGAAGGGCGACACCACCGCCAGGCAATCAAGCAGATGCAGACGCAGCATCTCGGCCGGATCGCGCACCGCGGTCAGGTTGTAGACCTTGTTCCACTTCTGCAGCAGCGCCAGGTAGTCCAGAAGCTGTCGCTGCTGTGCAGGCTGCAGCACCAATCCCAAGGCCTCGCAGCCGCGCTGCAGGCTGTGCGCCAGATCCTCCGTGGCACTCATGCCTGGGCCTCGGCACTGGCCCAGCGCTTGCCCGTCTTCTTCAGGTGGATCAACAACAGCGACACGGCTGCCGGCGTCACCCCGGAAATGCGTGAAGCCTGTCCCAGCGTCTGCGGCCGGTGCTGCGCCAGCTTCTGGCGCACCTCGAAGGACAACGCCGTGACCTCGCTGTAGTCCAGATCTTCCGGCAGCAGCAGATTCTCGAAGTGCTGCGCGCGCTCGACCTCTTCCTTCTGACGATCGATATAACCACTGTATTTGGCGGCGATCTCCACCTGTTCGACCACTGGCTCGTACAGGTCCCCCAACGTTTCACGTGAAACCGCAGGCGAACTGATCTGCAGCTGCGCATCAGGCTGCGGCTGCAGGCCCATCAGCGCTTCATACTGCACGCCCGGACGGCGCAGCAGGTCAAACAGGTTGTATTCGTGCTCGATCGCCTTGCCCAACACCCTTTGTGCTTCCGCCTGCGACAGCTTGCGCGGACTGACCCAGGTGCTCTTGAGACGCGCGGTCTCCGCCTCAATGGCGTCGCGCTTGCGGCAAAAGGCGTCCCAGCGCGCGTCATCGACCAACCCCAACTTGCGTCCAGCTTCGGTCAGCCGCAGATCGGCATTGTCCTCGCGCAGCTGCAGCCGGTACTCGGCGCGGCTGGTGAACATGCGATACGGCTCCGTCACCCCCTTGGTGATCAGATCATCCACCAGCACGCCCAGATAAGCCTCATCGCGGCGCGGCACCCACGGCTCGCGCCCCTGACAGTGCAGCGCCGCATTCAGTCCGGCGTACAGCCCCTGCGCTGCGGCTTCCTCGTAGCCGGTGGTGCCGTTGATCTGCCCGGCAAAGAACAGCCCCTGTATCTGGCGTGTCTCGAAGTTGCTCTTGAGCCCGCGCGGATCGAAGTAGTCATACTCGATGGCATAGCCCGGACGCAGGATGTGTGCGTTCTCCAGCCCCGGCATGGACCGCACCAGCGCGTACTGGATGTCAAACGGCAGGCTGGTGGAAATTCCGTTGGGATAGACCTCATGCGTAGTCAACCCCTCGGGCTCCAGAAAGATTTGGTGACTGTCCTTGTCGGCAAACCGGTTGATCTTGTCCTCCACGCTGGGGCAGTAGCGCGGCCCCACCCCTTCGATCCGGCCGGTAAACATGGGGCTGCGGTCAAAGCCACTGCGGATGATCTCGTGCGTGCGGGCATTGGTATGGGTGATCCAGCAGGAAATCTGCCGCGGGTGCATCGCACGGCTACCCATAAAGCTGAACACCGGCATATGGTCCGGGTTGTCGCCCCCAGGAACGCCATCGCCCGGCTGCTCAATGCACTTCGAGAAATCAATGCTGCGGCCATCCAGCCGCGGAGGCGTGCCGGTCTTCAGGCGCCCCTGCGGCAATTGCAACTCCTTGAGCCGCGCAGACAGCGACACCGCCGGCGGATCCCCCGCGCGCCCGGCCTGGTAGTTGTTGAGCCCGACGTGGATGCGCCCATCAAGAAAGGTGCCCGCCGTCAGCACGACGGCACGGGAGCGAAAGGCAATCCCCACCTGCGTGACAGCGCCAATGACGCGCTCGCCCTGCACCAGCAGATCATCGACGGACTGCTGGAACAGCCACAGATTGGGCTGATTTTCCAGGCGGCGTCGGATCGCTGCCTTGTACAGCACCCGATCGGCTTGCGCGCGCGTTGCGCGCACCGCCGGACCCTTGCTGCTGTTGAGCGTGCGAAACTGGATCCCTGCCTCGTCCGTCGCCAGTGCCATCGCGCCGCCCAATGCATCGACCTCCCGCACCAGATGGCCTTTGCCGATGCCTCCAATGGAGGGGTTACAGCTCATCTGGCCCAGCGTCTCGATGTTATGGGTCAGCAGCAGCGTGCGGCACCCCATGCGTGCGGATGCCAGGGCCGCTTCGGTGCCCGCGTGGCCGCCACCTACGACGATGACGTCAAATTCCTGCGGATAGTGGTAAGGGGACTGGTCTGACATGGGCGTTGCCCCGATAGCCCGAGGCTGGCAAAAACAGCGAGCCGACCATTTTACTGGCTCGCCCACATCTGCGTTGCGCGCAGGGTTGGCGTCAACGCGGCCTGTTCCACGTGAAACACCGGCGCACGACCAGGAACCTGGCTGACAGCGACGCGCTCAAACGCCACACACAATACAGGCAGCGAACACATCAACCACCTTTCAGGAGGACTCTGACATGGCCATCCATCAATTGCCGCACATCACCGTGCGAACTTGCATGCCAGCACTTGCCGCAGCGCTTGCCTTCGGCACCACAGCCGCCATTGCCGACAGCAGCCGGGAAATCCAGCAACAGCTCGCTACGGCCAAGCTTTCACTTTCCGATGCCATCGAGCGCGGCTTGCAGGAAGTGCCTGGGCAGGTGATCGACATCGCCATCGATCAGGATGACGGCACCCTGCTCTATGAGATGGAGGTCGTCACCTCGGAAGGCGATAGTGTGGAACTGGACATCCATGCAGCTGACGGCAGCGTCCGCAAGTATGAGAACGATGGCAAGGCTTCGCGGCGCGATCAGGAACGCCTGGCGGCCGCACGCCTGGATATCCGCCAGGCCATCGATGCGGCGGTGCAGCATACGCCCGGCACACCCTATTCCGCCGAACTTGACCGTCATTTCGGCACCGTCGTCTATGAGGTGGACATTCTGCAGGACGACGCGCGCAAGTTCGAGGTCAAAATCGACGCCAAGACCGGTGCCATCGTACAGGCGCACGAAGACTGACAACGGCTCCTTACGCCCCGTCGTCCGCTCCCCGACAAGCTACGCACATCACGCCCCTGGCCGTCACTTGGACGGTCAGGGCCTACACCCGGTACGATTTTCCCGCCACCAGCAGCGCACGCGCCTTCTCGCTATAGTCAGTCGCTGGCAGCCACTGCCTGCCACGCGTACACATCCCGAGGAGAAACATTCCCATGCCCTTGAAGCTCTACTACAGCCCTGGCGCCTGCTCGCTGTCCCCGCATATCGTGCTGCACGAAGCCGGACTTGCACACGAGGCGATCCTCGCCAGCACCAAAAGCCACAAGCTGCAGGATGGCACCGACTTCTATACCATCAACCCACTGGGCTACGTCCCCTTGCTGGAACTGGAAGACGGTCGCCGCCTCACTGAAGGTCCGGCCATTGTGCAGTATCTTGCCGACCAGGCGCCCGACAAGCAACTCGCCCCCGCCAACGGCACCTGGGAACGCTACCAGTTGCAAAGTCGCCTCAACTTCATTTCCACGGAACTGCACAAGAACTTCGGTCCACTGTTCAAGCCCGGCTCCTCCGACGACACCAGGCAGGCGGCCAGGCAAGCGCTGCATGGCCGCCTCAGCTTCGTGGAGCAGGAGCTTGCCAGGCAGCCCTATTTCAACGGCCCAAGCTTCAGCGTCGCAGACGCCTACCTGTTCACGGTCGCGAACTGGGCCAAGCATGTGCACGTAGATATCTCCGCCTTTTCCCACCTGCAAGCCTATCTCGCCCGCATTGCCGAGCGCCCTGCCGTGCAGGCGGCGTTGAAGGCCGAGGGCCTGATCAAATAGCCGCCATACAGCCCCGGACCAGGAGCGCCTAGTGCCCCGGCCGGAGACGGATACACGAGAAGTATCTGTTCTTGCCGCTGCGGTGCGGGTCTTGAGCGGTACGCCAGCGCCCCTATCTCTCTCCAGTGATGCGAGGCCGACATGCCGCGCATACCGTCTCATCTCCCGCAAAAAACCGCTATCCGAATCGAGTCCATCCATGTCTGAAATCTTGTTCACCCCATTTACCGCTGGCGACCTGCAACTGGCCAACCGCATCGTCATGGCACCGCTGACACGGAACCGCTCGCCACGCGCCGTACCCACCGCACTCAACGCCGAGTACTATGCCCAGCGTGCCAGTGCCGGGCTGATCATCAGTGAGGCCACGGCGATCAGCCATCAGGGCCAGGGTTATGCCGATGTGCCCGGCCTGTACGCGCCAGAGCAGATCGAAGGCTGGAAGCAGGTCACCAGCGCCGTGCATGCGCGCGGCGGCAAGATCGTCTGCCAGCTCTGGCACGTCGGGCGCATCTCGCACACCAGCTTGCAACCGGGCGGCCAGGCGCCGGTGGCACCATCCGCCATCCGTGCCGAAGCGAAGACCTATCTCATCGACGCCGACGGCAAGGGCCACTTCGCGCCCACTTCCGAACCGCGGGCGCTGGAAATATCGGAGTTGCCCGGTATCGTGGATGACTACGTCCGCGCCGCAGCGGCGGCCATCGAGGCGGGCTTTGACGGCGTCGAAGTCCATGCCGCAAATGGCTACCTGCTCGACCAGTTCCTCAAGACCGGTGCCAACCAGCGCACCGATGCGTATGGCGGCAGCATCGAAAACCGCGCGCGCCTGCTCTTGGAGGTCGTCAAGGCCGTCACCGACAAGATCGGCGCTGGCAAAACCGGCATCCGCCTCTCACCCGTCACACCGGCCAACGGCATCCATGACGCCGATCCGCAGCCACTGTTTCACTACGTCGCGCAGCAGCTTGCACCGTTCGGGCTGGCCTATATCCACATCATCGAGGGCGCCACGGGCGGACCGCGCACACTGGACGATCGCCCCTTTGATTACGACGCCCTGCGTCAGGCCTACACGCAGGCCGGCGGCAAGGCGGCCTGGATGGTCAACAATGGCTATGACAAGGCGCTCGCCGAGCAAGCCTTGCAGGCAGGCAAGGCCGATCTGGTGGCGTTCGGACGGCTGTTCATCGCCAACCCGGACCTGGTCGAGCGACTGCGCCGCAACGCTGCGCTGAACCCGCTTGATACCGAACACATGTATGGCGGCGGCGCCAAGGGCTACACGGACTACCCCACGCTGGCCGACAGCTGAGCGTCCACGCGGCAGCCAAGCATCGGCGGCGGCACGTCACAAGGGTTTCACGAAGCGGTCGGAAAATCCGCCCACTTATACGGATCCAGTCCGCTTCGGAGCCCGTCATGAAACGGCCTATCGCCGCCATCGCGGCCGCCATCCTCACCTTGGGCAGCGCTGCTGCCTTGGCCGAGCCAGGCAGTATCTCGCATCCATTTCACGTTTCTCAGCCCGAGAACGCACCTGCTGAAGTGCTGATGGCCGTAGAGATTCCTGCAGGCAGCTACACCAAGTACGAGATCGACGAGAAAACCGGGCTGGTCTTTGTCGACCGCTTCCAATCCATGCCGGTGATCTATCCCGCCAACTACGGCTCGCTCTCCAGCACACTGGGCGGCGACAACGATCCGCTCGATGGCCTGGTCTTCACGCGCGAGCCGCTGCACCCGGGCGTCATGATCAAGTTTCGCCCGATCGGCTACCTGAAGATGATCGATGGCGGCAAGGCCGACGAGAAAATCATCGGCGTGCCCACCAGCGACGTGGATCCGACCTACGACGCCATCCAGGACATCAGCGACCTGCCCGTCGTCGAGCGCGAACGCATCGAGGCCTATTTCCGCGTCTACAAGCAGCTACCGGCCGGCCGCAAGGAAGTGCAGCTCAACGGCTACGGCAACGCGCAGGAAGCCCGCGAGATGGTGCGCCAGGCCATCACGGCCTACCAGCAGCGCGCAGCGCGCCCCTGAGCGCGCCCCAGCCATGTTCAGCCGCCCAGCGCCTCCCAGCGCTCCAGGGCGGCCATCAGTTCTTCCTCAATTGCTGCAGCGCGCTGCGCCAGCGCCGCAGCGCGCTGGTGATCGCTGGCATACAGACTGCCATCGGCCAGCTGCGCATTGATCTGCGCCTGCTCGGCCTCCAGCGCCTCGATGCGCGCAGGCAGCGCCTCCAGTTCGCGCTGCTCCTTGTAACTGAGCTTGCGCTTGACCGGCTCGGTGCTGCGGGCGGGCTGGTTTTTCTGCGCCGTCGGAGGGGCATTGTCCTTGCCCTGCTGGCCGGCTGCAGCCAGGTCACGGCTGCGTTGTGACTGCAGCAGCCAATCCTGCACGCTGCCCTCGTACTCGCGCCAGAGGCCATCGCCTTCGGCGGCAATGATGCTGGTGACGACGTTGTCCACAAACGCCCGGTCGTGGCTGACCAGGAAAACGGTGCCGTCATAGGTCTGCAGCAGCTCTTCCAGCAGCTCCAGCGTTTCCATGTCCAGATCGTTGGTCGGCTCGTCCAGCACCAGCACATTGGCTGGCTGCGCAAACAGGCGCGCCAGCAGCAGCCGGTTGCGCTCGCCGCCCGAGAGCGATTTCACTGGCGAGAGCGCGCGGCGTGGCGAGAACAGAAAGTCACCCAGGTAGCTTTTGACGTGCTTGCGGGCCTTGCCGATCTCGATCCACTCGCTGCCCGGGCTTATGAAGTCCTCCAACGTCGCTTCGGGGTCGATGGCCTCGCGCATCTGGTCGAAATACGCAATACGCAGGTTCGCGCCCCGGCGAATGCTGCCGCTGTCAGGCGCCAACTGCCCGAGAACGAGCTTGAGCAGCGTGGACTTGCCCGCGCCGTTGGGCCCCAGCAGACCGACCTTGTCACCACGCAGGATGGTGGCGGAGAAATCCCGGATCAGGTGTTTGTCGCCAAAGCTCTTGGAGACATTCTTGAGTTCGGCAACGATCTTGCCGCTGGCATCACCGCTGGCGATATCCATGCGCACATTGCCCAGCACATTGCGCCGCTCGGCACGTTGGCGGCGCAATGCCTCCAGGCGCACGATGCGGCTGGCACTGCGGGTGCGCCGCGCCTCCACGCCCTTGCGAATCCACACTTCCTCCTGCGCCAGCAGCTTGTCCGCCTTGGCGTTCTCCACCGCCTCCTGCGCCAGCTGCTGTTCCTTCTGGGCGCGGTACTGGCTGTAATTGCCCGGGTAAGAACGCAGTTGACCACGGTCGAGCTCCACCACGCGGGTAGCAATCCGATCGAGAAATGCCCGATCATGGGTGATGACGACGATGCTGCCGTTGAAAGCCAGCAGCAGCTCCTCCAGCCAGGTGATGGAGTCCAGATCCAGGTGGTTGGTCGGCTCATCGAGCAACAGCAGATCAGGCTTGGTCACCAGCGCCTGTGCCAGCGCCACGCGCTTCTTGTTACCGCCCGAGAGCGTCCCGACTTTAGCCGCACCATCCAGATGCAGGCGCTGCAGCGTCTCTTGCACGCGCTGCTCCCAGTTCCAGCCATCGGCCGCCTCAATCTTCGTCTGGAGCGCATCCAGATCCACGCCATCGGCATGTGCCAGATACTGCTCGCGCAACGCAATCACCTCGGCAAGCCCGGCGGAGACTGCCTGGAAAATCGTCGCCGTCTCATCCAGCATGGGCTCCTGGGGCACATAGGCCACGCGCAATCCGCTTTGCATATGGATGCTGCCATCGTCCGGCGCAGCAAGCCCTGCCATGATCTTCAGCAAAGAAGATTTGCCTGCGCCATTGCGTCCAATAAGCGCGATACGCTCGCCCTGCTCCACTGCAAGCTCGGCGTGGTCCAGCAGCGCCACGTCACCAAACGCCAGCTGCATGTTCAAGAGTGTGATCAAAGCCATCCCTGGATTATCCGCGCCAGAGATTCCACACAACGCAACCGGACCGACAAGCCAGCTTTACAAAGCCCGCTTATGCTTGTGTATGCGATGGCCTCGTGGCCGATGATGCCATCCATCGCCGAGTATCCGAAAATAAGACACCGCCATGCGTATCCTGACTTCCTGCATCGCTCTGGCCTGCAGCACCTTGCTGCTGGCCGGCACCGCCAACGCCCAGCGTGGCTACTACCATCCGCTGGGCAGCCATGCCTATCACCAAGGTGCGTGGGGCCAGCATCACTACCGTGGCGGCTACCGCCCCTACTATCCGCCACACCGCTATCGCCCGGAACGGCGCAGCAGCAACCACGATGCCGGCGTCGCCATTGGCGCGCTGGTCATCGGCGGCATCCTGGGCTATGCCATCAGCCAGGCAAACCAGCCACGCCAGCCGGATGCTACCTATTACTACGATCGCCCTGTTGCGCCGCAGAGCTATGGCTATAGCTACGGCACCATAGCTCCACAGCGTTTGCCAGCGCCTGCCCCTGTCACGACCTGGCAACCGGCTCCCCAACATCCTGACTACCAGCCGTCAGGCGCACCCGTTTACGAGACACGCGTGGTCAACGGCAAAACCTATTTCCGCCCGGCAAGATAGCCGTGCCTTCAACCGGCCGCCGATTGCGCCACATGCTGCTGCGCAAAGCGCAGGTACCAGTCCAGGCACTCAGGATTGGCCATGGTCTCACGGTTGATGACCTGCTGCGCCGGTTGGCCAAGCAGCAGCTTCTTGATCGGCAGCTCCTGTTTCTTGCCGCTGAGTGTGCGCGGTATCTGCGCGACCTGGACAATGGCATCCGGGACGAAGCGCGGCGAGAGCGCGGTGCGAATCGCGGTTTGGATGCGTTGCCTTAGCGCATCGTCAAGGCCCACCCCTTCGCGCAGCACCACAAACAGCGGCATGTAGCTGCCACGGCCAAGAAACTCCAGATCCACCACCATTGAATCGAGCACCTCGGGCAGCGCCTCCACCGCGCGGTAGATCTCGCTGGTGCCCATGCGCAAGCCATGGCGATTGATGGTGGCATCCGAGCGGCCATAGATCACGCAGCTGCCATCGGCGCCGATGCTGATCCAATCGCCGTGACGCCACACTGGGCCCGCCGCTGGCGGCAGGTCCCCGCCCCCTGGCCTGCGGCCGAGCCCGGGGGGATAGGCGTCGAAGTAGCTGCTGCGCAGGCGGCTGCCGTCGGCATCATTCCAGAGATACAGCGGCATCGAAGGAATGGGCTGCGTGCAGACCAGCTCACCGACCTGGTCGACCACCGCCTGGCCTGCCTCGTCCCACGCATGGACGGCCGCCCCCAGCATGCGGCACTGCATGCGCCCGGGCGTCTGCGGCAACTCGCGGTTGCCTCCGAGAAACGCACCGGCAAAGTCCGTTCCGCCAGAAATGTTGCACCACCAGATGCCCTCACCATCCTCTCCCGCCACGCCTGCTTCGCGCATGAACTGCGTGCCCCAGTTCTGCACCTCCTCGCTGAGCGGCGAGCCGGTGCTGCCCAGTGCCCGGATGCTGCGCAGATCGCCGCATTGCGCAGCACTGATGCCTGCCTTGGCGCACAGAGCATAAAAGGCCGCGCCGACGCCAAAGAACGTAACCTTGTGGCGCGCCGCAAAGCGCCACAGGGTGGTCATGTCCGGCTGATCCCTGGAGCCGCCGGGGCTGCCATCGAAGAGCACGAGGGTTGTGCCGTGCAGCAGGCCAGCGATCTGCGCATTCCACATCACCCAGCCGGTCGAGCTGTACCAGTGGTAGCGCTCGCCCAGGCTGTTGGGCGCATAGCTGCAGCCGACATCGTTGTGCAGGCCCAGCATCATCAACATCACCAGCATCATGCCGCCCTGACCATGCACGATGGGCTTGGGCAACCCCGTCGTGCCACTGGAATAGACGATCCAGACGGGATGATCGAACGGCAGCCAGAGCGGCTCGAAGCCGCGCGTGGCCGCATCGTCGCGCTGCACGATGTCACTGAAACGCTGGTAGCCGGGCCAATCGGCCTGTGCGTCCTGATTGCCTACGAGAATGGCATGGTGCACGCTGGGCAGCGCCGCACGTATTTGCTCGCCCGCCTCGCGCCGGTCAATGGCCTTGCCGCCATACACTACGCCATCGACCGTGAACAACACCTTGGGCGCAATCTGCCGGAAGCGATCAAGCACCGCGTGCGTGCCCATGTCCGGCGCGCAGACGCTCCACACCGCACCGATGCTGGCCGAAGCGAGAAACGCCACGATCGTCTGCGGAATATTCGGCAGGTACGCGGCCACGCGATCACCCGGCTGCACACCCAGCTGCTGCAGGTGCAGCGCCAGTGCGGCCACCTGCTGCTGCAATGCTGGCCAGCGCATCTGCGCGACTTGCCCCAGCTCGTTGTCCGCAATGATGGCCGGCATGCCCGCCGCATCAGCCGCCTGCACATGTCGCCAGATCTGTCGCACCAGATTGACCTGCGCGCCCTCGAACCAGTGCGCGCCGGGCATGACGTTCTCGGCCAGGACACGGCCATGCTGCGTCGGCGACTGCACCTCAAAATAGTCCCAGATGCTTTGCCAGAAGGCCTCCAGCTCCGTGGTGGACCAGCGCCACAGCGCGTCATAGTCGCCAAAGCGCAAGCCGCGCGTCTGGGCCAGCCAATCCTGATAGAGGCGGATTTGCGGAACGTAGGGGGGGCGCTGAATGCGTGGTTGCATGGACAACTAGCTTAAGCAGCCCTACGCCATGCACTGCTCGGGTTAACCCGCGACTGTTGTCCCGCACGTGATACCCCTGTGCCAAATGCTGCAAGCGCACATGAGAAAAGCCTAGGGAAAATCGGGTAATCCCTAGTAAAAATAACGCCATGGCGTCGTTTTGCAGTCCTACGATAAGGGTTATCGCGTAAGGGAAAACCTGTTTCCCCCACCTAACTGCACATCAACGAAGCCCACCATGACCCAACATTCCCGCATCCAGTGCCCCAAGTTGCTTGACAAAGTCATGTCCGCCGAACAGGCCGCCGCGCTGATTCCAGAAGGCGCCACCGTCGGCATGAGCGGCTTTACCGGCTCTGGTGCGCCCAAGGAAGTGCCACAGGCCCTGGCCGCCCGCATTGAGCACAGCGTGGCGCAGGGACACCCGTTCCGCATCAATCTGTGGACCGGGGCCTCCACCGGCCCGGAAATCGACGGCGCGCTGGCCAAGGCCAACGGCATCCAGATGCGCCTGCCCTACCAGTCCGATCCCATCGGCCGCCAGCGCATCAATGAAGGCGCGATGGACTATATGGATGTGCACCTCTCCCATGTCGCGCAGTACGCCTGGTTCGGCTTCTTCGGCAAGCTGGACGTGGCGGTCATCGAGGTTGCGGGCATCCTTCCCGACGGCAGTCTGATTCCCTCCACTTCAGTGGGCAACAACAAGACCTGGCTGGATCTGGCCGATCTCGTCATCCTTGAGGTCAACGAACGCCAGCCCATCGGCCTGGCTGGCATGCACGACGTGTACTACGGCACACAACTGCCCCCCAACCGCGTGCCCATCCAGATCACCCACACGCAGGACCGCATCGGCGAGCAATACCTGCGCTGCGACCCGAACAAGGTCATCGCCGTGGTGCAAACCAACAAGCCCGACCGCAACTCGCCCTTCAAGCCCGTCGACGACAAGGCACGCCGCATTGCCGGGCATCTGATCGAGTTCTTCCAGCATGAGGTCAAGCGCGGGCGCCTTCCGGCCAACCTGCTGCCGCTGCAATCGGGCGTGGGCAACATCGCCAACGCCGTGATGGGCGCGCTGACCGACGGCCCGTTCGAAAACCTTACCGCCTTCACCGAAGTCATGCAGGACGGCATGCTGGGCATGCTGCGCTCGGGCAAGCTCAAGAACGTCTCCTGCACCGGCTTCTCCCTCAGCCCGGAGGGCGAGCGCGAGTTCGTCGACAACCTCGACTTCTACCGCGACAAGATCGTCATCCGCCCGCAGGAAATCAGCAATCACCCGGAGCTGATCCGGCGCCTGGGTGTGATCGCCATGAACGCCATGATCGAGGCCGACATCTACGGCAACGTCAACTCCACCCACGTCTACGGCTCGGCCATCATGAACGGCATCGGCGGCTCCGGCGACTTCGCCCGCAACGCCTACCTGGCCATCTTCATGGCCAATGCCTCGGCCAAAGGCGGCGAGCTCTCATGCATCGTGCCTGCCGTCTCGCATGTCGACCACACCGAACATGACGTGCACATCCTCGTCACCGATGAAGGCCTGGCCGACCTGCGCGGCCTCTCGCCCAAGCAGCGCGCCAAGGTCATCATCGCCAACTGCGCCGCACCCGAGTTCAAGGATGAGCTGCAGGACTACTACGACCGCGCCCTGCACCATTCCTATGGCAAACACACGCCCATGCTGCCCGGCGAAGCCCTGAGCTGGCACGAGCGCGCCATGCGCACCGGCAGCATGCACGCCAAGCACAAAGAAACGGTGTAACGCAACGCGGTGAAACGCGGGCGCAAGCCATTGCGTAGCGCAGCGTTTACAACGCATCCAGCGGGCTCAACACGCCACGCCCGCCCTTGTTGAGTACGTGGGTGTAAATCATGGTCGTTTTTACATCCGCATGGCCCAGCAACTCCTGCACCGTGCGGATGTCGTAACCCGCCTGCAGCAAATGCGTGGCAAATGAATGGCGCAACACATGCGGGCTGACCGGCTTGGCAATCTCCGCCAATTTGGCCGCCTCGCGCACCGCGCGTTGCACCGACTCTGGATACAGATGATGGCGCCGCTCCCACTGCCTGCCTGATGCGTCAGGGCGCGGATCAAGCGCACGCCCGGCGGCTGGAAACACATATTGCCAGGCCCAACTGCGATCAGCCTGCGGATACTTCACCGCCAATGCATCCGGCAAATACACCCGCCCAAAACCCTGCGCCAAATCCTTGTCATGCAAGGCCTTGGCTTTTGCCAACTGCGTCTGCAAAGGCGCCATCAAATTCTCTGGCAACACCGTCACCCTGTCTTTACTGCCCTTGCCCTGGCGCACCACAATCTCACGCCGCGCAAACTCCACATCCTTGACGCGCAGCCGCAATGCCTCCATCAAACGCATACCGGTGCCGTAGAGCAACTGCGCCACCAACCCGGCAGAACCCTTGACATGCAACAACAAAGCACGCACTTCTGCAGGCGTTAACACCACGGGCAAGCGGCGCGATGGCTTGGCGTGTACCACCTCATCCAGCCACGGCACCTCCAAGGCCAATACCTCTTTGTAGAGGTACAAAATCGCCGACTTGGCTTGATTTTGTGTGGACGCAGAGACTTGGCGCTCTACCGCCAAGTACGTGAGAAACGCCGTAATCTCACGCGCTCCCATCTCCGCAGGATGCCGCTTGCCATGGAACAAAATGAACCGCCGCACCCAGTCCACATACGCCTGCTCGGTGCGGATGCTGTAATGCTTGGTGCGAATGCTGGCTCGCAGCTGATCCAGCAACCTTGGCGGCTGACGTTGCACTTGTAATTGACCGTCATCTCTGGCATATTGCATCCGGAAAATTTTAGGTTTGCCTATAACCGTCAGCATCAGGGTTTGCCTTGGGTGCCAGCTAAGGCAAGTCGGACGTTAGGCGACATATTTTCGTGGAAAGCATGTCGTCTAAATATAGTTAGACATCATGAGTAACGCAGTACCCGCCGAGATTTCGGTACAGCTATCACTGGCTCTCAACGCCATCGAGCGTCATCTGGAATCAACGTTGCTGGCCGTGCATTTGTACGGCTCTGCACTGGACGGTGGCCTGAAGCCATACAGTGATATTGATTTGCTGGTTACTGTGGCTGCACGGCTCGATGAGACTGTCCGACAAGCCCTGGTCGTAGATCTCTTGGAAATTTCTGCCTCCCCTGGCCAAAGTGAGGCTCTCCGCGCCTTGGAAGTTACCATCGTCGTGCATGGTGATGTTGTCCCTTGGCGTTATCCGGCCAGACGGGAACTGCAATTCGGGGAGTGGCAGCGTAAGGACATTCTTGCGGGCATCTTCGAGCCCGCCACAACCGATGTTGATCTGGCTATTCTGCTAACTAAAGTAAGGCAGCATAGCCTTGCATTGGCAGGTTCGGCCGCAGAGGATTTCTTTAACCCAGTTCCGGAAGGCGATCTATTCAAGGCATTGAGCGACACTCTGAAACTATGGAATTCGCAGCCGGATTGGGAAGGCGATGAGCGGAATGTAGTGCTTACCTTGTCTCGCATTTGGTACAGCGCAGCAACCGGCAAGATCGCACCGAAGGATATCGTTGCCAACTGGGCAATGGAGCGTCTGCCAGATCAACATAAGCCCGTACTGCTTGAAGCCCGGCAGGCTTATCTTGGACAAGGAGAAGATTGCTTGGCCTCACGCGCGGATCAGTTGGCGGCGTTCGTTCACTTCGTGAAACATGAAGCCACTAAATTGCTTAGTGCCATGCCAGTGATGTCTAACAATTCATTCAAGCCGACGCCGCTTCGCGGCGCGGCTTAATTCAGGCGTTAGGCGCTACTGCTCACCTTTATATTTGGGCTTCGCATGAGACATTCTGAAAGACATAGAACCGATCGGATCGGCTGGCTTCGTGCTGCGGTTCTTGGTGCAAACGACGGAATTGTGTCTACTGCGAGCCTGGTCCTGGGTGTGGCGGCGGCAGGGGCGGACTCTAAGGCTGTTTTGATTGCAGGCATTGCTGGTCTCGTCGCTGGCGCTATGTCGATGGCAGCGGGGGAGTATGTGTCAGTCAGCTCTCAAGCCGACACTGAGGAGGCCGACCTTGCCAGAGAGAGAACGGAGCTGGCTGATGCGCCTGAACAAGAGCATGCTGAGCTTGCCGAGATCTACGTTAAGCGCGGTTTAGACCGGGCGCTAGCAGACGCAGTAGCAAGTCAACTAATGAAGCAGGATGCGCTGGGAGCCCATGCCCGTGATGAACTTGGCATTTCAGAAGTATCCACGGCCCGTCCAATTCTGGCTGCGCTTGCGTCAGCAGGTACATTCTCGGTAGGAGCGGCCCTTCCTTTATGCGTCGTCTTTCTGCTTCCGGCGTCGCTACTTATATGGGTCGTCCCCGGTAGTTCACTGCTTTTCCTTGCCTTGCTAGGCTCATTAGCCGCGAAGGTCGGCGGCGCTCCTGTTCTTAAGGCTGCCTCTCGGGTTACGTTTTGGGGGGCCTTGGCTATGGCTTTGACGGCTGGGGTCGGTGCGCTCTTTGGGGTGGCCGTATGATGTGCTGGCGTTGCGTTCTCTCGCCTAACCAAGCGCTGCTGTCGGACAAATTTTCCGCTGCGCTCCAAATTTGCCGCAGAGCGCGGCGTTAGGGTGGATGTATGGATATGCGTCACGGTATTCACCGATTAAAACTTGTCTGGGCGGTGCTTTGTGTTGCCGTCGCCGGTTTTCTCATGTTCATGTTTGCCACCGGTGCTCCCGACTCGCCCGAAATGGGCCGCATTTTTCTTGGCATTGCTGTTGTCACAGCTAGCCTTGCAGGCCTTCCTTTTGTCAGTTTACCCATTGACCTTCGGGTGTGCCTTGGCATCGTCGGCGTTCTCGGCGGCTCCGCCTACATTTCTGGAGCGGGAAAGTGGCCAGAAGGTTTTTTCATAGCACTTGTTTTCGCAGTTTTGCTATATGCAGCCATTTGGGTCGTCAAGGGGTTCTTTCGCAAGCAGCGCCCCTAACATTTCGTTGCAGCCGACCGCCTACGGCGGCGGCTGAACTCAGGGCGTTAGCCATGGATGCATTGATCGACTTGGTTATGCTGCTGGTGTTTCACTGGCGTCTCGGTTTGTCAGTAGTCGGCACGACCGTTTTAGCTGTTTTTCTCGCCGCCACTCTTCCATGGTTTTCCGGTGCATTTGGTCTTGCGCTTGTTATTGCCTCTGTCGGCTTGGGACTGGTGTGGGAAGGGGCTGCCGAAAAAAAGCGAGCGGAACGCTTCGCCAAGGCGAAAGAGGGTGTGTGAACGCAGTGTCTAACCCTTCGCTCAAGCGGACCCGCATTCTGCGGGCCGCTTACCTTGTTCGTTAGGCGTCATAGCGAAGATCATGCGAGCACCCATGGAACTAGTCGCAAATGTTTGGCCAGTCGTAGATGAGAGCACGGGACTTGTGCAGCGATTCTTCATGCGTGCTTATGCAATGGAGAGTGATGACAATGTCATTAGCACAGTTCTACAAGCTCTCGCCCCAACCGATTTTCGTATCGCGAGGGTATTCAAGGTTCCGGAGCGCTTCAAGATAACATCTGAGCACGGCACGATGAGTGGAGCTGTTCCAATTGGTGCGTTCCAGCAAAACATTCAAGCGATCATCGAAGGCGCATACCGAGAATTAGAGTGCGACTATGCAAAGGTACAAGGCATTGACATGTCATCTGGAACCCCAAAGCCAGTTAATGTTGTCCCGCGCTTTCCAGAAGATCCGTACACCATAATTACATCGCTCATCGAAACATTTGACGGGCAACTGCTACCACAAATGACAGGCAGCCAGCATGACACCTAACAATTCGTCCAAGCCGACGCCGCTTCGCGGCGCGGCTTAACTCAAGCGTTAGGCATCATCAGGAGAGTTCATGAAGTACATGTGGGTTCTAGTTGCCGCGATCACGCTTACCTTTGCTCCCGCAATTGCAAACACGCCGTTCGATCATCTGCAGATCGACAATGAGCGTTGCAATCTAGTCCAGTCGGGCTCGCGCAACCAGTCGGTTGTGTGGGAAGGCCGGTCAGAGATCGGCATGTGTCACGTCGTTGTCCCGGTGGAGGAGTTCTCCCGTACTTACTCGCATTGCGCACTCTCGGGCGTCCTTGGCGATTCAGGCCCCGTCATGTGCGAGTTTGGCTACTCGGATCGGGAGCGCACCAAGGTCTTTTTCTTGGCAAAGCCCAAGAATGTATGTCAGTTCGTATGTGTAAAGCACCCACCGAAGGGCTGATGCCTAACAATTCGTCCAAGCCGACGCCGCTTCGCGGCGCGGCTTAACTCAGGTGTTATTGACCTGCCCCCCGATTTCAGTACCACGCCGAACTTAGTAGAGTCCGTTTTCCGAGCAGGAGACGGTAGTGAAAAAGCGTTTTACAGAAGAACAGATTCTCGACTTTCTTAAGCAGGCAGAGGCCGGCGTGCCGGTGAAGGAGCTGTGCCGGCGGCATGGCTTCAGTGATGCATCCTTCTACACTTGGCGTGCCAAGTTCGGTGGCATGACCGTGCCGGACGCCAAGCGGCTCAAGGATCTCGAGCTGGAGAACAGCCGGCTAAAGAAGCTGCTAGCCGAAGCCCATCTGGATATCGAGGCACTTAAGGTGGTCGCCCGGGGAAAAGGGTAAGCCCGACAGCACGGCGGGAGGCGGTGCAGGAGATGCAGGCCAGAACCGGTATCTCCGAGCGCCGTGCCTGTCAGCTGATCGGGCTGTCTCGCTCGGTGCTGCGCTATCAACCCCGTTCCAGCGAGCAAAACACCAGGCTGCAATCCCAACTTATGGAGCTGGCACAGGAGCGTCGGCGCTTTGGCTATCGGCGCCTGCATATCCTGCTGCGGCGGGCTGGCATGCAGGTCAACCCTAAACGGATCTATCGCCTGTACCGGGCTGCCGGGTTGATGGTGAAGCGCCGGAGGCGCCGCCACGGTGTCGCCGTAGAGCGCGAGCGGCTGAGTCTGCCGAGCGCGCCGAATCAGGTATGGTCGATGGACTTCGTCTTCGATGCACTCAGTACGGGACGTAGGATCAAATGTCTGACGGTGGTCGATGATTTCACCAAGGAGGTGGTGGGTATTCTTGTGGATCACGGCATCAGCGGCTTTCGTGTTACTCGCGCATTAGATGAAATGGCCCGATTCCGCGGTTACCCCAAGGCAATCCGCACCGACCAGGGCCCCGAATTCACCGGCAAGGCTCTTGATCAATGGGCCTATCAGCGCGGCATCAAGCTGAAGCTGATTCAGCCTGGCAAGCCGACACAGAATGCGTTCATCGAATCATTCAATGGCAAGTTTCGGGATGAATGCCTGAATGAGCACTGGTTCTGCTCACTGGCCGAGGCCAGAATCCGCATCGCGGCCTGGCGAAGGGACTACAACGAACACCGACCGCACAGCGCTATCGGGAATCACACCCCGGCAGAATTCGCTGCGCATTGGAGGGCAAGCCAACAGCAACCCCGACATGAAAAACTAACATCAACCCCAGGGCCTACTAACTAGGAAACGGTACTAAAACTGGGGGCAGGTCA
>NZ_LBNQ01000033.1 GCF_001005215.1 Lampropedia cohaerens
CCCCCCGATTTCAGTACCACGCCGAACTTAGTAGAGTCCGTTTTCCGAGCAGGAGACGGTAGTGAAAAAGCGTTTTACAGAAGAACAGATTCTCGACTTTCTTAAGCAGGCAGAGGCCGGCGTGCCGGTGAAGGAGCTGTGCCGGCGGCATGGCTTCAGTGATGCATCCTTCTACACTTGGCGTGCCAAGTTCGGTGGCATGACCGTGCCGGACGCCAAGCGGCTCAAGGATCTCGAGCTGGAGAACAGCCGGCTAAAGAAGCTGCTAGCCGAAGCCCATCTGGATATCGAGGCACTTAAGGTGGTCGCCCGGGGAAAAGGGTAAGCCCGACAGCACGGCGGGAGGCGGTGCAGGAGATGCAGGCCAGAACCGGTATCTCCGAGCGCCGTGCCTGTCAGCTGATCGGGCTGTCTCGCTCGGTGCTGCGCTATCAACCCCGTTCCAGCGAGCAAAACACCAGGCTGCAATCCCAACTTATGGAGCTGGCACAGGAGCGTCGGCGCTTTGGCTATCGGCGCCTGCATATCCTGCTGCGGCGGGCTGGCATGCAGGTCAACCCTAAACGGATCTATCGCCTGTACCGGGCTGCCGGGTTGATGGTGAAGCGCCGGAGGCGCCGCCACGGTGTCGCCGTAGAGCGCGAGCGGCTGAGTCTGCCGAGCGCGCCGAATCAGGTATGGTCGATGGACTTCGTCTTCGATGCACTCAGTACGGGACGTAGGATCAAATGTCTGACGGTGGTCGATGATTTCACCAAGGAGGTGGTGGGTATTCTTGTGGATCACGGCATCAGCGGCTTTCGTGTTACTCGCGCATTAGATGAAATGGCCCGATTCCGCGGTTACCCCAAGGCAATCCGCACCGACCAGGGCCCCGAATTCACCGGCAAGGCTCTTGATCAATGGGCCTATCAGCGCGGCATCAAGCTGAAGCTGATTCAGCCTGGCAAGCCGACACAGAATGCGTTCATCGAATCATTCAATGGCAAGTTTCGGGATGAATGCCTGAATGAGCACTGGTTCTGCTCACTGGCCGAGGCCAGAATCCGCATCGCGGCCTGGCGAAGGGACTACAACGAACACCGACCGCACAGCGCTATCGGGAATCACACCCCGGCAGAATTCGCTGCGCATTGGAGGGCAAGCCAACAGCAACCCCGACATGAAAAACTAACATCAACCCCAGGGCCTACTAACTAGGAAACGGTACTAAAACTGGGGGCAGGTCAGGAGAAGCGAACTGTCCGACGAGGCCGTCCCCCAGGCACTACCACTTTCGACGCCGAGCCAGCGTTGGCATTCGGAGCGGCCGTTCGTGTCGCCCGCCTGACGCAAGGTATTGCTCAGGAAGAACTGGCTGCGAAAGCAGGGATCGAGCGATCGCACATGGGCAAAATAGAGCGTGGGGAGCACATGCCCACTCTCGCTCTGATCTTAAGAATCGCCGCCGGACTCAAGCTTAGTGCTGCGGAACTCGTCAGCGCAGCCGAACGCAATCTTCGTGCTGCGGCGCACGATTCAGATGGGCATTGACGCTTTAGTCATCCGGAGGTCCTCGCAGACGTTCCATGAAGCGATCCAGCGAAACCGATGAGTTGCTGCTTTCTGGCCGAAGCAGATAGGTTGTGATTACCGCCGTGTCCTGCGCCAGAGGGCGAATCACCACGTCCGGCCTCTGGCTGATGGGAATCTTGGTCGCTGTCATGAAACCAATCCCATAGCCTGCGCCGACCAGCGTTAGCATCATGTCCAGCGACGACACTTCTTCGACAACGTTGAGCCTGTGTTCCAGAACCTGTAGCAGCCGATTTAGTTCTCGGCAGTAGCCTTCGCAGGCCAGTTTGTCGCACAGAACCAGTGGGTGACCCTGAAGTTCGTTGAGCGGAACTTGCTTGTGCGCAAGAAGCGAGTGCCGCGCTGGCACGGCGATCACAATCGGGTCTCGCCAGATCGGTTCAGCCACGATGCCTTCGCCAACATCCGCCGCGTGTGCAAATCCGATCGTGAAGTCGCCAGACCGTAGGCCCCGTATCTGCTCGGTCAGCGGTACCTCGGAGAGACGTATCTCGACCTCGGGCTCTTCCGCGCGGCAACGAGCTAGGAACGCCGATAGTCGTGGGTCCATCGCACCATCGGAAATTGCAATGCGCAGGCTGCCCCTCAGGCCCGCGGCAATGGCTCTGGCATTCTCACGCGCTTGCTCCAGGACAGTGAAGAGTCGGCGGGTGTCCTGCAAGAATGCCGCCCCCGCCACGGTCAGCCGTGTACCCCTGCGGTCGCGGTCAAACAGCGTGACCCCAAGCTCATCTTCCAATTCCTTGATCGCGCGAGACAAGGGGGGTTGCTCTATATGCAGCCTCTCGGCCGCCCGCGTGAAATGCAACTCCTCTGCCAAGACGACAAAGCATCGTAGATGACGCAACTCCATAAATCGGGCTCCTCGCAGGTTCTCATTCGCGCAAGATGTCCCGTGGACGAATCACGGTGGATGTGGAGGCTGGATCCATTCCAGGGAAGTTGATGCGCTTGACATCGCAAAAACTGGCATCTTGAGCGCTCGTGGTTGCTCGTGACGCGTCCCAATCGCGCGCGCCCAATCGGGGCGCGCGTCTCTGTCACACTGTGCAGAAGCTTTGAAAAGCACCGCACACCCGCGGCGTCATCCGCCGTGCTCTTTTTGTAGCAGCGAGCCGAGGCGAGCGACTTCATTGCTGGTGATCGCGATGTTGCGCCCATCCTTCGTCGACACCGAAGCCCCGACATTGAGATAGACGGCGCGCCCGAAGCGGCTTTCCTGTGCCATCTTTCCGTCCTTGAAGATGTACAGCGTTCCCCCGTCAGCCAAGGGAACCATCTCCTTGGCTGCTTGGGCTGCTGCATGACCGGCGAAGGCTGGCACGGAGAGAGCGCTCAACAGGGCGGCAATGACAATTTGCGATTTCATGATCGACTCCTTTGTAAAAACGACGACAACTTGCGCCGCGTCGTTAAATGTAGAAGCAGGCGGTCTACAGAGGGCTTACCCGTGCATTACATTCAATTCATGCGCTGTCATCTGCCGCCCATGAAGGATTAGGTTCCAGTGGGAGACAAGATGCCAAGCCATGCAACGCTCGCCAGAACCAAAACGGCCAAGGTTGCCTCCGTGAACAGACTCTGCCTAAGCTTGATGACTGCCTGTGCGCGATTGCCTGCCTTCAAAGCTGCCTCCAGGCTCGGGCTCAACCGATACCGATTGGCAGCAGCCAACGCCAGCATGCCTGCGAAAAGCAGGAGCTTTACCATCAGCAGCCGGCCATACAGCGTCGAGATGAGCGGATCAAACGATGGTCCGGCGATCAACAGGTAATTGAGAGTTCCACTCACGACGAGTGCAGCCACGATCGCTGTACCTATGCGAGCAAAGCCATTCGACGTCCGACTGAGGACCGCTACCGGGTCTTGCGCGACATCCCGCTTGTGGGATGCCAGCATCAAGAACGCCAACAATGCGCCCACCCAAGCGCCCGCTGCCCAGAGGTGGGTGATATCCGACGCAAGATGGATGTAGCCGCGAACGCCGTCGTCCATGGCGCCGTGGCCTGCCCACGCAAGGGTCGCCAGCGCCACGCCGGTGGAGAGCGCCATCACTGCAAATCGCAAGGTAGCGTTCAATTTCAACATTGCGACGAGCACACACACCAACAGCGCGAGGATGCGAATGCACCAGGCGATGCCCATGTGCGTGCCCGTAATGAGCATGTCGAAAACGTGCGTTGACAGCTCCGCGTAGCTTTGGGCGCCGGACATGGCCTTGGCCATGACCGTCATGCCCCACATCGACAGGGCAATGCCGATGGCAGCGGATGCGCCAATGAGGACGCGATAGCGGCGCGAGATCGTCGAGGATCGCTCGTCGTTGCCCAAAGCATAGAGTCCGAACATGGCGACGCCAAACGCCGCCGCCAGGTCCAGATAAAGCGCCAGGCGCAGGACGATGGTCAACCAATCCCCGGCCATGGGCTTACTTCACCTTGAAGGTGACGTTACCCGTGATCGGATGCGTGTCCGAGGAGACGGCACGCCATTCGACGCGATAGTCGCCGGGCTGGAGCGCCTGTGCTGGCGTGATGACCATGGTCTTGCCGTCGCCGGCACCCGCGACGCTGGCGTTGATCTTCATCGGGCCATGGCTCGCCATTCCCGGCATGCCAGTCATGACAAGGCTCGCGGCGGAGAACTGCGGCACCAGCGTTTCGGAGAACTTCAGCTCGATGGTGGCTGGCGCGGAAACCTGCGACTTGTCGGCTGGCGTTGAAGACACCAGCGAAGGATGCGCGAATGCGGCGGTGGCGAACAGACCAGCAGCGATCGGCGCGACGAGCTTGGCGATGAAATGTGAACGGGTCATAGAGATTTCTACCTTGATGTGTGAGGAGTGGTTTAAGAACGAAGTGCCGAGATAAGGCTTGCACCTTCGCAACGGCGTGGAACGAAAGAAACGGTTCGCTGGGCGATAGCAGGCTCCTGTAGGTTCAGAAAGAAAATCCGGTCACAGTCGGCTCGCTCTCAGGCGCAAGGCGTTGCCAACGACCGACGCCGAACTCAGGCTCATCGCCAATGCTGCGATCAGCGGCGACAGCAGCCAGCCCGTGAGGGGATAGAGAACCCCGGCGGCGATGGGGATGCCCAGCGCGTTGTAGAGGAAGGCGAACATGAGGTTCTGCTTCATGTTGCGCACGGTACTCACCGAGAGCGTGCGAGCGACAGCGATGCCACGCAGGTCGCCCTTGACCAGCGTGACCTGGGCGCTGTTCATCGCCACGTCGGTCCCCGTTCCCATGGCGATGCCCACGTCTGCCTTCGCCAAGGCCGGCGCGTCGTTGATGCCGTCTCCGGCCATGGCGACGATGCGTCCTTCTTTCTGCAGCCGCTCGATCAACATGAGCTTGTCCGCCGGCTTGACCTCACCATGCACCTCGTCGATGCCTAGGCGTGCACCGACGGCTTTGGCGGTGGTCTGCCCGTCCCCGGTGGCCATGATGACCCGCAGGCCCGCAGCCTTCAACGCGGCCAGGGCCTCGGGGGTGCTGCCCTTGACCGGATCGGATACGGCGAGCAAGCCCGCGAGCTGCCCGTCCACAGCCAAGTACATGACGCTTGCCCCTTCGCCGCGCAGAGCTTCGGCCTGGGGTACGAGCGGTTCCACCGATACGCCAGACTGTTCCATCAGCACTGTGTTGCCCAACGCGAGTTGCCGGTGCTCAACCTTTCCGCGCACGCCGATGCCGGTTCCCGATTCAAAGCTCTGAGGCTTCACGAGTTGGAGGCCCTGGGCACGCGCGGCCTGCACGATGGCGTCGGCCAGGGGGTGTTCACTGCCCTGGTCCAGGCTGGCCGCAAGACGCAGCACCTCATCGTTCGTAAAGCCGGGTGCTGCGACGACCTGATCGAAAGCAGGTCGGCCTTCGGTCAGGGTTCCTGTCTTGTCGATGACGAGGGTATCGACCTTGCGAAGATTCTCGATCGCCGCGGCATCGCGGAATAGCACGCCCTGCGTGGCGCCACGGCCCGTTGCGACCATGATCGACATCGGCGTGGCCAGACCCAGCGCGCACGGGCAGGCGATGATCAGAACGGCCACCGCATTGATGAGTCCATAGACCCAGGTGGGCTGCGGCCCGAAGAATCCCCATACAAAGAGCGTCGTGACCGCAATGGCAACGACGGCCATCACGAAGTAGCCGGCAACGACATCGGCCATGCGTCGCATCGGCGCCTTGGAACGCTGCGCCTGGGCGACCATCTGGACGATCTGCGACAGAACGGTGTCCGAGCCGATCCGCTCCGAACGCATGACCAGCGCGCCGCTGGTGTTGAGTGTGGCCCCGATGACCTTGTCGCCCGCGCGCTTGCTTACGGGCAGCGGTTCGCCGGTCAGCATGGATTCGTCAATCGAGCTGCTGCCCTCGTGCACGATGCCATCCACCGGCACCTTCTCGCCGGGTCGGATGCGCAGCAGATCGCCGACGTGCACATGGCTGAGCGGCACGTCTTCCTCGCTGCCGTCCGCATTGATGCGCCGCGCGGTCTTGGGCGCCAGCCCCAGCAGCGACTTGATGGCCGCCGAAGTCTGGGAGCGCGCCTTGAGTTCCAGCACCTGGCCGAGCAGTGTCAGCGAGATGATGACGGCGGCGGCCTCGAAATACACGCCGACCCGTCCCATGGACATGAAGGAAGCTGGAAACACTTCCGGCGCAACGGTTGCCACGACGCTGTAGATGAATGCCGCACCCGTTCCCAGGCCGATCAGTGTCCACATGTTCGGGCTGCGGTTGACCACGGACAGCCAGCCGCGGGAGAAGAAGGGCCAGCCGGCCCACAGCACGATCGGCAACGACAGCACCAACTCGACCCAGCTCTGTGTAGCCATGTCCATCAGGTGTAGCCGCTCGCCCAGCATCGCCAGCGCCAGGACCACGAGCGTCAACGGCAAGGTCCACCAGAAGCGACGCGAGAAGTCACGCAACTCCGGGTTGTCGTCGTCGAGGTCGGGCAGCAGAGGCTCCAGCGTCATCCCGCACTTGGGGCAGATTCCCGGATGATCCTGGCGGATCTCCGGGTGCATCGGGCAGGTGTAGATTGTTCCGGGTGCGGTTGGCGATGCCGCCGGGGCCGGTGAAATCGCGGTGCTGGCATGGTGATGCGGTGCATGGCCGCTGCCTGTGCCTATGCCCGCGCCACCGCTGGCATATCGCGCCGGATCGGCGTCGAATTTGGCCTTGCATCCGGTGCTGCAAAACAGGTACGTGTTCCCCAAGTGCGTGGAGCGGTGCTCCGACGCCGCCGTGACCGCCATCCCACACACCGGATCTCGTGTCGAGGCATCGGGCTGCGAGTGGCTTGAGGGCCCGCCCGCATCGTCACTTCCAGCATGGCTGGCGTGATGGTGGTGGGTATGCGTGCCGGACGTTGTGGCACCCGCCGCCATGCCTGCGTGCTCATGTCCTGAAGACTTGCTGGGTGAATTCATAGTGACAAGTGCCCTCCGCCGTTAACCGTTGGTGTCTGGTGATCGCAGCAGGCCGCACGCGCGCAAGGAGACAAGCGCGGCGTCGCGTGCTCGCACGGTGCGAGTGCCTCGACTCATTGCTTCTGCTCCTTGGAGGCTGCGGCACCTTCCTCACCCTGACGCGCGGCATGATCGTGTCCGCCGTGGCCGTGACCACGGTGCATGAACAGGTGCATCAGCGGACAAGCCGCCAGCAGCAGGAAGGGGAGATAGCCGGCAACATGTGCCGTGTGCTCCTTGAGCAGGAAATACGCGGCGACAGCGGCGATGATGAGGAACGCCACGCCGTAGCGCGATCGCCAGAACCGGGGACGATCGCTGGGGGTATGTGTGTGCTGATGCTGCATGGCATATCTCCACGGAGAAGGGTTGATGGATGGTCAGCGATGCGACTGATAGACCGTGCTGCTACCGTTTTTCCCGATCAGCAGCACGTCGTAGGCGTCCTTGCGTCCACCATAGGCCGGACCATCCATGCCGGGCGAACCGACCGGCATGCCGGGCGCCGCAAGGCCGATGGCCTGCGGGGCTTCGCGCAGCAAGCGTTGAATGTCCGAGGCAGGCACATGACCCTCGATGGCATAGCTGCCGATCTGCGCCGTGTGGCACGAACCGTACTTCTGCGGGATGCCCAGCCGCGTGCGCGCTGCCGTGTTCCCGGTGTCGAGAACCTGCACATCGAAGCCTGCGCCTTGCAGGTGTGAGACCCAGTCCTTGCAGCATCCGCAGCTCGGGTCCTTCCAGACCTTGGCAATCGGTCGGCTCTGCGCCAGGCTCGGTCCTGCGAGTGCCATCACCAACAAGCCAGCGATCAATGCCTGGCGTCTCGGCACTTTGCCCTGGCTTCTGTCGTAGTGCATGTTCATAGATTGCCTCTCATCAGATGATCAAACCCGCTAGGTTCTAGAACCAGAATCGCACGCCAGCCACCCAGCGCGTCTGCTGCGCGCGGCCGCCTTCGGCACGCACATAGTCCGCGGTGCGTCCGAAGCTGCCCGCCCGTTCCACGCCGATATAGGGGGCGAACTGGCGACTGAATTCATAGCGCAGGCGCAAGCCAGCAGACGCTTCGGCCAAGCCCTTGCCGATACCGCGTTCCGGGTCGTCCTTGCCATAGAACTGCAACTCGGCGCGAGGCTCCAGAATCAGTCGCTGGGTCAGCAGCAGCTCGTAGCTGCCTTCGACACGCAGCGCCGTACGTCCGCCACTTCCCACGTAGCCCGTCGCCTCCAGCTCGAACCAGTAGGGGGCGAGGCCCTGGATGCCGAAAGCCAACCATTGACGGCTCGGGCCTTCGCCGTTATCCACCCGAATGCCGAGCTGGGTGTCCCAGTACGGTGCGACGGCGTGCCCCCAGAGAAGCTCGGTACGCGATTCTTCGAGCTTTCCTTTGGCGATATCGCCTTCGGCCTTCACGACGGCCTTGTTGTAGGTCGTCCCATACCACGCCTGGAGGTCGTAGGCCGTGGAATCGTCCCCTTTGCGCGTGAAGCGGCGTTCCAGGGTTTCGCCGCGCAACGAGAAGAACCTGTGTTCGTCGGCCAGCATCAGCCGCGGCACACCGGGTACGGCGTAGTCGCCCGATCCCAATGTCAGGCCATTGGAGTAGCCATGCGGATCGCGGGCGTCAGGAGGCGCCGACCCGCCCTGCATCTGCATGTTGCCGTGATCCATGGCCGGGGCCGCGGTCGAGCCGCTCGCCGACGCCGCGTGACCCGCGTGCGGGTCGGCGGCAGGAGCCACGGTCTGAGTGGATGGCGCGGCCGTTTGAGAGTCGGCCTGGCCGTGCGCAGCATGGTCGTTCTGTGCTTGTGCCTGTGCGGCGACGCTTACCAGGGCCAGTAGCGTCGTGGCCAGTGCGCGAGTGGGGAGTGCTTTGGACATTCTTGGTCTTCCTTGTGCGCTGGGTTCAAGACACCACGACTTCGCGGAACATGCCGGCATCCATGTGGAACATCAGGTGGCAGTGCCACGCCCAGCGGCCGAGCGCGTCGGCTGTCACCAGGAAGCTGATGCGTTGTGCCGGCTGCACCGGCAGGGTGTGGCGGCGCGCAAGGAAGCGACCGTCGGGGCTTTCCAGCTCGCTCCACATGCCGTGCAGGTGCATGGGATGGGTCATCATGGTGTCGTTGTGCAGAATGACCCGCAGCCGCTCGCCGTGTTTGAAGTGCACCGGCGTGGACTTTCCGAACTCCAGCCCGTCCAGGGACCATGCGTAGCGTTCCATGTTGCCCGTGAGGTGCAATTCGACCTCCCGGCCAGGGCCTCTCTTGTCCAGCGGCCCCGACGGGGTATGCAGATCCGCGAGGGTCAACACGCGCCGACCGTTGTTGCGCAGTCCAATGCCGGGGTCATCGAGGTTGGTGCGCGCCATGTCAACGCGCATGTCCGTGCTGGCACCATACTCGGTGCGAGCGTGGCGGGCAGTAGTGCTGGGCACGGCCAGTCCCCCCGCAGCCGCGGCGTGTTGGCTGTGATCCATCGCCATGCCACCGTGGTTCATGCCAGCCATCGCCCCATGATCCATCCCGGACATCGAACCCGAGCCCATCCCGGTCATCCCGGTCATCCCGGTCATCCCGGTCATCCCGGTCATCCCGGTCATCCCGGTCATCCCGGTCATCCCGGTCATCCCGGTCATCCCGGTCATCCCGGTCATCCCGGTCATGCCCGTCATGCCCGTCATGCCCGTCATGCCCGTCATGCCCGTCATCCCGGTCATCTCCATGGCCTGGCCGGACCCGCCATGGTCCATGCCCCCCATCATGCCGCCCATCATGTCGTTCATGGTCAGCCATTCGACCGGATCGAGGGCAGGCACGGGAGCTTGAAGACCTTCACGCACGGCCAGCGTGGCACGCGCGTAGCCTGTCCGGTCCATCGCCTGGGCGAAGATCGTGTAAGCGTCATCCCGTGGCTGGACGATCACATCGACGGTTTCGCCCGGACCGAATCGGAACTCATCGACCGTCACCGGCTCCACGTCAACACCATCGACGTGCACCACCGTGAGTTTCAGTCCGGGAATGCGTACGTCGTAGAAGGTGTTGCCCGCACCGTTGACCATGCGCAGCCGCACGCGCTCCCCCGGTCGGAACAACGCCGTCCAATTGCCGGCGGGGGTGACGCCGTTGGCCAGATAGGTCAGCGTGGCGGCGGACAGATCGGCGAGATCCGTCGGATTCATCCGCATCTCGTTCCACATCTTGCGCTTGTCGATCGCAGCGGCCATGCCGTCGCGCGAGGCGTCCCGGAAGAAGTCGAAGACGGTAGGTTGGTTGTAGTTGTAGTAGTCGCTTTGGGACTTGAGCTTGGTGAACACCCGCATCGGGTCTTCGTCGGTCCAATCCGAGAACAGCAGCACGTGGTCACGGTCGGCGCGGATGGTCTCGGCGCCAGCGGGGTCGATGATGATCGCCCCGTACATGCCCGTGAGTTCCTGGAAGCCGGAGTGCGAGTGGTACCAGTAGGAGCCGCTTTGCTGAACCTTGAAGCGGTACGTGAAGGTCTCGCCGGGAGCGATGCCTTTGAAGCTAATGCCCGGCACGCCATCCATCTGATACGGCAGGATGATCCCGTGCCAGTGGATGGATGTGGCTTCACGCAGCTTGTTGGTCACACGGATTGTGACGGTGTCACCCTCGCGCCAACGCAATGTCGGTGCCGGCAGCGAGCCGTTGATGGTCGTAGCCACGCCTGGCTTGCCCGTGAAGTTCACGGGCGATTCGGCGATCACCAAGTCGAACTCGGTGCCTTTTAGCACAGGGGCGGCACCGCGCGTCGCGGAGCCTTGCTGGGCAAATGCCTTGAACGCCGGCGTGGACAGCCCAGCGAGAACGCCGCCGGCGGCTAACCCTTGGACGAAACGCCGACGAGAAAGGCCCTGTGGGGGCACGATAAAAAAGGGTGAACGAGGCGGCATGGCCTGAAATCCTCCATAGATGACTCGGAAGTCGTTCTAAACGCCACCCCATCCTGAGCGGCACAGTTCGACGCAATGCAGGTCATGCTATGGGTTGGGCACTTTCCACCGAATGACCCTTGAATTACATTCATGTAATGTTCGTGTCATGTTCGTGGAAGCTGGCAACCAGTAAATTGCTGATTGAAGTGGATGAATGCGTACATCGTGAGCGGCTATTTTTCTGCGCCGCAGCGATTTCATGGGACATGCGATGAAACTGCTGGTCGTTGAAGACGAGAACAAGACGGCGGATTACGTCCGCCAAGGTCTCATGGAGGCGGGATTCGTAGTGGATCTGGCGCGCAACGGATTGGACGGACACCACCTGGCCATGGGCGAGACATACGATCTGGTGGTCTTGGATGTCATGCTGCCGGATGTCGATGGCTGGCGCATCGTGCGTGCCCTTCGAGATGCCGGTAAACAGGTCCCTGTACTCTTTCTGACGGCGCGTGGCGGTGTGGACGACCGTGTCAAGGGATTGGAACTGGGAGCGGACGACTACCTCGTCAAGCCATTCGCCTTCTCTGAGTTGCTGGCGCGGGTGCGGACGCTGCTGCGACGCGGAAGCGCTCCGAGCCAGCCTGATCGCATCCAGGTTGCCGATTTGGTACTGGACTTGGCGCGCCGACGTGCAACGCGCGCTGGCCAACGCATCAATCTCACCAGCAAGGAGTTCGCGTTGCTTGAGCTCCTGGCCCGTCGCCAGGGGGAAGTCCTTCCACGTTCTCTGATCGCGTCGCAGGTATGGGACATGAATTTCGACAGCGACAGCAACGTCATCGATGTAGCCATCCGCCGCCTACGCGCGAAGATAGACGATGCGTTCAATCCGAAGCTCATCCACACCGTGCGTGGAATGGGATACACGCTCGATGCGCCCGATGATGCCCCTGCGCCATAAGCCGCGGCAAAGCCGTCCAGCGTCGCTTGCATTGAGGGTCACGGCCCTGGTTGGTATCGCCACGACCTTGGTGTTTCTTGTGTTCAATTGGGTCATTCTCCGGTCGTTGGAGCACCACTTTGCTCAACAGGATGCCCACGAACTGGAGGCAGTGACAACCGCTTTGGCTCAGCCCTTGCACCAGCTTGCAAGTGACATCGCAAGCGACGAACTGAAGCAACACTTGGCCAACGCAGTCGCAGGACATCATGGGATGACGTACGGCGTCTACGATGGGGCTGGCAATAGCATCTATGCCACGCCCGGTCCTGACCTGTCTAAACTTGCCAGTAGCAAAAAGTTGGTCAACCGCATCACCGCTGACGATTTGATCGTGTGGCAGGAGGATCAGAGGTCATATCGAGGTGTGGTGCTGCAACTGCCTGCTGACGATTCAGCGGCGCCCGGCTACCGCATCGTCGCTGCCATGGACATCGGCTTTCATCTCGACTTCCTGGCGGAGTTCAAGCGCATGCTCTGGTGGGCAACCGGCTTGGTCATGTGCCTGGCGCTCGGTGTGGCTTGGCTGGCGGTGCAGTGGGGCCACCTGCCGATTCGCAAGGTCAATGAAGAGATTCGGGCGATTCGCTCTTCAAAGCTGGATGTGAGGCTGGATCCTCGGGATGTGCCGATCGAACTGGCGGAACTGGTATTCGCCTTCAACGATATGTTGGCGAGAATCGAGGAAGGCTTCACCCGGCTATCACACTTTTCCGCAGACATCGCGCACGAGTTGCGCACGCCCGTCACCAACCTGGTCACGCAGACTCACGTGGCGCTTGGCCAGCCGCGCAGCAACGAGGAATACAGAGAAATCCTCTATTCAAATTTGGAAGAGTTTGATCGGATGGGACGCATGATTGGTGACATGCTGTTTCTTGCCCAAACGGAAAATGATCCCCGCAACTTGCGTCTGTCTACCATTGATCTGTCCGAATTGGTGCGGAGTCTGTTCGACTATTTCGAGGCGCTGGCAGAAGATAGCGGCATTACGCTTGGTGTTAAAGGGGCGATCGGCAGCATAGCGGCGGATCGGGAAATGCTCACCCGGGCGCTGAACAATCTTCTCTCGAATGCAATTCGACACACGCCTCGCGGCAAGAGCATCACGGTCTTGCTTTCGCAGGACGAGCAGTGGACAACGATCAGTGTGGTCAATCCCGGTGAGAGAATTCCTGAGCGCGATCTACCAAAGCTCTTCAACCGCTTCTACCGAGTTGATCCGGCACGGCAACGAAATACGGCGGGCGCCGGTCTTGGCCTTGCCATCGTGAAATCGATTGCGGAGGCACATGGTGGCTCCGTTGCCGTGACCTCCAGTGAGCTTGTCACCAGGTTTGACTTGGTATTGCCCCATCTGCGGCAGTAGTCCGAGGGCGCTGCGGTCCGTCCAGCCAACTGGCGTATCTCTTTGCCTGATTCTGGGATCTACCCGGCCGGCCACGTTGCTACGCGAGCGGGACATTTTTTCTCCGTGACTGCCACGTGCCCAGTCCTAGCGGCAGGCGCCGACATCATGCGCTTGTGTATCCCATCGCTACGTCCACACCGCGCGCGGGGGCCTTTGCTCGGTCGTGATCCGGTCACCGATCGTCGATAGCCTCAGCGGTCAGTGCCGAACGTCTGCCTGCTCGGCGCCTCGATCGCGCGCAGACCTGGCTGTGTGCGCTGAGCCCCTGAGGTGAGTTGGAAGTTGGTCTGCTGGTTCGTTGCGCGGGTATATGTACCCGTAGCTGGGTACAGAGAGTCTTATTGATCAAGATCAAGGTACTGCTATCAGGCGCCGGCTGCATATGAACGCAGCCAACCGCCAAAACTACCTATGCAGGTGTCCACTAAAACTTGACCACTGCACCCCGCCCGAAGGCTTCTCCGACTCGCCCGCTGACGCGGGCCAGGTCAACCCCACAACGACAGGCGAGAACGCCCCGCCATGCCTTGCAGCGCCGGTCTTGAGGCGTGGCGTGGAAGCTCCATAGCGATGCCGGGCGGGTTGTCCCTGAACCGCGTTGAGGACGGCACGCACCTGCACAACCTGCCGCAGCAAGCGCCAGCGTGTTCGCCAGCGTCCCGTCCATCGCGGCGGGGCGCTGGCCGGGCCGATCCGGCGCAGCCGGTTCGGCGGCATCGAGGGGCGCCAAGCATCGCGCGGCGGGGATAGCCCGCAGGGCTTTCCCCTGGAGGCAAGCGAAGCGCGCAGCGCCGCAGGCGCGAAGGCGTGAGCAACTGTCTTGAAAGTCAAGCCTCGCAAGCGCGCAGGCTCCATTCAATTGAAGCGTTTTGCCAATGATTCAATAAATGTTGTATTATCGAATCATGAACGAGACCCAAGCCATTTCCGCCCTCGGCGCCCTGGCCCATACCCAGCGGCTGCGCGTGTTCCGCGCCCTGGTGGTCGCCGGCCCCGAAGGGCTGACACCCAGCGTCCTCGCCGACCAGCTCGACGTGGCCCGCAACTCCCTGTCCTTCCACCTGAAAGAACTGGCCCATGCCGGCCTGGTCACCATCGAGCAGCAGGGCCGCAACCTGATCTACCGCGCCGACTTCACCCAGATGAATGGGCTGCTCGGCTATCTGACCGAGCACTGCTGCCAGGGCGGCGCGTGCGAGGTCACCGAATCCTCCTCTGCCTGTACTTCCTGCTGAAAGGATCACCCCCATGAAGCGCTTTCACGTCCACCTGCACGTCGATGACCTGAACCGCAGCATCGGCTTCTATTCCCAACTGTTCGCCGCGCAGCCCGCGCGCGTCGAAGGCGACTACGCCAAATGGATGCTCGAAGACCCGCCGGTCAACTTCGCCATCTCCACACGTGGCAACAAGCCGGGCATCGACCACCTGGGTATCCAGACCGACGATGCCGAGGAATTGGCGGTGCTGAAGGCCCGCGCCGAGGCGGCCGACATGACGCTGCTGGACGAGGGCACCACGACCTGCTGCTACGCGCGCAGCGAGAAGCACTGGATCACCGATCCGCAGGGCGTGGCCTGGGAGCACTTCCACACGCTGGGCAACATTCCGGTCTTTAACGAAGCGGCGCCTGCAGCGACTTCCGCCGCAGCGTGCTGTACCCCGGTGCGCGGCAAGCCGGTGGGCGTTGCGGTGAAGCCGGCTTCCTCCTGCTGCTGATGTGAGATACCCATGACCACCGACAAGACCTACAACGCCCTGTTCATCTGCACGGGTAACTCGGCCCGCTCCATCCTGGCCGAAGGCATCCTCAATGAATTGGGCCAGGGGCGCTTTCGCGCCTACTCGGCGGGCAGCCACCCCAAGGGCGAAGTCCACCCACTGGCGCTCGCCACGCTGGAGCGGCTGCACATGCCGACCGCCGGCTACCGCAGCAAGAACTGGGACGAGTTCGCGGCGCCCGGTGCGCCGGAGCTGGATTTCATCTTCACGGTCTGCGACAACGCCGCCGGCGAGGTCTGCCCCGTGTGGCCGGGGCGCCCGATGTCGGCGCATTGGGGTGTGCCTGATCCTGCAGCCGTTGAAGGCACCGACGAGCAGAAGCGCAAGGCGTTCACGGATGCGGCGCTGACGCTGCGCCGACGCATCGAATTGTTCCTGTCGCTGCCGATTCAGCGCCTGGATGCCATGTCGCTGCAGCACGAGCTGCGCAGCATTGGTACGAAGTGAGGTTGGCGCGATGAGTGTTGGAACCCAAACGGCCGGCCGCGTGCCGGCCGCCCCCACCATGAGCGTCTTCGAGCGCTACCTGAGCGTGTGGGTGCTGCTGTGCATCGTCGCCGGTATCGCGCTCGGCCAGTTCGCGCCGGGCGTGTTCCAGGCCATCGGCCGCACGGAAGTGGCTCAGGTCAACCTGCCCGTGGGCCTGCTGATCTGGGTGATGATCATTCCCATGCTGCTCAAGGTGGACTTCGGCGCTCTCGGCCAGGTCAAGCAGCACTGGCGCGGCATCGGCGTGACGCTGTTCATCAACTGGGCCGTCAAACCATTCTCGATGGCGTTGCTGGCGTGGATCTTCATCCGCCAGGTCTTCGCGCAGTGGCTCCCCGCCGACCAGCTCGACAGCTATGTCGCGGGCCTGATCTTGCTGGCCGCCGCACCTTGCACAGCCATGGTGTTCGTCTGGAGCCGGCTGACCGGGGGCGATCCTGTGTTCACGCTGTCGCAGGTCGCGCTGAACGACACCATCATGGTGTTCGCCTTCGCGCCCATCGTCGGCCTGCTGCTGGGCCTATCGTCCATCACGGTGCCGTGGGCCACGCTGCTGGTATCGGTCGGCCTGTACATCGTGATTCCCGTCATCCTGGCCCAGTTCTGGCGCCGCGCCCTGCTGAGCAAGGGCCAAGCCGCCTTCGACCGGGCGCTGGAGCGCATCGGGCCGCTGTCCATCGCGGCGCTGCTGCTCACGCTGGTGCTGCTGTTCGCCTTCCAGGGCGAGGCCATCATCCGCCAGCCACTGGTCATCGCCATGCTGGCCGTTCCGATCCTGATCCAGGTGTTCTTCAACTCCGGCCTGGCCTACTGGCTCAACCGCAAGGCGGGCGAGCAGCACAGCATCGCTTGTCCTTCGGCGCTGATCGGCGCCAGCAACTTCTTCGAGCTTGCCGTAGCCGCCGCCATCAGCCTGTTCGGCTTCCAGTCCGGCGCCGCGCTGGCCACCGTGGTCGGCGTGCTGATCGAGGTGCCAGTCATGCTACTGGTCGTTCGGATCGTCAACCAAAGCAAGGGCTGGTATGAGTGCGGCCCGAACCCTGCCCGCGGATAACCAAGACACGACTCATGAGCAACATCACCATTTACCACAACCCCACCTGCGGCACGTCGCGCAACGTGCTGGCTCTGATCCGCAACAGCGGCGAAGAGCCGAACGTTATCGAATACCTGAAGACACCGCCTGACCGCGAAACGCTGCAACGCCTGATCACGGACATGGGCGCGCCAATGCGCGCCGTGCTGCGTGAGAAGGGTACGCCCTATGCGGAATTGGGCCTCGATGACCCGAAGTGGGGTGACGAGCAGTTGATTGGCTTCATGCTCCAGCACCCCATCCTCATCAACCGGCCCATCGTGGTGACCCCGCTGGGCACGCGCCTGTGCCGGCCCTCAGAGGCCGTGCTGGACATCCTGCCGCAGCCGCAGCGCGGCGCGTTCCGCAAGGAAGACGGCGAAGCCGTGGTGGATGCGGAGGGTCGCAGGGTCTGAGACCTCCCGCACAAGCGGCAGGCAATCTGAAGTGAGGCTGGTATTATCGAATTTCGTTATCGATATTCGATATGAAAGAGAAACCTACTCCACGTGCCATGGAGCACCACGACCTGCTGTCGGGGCTGATCCGCCTGCATGTGCTGCACCACGCAGCCGAGCAGGAGATCTACGGGCAATGGATGATCGACGAGCTGGCCCACCACGGCTACCGCCTCTCCCCCGGAACGCTGTACCCGATGCTGCACAAGATGGAGCGCGACGGCTACCTCGTCTCCCGCCAGGAGCGTGAAGGGCGCACCGTGCGCAAGCTCTACACGATCACGCCCAAGGGCAAGGAAGGCTTGGCGCTGGCCAAGGACCGCATCCGGGAGTTCACCGGGGAGGCGATGCACAAATGACAGATTCCACCAACACCTTGCAGCATGAGGCCGCTGCCGCGCGCGGCTCACCCGTCGAAGTCTTCGGCGCCTTCCTCAAGCTGGGGCTGACCTCCTTCGGCGGGCCGATCGCGCATCTGGGCTATTTCCGCTCGGAGTTCGTCGAGCGTCGCCGCTGGCTGGATGACCGCAGCTACTCCGATCTGGTCGCCCTGTGCCAGTTCCTGCCGGGGCCGGCCAGCAGCCAGGTCGGTATGGCGCTGGGGTTGGGCCGCGCGGGCTGGCTGGGGCTGCTGGCGGCCTGGGCCGGATTCACCTTGCCATCGGCGATTGCGCTGATCCTGTTCGCCTTTGGCATCGCCGAGTACCAGGGGCTGGCCCAGTCCGGCTGGGTGCACGGGCTCAAGGTCGTCGCCGTGGCCATCGTGGCGCAAGCGGTCTGGGGGATGGCCAAGTCGTTGTGCCCGGACCGGCCGCGCGCCGCGCTGGCCATTCTGGCGGCGCTGCTGACCATGGTCCTGCCCTCGGCCGCGGGACAGCTTGCCGCCATCGCGGTGGCAGGGCTGCTGGGCTGGTGGACATTGAAGATCGCGCAACCCGGCGGCGGCCACGCCCACAGCTACCCCGTCTCGCGCAAGCTGGGCATCGTGGCGCTGCTGCTGTTTGCCGCACCGCTCGTCGGGCTGCCCCTGTGGGCGGCAGCCACGGACTCGTCCACGATAGCCCTGCTGGAAGGGGTGTACCGCTCCGGTGCACTGGTCTTCGGCGGTGGACACGTTGTGCTGCCGCTGCTGCAGGCCTCGGTGGTGCCCAGCGGCGTCGTGAGCAATGCCGACTTCCTGGCCGGCTACGGTGCGGCGCAGGCCGTGCCGGGGCCGCTGTTCACTTTCTCGGCCTACCTCGGCGCGGTCGCCCACGGACCGCTGCATGGCTGGATCGGCGGGCTGGCACTCCTGGGCACGATCTTCCTCCCCGCTTTTTTCATGCTGGTCGGTGCACTGCCGTTCTGGGAAGGGCTGCGCCACCGCGCGGGCATCCAGACGGCCATGGCCGGCATCAACGCCGGCGTGGTCGGTATTCTGGTGTCCGCCCTCTATGACCCGGTATGGACGAGTGCCATCCACAGCAAGGCGGATTTTGGGCTGGCGCTGCTCTCGTTCGGACTGCTGACGGTGGGGCGCGTGCCGCCGGCGCTCGTGGTGCTGTTAGCCGGGCTGGTGGGCTGGGTCATGGCGATGGGCGTCTGAATCTCATGTGGCACACCCTGACCATCCAGCTCCGACACGAAACCGCCGACGACATTGCCGCCATCGAAGCGGTCACGACCGCCGCCTTCGCTGATGCACCACACACCAGCCACACCGAGCAATTCATCGTGCGCGCCTTGCGTGCCGCCAACGAACTGACGCTTTCCATCGTGGCCGAAGAACATGGGCGCGTCGTCGGTCACGTCGCGCTGTCGCCAGTAACGATCACCCATGAGCACAGGCGAAAGACCGAGGGCTGGTATGGGTTGGGGCCGATCTCCGTCCTGCCGCCAAGGCAGGGGCGAGGCATCGGTTCGCGCCTGATGGAACAGGCGCTGTCTGAACTGCGGGCTATGCAGGCCGCAGGCTGCGTGCTGCTGGGAGATCCAACGTACTACACGCGCTTTGGCTTCCAGGCCCATGCGGGCTTGCAACTGCCGGGCGTGCCGCCCGGCTATTTCATGGCGCTGGCCCTGCATGGGACAGTGCCGGAAGGCATCGCGCACTACAGCGATGCCTTCAACGCCGCCGCCTGAGCCAGCGCGAAGGCGGCGGCGTTTTAATTCGGCTATTGGCCTTGAACACCGGGCGCGGCCACTGTCGCACCCGGATTTCGCGTCCACCGCGCCCAGGGCGGAACGGCCTGGGCGCGGTGCTGATCGCGGTTATTCCTTCGTCTCGATGCGCCACCACACAAAGCGAAGCGCCCCGGTCGAGGCCGGGGCGCTTGCCTTCGGCGCGGGTCAAGCGGCCAGTGCCTCGGCGGGTTCATCCGCCATTGCCTCGGTATCCTCCGGGGCGTCCTGCTCCGGGCCTTCTTCCTGCGCGGCCTCCTGCGGGCCTTCGGCCTTGAAGATGGCGGGCATCCAGCCGGTGCCATCGGCCAGCCGCTCGGCCTCGCTGGCAATGTCGGCCTTCTTGAGCTTCGCCAGCCGGGTGACGAATTCCGGTGCAAACGCGCCCACGGCATCCAGAATCACGGCCTTGGAAACGTGCTTGAAGTAGCCTTCTGCGGTCGGCTTCCACCATGCGGCCATGTCGAGGCCCACGGCCTGCGCCAGTTCTGCGCCGGGCTGGTGCGGCGTGGCACGGGGCGTCACCACGTCCACCGTGGAAGCCACGCACACGGCCAGCAGCCGCACCAGTTCGTCTTGCGACTTCGCCAGCAGCGCGGCGAACAGTTCGGCGCTGTCCTCCGGCAAGGCTTCCCCGGCTACCTGTTGCAGTTCGCGCAGCGCCACAGCGGCGGGCGACTCCGGCCAGTCCGGGGCCATGCCTTCCAGCCGGTCTTGCACTTTCAGGCTCACGCCCAGCGGCAGGTCGTGGCCGTGGTAGCTGTCCTGCAAAACCTTCTGCACCATGCCATGCACCAGCGCGGCCAGCGCGACGTGCGGATGCCGGGCCACTTCGATTTGCAGCGCCGCCGTGCGGTGGGCGCTCAACCGCTGCGCCAGCTGGTCGGACAGGCTCGCGGCCTTGGGCGGGTCGTCGGCGTCCTCGTGCTCCTCGTTGGCGGCTTCGCCTTCGGTGCTGCCGAAGCCGCGCCGCAGCTTTTCCAGCGTGCGCAGCGCCTTGGCCTCGGCTTCGCGCAGCAGGCCGCGATGAATAACAGCCTCGCCGTTGCGGTCGATGGTGACGATGGCACCGGCCACCTCGCGCACTTCGGGGGCGTAGCCTTGCAAGGCATTCTCCGCGTCTTGCAGTTCTCCGACCACCTGATCGCGCCGCTGTTCCAGCTTCTCGGCCTTGGCCTCGTCCTCGGCGTCGCAGGCTTCTTCCAGTTCGGCGTCGATCTTTTCGAGGCGGGTTTCCAGCGAGGCGATGCGGCGGGCCTCGCGGGTGGTCGGCTCGCGGCGGTGGCGCGGGGCGTTCTGGAACGCCTGCCGTTCCTCGTAGGCCAGATGCGGCACGGCCTCCACCCATGCCCAGCCCTCGGCGCGCACGTCCTCGGCCAGCGTTGCCAGCTTGTCGCGCACGAGCGTTTCCAGCACTGCGGTATCGGTGAGGTAGGTTCCGGCATCGCCTTCCGCGAACAGGTCGCGGCGGATGCCGCCGCCTGCCTGCCGGTAGGCGTCCAGCCCGACGAAGCGCACCAGCGCGTGCGCGGCGTCGATTTCGCGCTCGGTCAGGCGCTCGCGCAGCTTGGACGGGCTGCGCTGCCATTCCGGCGCACCATAGAACGTGGCTTCCTGCGCGGCGTGGTCGTCGGCGAAGGGACACAGCAAGACCGCCCCCTCACGCCACCCACGCACGCCGGTTTTCGGCAAGCGGAGCGCGCAGGCACGGATCAGCGAGCCGGGCCGGAGGCGCCAGCGATGGAAGCCCGACAGGGGCGAGACTCGCGCAGCGAGGCTCAATGCGCAGCACGACAGCGCGACGGCGGCACGCCGGGACGCCCGACTGCTTGGGACAGGACTACTCGTTGTCGGTCTTGCGCGGCTCGATGTGCAACTGTCCTTGACGTGCAGCCGGGCGTAGTTGCGAAGGTACAGCGTGTCGTACTGCTTATCGGGCGATGTCAGGTGCACCACCATCAGGAAGGCGGGGGACTGCTTTTGGACGGTGATGCCCTGGCGCACCACATCGCGGGCAGCCGGGCCTGAGCCTGGGCGACGCGGTTTTGTACCCGCACCGTCGCGTCATCGGCGTTGATGCCAGAACGGAAGGTGACCGTGGTCACCAGCACGCCGTCGGAGCCGGCGACAGACTTGATGTACATCATGCCTTCGACGCCGTTGATCTGCTCCTCCAGGGGTGTCGCCACGGTCTCGGCAATCACCTTGGGGTTGGCGCCCGGATACACGGCGCGCACCACGACCTTGGGATATTCGCTGATCGGCAGCGCCGGGATCGCGAGCAGGCCCGAGACGAAGATGACGATCGACAGCACAGCCGCGAAGATCGGCCTGTCCATGAAGAACTTGGAGAGGTCCATGGGCTAATACCTTGAAAGGAGTCCAGGGGGAAGCGCGCCGCGCCGCTCGTTGTGTGATACGTCCGATCGGTGGCGCGCTCCGGCGTGGTGCTTCATTTGGTGGCGGACGCGGGCGCCGCAGCAGCCACCATGGGCACCGCCGTGGCCTGCACAGGCATGCCCGGCAAGAACACCTTCTGCGCGCCGTTGACGATCACGCGGTCGCCCGCCGCCAGCCCCCCTCGCACGATGCGCAGCCAATGGGAACTGCCACCCAGTTTCACATCACGTCGCTGCGCCAGTCCATCCTTGTCTACGATGTAGACGTAGTTACGGTCGTGGTCGGTCAGCACCGCCTTGTCGTCGATCAACACGGCCGAGAATTCGCCGCTGCCGACCAGTCGCACGCGGGTATAGAGGCCCGGCGTGAAAACGCGATCCTTGTTGTCCAGCACCGCGCGCACGGCGATCGTGCCGCTGCCCCGGTCCACCTGGTTGTCGAGGAAGTCCACCGTGCCGGTGTGAGAGAAGTCCGCCTTGTCCGCCAGGGCGATCTGGACCGGCAGCTGGCCGCCTCGCTCGCTGGGGCGCTCTCCCTTGCGCGCCATGCGCGAGTAGCGCAGGAACGCCTTCTCATCGGCCTCAAAGTAGGTATAGACCCTGTCCTGGAACACGATGGTGGTTAGCACACTGGCTGCATCGCTGGCGGCCACCAGGTTGCCTGCGGTAAAGCGGGCACGGCTGGCGCGCCCGTTGATGGGCGAGCGCACTTGGGTCCTCTCCAGGTTCAACTGCGCCGTCTCCACCGCAGCCTGCGCGGCCTGCACCTCAGCCTGCGCGGACTCGTCAGCGGCGCGGCGCTGCTCCCAGGCCTCGGTGGAGACAGCCTGCTGCTCGACCAGCACCTTGGCACGTTGCGCCTCGCTTCTGCTGCGGCCGGCTTCGCTGCGCGCCCGGGTCAATTGCGCCTGGGCCCGGGCCAGTTCCGCGCGGTAGCTTCGGGCATCGATCATGAAGAGCACATCGCCCTTCTTGACCTCGTCTCCTTCGCGATAGGCGACCCGCTCGACGTAGCCAGACACCCGTGGGCGCAGCTCGACGCTCTCGATGGCTTCGATGCGTCCGTTGTATTCGTCCCATTACGTGATGGGCTTGATCTCGACCTGCGCGACGCTGACTTGCGGCGGCGGTGGATGGCCTCCGGCGCCAGCTCCGGCGTTCTCTTTACAACCTGCGAGCGCCATCGCGCTGAGGGAGATCAGTATCCAAAGCAGGCGCACGCCGCGAGGGTCGGAGCTGGAAGTCGTCATCTGAACAGGTTCCGTGGTCAGGTCGTAAAGCGAATGAAGCGAGCGCGATCGCGCTGCACGCTGTCCCCTGACGCTGCTTTCTTGGCAGCGCAAGACCATGAGCGACAGATGCGGCAGAGATCGAATCCCGTTGGTTGTCGGCTTCTCGTCTCGTCGCAGAACGCGCGCGCAAACCGACCTCGGCGGCATTACAAAGCCTCAAAACTTGAGGTCAAGCGATATCGACGTTCTGATTCGCGCCGTTGCGGATTGGTCCGCCGCGTCGCATTTTTGGACGGCTCTTGAGCCGCCGGTTACGCGAGAAGTGACAAGTAAGGATTGTTCGGTGGTGGCTCTGCGAACAGGAGCCGAACATCGTGCAATAGATAGCCATACAGGCGGCGGGACTTCCTGGGGCCTGTGACATCGCACGTCCAGATGTTCAGGCCCCTGGGCTTTTTGCGATGCAGTTGCAGGCGCTCGAAGCGCTTTTGTACCCATTGCCAATCCTGCTGGTTCTCCTGCTTGGCCAGAGTCCCGACCTGGGGGTGTTCTTGTGCGTAGCGTTGGAATACCCCGGGGCTGACCAGGTAGGCCGTGTCGCCCACCGTATGCACGAGCGCCTTCGCGTCGTTGATGACCAGCCGGCGGGTAGCGATACCCTGTTTCAGCCACGCCATGAAGTGCTCGCCCGATGGCTGCGCCGGCGAGGACGTGGGCACCGGCGCTGATGACGGCACGGGCGCCATCGAGGTTGACGGTGGCGTTTGAAAGCCAGCGGCGGGTGCGTCGCCCGAGACGGCTTCCGCGTCCTGTTGGGGAACAAGCAAATCGCCGATTCCTACCATCGCCAGCAGGTCCTCCATGACATCGGGTGCGGCGTGTGCGGCAGGCGGGTGAACCGGAGTTGCGGCGTCGACGCCCTCCCATGGAAGAGACTTTTGATCGTCGGTGGCTGGCTTTGCCGTCATTGCCGGCGAGGGCACCAAGGCATCGGCATTGTTGTCTGCCGGTGTCCCGTCGATTGCCACTGCCCCTGCGAAGGGCGCTGGCCGCTCTCCAGACTCCCAAATCAGCGCGGGAGCGAGACGCAGCAGGGTAAATGAGTGGGACCAGCCGGTCGCACTGGTCACGGTCGCGCGCCAGACCGCCTTCCCGTCCGACGTCGGCTGCAATATGCCGTGGTCCTGAAGCACGTTGAACACCGCAGTGTTGTTCGTAGGGATGCCATCGATGCCCTCTGACAGCAGGTGCGCACGTAGCTTGTCCGAAACCGTCTTGCTCACCAGCCACAAGGCGTCCTCGGTGAGCCAGCCATCGGAGGCTTCGGGCTGGTTCAGCTTCAACTCTTCCTTGAGCAGGTAGCGCAACCCGTCCAGCAGCTTGCGTTGCAGCGCGTGCTTGGGGGCGGCCATAGCGCGCGCGGGATCGCCTCCCAACTCTTGGGCCACGGAAGCGCGGTCGGCCTGTACGACAAGTTCGCCCAGCACGCCGGCGTGCTCGTACTGGCCGGCCAGGACGTAGAGCAGCGGTCCCCACAGGTCGGGATAGCCACTGAGCCAGTCCAGGGCATCACGGTCGAGGAGTTGGCGGTAGAGCAAACCTGTCGCAGCGCTGTGGAGCCGATATTCTCGATCGTCGCGGTAGCGGAAGCGGTATGGCTGGTGCAGCGGGCCGTGCCAGGGGTGCCACAGCGAGCCGTCGGACAGTTCGACGTGCAGATCGACGGCGATCTTGCCGATGTCGTGCAGCAGCGCGGCATAAGCGACTGCGGCAGTCCAGGCTTCAGACTGCGCCGCCTGGTCTTCGGGACTGGCGCCAATGGGCAGCAGATGGGACTGCCGCAGCTTGAGCGCATAGGCGACGATCTCCAACCCGTGATCCAGCATGCCGCCGGGGTAAGCGTGGTGATGCGCCTCGGAAGCCGGGAAAGCCTGGACCAGCTCGGCGTAGCGTTCCAGTGGCGCCCGGTACAAGGTGGCGAACTGCTTACGTGAGAGCGACGTGCGCTGCCAGATGTGCTCCAGCAGTTTCTGCCGGCGCGGGGTGGCCAGCAGCGATGCGGCCGACTCGGGCCGCATCAACCCTTTCGGGAGGTCGGATGCGGGAGGTGGCGTCGGAGCGGTAGCGACCGCGGGCCGTTTTCGCTGGAACAGAGAGAGCATGCGGATGTCCTGTCGCGGGCCGAGCGGGGTGCCTTTTTGCCTTTTCGAGGTAGGGCCATTCCCCTTGCAACCCATTCCCTCGCCATTTCGACCCTTTACAGCCTTTGGGTATAGGGCGACGGGTGCTGACCGTCCACCGCCAATGCGGGTTGCGGAAGGGCCGTATTGATACAGGAAGGCTGGCTGTTCACGCCCTACGATGGGCCGATTCTTGGACTCGGGAGAACGCTGTGAGGCCTCAGATTGACAAAGTAAGGAAATTTCCTTACCATGCAGGTATCGCAATCAGGAGAGTCGCCATGCCTGCCATCCACGAAGTCGCCACGCTGACCTCTAAAGGCCAGATCACGCTGCCCAAGCCCATCCGGCAGGCGCTCGGCGTCGATGCCGGCGGCAAGCTCGCGTTCGATCTGCGGGGCAGCGAAGTCGTCGTCACCCGTGTTGATGCCGAGCACGAGGACCCCGCCATTGGCGCGTTTCTGAGCCTGCTGGCCCGCGACATCGAAGCTGGCCGGAACGTCCGGGGCCTGCCCGAGGATCTGGCGCGCGCCATGCTGGAGCATGCTGGCCACGGTGTGAACCTGGACGAGGAGATCGACGGGAAAGTGGAACTCTGATGCAACGGCATGGCTGGACGCTGCTCTTCCACGACTGCGTGATCGAGCAGTTGCAGAAACTGCATGCGGCCGCGAGGCGCGCGCAGGAGAATGACCCGGCGGGCTTCGAGTCCAATGCCAACGTCAAGCTCTTCCGGGCCCTGAGCCAGTTGATGTTGGATGTGGTGCCAGGCGATCCGGCACGCGACGAGTACCGCCAGGGCAACACCTTGGGACCTGCCCACCGCCACTGGCGAAGGGCCAAGATCGGACGGCGGTTCCGGCTGTTCTTCCGGTACGACTCGAAGGCGAAGGTCATTGTGTACGCCTGGGTCAACGATGAACAGACCCTGCGGTCTTCGGGTAGCAAATCGGACCCGTATGTCGTGTTCGAGAAGATGCTCGGACGCGGGAACCCACCAGACGACTGGCACGCGCTGATACAGGCAAGCAAGCAGGATTGGAGCAAACTGGAATAGGCATCCCTCAGTAGCAGGAGACGACCATGAACACCACGACACGCATCAGCACCGCAGAACGCCTCGGCCGCACCTTGGGTCGCGGATGGCGTGCCTACGTGCGCGGCGAACGCCGGGCATCGAGTTGGTTGGTGTCCAAGGGGATGCCGGCGGCCGGTGCCACCGCGTTCGTGTGGGTGGTCAAGCTGGTTGCGCTCGGGGTGCTGCTGTACACCACCTTCTGGCTGGCGGTGTTGCTACTGCTGGGCGTTGCGGCGGCATGGTTGGCTGGCAATTCGGCTAGGGATGATGACCGCTGGGCGCAACAGGATGAACTGCGCAATGGCGAGGCGGGCTTTGGCCTGTATTCTTCCAATGGCCAGCGGCTCGACCCTCACGACCCGAACGATCCGTTCGATGACTGAGGTTTGGACTGTCCGTCACAGAACCTTGCCGGCTACCTTGTTTACACCTGACCCGGCGCTATCACGCGCTTCCTTGGAGCCGACAGCAAGGTTCTGAGCAATCACCCCAGCCTTAACTCCGACCCACCCCAAGGCAGCGACCCAAAACGTCGGCAGGACCAGAAACATCGTGCCCGTGACGAACATTAGGAGCATGTCACCGAAGGCGTTGTTCAGTCCTACCAACGGGTCGAAATTGGTGTGCGGCCGGTTCCAGCCGAACCCCCAGCCATAGAGCGCGTCGAGGATGGTGCTGTCAATCCAGCGTGCAAGCTGAAACCAGAAGTCCGTGAAGAACAGCGCGAACTGCACGACGCTGACCGTGACCACCGTCTTCAGGTCATAGGTGCCCACGACCAGCACGAGCGGGATGCAGATAACCAGTGCCATCTTGAGCAATGCAAGCACCATGGGCAGGGCCTGCCTCGCGACGTCCATGGCTGGAAACGCGGCAATCGCGCCGACTGCCATCCCAACATCGCCCGTGGCCCGCGTCACAATGTTCGGCAGGGTCTTGTCGATCTGGCCGCCGTAGTCGGTATAGACGCTGCCCTGGTTCAATTTCTGCTGCCGCGGTGACGCGATCGTGCGGATTACCGAGTCGTCCACCTCGGCTCGGCTCAGGAACCCGGCCCAGCCCGCCAGGCGATTGAGCAGGCTCGGGTCCACCTGTCCCAGCAAGCGTGCCCGCAGGCCATTACCGCCATCGGCCCACCATTGCCTGCAGGTCGGGTAGCCACCGCCACTGGATACCTGAGCCAGCCCGGCGTCGCGGTTGCTGTCATAGGGCCAGTCATCGCGCGGCGTGCTGGAACGGTACGTGTCGTAGTAGCCGTTCGTGTCGGTGAAGAACCGCGATCCGATCCAGGTCACGTCGTGCATCTGCTGCTCATCGAGCTGAGGGCGCTGCATGAACAATTTGGCCCGTGCAGGCCCATAGCAATCCCGCGAGAAATCCGCTACTTCCTGAGCCAGCACCGGGTCATCGATGCGCGTGGCGTCGATCTCCATGCGCATCTGCCGCAGGTCCGTGCCACACGGGATCGCCGCCACCGAGGCGCTCGTGACGGCGCGCGAGAGTGCATGCATGAACGCCCACCAGACGGGCACCTTCGCCGACTGGTTGTTGATGGTGCTGAAGGACTGCGACCAGCCGGTATCCGTGGGCTGCGGCACGCTGACCTGGCACTGGGCCGAGCGCGAGCTGTCGTACTGGATGGTGTTCAGGTCCACGTCGATGAACGGAATGCCGGCGAACATCACCACCACGATGGCGACGAAGACCCGGTTCTCGATGCGGGCGGCGCTCAGCACGCCTTTATTGCCCTCGTCGGCACCTTCCGCACGGGCCTTCAACCACTCCTGCACGATGATGGCGACGAAAGGCAGCGCGAATACCCCGCTGGATACCAGCACCGCCCAGATGCCGTTGTTGACGATCCAGGACACCAGCGTCAGGTAGTACTCCAGGTAGTCGGTCGTGAAAAGCGTCATCGCGCCATCTCCCCTCAACCGGCCTGCATCAGCAGGCTGGCTTCCAGCGCCACGATGGCGACGACGCCCGCGACCTCGGTGCGCACCAGGCGGCGCCGCGCCTGGGCGTCGTCCTCACGTACCAGCAGCCGGCGCCGCATCCAGACCCAGCCATAGGCCGTCGCCCCGTACAGGCACAACCGCCACACGAAGAAGTAGCCCGATGCGGCCGCGAGCCACCGCTCCCAGCCGGCCACGCTCCCGACCAGGTAGATGCCGGCGACGTTGGCCCCCACCGCAGCGGCGACGATCACCACCGCCCACAGCAGTGCTTTCGCCGCGCGCCGGCTGAACAGCCAGCGCAAGGGGCGCCAGGTCATGCGCATTGCGCTCATGGCCGGACTCCCGGATTGCCCTTCTGCAACTGGTCGAGGCGGTCGGGCACCGGATCGCCCTCGTAGATGCCGCGCGAGCCGGCCGCGCGCGTACCATGGCGCTGGATGATCGCCATCGGCGAGTTGTTCGCCAGCTCGCGGCGCAGCTCCAGCTCCGTTTTCAGGTTGCGGATCTCCCGGTCGAGCGTATCGCTCTCGTGGTTCACAGCCTCGACCGCCAACTCGTTGGCCGCCACGTTGGGCTCCTTCTTTCCCGTGAGCAGCGTGCGCTGGAGCAACAAGGCCTTCTCCAGCACCGACGACAGCGCCACCTCGGACGCAAGGCGCCGCGCCAGCAGGTCCTGGTCCGGCTCGTCGCGCAGCGCCTCGATGACGCCGCGCGTGATCGGCAGCGACGTGCTGCCGGCCTCGCGCAAGTTCTCGAAGGTGGTGTTGCGCACGCCGGAAACCAGTTCCTGCAAGACTTCCAGTTTGGCTTCGTACTCCTCCTGGATCAGCGGCGTCAGCCCCACGCCGGGCACCGTCTCGGTCTTGGTGCAGGAATCGCACGTGCGCTGCACCTGTTCCCCGAGGACCCGGGTGGCCCATTCGGTCGCCTGCTGCGGCGACGTCCAGGTCTGGCAGGACAGGCTCGCGCAACTGGCGGGCGCGATGGAGGGTGTGTCCGTCACGCCGCGCCCGTTGACCAGGTTGTAGCCCGCGCGGGTGACGTCGCCGACCACCCGAATGGCGGACTGGCCTGCGCCACCGGCATTGCTGCCGCCCACCCAGGGAACGCCGTCGTTGCCGCGGCGCGTCTCAGCCTGCTCGACGGCCGAAACGGCATCGTTGCTGCCAACCGCGTCACGCAGGGCCATGCCTTCGGCCATCTGGCTCCAGCCAAGCTGGCCGCCCGCCGTCTCGGCCATCTTCTCGGCCATCGCGCGGCACGTCAGCTTGGAGCGGTCGAAGTCCAGCCGCGCCTGCAGCACGCCGTTGGTCAGCAGGTTGTACAGGCCGGGATCGGCGCGCTGAATGATCAGCGCCGGCAGGGACGCCACCGCGCTGGTGGCGCTCTGGATCACGTTGCTCATGATCTGCTGGAAGCCGTTCGTGATGCCGTTGAGCTGGTTGCGCAGCGTGGTCTGGATGCTCATGTCGCCGCAGATCAGGTTGCTGTTCCACCCCAAGCCGACCCCGATGGAGCGCATGCCAGCCGCGCGGCCCATGGACACCGCGCTGCCGCCTCCGATCGAGTACATGACGTCATCGCCAATGACGGGGCCGCTGTTCTGGTATCCGACCTGCGCCCACGCCAGGCCGCAGACCAGAGCGAGCGTGCCGGCCAGCGCCGTCGGGCGCAGCAAGTAGCACGCCTTGGCGGAAAGGTTCATCGGTTCAGGACGCTTCATCGTGGCACCTCAGAGGAAATCGACGCTGCCCAGGAACACCTGCCCGCGGCGTTCGCAGCAGGCATACGGCCGCCACAGCGCCCAGGCGTAGTCGCCTTGCTGGGCCTGGGTCAGCGTGCCGCTGTGGGGGAAGACCACGCAGGTGTTCGACAGACGAGGGGTCAGCTCCTGCCACTTCCCGGTGGAGGTATCGCCTTCGACCAGCGCCCCGGCCGGCCAGTAGCCGTCACGGGCGTTGGCGAGCAGTGGCTGGTACACGTGCAACTGCCCGCGGCGCGTGACGACATCGCCCGCGCGCTGGGCCACCACCGCCCCGGATTTGTGGTCGTCGGTCTGGTGCAGGAAGCCACCGCGTGGATAGACATTGCCCCAGAGGTTCATCGTGGTGCGCGCACCGACCTCACGCATGCCCGGAATCAACGCCTCCGGGTAGGCCATCTCGGGCACGTTGTAGCGCCAGGCCAGCGTGTCCAGGGTGCTGAGCAGATACGGCATGAAGGCCGTGCCCGCGCCTTGGCAGAAGTAGCCGGAGGACGAGGCGAACTGGTTGAACACCTCGCCGCCGGGATGGCCGATAACATCGCTGTTCTTGAATTTGGCGAGGTTGTTTTCGTGGTCTTCGTTCGTGGTCCCATCCCCACCTGCCTGTGCGGATGGGTTGGGCGTGCTCATCGCCTGCACCTCGACCCAGGGGTTCTCTCCGGTGTTGCTGTAGCTGGAGACGACCGCATCGGGCACGTAGTGCCGGACCTTGGTGGATGTGCGCACCGTGCAGCCCGTCCAGGTGCAGTAGAGCCAGTAGCAGATGCCCACCACCCGGTACTCCAGGCAGTCCGGCGACATGACGGAGGACACGATGGTGGCGGTGTTCAAGGCGTAGCTGCCCGTGGCGCTGATCAGCAGCAGCGAGGCCACGGCGACGCGCAGGCGGCGCAGCAGGTCGAATGGGCGATGGGTCACGGCTGCGTCCTCCGGTGTTGCTCGATGCGCGCGACGGCCCGGGCCACGTCCGGCTCGCCATAGACCACAAAGCGTTGATCCACCACGACGGCCGGGATGGTCGTGACACCCAAACTCCATGCGTCGGTGACGCCCTGGTAGGCGGTGCCGATGCGGCGCTGAAGATCGGTGCCGCCTTGCTTCAGGCGTTGCCGGACGATGGCTGCTGCCCGCTCAGGGTCGGCTGGAAGATTCGCGGAAAGCTCGGCCTCGATCCGGGGCGTTTCGCCCAACTCGATCAGTCGCTCGCCGCCCATGGTCTTGACCGGGTGGCGGCTGTCGGTGACGACCACCACGTCGGCGGCGAAGGTGGCCGGGCTGAACACCGCCAGAGACGTCGGCAGCGCCACGGCCAGGCCAAGGGTTCGCCAGCCTGGTGCGAACCGGGTAAAAGCTGCTGGCATGTCATGTGCCCCGGAAGTTGATCAGGGCCATAGTCAAACGCCGAACCCCAGGCGGCCCCAACAAACAATGCGCATCGCGGCCACCCCGCATACCTGCTTGCGTCGCCGCAAAGAAAAAAGCGGAGGCCGAAGCCTCCGCGCTGATCAACGAAGCAGTGCAACCCTTACAGCAGGCCGGACTCCGCAAAGGAGAACGGGGCACCCTGGCCGACGATGATGTGGTCCAGTACCCGCACATCGATGAGCGCCAGCGCGGCCTGCAGTTGCTGGGTCAGCATGCGATCCGCGCTCGACGGCTCGGAAATGCCCGAGGGGTGCTGGTGCGCGAAGACCACCGCGGCGGCATTCAACTCCAGCACACGCTGCGCGACGACACGCGGATAGACCGATGTCGAGTTGATCGTGCCCCTGAACAACGGCTCGTAGGCCAGCACCTGGTGCATGCTGTCCAGGAACACAGCGGCGAATATCTCATTGGGCTCAGCGACCAGTTTCAGACGCAGGTAGTCCCGCACAGCGGCCGGTCGGCTGAGGCACGGTCCAGCTTTGAAGATCCGTCTCTCCAGCAGCACGATGGCTTGCTGGATGATCCAGTCCTCGTGTTGGGTAGCGATGGCGGAAAGCGACTCCAGGTAGGAGTCATTGACGACGAAAGACATGGCGAACCTCCAGACGGTGAGATCGGAGGGCGCGCGCCCTGGGAGGGCAAGCCCTCCTGGGGAACGAACAAGGTGCATCCATCACCGCGGTAGCGGTGATCGTTCGCGGCCAGGACGCGAGGCGAACGGGTTGCGGTCAGCGCAGCGGACTGCGCCGTAGCCTTGAAGACCGGGGCTACCTGGGCATGTCGCCGACGACGTCGGCAGGCATTTCCGATGTGGGTGTGGTGGCGGGATCGCCGGCGGCGAGCATGTCCATGGCTGACAGCAAGGCATCGCCCTCGATCGGACCCTGCAGCAGGATCGCCTTGCCGCTTTCGCGATCGTGCAGCCGCAGCGACGGCGTGGCGGTCACGCCGCTGTTCGTGGCTTCCGCAGTTTGGGTACGAATCGCCGCGTCGGGCCGCTCGCTCGCGATGCACTGCTCGATGGCTGGCGTCAGGTCGGGGTAGCGCAGGTCCTCGGGCAAGCCCTGGCCGTCGCTGCGCGTGTGGGCATATACCCACTCGACGGCTTGCCAGAAGGTGGCATGCCCGCCGGCTTCGCCGGCGCATTCCGCCAGACGCGCTTCGGCAGAAGCGGCCGGTTCATGTGCGGCCAACGGCAGGTGGTGCCATTGCAAGGCCACGTCGGCATTGCCGGCCACCCAACGTTTGAGCACAGGGAAATAGGACCGGCAGAACGGGCATTCGAGGTCCGCGTACAGCGTCAGTGTGAAACGACCTTCCGGATTGCCCATCTGCCACGGAGGCCCTGCCACCTGTGTCTCGCTGACTGGCGCCGAAGTCTGAGGTGTGGACCCGCCTGGCGAACGGGACACGAGCCAGATCAGCAGCAGCGCAACCAGCACTGCAGCCAACGCCCACGGCCAGCGGGTCCCCCAGCGCCGACGGCGGAACGCCTGCACCTGCATCGGGATGGAAGGATGTTTGTGTTCCATGGCGTTCTCCGGCTTACGACAGTTCCAAGGCGGGCGACTCGATGCCGCGTGCCTGGTCGATCTTCTCGGCCACCTTGAAGGCGGCTTCCAGCTCGGTGCAGCCGTATTGCTGCATGAGCTGGTAGCGCTCGGCCTTCTCCTCGGGTTCGGTCTGCGCAAGCGCGAGGTAAAGGCTCGGCGGCACCGCGCGGAACAACACTTCCATCGACTTCGACAGGATCACGCCCTCGGTGAATTTCCCCCCCTCCTTGCGCGCAGAAAGCATCAGCGCTTTCTGCGCTGGTGAGAGTTCACGGAAGCGTGCAATCTTCTCGACCTCATCGGGCGGCATCGACAGGCAGATCCACCACTCAATCATGTTGAGCATGGGCTCTGCGGCACGCGGCAGGTCGTCGATGTTCTGGGTCGCCAGCCAGAACCAGGCGCCCAATTTGCGCCACATCTTGGTAATTTTCACGACGTAGGGCGCGAGCAACGGGTTCTTCGTGATGATGTGGCCTTCGTCGGTCACATTGATGATCGGACGACCCAGGTACTGGTCGCGCTCGGCGATGTTGTTCACCGTGCTGATCAGGCTGATGTAGGCGATGGAGAGCTGCGCGTTGTAGCCCTCGCGGGCATAGGTCGCCAGATCCACCAGCGTGATGTCGGCCTCGGGCCACGGCGTGCCATCGCGGTCGAACATCTCGCCATCGGTGCCTTGGCAGAACATGTCCATCGCGTCCGCCATCTCCAGCAGCCGCATGCGCCGCATCTCGGGAAGCGTCGAGTCCTGACCGCGGGCGCGCAGCGCGTTGCGCACGTCGCGAGTGAGCACCGTGCGCTTCTCAGCCACGCAGTGTTCGGCGGCGTCGAGGATGCACTGGCGGATCAGCGAACGGTCGGCCCGCGTCATCCGGGCTTCCTCCTTGTCCTCGCCGCCGGTGATCATCAGCCGTGCCGTGATCTCCAACTCGCCCAACACGTCACGCTGTTCGTCTGCCTCCATGACCGAGGCATCCGGTGGCAGGTCTTCGTCCAACGCATCGGCATCGAGCGTCTGCACGTCGCTGGGTGTTTCGATCAGCCGGCGGGCATCCGCGAACGGTGCCAGGCTGATGCCCGATCCGGGGGCCAGCTTGACCCGGTTCACCGTCAGGCCCAGGCGCCTGGCGAAGTCGCTGAACAGCCCGAAGCTGTTGCCGGCTTCCACGATGAAGAGGCGCGGCCGGTAGATGGCCGTGACCTGGTTCAGCAGGTTGTTGAGCGTGGCGCTCTTGCCCGAGCCGGTGGGGCCGAACAGGAATAGATGGGCATTCATCTGCCTGTCTAAGCGGTTCAGCGGATCAAACGTGATCGGCCCGCCACCGCGGTTGAAGAACGTGTTGCCCGGATGGCCCGTACCCTGGCTGCGACCCCACGCCGGCGAGAGATTCGCCACATGCTGGGCGAACATCAGTTGGGTGAACCAGTTTCGCCGATCCTGCGCGGGGTTGTAGCAGCACGGTAGCCAGCGCAGATAGCTGTTGAGCGGCGCGACTTCATCGTCCTCGCGAACGGGCTGCAACCCCGCGTTGAGCATCACGTTGGCGAGGTCCAGACCGCGCCGGTCAAGCTCGGCTTCGTCGCGTCCGCGCAGATAGAAGGCCAGCGTGCCGCGGTAGAGTTTGTGCGCGCTGCCGATGAGCGAGCGCGCCTCCTGCACGTCCTTGAGCGTCTGCTCCGATGCCAGTGTTTCGCCGACTGCCTTCTTCGCCAGGTGGTTCAGGTGCGATTCGAGAATGTCCTGGGGCGTCGCCACCATGGTCAGACACATCGTCGTGTCCTCGGGCATCTGATCGAACAGCGTGTTGATCGCATCGCCCTTGCGGGTTTCGCCAGTCAGGTGTCCCGTTCCGGGCGGCATGCGCAGCCGGTCAGTGACCAACACACGGTGCGGTATGCCGTCGAAGTGCCAGGTGCCATGCTCCACGTCCGAGCGTGGCTGGCTGAAGAAAAGCCGCTGGCTAAAATCCCGCCCGCTCGCCAGTTCGATCTCGCCAGCCTCGGTGTCGGCGGGGTAGCGCGCGAACGCATAGAAGCGCTCCCGGTCCTCGACCCCAGGCCCGAGCAGCGTCGGACGCGGGTTGAACCAGCGCAGCAGCCAGTCATGGACGTCTGCCGCACCCAGGCGGCGAGCCTGGATGCCGGCGTTCGCCAGCCCGCCGCACAGGCGGTCGCAGACGATGTTCAGCATCTGCTCGGGTGTCTGGCCCCGGCGGTTTGCCTGGCCCTGTCCTTGTCCGGTCACGCGGCGATAGACGACCATGCGCACACGCCTCGTCTGGCCGCGCCAGCGCAAGCGTGTGACCACCGTGTCCTGGAACAAGCCACCGGGCTTGGCCACCGCGCGCAGATGGTGGGCAAAGAACCGCAGGTAGAACTCCGTGAACACCGTGCCACGGGCGCGCGGCTGCACGTAGTCGCGCAACGTCTGCATGTACTGGTCGAAGCTCGGTTCGTCCTGGGCGTAGAGCTGCAACACCCAGGGGTTCTCGTCCAGTTCATCGAAGCTGTCCTGGAGCGCGTTTTCTAAGGCGTCGCGGGCGTGCGCGAGCCAGCCGGGTTCCCGGCCCTCGGTCCCCAGCGGCACCAGCTCGAAGAAGGCGGCCACCGATTGGCCGTCCTCCAGGAGCATCGATTTCGACTCGGGCAAGAACTCCACCCAGGGCAGCAGTTCCACGAAGGACGGTGCGACGTCGTACAGCGCCTGCTCGTCGGCCTCCGTCGCCGGCTTGCGGCCCCGGACTGCCGAGCCGGGTTCGGGGATGCCGACCTGCCGCAAGGCCTCGACGTGGCGCTGCCAGCCGTCCGGCTGCTCATCATCACCAGCGCCGGATGCGGCCAGCTTCGGCGCGGCCGGCTTAGGCCAGGGAAGTTTCCACCGCATCAGTAGGCCTCCACGCGCTCGCCTGGCATGGCGTACTGGATGCGCTGGTTGAGCGGGAAGACCGTCGTGTAGCCCGGCACCGGCACGGGGTCCGTGCCCGCCAGGTGCGGATACACGTACATGACGAGATCGGGATTGGGCAGACGCTGGAACTGGCGGTGGACCTCATTGCGCGCGGTGCGCGTGTAGCGCATCTGCTCGACGGGTGCGACCTGCACGTCGGCGTCGGTCAGGGGCCGACGCAGGCTCTGGCGCGCATCGAGCAGCTGGCGGCCGGCGTTCCGTCCGGCTGCGCCACCGCCGTCGCCGGCCTCCTGCTGCCAGATGTCCATCATCGTGCGGTCACCGTGGGTCAGCAGCTTTTCCTTGCTGGTGGCGCAGCCGCCAAGCACCGCGACGGCGAGGGCCAGTGCCAGGCCACGGGCCAGGTTAGTCAAGTTCGAGTGCATGGCTTTCTCCTGCGCGGTGATCGACCTTGCGGCCTTCGGGATCGAAGTCGATGGCGAGCGGCTTTTCGAGGTGGACGGCAACCTTGGCGCCGGGCTGGACATAGACGGCGGCGAACGCCTGGCCGTACAACTTGTTGACCCAGGCCGACATGTCCCGCACGCCGCCCGCCAGAATCTGGCCGACCGCTTCCTGGCCGGTGATGCCCACGGTGCCGATGGAGCCGTCCGAGCCGACATAGGACATGCGGCCGCTGTCGCTCTCGATGAGTGAGGCCACACCGGCGCCGGCCGCGGTGATCAGGGCCTGCGAGCCGAGGTATTGCTGGGCGTTGCTGCGCCGCTCGCCGCTGACGCAAGGAATGCCGTGGGGATCGCTGATCCAGCCCAAGCCATCGCGCTGTTGGTTGTTCTGCTGGTTGCCCTCGCGGTCTTCGGGGATCGTGCGAATCGTGCCGTCGTGGAAGACGAACGTGATGCTGCGCACCTGGCCGCGCACGCACGAGAGCGTCCAGTCGCCCGAAGCGGTGCCGCTGAACACGGCGCCGGCCACGTCGGGAATGTCGATGCCATTGGCGGTCAGGTTGTCCGGCCCGACCAGAACTTTGAACGGATAGGGATCGTTGACCGTGCCGTCGATCGGCACGCGGCCGATCAGCGCTGTCATGGCGACCGAACCCATGAGCGTGGAGTTGGTCGGCACGGTGTAGACCGGCTTGGCACTCTTGACCCCGGCGGCGCGGGCGCCCGCGTTGGCCACGGTTTCCGCAGTGGTTTCGAGCGTGCTCTGCGCCGGGCCGAAGCTCGTGGGGAAGCTCATGCCGCCGCTCGCGCCACGCCCCCCGTTGCGCCCCTCGGCGGGCTTTGCGTCGTCCGGCTCGACCCACCGCACGCCGCCCTCCATGCCTGCCTCGTCGCCGCCCTGCAGCCCCAGGCCCACGGGCAGGTCCGCATGGCCGCCGCCGCGCCCGCCGATGCTGTCCAGACGCCGCTGCAGGTCGGCGAGCAGCCCTTCGGTCTGCTGGCGCGCGCTGGCCGCCTGCTCTTGGTCGCGGCGCAGGTTGGACCGCTCGGATTCGAGCGCCGAGTTGATGCGCTGGTCGATGGAGTTCTCGCGCTGGCGCAGTCGCTGGTTCTCTTCACGCTGCGACTTGTTGTCCGAGAGCGCGGTCTGAAGCTCGGTGCGCAACTGCTTCACTTGGGCAACGAGCGTCGCCACGGTGTCGCGCGGGGTGTCGCCTTCGATGCCCAGCGCCTTCATTTCATCGGGCGTGAGCTGGGCGCCGTTGTCCGCCGCGGGTGGCGCCGTGCTGCCTCCACCCGAGAACAGCCGGATACCGACGAACAGCACCAGGATGGCAACAGGGATCATCAGCCACTTGAGCAGGCCGTTACTGCGCATGGCGGGCCTCCTTGGTGTTCTCGTCGCCGTCCGGCTGCGGCAGATGCACGGCCGGGTCGAAGCGGTGAATCGCCGGCAGCAGCGACTGCGCGAGACCGCGGCCGCGCGTGACCAGGTACAGGACGGTCGTGTCCTCGGGCGTGCCGCGCGGGCCCAGCGCCTCGTGCTGGAAGGTGGCGGTGAGGAAATCGCCTTGCAGCACGCGCGGGTCGAGCGTGATCCAGCCGCCGCTGCCGTTGGTTAGGCGCACGGCAGTGACCCACTGGTCCTCCAGGCGCCACGACGCGAGTGCGACCGCGCGCACGGGCAGCGTTGGCATCAGTGTGTCCAGGTCGAGGTCGCGGGGCAGGTTGACCCGCATGACGCCCGGAAGCGGCTCGACGGTGCGCAGCGGTGCGTAGAGGTTCTGCGCGGCGAAGCGCGTCAGCACGACAGGGACCGGAGTTTCGCGCCGCGCGGTCCGCGCACCTGCTTGGCCCTGGGCGCGTGCCGGGGCCTCGGCACTGTCGGCCTGCTCGCCATAGCGTCCCGGTGCGCTGTCACCCTCGACGATGCGCACCGGCTCCAGCTCGGCTTCCCCGTCCTTGGGTGGTTCGGCTGCGATGTCCAGCAGGATCAGCGCGCCCGTGTCGGCGTCCTGCAGTTGCAACCGCGTGGGCTCGATCGGCTCGCTGGCGCGCAGGTACACCGCGCCCCCCGCACTCTGCACGCGCAGGCGTTCGCCCACGCCCGCGGGCACGCCCACGCGCACGTTGCGGTCGATGAACACGATGCGTTCCTGACCGACCTTCAGCGGCACTGCCAGTGGCATGCGTTCCCAGCGCAGGATTTCCACTGCATGGGCGACGGGTGCCGCGGCCACGGCCAGTAGCCCCAGCAGCGCGAGTACAGGGTGCTTCATGGGGTGTTTCCTCCTTGAGGCGCTTGCGGAGACAGGCCACTCGGCGCCGGGCGCGTCGGCTCCGGTGCACTGATGCGCTGGGGCGCGCCGTCGTAGCAGTCCAGCGCCAGGCCGAACGGGTTACGGGCGGGATCGACGTCCACCCGCGTGACCTTGATCGGATAGCGCACCAGGGCGCGCTTGACCTGCTCGGCGCCGTAGTACTCGTCCGCCGTGATGTCCAGCGTCACCACCCAGTCGCGATCGGACACGGTGCGCACGCGCGCCGTGGGGTCGTCGCCATAGCCGCGGCCGGGAATCTCGTAGATGCCGCGCACGCGCTGACGCAGCTCGCCCGTGGAGCGGCGGTAGTCATAGTCCGCCCGCAGGAAGGCCTGGCAGGACGGGGTGAGGTACGGCGAGAGCGTGTGGAGGTTGCGCGAGTAGTCTTCCTCGCCATTGGTTGGCCAGCGGTTCAGCGTCTGGAACACGTAGAACGTGAACGCATAGACCGATTCGGGCGGCACTTCCCACCACTTGCGGGTACTGCCAGAGCGCAGGTCGGGCGGGACGTGGATGGTCAGGTCGCGCGGCGCGCTCCACCAGCCGCCGCCCATGACCAGGGCGACGACGACCAGCGCGCCCGCGGCCAGCCGCAAGGTCTTGATGTGCGCCTGCAGGTGGGTGATCTCGTTTTTGAAGCGGCTCATCGCATGCTCCTGCGGGTGGACCAGAAGCCCGAGCGCGAGATCAGCACATGGCCACCCACCCAGCCGGCCATCAGCGGATGGCGCGTGGCGATGCGCCATTGCAGTTGCCGATACAGCCAGGTGTCGGGACGCCCACGCTTGAGGCGGCGCAGGATGCCGCCGCCGATGAAGACGCCGAGCGCCACGCCCAGGACGACGAAGGTCGGCGCCAGCGCGATCGTGCGGAACACCCAGGACAGCGGCGCGCCGACCAGCAGGCCGGCGGCACCGGACAGGCCGCAGCAAATCCAGAGTTCGTCAGCGGTGAGGCCGCGCACCACAACGGGATGGCGGTTGAGCCGGTGCGGAAGGAAGGTGACCGTTCCGTCCGCACGGACGTGCTGCTGCTCGGACATACCGGCCTCGCTTACAGGATGCCGGTGGCTTCGGTGAGCAGCCAGATGCCGATCACAAGCAGCACGGCGCCGATAGCGACCGTGAGGCCGAACTGGCCCCACGTCTTGCGGCCGGTGTGGATCTCCGCGTAGGTCCCGTAGGCGTGGTAGCAGACGCCGATGAACATCGACGCCACCACCAGCAGGGCCACGAGCATGATGATGTCGTAGCCGTAGTTGCGGATCGTCTCCATGATGCCGTTGCCGGTGCCGCGCGTGGGGTTCTCCAATTGCGGCAGACCTTGCGCGAACGACAGCGCCGGCAGCGCGGCGGCGCCCAGGGCCACGGCGGCGCGCTGGGCAAAACGGGAAGTGAGGTTGCGGTTGTGCATGGTCGGGCCTTTCAGGTCAGGACAGAAGGAAGAAACTCAGGACGAGGTACATCGCGACGAAGCGGATGCAGACGCCGAGGAACTGGCGCTGGTTGAGGCGGCTCTCGGACCACCCCACGTAGGCCGTTCGGATGGCCCAGACGCCCCACACGAGCAGGACCGCGAACACGACGCCGACCAGAACGGTCGCCATCGCGGAAGGCGCGATACCGCTGTTGGCTTGAAATGCCGAGACCTGGGCGCCGTTCATTGCTTGCCCTCCGCAGTCGTCGCCGGCAGCGGCTCGGTCGCCCGTTCGGTGCGGTATTCGCCGGCCAGTTCGGAGGGGGCGCGCGGTTGAGCGCGCGATGGCGTCAGGTGAAATTGGATGCCGGCGCGCACGCGCGCCAAGTCAGCCTGGAGCCGCGGGTAATCGAAGTGGTAGCGCTCGCCCGGTGTGATGGGGGTATGCGCGGCGCTGTCCGCGACGGTGCGTTCCAGCGCGTCGAGCTGGCGCAGCGCGGCGACCAACTCCTGGCGCTGCGCCGGGGACTCGGCCAAGGCCATCGGGGACCGGCCCAGCACGAGGGCCGTCACGAGAAAAGTGGGCACGCCGCGATGCGCGGCGCGCAGCCAGATCGAAGCCAACATCGCGCCATTCCTGTGTGATCAGCAATGGGTTGATCGTGGAGATCAGGGCTGTTTCAGGCCGCAAACAATAGGAACCCGGAAGCGACCGGATTGATGGCCTAGAGGTACTTTTTGAAGCTGCCCGCGGTCAGACTCACGGCCAGTCCCAGCAAGGCTGCGCTGGGCAGCAGGATCAGCAGCGGATGCACCGAGATCGGCAGCGCGAGGTAGGTGATCCAGGGCAGCACGGCCAGCGGCATCAGGCTCGCTTTCGCGCGGTGGTAGATGAAGCCGGATTCCCGGCCCGCGCCGAACCGCCGCACGTCCCGCCGCACCAGGCCGTCGATCAGGCCGACGAATGCCGCAGTGAGGATCAGCGGCAGCGTGAGCACCAGGACCAGCAGGCGCACGAGGAACGTGAGCGTCGTGAAGGCCGCGGCGATCAGGTAGCTCTCGGCCCAGACATAGGCCTGGCTGATGTAATAGCGGAAGTTGCGCGTCGGCTCGCGGCTGGGCGCACGGGCGCGCTCGGCGGTCTGGCTCATGCGCTCCAGCAACCCCGAGCGCACGAACACCCACCCGTACCCGGTATCCACCAGCTCGTGCGCCGTGCGCCCGGGCTCCTGCACCACCACGCTGCGCGTGAAGTGGTTCGACAGGTGCCCGAGTTCGTACTGCAGCATCTGCTGGGAGTGGCGCCAGCCCTGGTCCTTCCAGAACAGGTGCATGCCGACGCACTCCACCACGATCGAGAACAGCAGCGAACCGATCAGCACCCCGAGCAGCCTGAACGGCAAGGTGATGGTGCCGACGATCAGCCCCTGGCGCTGGTTCTGCTCCCGCTGCGCGGTCGAGGCGGCATCCTTCATGGTGCGGCCTCGCCGGTGCTGTCGTCGGCGCCGGTGGCCACCGCGTCAGGCTCGGCCGGAGCGGCGTCATCCAGCAGGTCGTCGGGCAAGGCAGCCTCCTGCAAGGCTGGGGAACTGGTGAACTCCCACCATTGCGTGGCCTCGCTGTAGCTCTGACGCATGTACCCAGCCAGTTGCTGCAAGTCCGCCGGCATCACTTCATCGGGGTCAGGCGCTGGCAGTGGCATCCGGGCCTTCCAGAGCTGACCACCCTGCAGCAGCGCGAAGCATTGGCCTTTGGGCAGGCCGACGACGTGGGATGGCTCGATCATCGGCACGCTCGACATGCTGATGCGGTCTTGCGTGTTGCTGGTGAAGTCCGTCGTCCCGCGGATGTCCGAGGCATCGGTCGCGCCGGAGACGATGGTGGTGGTATAGACCTCCACCTTGGGCAATTGACGGGTCAACAATTCCGCGGTGGCGGTTTCCCGAACCCGCAGCATGAACAGGTTGTTGAAGTTGCCGATCACCTGGCCGGCCTTCGCGCGGTTGCCGATGCGGGCCTCGATGTCCGAGAGCGTCTGCGTATACGCGGTCACCTGCAGCCCGGCACCGCCGCCCTTGTTGATAAGGGGGATGAACTCGTCGCCCATCAGTTCGTTGAACTCGTCGGCATGGACGTTGATGGGAATGCGCGTGCCAGCCGAGGCACCCGGCAGGCCGTCGTCGATCCCGTGCTTGTAGATGTGCCCGGCTACCGACACCAGGTCGGAGAACATGGAGTTGCCGACCGCCGCGGCGACTTCAGCATCCGACAGCGCATCCAGGCCGACATAGACCACGGCGCGCTTCCTGATGACTTGCATCCAGTCGAAGATCGGGCGCGCGTCAGACAGGTCGGAGTAATTCGGCGCCAGGAGTTGGGCGATCTTGCCGCTGGTGAGCTTTTCCAGCAGCGGCAGCAGCGATGCAACGATCTTGTCGAAGTAGGTCTTGTCGTAGCGCACCGCCGAGCGCAGGCCATCGAGCACAGGGTCGTAGTTGCGCGCCTGGGAGAGGTATTGCTCCAGCGCCACCACACGCTTCTCGCGCCCGATCATGTTCCTTGGGATGTTCTTCTCGTTGAGCTTGGCCTCGATCTGGACGATCACCTCCCAGGTCTTGGGCTCGGTCTTGGCGAAGTAGTGTTGGGCGTACTCCATGAACAGCGCGTCGATGTTGATTACGTGCCGCTGGATCAGCATGTAGTCCGGGCGCTGCCCCAGTTCCACCAATGCGCGCGCAATGATGTTGACGAAGCGCCATGCGAACTCGCGGAACGCTGCACTGTTGCCCTCGCCGGAGAGTTGCCCGGCAATGCGCGTGGCGACTTCACTGATGCGTCCGAAGCGCCCCACCGCGTTGTAGCGTGCAGAGAACTCGGGCCAGCCGAGGTGAAAGACGTAGAACTCGCCCTCGCGACCCGCTCGCTTGGCTTCGACGTACATGCGTTTCAAGAGATCCGCGTCGCCCTTGGGGTCGATGACGATCACGACCTCATGCTCACCGTCTGCATTCGTGCGACGGATGTCCTGGGTGACGAACAACTCGGCCAGCCGCGTCTTCCCCACGCGCGTGGTGCCCAGCACCAGCGAATGGCCGACGCGCTCACTCAGTGGCAGGCTGACGTCGACCTCGTCGGGTTCGATGCCGTGCAATCGCGGCAGGCCGCCTACCGGTGGCAGTGGCCGCACGGGGTTGAATGACACATCCCAGCCCGTGAGCCGTACGAGGCGAGACAGTGGAAACGGTGCGAACTCCAGCCGCTCCTCCAGGCGTCGCGCCAGCCGGTATGCCGGTGTTGGCTCGACGTAGCGGCGAAATTCCGGCCGGTACGTCTGCATCAGCCTGTGGGTGTGCTTCTGTTCCCACAGGAAACCGCGCCCCACGAACAGGCGCTGCTGGCTGACCGGCACGTCCCTGCTCGTCATCACGTAGCGCGGCAGGCGCCGGATGTTGCGGCGGTAGCGCAGGATCACCCGCGCATCGCGGTAGCGGATCGCGCCATAGGCGCCGAACGCCAGTGCGGCACCGACGCCCATGGCTGGGCTCAGCGCGAGCGACCACGGGGCCACCAGGGACAGAAACGCGGCGCCCGCACATGCCGCGACGGTGTATAGCTCCACCGCTGGGCGCAACAGGACTTCGACGGGCTGTTTCCCCGACATGGCCTCATTGCTCGATGCCGGTCGCCGTGATCAGCGCCGGGTAGTGCCGCAGGCCCAGGCGTTCGGCCAGATCATCGCCGGCCACGGGGGCCATCGGCACGCCAGGCGCCAGTGCGCGCAACCGCGCCAAAGCCTGCGCGGTCTCGACATTGACCACCAGGCCGACCGCGCCGCGGTCGTGCAGCGACGCCGCGTGACGGCGCAGCCAGGCTTGCGAGGTCTCATCGTCGCCGATGACCACGAAAGGCCGCAGGCCCGGTGCCTCGATCACGCGCCGCGCGACGAAGCCGGGCATCAGCTTCGCGCTGCGTACCGGCAGCATCGCTGCCTCGTCAGCGGGGGTGGCGGGAATCTGCGGCGTCGGAATGGGAGGCCGCAACGCGCTGTTGGCGCGTGGCTGCAGGTTAAGCGCTTCGTAGTACGGCAGCGCCGACGCGCCGCCGCGGTCCTCGACCACGATCAGCGGTTCGGCGGCATGCGCGACCAACGGCAGCGCCGCCAGCAGCGCGAGCAGGCCCCGCAGGGTCCAGAGCGGTTTCGTCATGGGGTCGACTCCTGACGCACGGCTCGCGCCGTGGCGATTGAGTGCGTGCCCTGCACGCGGGCGAGGTGTCGGGATACGCTGCGTCGATAGCGGGCGGCAGGCTCACCGCCCGCGGGCCGGTGGTAGCGGCCCATGGCCAGCAGCCAGTCTTCACCGGGGGTGTACTGCTCCTTGAGGATCTCGGCGGCGCTGGCGAGATTGCGGTACGGGTCCAACAAGTCGCAGGCATGGGTGTAGCGGTGCGGGTGGTAGCCCAGGTTGATCTGGCCCAGGCCCGCGTCGATGCGCGTGGGTGGCGTAGATCGCATCGCCTGCTGCAAACCGGCGCAGGCATCGGCACGGGTGGCGAAGCGCCGCGACTGGCCGGCGACATTCAGGGTCCACGGCCATGGGACGATGCGTCCATTGCGTCGCATGCCGCTCTCCTGCAAGGCCACGGCGTAGAGCACCGTCGAGGGAATGCCCGCGCGCTGTGCGGCAAGCTGGTAGGCCGGTGGCGGAACCTCCTGGGCATGGGCGGCGCAGGCGAACAGGCCCGCAGTGAGCGCCAGTGCGCGCAGCAGCGCCGTTACGGCTGGCGTTGCCATTGGCCGTTCACTTCGCGCACAACCGCAGGCAAATCGCCGGGCAGGCTCAGCGACAGCCAGCGGCCGCCGTCGTGGTTGAGCGTGATGCCGCCGCTGCGCACCCGGGCCGGGTCGATCTGGGCGCGCTTGGCCCAGTCGCGGATGCGCGCATCGTCCTGGCGGCTGCCGACCATGTAAAGGTCGAACTCGGCACCCGAGGATTGCAGGCGTTGGACGAGTTGCCCGCAAGCCGCGCAGCCGTCCTTGATGAACACTGCCGTGCGACCGCTGCCCCGCGCAGCGGCGGCGCCTGGCCTCTCGTCAGACAGGTTCACCCGCTGCATGCCGGGGTTCAGGCGCTGCCAGGCCTCGTCGTAGGCGCGCTGGTACGCGAGCAGCTTCTCCACGCGGCGCGCTTCGACTTGCACCTGCAGCTCTGCGTAGCGCCGCCGTTCTTCGTCGGTGCGCGCCTCGATGCCCAGGGCGGACAGCGGGTCCAGATTTGGCGAGTAGATGCCCAGCGGCCCATCCATCAAGTCGCGATAGCGCGCCCATTCCTGCGGTTGCAGGCCCCATTCGCCTGCCACCCGGTCGTCCAGGATGCGGGCGGCCAGCGGGCGCTCCTGGCTCTGCGCATTGCGGGCGGGGGTCGTGGCGGGCTGCTGCGCCCAGGCGGGCAACTGCATGGAGCCCAGCAGGAACGCGTACAGGATGATCGACGGCTTCATGTGGTGGGCTCCGGTCAAGGAATCGCCACGCGACGGGTCTGGTCGCCGGCCTGGAACACCGCGGCATTGCCCTCGATCGCCTGCAGGCGCCACGGACCCAGCGCATCACCCGGCAGCAGCACCTGGAGCTGATCGGGCGTGAAATCTCCGGCACTCGGGGCGACGGACACGCTGCGCTGACCCGCGCGCAGCTCAGCGCCGACGACACGAAATGGCAGCGGCGGCGGTTCGGACTTGGCGGTGGCCGGTTGGCTCGGGGTGCGCCGCTGGGTAGGCGCCGCTGCACGCGCAGTCGCTTGGCGCACCTTGATCTGCTCGACTTCGGTACGCAGCGCCTGAACGTCCTCGGCGGTGGCATAGCCACCCAGCGCCTGTTCGGCTTGAACGATGCGCGCCTCCATTGCCTGCCGAGCGTCTTGCAGGCCTGCGGCGGTGGCGGCTGCGGGCTGCTGCTGCAAGGCCCGCGTGGTCTCGGCCAGCCCGGTCACCTGGGCTTCGAGGCGCTGCAACCGGACATCGAGCTGCTGCTGGTCGGCCTGATCGGTCATCGTCTGGTGGCCCAGGATCGCGAAGACACTGAGACCCAGCAGCCAAAGCCAGAGCAGGCTTTGCAACACCACGGCGGCGGTCGGGCGCCGGAGCGGCTGTGCCGCGTTCATGGCTGGCCTCCCGCAAAGGGGAACGTCTGCACGGCCTCGGCAGCAGGCGGCTCGGACACCGGCTCGGCACCGGTGTCGCGACCAGGCCGCTCGAAGCAGACCTGCCGCGTCCGGTCATCGGCGTGCAGTTCCCAAGCCGGACCGGCCAGGGTGAGCAGTGCATCGCGCAAGGTCATGGGGCCGAGATGCAAGTGCGCCGCCGGCAGCGGCAGCGCGTACAGCTCGATCACCGCATGCGGGGTCTCGCAAAGCTGGTAGCCGCTGCGTTTGAGCACATGCCGCAGCCCGTCGCCGACCGTGGCGCGGACCTCCTCGGGCATGGACACGTCGATGGTCTGCACCAGCAGATCGCGCTGCGCCGCCATCGGCGCCAGCTCCACCAGGGTGTAGCGGCCATAGCGCACGACGGGAATGAACTCGGGCGGTGCAGCCTCGGGCGCGGGTGGGACGTCCTCGACGGTGCTGGCGGCCAGCGGCGGTGGCGTGGTCGCGCAGCCGCTGGCCAAGGCTGCGGCCAGGAGGCTGGTACCGACCAGACACCGGGATACATGGATTGCAGGCATGGCATCGGCTCTTCTGTTGCGATGCCGATACCTTGGCTGCGCGCGGCTGCGCGGTCAGTCAGAAATGCGAACTGGGGGGTGCCCGCTTTTGCAGTCCAACACATAGCGCAACCCGCAAATCCAACTGTGGTTTGCACATTAATTCTATAAATGTTGTATTATCGAATCATGAAAGAGGATCAAGCCATTTCCGCCTTAAACGCCCTGGCTCACACCCAGCGCCTGCGCGTGTTCCGCGCCTTGGTCGTTGCTGGCCCGGGCGGACTGACGCCGAGCACGCTAGCTGACCAGCTCGACGTGGCCCGCAACACCTTGTCCTTCCACTTGAAGGAACTGGCCCATGCTGGCCTCGTCAGCATCGAGCAGCAGGGCCGCAACCTGATTTATCGCGCCGAGTACGGCCGCATGGACGGTCTGATCGGTTACCTGACCGAGCATTGCTGCCAAGGTGGCGTATGCGAGGTTTCTCCATCCAAGACCTGCTGCTGACCATGACCGATACCACTTACAACGCCTTGTTCATCTGTACGGGCAATTCGGCCCGCTCCATCCTCGCCGAAGGCATCCTCAACGACATGGGCCAAGGGCGGTTTCACGCCTGGTCGGCAGGTAGCCATCCGAAAGGCGAAGTTCACCCGCTGGCACTCGCCACGCTGGAGCGGCTGCACCTTCCGACAACGGGCTACCGCAGCAAGAGCTGGGACGAGTTCGTGAAGCCCGATGCGCCGGTGTTCGATTTCATCTTCACCGTCTGCGACAACGCAGCCGGCGAGGCGTGTCCGCTGTGGCCGGGCAAGCCGGTGTCGGCGCATTGGGGCGTGCCTGACCCGGCAGCCGTGGAAGGCACCCTGGAACGACAAAGCAAGGCGTTCTTCGATACCGCCATGACGCTGCGCCGACGTATCGAGTTGTTCCTGTCGCTTCCGATCAAGAGTCTCGATGCCATGTCGTTGCAGCGTGAACTGCGCGACATCGGCCGCCAGTGAGGCCCGCCCGATGAGCGCAACCGATACTGCCGGCCCCGCGCCAGCAAACTCCGCCATGAGCGGCTTTGAGCGTTACCTGACGCTATGGGTGGCGGTGTGCATCATCGCGGGGATCGCTCTGGGCCAGTTCGCGCCCGCCGCATTCCAGGCCATCGGCCGCATGGAGATCGCTCAAGTCAACCTGCCGGTGGGCTTGCTGATCTGGGTGATGATCATCCCTATGCTGCTGAAGGTGGACTTCGCCGCGCTCGGCCAGGTGCGCCAGCATTGGCGAGGCATGGGGATCACGCTGTTCATCAATTGGGCCGTCAAGCCGTTCTCAATGGCACTTCTGGCGTGGATCTTCATCCGCCACGCTTTTGCTGATTGGCTGCCCGCCGACCAACTCGACAGCTACATCGCCGGCCTGATCCTGCTGGCTGCCGCACCGTGCACCGCAATGGTTTTCGTTTGGAGCCGACTGACTGGCGGCGATCCGGCATTTACGCTGTCGCAAGTGGCCTTGAACGACACCATCATGGTGCTCGCCTTCGCACCCATCGTCGGCCTGCTGCTGGGCCTGTCCTCGATCACGGTGCCGTGGGACACCTTGCTGGTGTCGGTGGGTTTGTACATCGTCATTCCGGTCATCCTGGCCCAGCTTTGGCGCCGGGCGCTGCTGCGCAAGGGACAGGCCGCGTTCGACAGGGCACTGGAACGCATCGGCCCGTTGTCCATCGCCGCGCTGTTGCTGACGCTGGTGCTGCTGTTCGCCTTCCAAGGCGAGGCCATCATCCGGCAGCCGCTGGTGATCGCCATGCTCGCGGTGCCGATCCTGATCCAGGTGTTCTTCAATTCCGGGCTGGCGTACTGGCTCAACCGCCAGGCGGGCGAAAAGCACTGCGTCGCTGGGCCATCCGCGTTGATTGGTGCCAGCAACTTCTTCGAGCTGGCCGTGGCCGCCGCCATCAGCCTATTCGGCTTCCATTCCGGTGCGGCACTCGCAACAGTGGTCGGCGTGCTCATCGAGGTGCCGGTCATGCTGCTGGTGGTGCGGGTGGTCAACCGCTCACGCGGCTGGTACGAACGCCGCGCGACCACTTCGTAATCTCCAAGAGGCATCCATGAGCACCATCACGATCTACCACAACCCAGCCTGCGGCACATCGCGCAACGTGCTGGGCCTGATCCGCAACAGCGGCGAGGAACCGACCATCATCGAGTACCTGAAGACGCCGCCCGGCCGCGACACGCTCCAGGCGCTGATCGCGGCGATGGGCGTGCCGGTGCGGGACATACTGCGCGAGAAAGGTACGCCCTATGCCGAACTCGACCTGGGCAACCCGAAGTGGAGCGACGACGACCTGATCGGTTTCATGCTCCAGCATCCCATTCTCATCAACCGGCCGATCGTGGTCACGCCGCTGGGTGTGCGCCTGTGCCGGCCATCGGAAGCCGTGCTCGACCTTCTGCCGCAACCGCAGCGCGGCGCGTTCAACAAGGAAGACGGCGAGCCGCTGGTTGATGAGAAAGGCCGTCGTGTCTGAAGCCCGCCTCGACCTGCCAAACATCGACGCGGCGCTGTTCCAGCAACCAGACGCCGAACACCTGTTCGCGCCGGCACGGACCACCCACGCGCCGCGCTTCCTGCTGCTCTACGGCTCGCTGCGCGAACGCTCGTTCAGCCGCCTCGCAGCCGAAGAAGCCGCCCGCATCCTGCGGGCGCTGGGCGGTGAAACCCGATTGTTCAATCCGTCCGGCCTGCCGCTGGTGGACGATGCACCCGCTGATCACCCCAAGGTCAAGGAACTGCACGAACTGGTGCAATGGGCCGAAGGCATGGTGTGGAGTTCGCCGGAGCGCCACGGCGCGATGACCGGCCTGATGAAGACGCAGATCGACTGGATTCCGCTGTCGGTCGGCGCGGTGCGCCCGACCCAGGGCAAGACGCTGGCGGTGATGCAGGTGTCGGGCGGCTCGCAGTCCTTCAACGCGGTCAACCAGATGCGCGTGCTCGGCCGCTGGATGCGGATGCTGACCATCCCGAACCAGTCCTCGGTCGCCAAGGCATACCAGGAGTTCGACGAGGTCGGGCGCATGAAGCCCTCGGCCTATTACGACCGCATCGTGGACGTGATGGAAGAACTGATGAAGTTCACGCTGCTCACGCGCGACGCGGTCCCGTATCTGGTGGATCGGTACAGCGAGCGCAAAGAGGGCGCTGAATCACTGTCCAAGCGTGTACGGCAAGGTGCAATTTGACGCTGCGAGGCACTGAAAAAAGCCGACGACCTCTCGGTCGTCGGCATTGTGTGAAGTTCAGGCGGCGACCAATTGCCGGGCCAGTGCGACCTCGACGGAATCACCATCCTGGTTCAGAACATCGAGCCCGGATTCAGGCACGTCGCCCGAGGTGGACTGCGAGACCATGATCTTCTTGGCCATCAGCTCCAGGCAGGTCATCTGCGAAGAACCGGCATAGCCAAGGTAGATCACGCGCACGGGCTGCTTTTGCCCGATGCGCCAGGAGCGGCGTGCCGCCTGCTGGAGCGAGTACACGTTGTAGCCCGACTGCATGAACACGATCGTCGGGAACTCCAACAGGTCCAGCCCCGTCTTGACCAGCTCGGGGTTAGTGATGAGCACGTCGATGCCACGGTCCAGTTGCTCGGCGATCCAGTCTTCGCGGCGGCTGGCGTCCACGCTCGCGCGCAGCACCGCCACTTTGAAGCCCTCCTGCTCCAGCAGCACCTTCAGGCGCGACGTGGTGTCGCGCGTGCCGGTATAGACCGTGTAGGCCAGGACCTTGCGACCCTGTGCCTTCTCCTCTTTGCAGATGTCGATCAGCTCGCGCTCTTTCGGTGTCACCTCGAACTCGTTGAACTGAGCCGGGACGAACGCCAAGGTGTTGCGCGTGCGCGGATGCACCACGGTCTCCGACCGGAAGCAGCAATCCGGCCAGGCCAGCAGCACGTTGAGAACCACGCCCAGCAAGGTCGTATCGCGTCGCGCCAGAGCCTGTTTCAGCTCGGCGGTCAGCCGACCCGCCAGATCGCGGTAGGCCGCGGCTTGTGCCGTGTCCATCGCGACTTCACGGAACTCCTCGTCATAAGGCGGCAGGACGTTGCCGCCGATGTCTTTGAGCTTGAGGAAGATCGTGAACGGCAGGATGCAGCGCAAGACGCCCTTGGGGCCGAAGCCCGGGGCCTTGACCGTGCGCACCGATACCTTGGTGCCCTTGGCCGTCTTGTGCGCCGTGCCGGTGCTCTCGGAGTAGATGTCCTTCAAGACCCCGTGATCGCGCATGAACGCCATCGCAGCCGAGGTCATGCTGCCGCTCGTGGTCGGGCGGTAGCCGTCTTCGATCATCCGCCCAGGCAGGGCTCGGAACAGCAGATAGAACAGGTCGTCCCCATAGCCGCCCATCAGCGTGCCAGTCAGCAGCAAGGTCTTGCGAGCCTTCGCCGCCAGCACGCCCATGGCCTGGCCTTGGGCACTGCCGCCGTTCTTGTACTCATGGGCCTCGTCGGCGATCAGCAGGTCGAACGTGCCTTGCGGCAGGTACCTCTTGATGAACTCGGACGGTTGGTAGCCGCCCTCGCCGAAGCCGAACTCCATGTTGGCCATCGCACGTTCCATGCGCGTGGCCTGACGGTCAGAAAACACCAGCTCGCCGTTGCCGTCCATCAAGTTGATGAACTCGTGGATGTTGTCGCCGAGCATCGATGCCAGGAACCCGTCCCCGAACTTCTGCATCAGCTTCTGCGCGGTGACCTCTCCGATGGTCGGTATGCGCTTTAAGGCTTTGAGCACGGCCGAGGATTGATCGCTGCCGGACAGGCTGCGCGGGCGGATCAGCGTCCACAGGGGCGCGGCGCAATGGCTGCACTTCCTGCGGTACTCATCGGCTTGGAGAGCGACCGGGTTGACCGGCTCGCCGTCGAGGTCGGTGATGACCGTGCCGCAGTCCGGGCAAGCCGCCACGTCGCCGTGGCGGGTGCGTCGCGTGGTGAAGACAGGCTTCCAGTGGAAACCCATCCGCATCCTGACGCGCCCCAGGACGAAGAACTCCTGGCCCGTGGGCTGCACACCCAACTGCTCACGCAGCTTGATGAGTTTGACGAGCGTATCCGGCCCATTGAGCACCCATACCTTGGCGCCGGCCACCGTCTCCTGGATCTCCCGCCGCCACTTGTAAACCAGGTGCGGTGGCGACAGCACCAGAGTGCGGCGGTAGCCTTCGGCGTTGAGCACGGCGGCCGCGGCGATGCCGACGGTCGTCTTACCGCAGCCCATCTCGCCATTGACGATCGCGGCGCGTTCGCCACGGTCGATCAGCAGCTCGGCGGCGGCGTGGACGACTTCGGCCTGTGCTGGGAACAGCTTGCGCTTGAGGCTGGCGACGACGAGTTGCCGGTGCGCCTGCGGTTGGCCGGTATAGACCGGCGGGTTGGCGCTGTTGAGGGCGTCGAGCAGTTCGTCGCCGAACTCGCCGACGAAATCCTGAAGGCTCAGGGTCAGAGGGTTGGATTCCGCGTCCAGCAGTTCGCCCTGCACGGGCGTGGCTTCAGCGGCAGTGGTTTCGAGATCGAGGGACATGGTGATGCTCCAAAGAAAAATGGGGCATGCACCACCCCCAGCGGGGCAATGGCATGCCCCGTGGTGGGAGGAGAATCGGCGCGTGGCCGAAGGTGGTTGAAGATGCTGGCCTGGGTGGCCCGCGGGTGAACCGTGCTCAGTCCTCGGACGGCAGCACGATGGCGGTGATGCTGCGCCCCGTATCGGTGATGATGCGAATGGCGAGTCCCGGGTGGATCACGTAGTGCGATTCCAGCGGCGCGCCTGATTGAAGCGCAGAGCTGTTGGCCTCCCATTGCTGGGCGGTGACGTCGCCCCAGTCGCCGCGGGCGTGCCGTCTGAAGTACGGAATCGGGTCCAGGCGACCCGCGTTGAACAGGCGGTTGATACCTCTGCTGAAGATGAGCGCCCCGATGGGGAACGCCAGCCGCTGGCAGTAGGTTTCGATGCGATGCGATGCCATGGGCTCCTCCTTGATGAGTCATTGAGCCACGACACCCCTGCCGGAGTGAAGTGGCTCCGTCAGGTGGATGAGGATGACGATGTGGGGCCTCAGATCAGGTCCCGCTCTTCGGGAAGCTGGACCACCGTGGTCTGGTGGTCCTCGCTGGTCTTGACGATCAGCGCCAGGTCCGGCGTGATCCTGAACTGCGAGATCATTAGGTTGTCCTGTTGGATCGCCACGTCGTTGGCTTGGCGTGTGGCCTCATCGATCTCGCCCCAGTCCCCGCGCACATGGCGCTGGACATAGGCCAAGGGGTCGATCAGGCCTCGCCGGGCCAGCCAATGCACCTTCTCGCTCAACTTCAACGTACTCGGTGCGAACAACGGTTGCTTGTGCGGCGCAGGCCGCTTGAACGGATTGGGGATCATGGTGTTTCTCCTTCGAGTTGGTACAGCAGGACGGCAGCGCGTCCGGTGGATCAGCGAATGGTCAACACCTCGCCCCGTGTCGCGGAGCCAGGTGTCATGTCCCACGCGCGGATGACGGGAACGAACTTGTCGGTGAGGATGCGGGTCTCGGCGATGGAGCCGTCTTCGCGTTCGGTGAACTCCCGCTGGAGCGTCTTGTCCTTGTGGGTGTCACCTTTGACGACGAGCACGCGCCCGGTCTTGGAGCGCACAACCCCCGAGATCGCACCCGCGGCCAGAGCCAGGGCGAGATGCCAGCGGGACAAGGCCCGCGCCGGTGGACGCAGCGATTGCTGCGCAGCCCCCAGGTGCGTGTCCTGCGATGGCCACAAGCCTTGCAGCCTGCCAACCTCATCGGCGAACTGCTCGGGCTCCATCGTCACGCGGAAGAAATGCTCTGGCTCGGCCGGGCTGGCGGGGACGATGTACGGCAGGAACGGCCACTCGCTCGGCAGTTCCTCGGCTTCGACTTCGCCTTGCCCTACCTGCAACAGCAGATTGCGCACGGCCTTGACGCCATCGGGCACCTGCTCGCGCTGGCGCACCCGGCGTCCGAAGATCACCACCTGCTTGAACTGCGTCTCCACCGCTCGGTAGATGCGCAGGTCCGTGTAGTGGCGCGTCAGCCAGCCGACCAACTCCGCGTCGAGCACGTAGCCGGGGACGATGAAAACCAGCACGCCGCCGTATTGCAGCAGCGAGAGCGTGCGCTGGTAGAACAGCTTTTCAAGGCGGGCACGGCCCTGGCCCTGATAGCCGATGTTGCCGTTGACGTCCTTGGACAGGTCCCCATACGGCGGGTTGAGCCAGAGCAGCCCGAAGGACTGCTTGGAGACCATCGTGTCCATCAGGTCCGCGTGCAGGCAGTGATCGACCAGGCCGCGGGCATGGCGCGCCCGCTCCGCGTCGAACTCGACGGCGAACGCCTTTGCCTGCTCGCGCCCGAGGGCATGGGCGGCTTCGGCGATCGCCACGCCTTCGCCGGCGCAGGGATCGAGGATGCACATCGGCCCGTCGCTGGGCATCAGTGCGTTGAGCGCTCTTTCGAGCGTGGGTTCGTCGGTCGGGAAATATCCGTTCTTGACGAAATTGCGGGCGAGCCGCGGGAACATGAGGGCCATGGAAGTCTCCTGGTTGGCGGGGATGAAACACGGAAGTACGCCAAGGCGTGCCTCCGAGGGTGGGTCAAGCCGCTACCGCTTCCGGCGTCCAAATCTTGGCCGGATACGGATAGGCGGTGAGCGCGTCGCTGCGGATCAGGGAGCCGAGCGCCAGGGTCAGCGCCGGCACGTCGATGGCGAGCCGATGGCCTTCCAGCGGCCCGAGGGCGAACGGAAGGCGGGCCAGCATCTCGCGGGTTTGCAGCAGTTCCAGCACGGTCTCGCGCCAGTGATCGAGCAGCGGCAACGGGCAGGTGTCCCGCACCAGCATCCACAGGCGGTCAAGCCTGTGGGCGCTGTCGCGTGGCAGCAGTGCCAATGCGCTGGCGTTGGCCTTGTCGGGCTTGACGCAGCGCCGGTCGAACAGCCACACGTTGGACAGCGAGCCGAACAGCGTCCGCCGGTACGCGCGCGTGATGCGCTTTTCCAGGCGATCGACGTTGCCGATGAATACCGGGACGCTGCCGCCCTGGTCGGTGATGACGTGGAACTGGTCCAGTCCCTGCTCGTCGCGCCCGAGGGTCAGGCGAGCGAGGAACTGCTGGACGGCGGTGTCCCGCGCCCAGATGGACAGGAAGATCAGGTTGCCCTGGTCATCGCCGACGCAGGCGTCGGCCATCACGTCCGGGCATTCGTCGATGCGGTACAGCGTGGAAGAAGTGTTTGCGGGCATGGTGGTGTCCTCGGATGAACGGGAACAGCACCGCCCGCTGGGGCAAGTACTGCCCCAGGGGGTGGAAGAAAACCGCTCAGTCCGGCTCGAACTGCCGGGTGTGCGGGTTGAAGTGAAGCGGCTCGTCCGCCGAAGTGATCGGCGTGAAGCCTTCCAGGTAGATGTTGTTGAGGTACTGGTCGCGGTAGGTCAGTGCCTGCCGTGCCTGGTCCTCGGTGAGGCCGTTGTCGATGAAGTACGCCAGCATTTCCTCGTCGGAGGACACTTCGTCGTTGGACAAACTCCCTTCAACGAGTGCCAGCAACGAGGGCGGAAGCGTTGCCAGGATCGGGTCCATGTCGGTTCCTCCTGGCTCAGGCCATCGACGCCGCGGCGGATGCCGCGGATGCCGTGGGTGTGCGCCGCCGGGCGTGGTAGGCGCGAACGCCTGCACGCCAGTCGGCGGACTGCTCCGGTGCGAGGTCCAGATAGGACAGCGGGCACGTGTAGTAGTACGGGTGCATGGACTCGTCCAAGGACTTGTAGCCCCACTGGCCGCCGCTTCGTTCAAGCAGATCGCAGCGGATGTAGCGCAGGGACTGGCCCGGTGCGAGATCACGATGCACGCCTTCGACCTTGGCGGTCACTTCGGCGACGGACCACAGCACGTTGCCGCGCAGGGTGTGAGCGATGACCTTGACGCTGGCGCGCTCGGTCTCTTGCGGTGCGATCAGTTCCGCGATCAGTTCGGACCGCGATTGGTTTGAGAAACACCAGCCCATGAGAGGCCTCCTCGAAAAGTTGAGCTGAAGGCCTCCCCGTGGGGAAGAACCCCCAGCGGGTGATGGAATGCCGCATCTGCGGCGAAGGAACCTATGCGTCGCCCTCAATCCCAGTCGTCATCGTCTCGATCACAACCGGCCGGGCAGTAGCCGAACTCGATCCCGTGCGAGCAATAGCCATGCTCCGCATTCCAGTCCTGGGTTTCCTGCCGTTCGGCAGGTGTTGCGTAGTCCCATTCCTGGGCCGCGATTTCGAGAGCCTGAGCACGTTGCTCATCCGGCAAACGATTGGCCTGTGCGTCGATCGCCGAACTGAAGAGCGTCACGTAGTGGTCGTAGGACAAGCCGCAACCGCGCTGGGCGTGTGCGGCGGCCGCTTTGCAAAGGTCCCGCCACGCGGGTTCATCCAGCGTTGAACGCGGGGTATCGCAAGCGATGGTGGACATGATGGAGACCTCCAGAAAATGGCCAGGGCCTCCCCCGCATGGGAAAGGAACCCCGGCGGGTGGATGAAGAACACCGCGCATGCGGCGTCTGCGATCACGCAGGTTTTGGTTCGGCCTGGCGGCTCCACTCCTGCGTCTTGAAGTCCAGCGCGTAGCCCAGCTCGCCCAGGCGGGCGATCTGCGCGCGCAGGGTGCGGCGGTCGATGGTCGAATCCAGTTTCACGGACTCGCCCAGCGGCCACAGCAGGCCGAAGAGCGCGGCGTCACCGTCTTCGGTGCTGCCGGGGGCAGCGGCCGTAGCAGGCGGTGGCGCATCCACGCCGAAGGGCGTGGTATCGACCAGCGGGTCCGCGGACGCCTGCACGGGTGCGGGCTTGGCGGGCCTGGACGCTTTGGTGGGCTTGGCCGGCGTTGCCGCAGGCTGCGCCCCTTGCTCTTCATCGAGCGGATCGACGTCCTGGGTGGCGAAGCTGCGGGCTTCGTCGCGGCTGAGTTTGTCGATGCCGTTGAGCGTCATGCCGTCGAGGCTGGCACGGATCTCGAACCGCATGCCGCCGCCGACCGGATAGGACTTCGGGAAGATGTACCTGATGATGAATTCCCCGTCGTACTTGCCTTCGGGGTACTGCTCCAGCTCCGGGTCTTTGACCTCGAAAGTACCGAGGTGCGTCGCGAGGCGGCCAACCGTGAACGGGCCGTTCTTGCCGCGGATGGTACGCAGCGTGAGCTGGCCGGGGACGACGATGGGCGCAACAGATTTCTCGGAAGCCGATGGGGTTGCCATGATGGTTCTCCTGATGATGAATGACGGGCCGCCGACGGCACCCGGTGGATGAGAGGAAATGGCCTCGCCCGAGGTGGGCGAGGTCCGCGTGGCATCACGCCTTGAGCTGGCGCATGCCTTCGGCCAGCAGCCACAACGCCCGGTTCAGGCGCAGGTTCTGGTCGATGCCTTGCACCGGACGGGTGCGCTGATTGCGGCCGTTGGCCGTGCGTCCGTTCAGGCCCTCTTTGACTAGGTTCTCCTGGACGCGGTTGAAGACGGCCCACAGGTCGTTCTTGCGGTCGTCCCATCGCCGAGGGGCCAGCAGTTGGCTCTCGGTGACAGGCGTGGACTTGGCCGGATCGTCGTACTTGAGTGCGAGCGCAGAGTTCGCAAAGACCTCCGCTTCGCCCTCATCGAGGGTGATGGTGCGCATCGCATCGCGCGCGTTCTGCACGCGCTCGAAACCTTCGAGGACTCCGTAGGCACCTTCGATCACCTGGCTGGCCACGTCGCCCTTGTGGGGAACGCGGATGTCTGCGGTGGTGTCACCGCAAACCAGGCCGTTGTGGCAGACGAACCGGAACATGCCGGCGAGCATCTGATAGCTGCTCGTGCCGTCATGGCTGTTGAGCAGGATGATCTCGTTCGCCTCGTCGCCGTTGATCTGGCTTGCATGGCGAAGTCGGATGAGGTGCTTCGTGTACTCGCGCCGGTCTTCGTTGCGCACGCGCGTCTGACACACCATGAAGGGCTCGAAGCCCTCCTGGCGCAGCTTGGTCAGCACGGTCGAGGTCGGTATGTAGGCATACCGATCGGACCGGCTCCCATGTGGAGCGTCGGCGAAGATCGACGGAACGACGGCACGAATGCGGTCGTCCGAGAGTGGGCGATCAGAGCGCAGGATCGGGGATTGCGGAGCAAAGCGGGATACCAGAGACATGGCTGATCTCCTTTGAGAAATTCGACAACCGCGTGGCCGTGAGACCACGCGGAACTCGGGGGATGAAATGCGCAAGCACGCGTCCTGGGGACGCGGCGTACGTGGGGAGGAAAAGCGACAAGGCCCCGTGAGAGGCCGTGCCGGATCAGAACGAAGCAGCCAATGCCGGCTCCTGCTCCTGGACTTGCGCCTCGGGCTCGCGCTCGGCGGGCTCGGTGGCCGTGTCGATGGCATCGTCGGCTTCGGACGCGGATGCGTCTTCGGCCGGCGGCGCCTCGGCTTGCGCCTGGCTCGTCGGATAGACCTGGGTGCCGTCGATCTTGATGAGACCGATGTGGACCAGCGTCGATTCCAGGCTGGCGGCCGGTTCCCCGGCGTGCTCACCCTTGGTGCGGATGTACGGATCGATCTTCATGTCGTTCAGACGGAAGGCGATCAGCACCTTGCGGTCACCCTCGACGGCCTGAACGCACCGGCGAACCAGGTGCTCGGCTTCCGGGGTGGCGACGATGGTGTCGAAGTACCGATACTCCGGTTCATCGACAGGCCCGGCCAGTGCCGCGACGGTGCAAGAGAGGAACGAGTCGCCAGCTTTTGGGGTGACGTCCTTCACACGATTGAGATAGCCGATGCCGCGGGTGATCAACTCGTGCTGCTCGATCGAAGCCAGTTCGGCCCGGTCGATCAGTTCGGCCTTGAGCAGTCGCGCCTTGAGGGACGCGGCGGCCTGACCCTTCTGCTCACCCTTGTCGCGGATGTACACATCGCCCCACAGGTCACCGAGGCGAAAGCGCACCAGCGGGCGCTGCTTGGGATCGTCAACGCCGATGTAGCGCTGAACGAGCTTCTTGGCCTCGGCACCCGAGACCTTGACGTCGAAGTAGCGGTAGCTGGGGTCCCGGGCGGGGCCGACCAGCGCGGCGATGGTGCATGCCAGGAAAGGCTGCGCACGGCGGCCGCCCCGGACGGGCACTTCACGGACACGCTGGATGTAGCCGATGCCCGAGGTGTGGAGGTCGAAATACGATTTCTCGTTGGACGTGGTGTTCATGGTGAATCTCCATTGGGATGAAGCGGAGACACACCGGCCCACGCATGCGGGGAAGGTGCGTGACCCCGCGGTGGGTTGATAAGGCGAAAGCATCCGCCACCAGAGGCTGGTGGCCGCTCGCGGAAGGATGCGGTGCGAGCTGGCTCGGTCACGCAGTGGGAACTGCGCCGCAACCTCGAAGACCGATGGTTGCCTGGCATGTCGCTGACGACGTCAGCAGGCATGGGGCCAGCATGGCGGGGCCTCGCGCGCGCGGCAGCAATCAATCGGCACCCGGGCGCTTCCCTTTGTCCGCGCCACCCGGCGCCTGTCACAGGCACTTGGCGCCGCGCAGGTGCTCGGGGGTATCGGCGCGCGGACGGCCGGGACGGCTCCAGGCGCCGCCACCGCGCGCGCCGATCAGCCGCCAGCCGGCGGCGCGCAGGCTGGCGCCACCTTCGTCGGGCATGGTGTAGGTGAGCAGGCGTATGTAGCCCAGCGCCCTTGCCGCCTGCCAGGCCGCGCCGTAGAGCTTGCTGCAGGCGCTGGGTGTGCCGTCGGTGCACAGCCGCGTGACTTCCAGCGTCCAGGTGCCGCGCGACCGGGCGGCCGACAATGGCCACGCCGTGGATCAGGTCGCTGTCGCTCAGCGTGACGGCCAGGGCGAACTTCGCGCCCTGGACCGGGCGGTGGTGGCGATGGTGCGACAGAACGAATGCATTGGCCGTGCGCAGCGACACCGGTAGGAGGTGCAGCCTCGGCGAGGTCGATGGCGTGTTCATGCGGTTGTCTCCGGTGGCATGCCGGCGTTGTGGCCGGCGGGGCGTGCCTCGGCGGCTGGAGACAAACGCGCACGCGCGGCGATGGCGGCGGTGCGAACAAAAGAAGGCCCCCGATGCGGGGGCTGCGAGGCGGTTGCCGCGTCAGGCGGGAGGCACCACTGCTAAGGACAGGTGCGTGGCGGTGGCGGAAAGCACGAGATCGTCCGCCGAGTGCTGGAGGCGCGTGAACAGGCCGTCCTTCGGGTCGAAATACTCCGCGAAGTCATCGCCGCCCAGCTCGCGGCCGGCGAGGTGCCACCAGTCATCGAACGGGTCGGTGTCCGGGTTGCATCCGACGGCGTAGGCGAGCAGTGCCTGGCGCCCATCCGGGCGACGCTCCCCACGCTCGGCGAGGAAGTACACGCCCTGATCCTTGACCAGGACAATGCGGCACTGATTGGGGACGTCTCAGAAAACGGAAAAAATCGTACGCTAAGCCGGTTGCAGCGGTCGTAGCGGCCTGAACTTGCCCGCGCCGATCTTGGCGCTGCTGCGCCAGAGGTAATCGCCGGTCAGGTTGATGTGCTCCCAGCCCAGCGGCGACAGGTACTGCAACAGGGCGTCATCGACAGTCTGGCCGTGACCGCGTAAGGCGTTTGAGGCCCGTTCCAGATAGACCGTGTTCCACAACACTATGGCCGCCGTCACCAGGTTGAGGCCGCTGGCCCGGTAGCGCTGCTGCTCGAAACTGCGGTCGCGGATTTCGCCCAGCCGGTTGAAGAACACGGCGCGGGCTAGCGCGTTGCGGGCTTCGCCCTTGTTCAGTCCGGCATGCACGCGGCGGCGCAGCTCGACGCTTTGCAGCCAATCCAGGATGAACAGCGTTCGCTCGATGCGGCCCAGCTCGCGCAGCGCCACGGCCAGGCCGTTCTGGCGCGGGTAGCTGCCGAGTTTCCTGAGCATCAGCGAGGCCGTCACCGTGCCCTGCTTGATCGAGGTGGCCAGCCGCACCTTGGCGTTGATCGCCTTGCCGGACGCCTGGAACTGCTGCTGATGCTTGTGCTTGGCAGCGTTGAACAGCTTGCCCAGGATGCGGTCGTGCAGGTCGATGATTTCGTCGGTGACGGTGGCCATGCCCTCGATGGCGAGCGCACCAGGGTCGCGTAGCGGCGCTGTGCCTCGAACTTGGCCAGATCGGCGGGCGTCATCTGGCCGCCTTCGCGGGCGATCTTGAGCAGGCGGTTCTGGTGCACCGACCGCTCGATGCCGGAAGGCAGGTCGAGCGCCTGCCAGGCTTTGAGGCGCTCGATGTGTTCGAGTATGTGGCGCGAGTTCGGCTTGACGGGCGACTGGCGCAGCCAGGCCAGCCAGGTCGTCTTGCCGTTGTCGTGGCGCTTGAGCAGATCGTCGAGGCGGTGCCGGTGGGTGGCCGACAGGGGATCGGACAAGGCCGCGTAGATGCGGCGGTTGGCGCGGCTGTAGGCGTTCATCGAACACCTCCCTTTTCCTCATCCGGCGCAACAGGACAGTTGCTTCACGTCCTTGTTGAAGGTCTGCGCCGCGAGCTTCAGTCCCTCGACCATGGTCAGGTAGGGGAACAACTGGTCGGCCAGCTCCTGCACGGTCATCCGGTGGCGGATCGCCAGCGCGGCCGTCTGGATCAGTTCGCCCGCTTCCGGCGCGACCGCCTGTACGCCGATCAGCCGCCCTGAGCCAGCTTCCGCCACCAGCTTGATGAAGCCGCGCGTGTCGAAGTTGGCGAGCGCCCTCGGCACGTTGTCGAGCGTCAGCAGCCGGCTGTCGGTCTCGATGCCGTCGTGGTGCGCTTCCGCCTCGCTGTAGCCCACGGTCGCCACCTGCGGATCGGTGAACACCACCGCCGGCATCGCCGTCAGGTCCAGCGCCGCGTCGCCGCCGGTCATGTTGATCGCGGCGCGCGTGCCGGCCGCCGCCGCCACATAGACGAACTGCGGCTGGTCGGTGCAGTCGCCGGCAGCAAAGATGTGCGGTGCGCTCGTGCGCATGGCGCGGTCGATGACGATGGCTCCCTGCGCATTGACTTCGACGCCTGCCGCTTCAAGGTTCAGGCTGCGCGTGTTCGGCGCGCGACCGGTGGCGACCAGCAGCTTGTCGGCGCGCACTTCCCCCTGCCCGGTGGTGAGCACGAATTCCCCGCCCGCATAGGCAACGTGGCTCGCCTGGGTGTGGTCCAGCACCTCGATGCCCTCGGCGCGGAAGGCGTCTGTTACGGCTTCCCCGATGGCCGGGTCTTCTCGGAAGAACAGCGTGCTGCGCGCCAGGATCGTGACCTGGCTGCCCAGCCGGGCGAAGGCTTGCGCCAACTCGACCGCCACCACGGAGGAACCAATCACGGCCAGCCGCTCGGGGAGCGAGCTGCTTTCCAGCGCCTCGGTGGAGGTCCAGTGGGGTGTGTCCGCAAGGCCCGGGATTGGCGGAAGCGCCGGGCTCGCGCCGGTGGCAATCAGGCAGCGGTCGAAGTTCACCTCGTGCGTGCCGCCGTCAGCGGTCGCCACGGTCAGCGTGCGCGTGTCCCTGAACCGGGCCTCGCCGCGCAGCACGGTGATGGCCGGAGTGCTTGCCAGGATGCCTTCGTACTTGGCATGGCGCAGCTCCTCGACGCGGCCTTGTTGCTGGGCCAGCAGCCGCTCGCGCAGTACAGCGGGCGCTGCGGCCGGCAGGCCAGCATCGAACGGGCTTTCGCGGCGCAGGTGGACGATGTGCGCGGCGCGGATCATGATCTTGGACGGCACGCAGCCGACATTGACGCAGGTGCCGCCGATGGTGCCGCGCTCGATCAGCGTGACGCGGGCGCCTTGCTCCACGGCCTTCAAGGCAGCTGCCATCGCCGCGCCGCCGCTGCCTATCACAGCCACGTGCAGCGCTTGTTCACCGCCAACATGCTTCGTTTCGCCACCGAGCCAGCCCAGCGCCTTGTCTAGCAGGCCGGCAGGCTTGTTCGGCGTGTCGGTAAGCCGTGCGCGATAGCCGAGCGTGGCCACTGCGGCAACCAGCGGGGCCACGCTCACGCCTGCATCCGCCTCGATTTCGGCCTGCCGCTGCGGATAGGACACCGAGGCCGCGCGCACGCCGGGCACGTTCGTCAAAGCCTGCTGGACGTGCTCGGCGCACGACGTGCAGGTCATGCCTTCGATGTGGAGGGTGATCGCCTCGGCCATGATTACGCCCTCACTGCTTGACGCTGGACGGGTAACCCGCGTTTGCGGTGGCCTTGGTCAAGGCGTCGGCATTGGTCTTGGCCTCGTCGAAGGTGACGACGGCCTCCCGCTTCTCGAAGCTGACTTCGGCCTTCTCGACGCCGGCGACCTTGGACAGAGCCGTCTTGACCGTGATCGGGCACGCGGCGCAGGTCATGCCGGGCACCGACAGGGTGACGGTCTTGGTGGCAGCCCAGGCGGGCGCGCTTAGAGCGGCGGCCAGGGCGATGAGGGTGGTGAGGGTGGTGAGTTTCTTCATGGTGATCTCCTTTCAGTAGAACAGCGGCAGGACGTAGGGAAACGCGAGGGCAACCAGAACCAGGGCGGCCACGATCCAGAAGATCACCTTGTAGGCAGTCCGCACTTGGGGCACGGCGCAAACGTCGCCGGGCTTGCAGGCATGGGCTGGTCGGAAGATGCTGCGCCAGGCGAAGAACAGCGCGATGAGCGCTGCGCCGATGAAGATCGGCCGATACGGCTCCAGCACGGTCAGGTTGCCGATCCACGCGCCAGAGAAGCCGAGCGCGACCAGGACAAGGGGGCCGAGGCAGCAGGCCGAGGCGAGGACGGCCGCGACGCCGCCGGTCGCCAGTGCGCCGCAGCCGTTCTTGGGTTCCGACATAAGGTTCTCCTTCCGGGACTTCGCTTGATGCTGTAACGTTACTTCCGTAGTCAACTACGGAGTCAAGCGCCATGGAGAACGCTCAAGAGAATCTGACCATCGGGGCCTTCGCCAAGGCAGCCCGGGTCAACGTGGAGACGATCCGCTTCTATCAGCTCAAGGGCTTGCTACCCCAGCCGGAGCGGCCCTACGGTCGCATCCGCCGCTACGGGCAGGCGGACGTGGCGCGGGTGAAGTTCGTGAAGTCAGCCCAGCGCCTGGGATTCAGCCTGGATGAAGTCGGCCAGCTCCTGAAACTGGAGGACGGCACCCATTGCAGCGAGGCGGCCGAACTGGCTGCTCACCGGCTGGCCGATGTGCGCGCACGCATGGCGGACCTCACGCGGATGGAAGAGGCCCTGTCGACGCTAGTGAGAGAGTGCAACGCGCACCATGGCAATGTTTCCTGCCCGTTGATCGCAGCTTTGCATTGCTGCTAAAGGGCCCACTTCGGCTCTTAGCGTACGATTTTTTTCCGTTTTCTGAGACGACCCCTGATTGGCGATGGCTTCGGTCAGCACGGGGCGCAGGTCAGCGCCTTTGAATCGCAGTGACATGGATGAAATCTCCTGTGTGGAAGAATGAGAAAGGCCTCCATCCGATGGGATGAAGGGCCTGTAGTGCACGCGGCCGGAACGGCTGGAACGCCGTGGCGGATGCCTCGGGTCAGCCGCAGGACCGCCCGGTTTCGCTGCGGGGCGTCATGCCGGGACGGCCTGGCGCTTGCGGGCCGCTTTCGCGTCGAGGATGCTCACGTCGATCTGGCGCCAGCGCCCGTCGTCGATGAGCCTCTCCAGCACTTCGCCGAGCATGTCGAAATACACCTCGTCGTGCCGATCGACCAGTTCGACCGATTCACCGTTCTGACGGTGCAGTTCCACCACGTAGGTGTCTCCGCCGCGGTCGTAGAGGATCGTCACCCGGCCCTCGAACTTCGCGGTCGAGACCGTGAAGCTGATCGCCGGCGGGGTCTCGATGATCTTGGAGGGCGTGGGATCGACCCAGGTGAAGTCGCGGGCACCGGCATCCACCAGCATGTGGGTGATGCGCCGGAAGCGATCGGGGGCCGGCATCTCCTCCAACTGCTCGATGAGCTGGCCCAACTCCATGCACTGCGGCGTGGGAATGGGCAGCTTGGCCGGCGCCGAGCCGAGGATGTGCCTCGTGATGGTGTACGGCGTGCCGTCCGAAGTCTCCTCGGTGATGACCTCCGGCGTGTCCGCGCGCAGTCCGTCGAAGCGACGACGGGCATAGGGTTGGACATGCACCTTGGCGCCTTCGGCAGGAACCGTGGTCACCAGGCTGGGATCGAGCACCGCGAACTCGGAAGGCTTGAGCTTGACGACGATGGCATCGTCGGTCGCGGCGACCACCTTGCCGTCGAAGGGTTGGGGGTCGATGGCGAAGCCCAGCGTTGAGGACAGCGGCTGATCATCGAACACGCGGTACTTGAACGACCGCACGTTGCGGGGCACATGGCCTGCGACCAGCGAAGGCATCATGGATTTGATGAGGGAACGATCCATGGGGAAACTCCTTGAGGAAAAACAAGGGATTCCCCGCCCGCAAGGGAGAGGTCCCTTGTGGGTGGCGTGGATGGACGCGGTAGGTCCGTAGGAAGAAACGACCAGCACGGTTTCCCGCGCTTGCAGCCTCGAAGGTCTCGACTGCCTGGGCATGTGCCGGCAACGCCGACGAACATGGGGCAAGCATGGCCCTGGGGCGGTCTGCCTGCCCGCAGGAAACGGCACCGCACCACAACCGTTTTCCTGTGCTGCGGGCAAGAAAAAGCCCCTCGAAAGGGGCTGGAGGAATCAGGCTTGGTACACGAAGTAGTGCTCGCGCTGACGCGGAAAGAACACGTGTTTCCACGTGTCGCCGCTTGTGTTGCCACCGTCGAAGACGACCATTTCGTAGTCGTCCACGTCGGTGTCCACCAGGTCGGCGCTGGCGATATGGCGCATGTGCAGCGTGCCGCTCATGCGCTCGAATACCAGGATCTGGCCGATGGCATCTTCCTGGCTCATGGCGTTGACGCAGGCTCCGAGTTGGTGCTCGAAGTCGGATGCGGGTGTGATGAGGTCGGGGAACATGGGATCGCTCCTGTGAAAGTGCGCCGGCCCGGCTCTCTGGCGGGAGACCGGGCCGGCATGCGGTGAGGACAAGGAAGGCCGGGGATGTGTGTGGCAGCTATTCGCCGGCCAGCGATAGGCCCGGCAACACGGGTGCGTCGGCATCGAGGATGAGGATGCGCACGTCGGCCTGGCCGGCCAGTTCAAGGATCTGTGCCAGCTCGTCCGGCATGCCCTTGCTGCGGTGCTCCTGCCGAAGCTGCTCGGCGGCGATCCCCTCGACGTCCTGCAGGTGCTGGTCCGTCCAGGGCGTGGAGATCAGCTTGACGCCGATCGCCGGGCTGTAGGGAATCCGGAACGCGATGAACAAAAAGGCCTCCGGCGTCGCGAGGTCAGCCAGGTTGGCCAGGTACTGGCCGGTTTCGCGGCTGATGTGCGCGCTGCTGATTTCCCAGCACCGGCTGTAGTAGCCGGTCTCGAAGCTCAACCGCTGCACGACTTCCCGTGCGGCCTCGGCCGAATAGGTGTCGCCAATGTGGACGGGGCGGCCGTCGAAGTCGTCGCCGTGGATCGCGTACACCACGGCACCCACCATGCCTTCGCCGCTGCCCCCTTCAGCCGCGTCGCATTCGGCGATCAGTGCGGCGCCGACAGGTTCGGTGCCAGTCCTGACCACCGCGAAGTCGCTGGTGATGATGCAAGGAGAAGAAACCAGCGCCGCGTCGCAGAGGTGCTGCTGGCTCGGGTGGATGTTTCGCCAAACATGCGGGCTTCCGTCCTCGTAGCTGATGGACAGCGTGCGGACGATTTTCAGATTCCAGTAGCCGCGTAGAAAGGGATTGGGATTCTGGGACATGGGATTTCTCCAACAGAATAATGATGGAGCAAATCCCCGCCACCGGGAATTGACCCCGGTGGGTGGAAAGAAAGGAAACAGCGTCAGGTGACGCTGATCGTTGGCGTTTGGGCCAATCGCTCGGCGACGCGCCGGCGCAAATTCATGCGGAATGGCTCGTCGCTGACGCCCGCCAGCAGATTGATGGTCTCCAGCGCGATCAGGGCCGAAGCCTCTTCGATGTCGGCGGCCACAATGGTCTTGCGCAATTGGTCGCCGAGCTGGAGGGCCTGGGAGGAGGAGCTGATGAAGCGGACCTCGCGGCTCAGGTAGCAGCCGTTGCCGCCGAACTCGAACAGCCGCGGCTTGCTGCAGTACCAGCAGCCCTCGAACTGGATGGCGGTCAGGTGGTGCCCGTCATCGAACCGGGTGGCGATCAGAAACAATGCGTCGAGATCGGCGGTGTCCTCGAACGAATGACGGTCGATCAAGTTCCCCAGCTCTTCGTCCTCATCGGCACGGAAGTGCACGGCGAGCAGTTCGAGCAGCGGCGGGATCGACAGCCCTTCGTCGTCCGGCATCGGAATACCGAGTTGCGTGGCCAGGTCTTCCAGGCCATCGAGCACGTCCGGCCATTGCGGATTGGTGGTCTCGGCGATCTGGGCGATGTAGGCCTGCCCGTTGCCGGGGTGGCTCTCGTCCAGCGCGAAGGCGCCGAACAGCGCCTGGATGACGGGCGTCACACGGTCGAGCACGAGAACGCCGGTGGCTTCGTAGTAGTTGTTGGCCATGAAGGCTCCTTTCGATGAATGAACGGAGCCAGCCCTTGCGGACGATGGCATCCGCAGGGGAAACCGCCTGATGCCGGATGGCGCTGGGCGGGGAGAAAACGCGAGGGACATGGCCTCGAACGAGGCGCATGTCCCTCATGGGGTCCCGTGAACGCAGTGATGAAGGTGTGCCAGGGACCGGCTCACCAACCGCTGTAGTTCAGCAGCAGGTCGGCGATCACCTGGCGACGTTGCAGATCGAGACCATCGAAGTCCGACAGTCCTTGGAAGTGGCAGCGCTTGAGCATGGCACCGCCCTCGCGCGCGTTGTAGAAGCTGAACATGGCGGACAGGAACATGCGTTCCCCGCTGCTCAGGACGCCGAGTGCGTCGTTGGCACGCAGCATGTCGGGACGCAGATCCCACTTGCTCTTTGCCTGGTTCAGGCCTTCGCGCGTGCCGTCGCCAAACCATTGCGGGCCTGCGATCTCGACGCCGCGCTTCCAGACCTCGAAGAAGGCTTGGGGCGCGGCGGCGAAATGCTGCTCTTCCCGCATGATCTGATCGACGACTTCCTGGGGCAAAAGCTGGTTCATGACGTGGTTCCTCCAGTTGGATCAGGGTGTGGCGAGCTGGGACCAGCCGCCTCTTTCGAGGGCACGTTGAGCCGCGGCATAGCTGCGGAAGTACTGGCAGGATTCCCGCGAAACGGGACCTTCTGTATCGCGCGTGCCGATGTAGTGGCCGGCGGCGCTATGCAGGATTTCGAGCGGCAGGAACTTGCCGCAATGGATCAAGGCCAACTGGCCGAAAGAGGCTTGCTGGGACATGGACGGGCTCCTTGGAAAAAGCGGGGCCTCGTCCCTCACGGGATGGCAGCTCCCGCACGCGGTTGAGAAAAAAGCATCGGCGTCACGGGTGACGCGCGTCCGCAGACTCGATGCGATGGCGGACTGGCGGGTAGCGCGGAAAGAATCCGCGGCAGCCTGGAAACTCTGGCTGCTGGCATGGTGCTGACGAATCAGCGACACATGCGGGCAGCTTCATGCGCGAGGCGAGCCGCGTCAGCCGGAAATCGGCATTTGCAACAGCCCCGATTGGCGAACGCGGAAAAAAGAAAGCCCCGCAATAAGTGCGGGGCTGTCAGGAGGATGAGGCGAAACTGGGTCAGCGAGGCCTGTCGCCCAGTACATGCTGCTTCCACAGGGCGAATGCCTCGTCCGGTCCCAGCTCTGCGAGGATGACGATGGGCTGGCCCCGACGGGCACGCAGCGATGCGAAATACGCTGGCCGGTCGGCGATGGCGTTGAGCTTGATGCCCTTTAGGAACAGCAACTGGCGGGGGCGAACTTTGGTGGTAACGCAGGCATGATTGCGCTTGTTTGGGGCAAAAGGGCCAGCGAAGCGGGCGGACACGGCCAGAAAACCGCGACGAACTACTTGTACTTGCCAGGCGAGGCGAACGGGTGACATCAGCATATCGCTATGCGGTAAAGAAGACCGTCCTAAAGCTTGCAGGATCCCGGCATAGCTTCATCATCACCTCTCCGTGACGGCTCATTGGAACGAAAAAGGCCAGCATCGCCGTGATGGACTTTCATAATTGCCAGGTCAACTGGCTTGCGTGCTGTTTATTCACAGCAAGGCATTGCGACGTCGTTGCAGCAATCGCCGCCATCGCAACAGGGCGTTGCAGCAAAAGCGGCGGTGGGCGCTAGCATGAGGGCCAAGCCGCGGCCGCTCATGCTGGGGGCCGTTCTCTTCAGATTGGTGTCCTGCACCGTGTGCATTGCGAATTTCCGGATCGTCCCAATGTCACTGGGACTCCTTTGTGGCGGCCGGGTTCTCCACGCTCATGAACGACTGGGCCACCAGCGCGATCGCCCCGCCCACGATGGCCATGTCAGCGATGTTGAAGGCGGGCCAGTGCCAGCCGTGCAGGTGAAAGTCGATGTAGTCGATAACGTGCCCGCGCGTGGCGCGGTCGAACGCGTTGCCCAATGCGCCGCCCAGAATGAGGCTGTACGAAAGGCCTTCCGTTTTGCGCAGCGGCCGGGAGAGCAGCCATGCGAGCCATGCCGATATTGCGAACGCGATCGCCAGAAAAAACCACCGCTGCCAGCCGCCCGCGCCAGCAAGGAAGCTGAACGCCGCGCCGGGATTGAGAGCGTGAACTAGGTTGAAGAATGACGCCACCTCGTGCGACCAACCCAAGGGAGTTGTCGCGTCAATGTAGCTCTTAGCTGCCTGATCGCCGGCGAATATAACGATCGCGAGTGAGTACCACTGCGTCTTGCGAAGAGATGGTTCATCCATTGTTCATGCCGCCTTGAACTTCAGGAGGCGCAGCCCATTGACGACAACCAAAAGACTTGCCCCCATGTCAGCGAACACAGCCATCCACATGGTGGCATGCCCTGTGAACGTCAACGCAAGGAACACCGCCTTGATGCCAAGGGCCAGAACGATGTTCTGCGTGAGGATCGCCGCAGTGCTACGCGACAGCCGGATGAAGGCGGGGATCTTGCGCAGGTCGTCGTCCATCAGGGCGACGTCGGCTGTTTCGATCGCGGTGTCGGTGCCGGCCGCGCCCATGGCGAAGCCGATGTCGGCACGGGCGAGCGCGGGCGAATCGTTGATGCCGTCGCCCACCATGCCCACCTGGCCCTCGCCGCCGACCAGGCTTTCGATGGTCTTGAGCTTGTCTTCGGGCAGTTGGTCACCACGGGCTTCAGAGATTCCGACCTGGGCAGCGATGGCCGCGGCCGTGTGCTGGTTGTCCCCCGTCAGCATCAGCGTGCGCACACCCAGCGCCTGCAGGTCGGCCACCGCCTCACGGCTGGTTTCCTTCACGGTGTCGGCCACTGCAAAAATGCCGAGCACGGTCGCATCGTCCATCAGCAGGATCGCTGTCTTGCCTTGGCGCTCCAGGGTCTCCAGCCGAGCCTGGAGCGTCGCTTCGCTCAGGCCCAGCTCCTGGGCGAGCCTGTGGTTGCCCATGTGCAACATGCGCCCGGCGACGCGGCCGCGCACGCCGCGGCCAGGCAGCGCCGCGAAGTCGTCGACCTCGTGCAGCGCGATGCCGTCACGGTTCGCCTTGCGGGCGATGGCCTGAGACACAGGATGGTCCGAGCGTGCCGCGAGGCTTGCGGCCCAGGCGGCAACTTCCTGCGCCTCGCCGATCAGCGGCACGAAGTCGGTCTGCTCGGGCTTGCCATGTGTGAGTGTGCCGGTCTTGTCCAGGGCCAACGCCTTGAGCTTGCGCCCGCCCTCCAGGTAGACGCCACCCTTGATCAGGATGCCGCGTCGGGCGGCAGCGGCCAAGCCGCTGACGATGGTGACCGGCGTGGAGATGACCAGAGCGCAGGGGCAGGCGATCACCAGCAGTACCAGGGCCTTGTAGACCCAGTCAAACCATGCGCCGCCGAAGGCGAGCGGCGGCACGACGGCAACCAGCACGGACACCGCGAACACCGCCGGCGTGTAGACGCGGGCGAACTGGTCGACGAAGCGCTGCGTGGGCGCACGGCTGCCCTGCGCGGACTCCACGGCATGGATGATGCGCGCGAGCGTCGAGTCGCTGGCGCCTGCGGTCACCTTGTATTCGAAAGAGCCGGTCTCATTGATGGTTCCGGCGAAGACCTGGTCACCTTCGGCCTTCTCGACGGGCAGGCTCTCGCCGGTGATGGGCGCCTGGTTGATGGCCGATCGACCCGAGGTGATCAGGCCGTCCAGTGCGATGCGCTCGCCAGGACGCACGCGGACCACCGCGCCCTTTGCGACCTCCTTGGCCGGCAGCTCTGTCCATGAGCCATCGGCCTGCCGCACGGTCGCGGTCTCGGGCGCCAAGTCCATCAGCCCCCGAATGGCGTTGCGGGCGCGGTCCAGCGACTTCGCCTCGATCACTTCCGCCAACGCGAACAGGAACATGACCATGGCGGCCTCCGGCCAGTGGCCGATCGCCATGCCGCCGGTGACCGCGATGGCCATCAGGGCGTTCATGTTCAGGTTGAGGTTCTTCAGCGCGATCCAGCCCTTCTTGTAGGTGCTGAGGCCGCCGGTGAAGATCGAAACCAGTGCCAGCACGATCACGGCCCAATGATTGCCGTCGTTGACCCAGTACACGCCTTCGGCGGCCACCGCCGCAACGCCCGAAACCGCCATCGGCCACCAATTGGTCTTGTGCGCGGCCACCGGGGCATCGCGCGGCTCATCAGTCCTCTGGACCTCGGCTTCCATGCCCAGCGATTCGATGGCTTCGACTGCCGGCTTGATCGCGTCGGGTGTGTGCCGAACCGTGAGCGTGCGCTGCATCAGGTTGAAATCCATTCCCTGCACGCCCGGCATGCCTTGCAGCTTGCCGCGGATCAGACTTTCCTCGGTCGGACAGTCCATCTTCGCGATGCGAAGTACCGTGGTGGCTGTCTGCATGTCCTGCCGCGCAGCCTGCATTCCAATGGAAGCAAGCGCCTTCTCGATCGGCGCTGAGGTCGCCAGCGTGTGCTGGACTCCCAGCACACGCTGCATCAGATTGAAGTCGAGCGCGGTCACACCCGGCAGCTTGCCCAGCCGGTCGCGGATCAGCGCTTCTTCCGTCGGGCAATCCATGTTCTCGATCCGGTACGTCACCCGCTCGCCGATCGGCGGCGCGGAAACGGCAGCGGTTGGTTGCTGCTGCAGGGCCGAGGATGGGATCACAGCCGCGGCTTCGATCGGCCCCGTGTGGCCGAAGGTCTGCTCCTTGGCGCGCATGCCGATCGAGGCCAGGACCTGCTCCATCTGCGCGCGTGCCTGAGCGAGGTGTTTCACCGACAGGGTGCGCTCAGCGAGGTCGAAGTCGAGGTCCTGAATTCCCTCGACTGCCCCGAGGTGCGAGCGGATGAGTTTCTCCTCGCTCGGGCAGTCCATGTTCTCGATGCGGTAGGTGGTCGACACGGCGGCGTCTCGGACAGCCTGAGCCTTCATGCCCACCGAATTCAGCGCTTGCTCCAAGGCATCGGCCGAGACTTCGCGGTGCGAAATGGTCAACAAACGCTGCGGAAGATCGAACAGGAGCCGCTCGACACCGGGCATGCCCTCCAGCGTTCGCCGCACCAGTGCTTCCTCATTGCGGCAATCCATGTTGCTCACGTGGAAAACGGTGGTTTCAGTGCTGGCCTGCTCACTGGCGCACGCCGTCTGTTGGCCATTGCCGCCGGAGCAGGCGCATGGGCTGGAAGGTTCTTTGTTCATAGATCGCTCTTCATTGACAAGGTTTTCCCCGGATGCCATCATTAGAAAACCTCTAGTAGATATAGAGTCAAGTTTTTTATAGGAAGCAACCATGATGCGGATCGGTGAACTGGGCAAGAAGGCAGATTGCTTGGTGCAGACCGTGCGCTTTTACGAGTCAGAAGGCTTGCTGCCCGAGCCTGCACGTAGCGAGGGCAACTTCAGGCTCTATGACGAAGTCCATTTGCAGCGCTTGCTGTTCATCCGCCGCTGCCGGGCGAAGGACATGACGCTGGATGAGATCCGTCAACTGCTGAACTTACGGGATCGGCCAGAGTTGGGCTGCGGCGAGGTGAACGCGCTGGTCGACGCTCATATCGCGCAAGTGCGGACCAAGATGAAGGAATTGCGCGCCTTGGAGCGCGAGTTAATGGATCTGCGACGCTCCTGCGATAGCGCCCGAACCTCGCGCGAGTGCGGCATTCTCAACAGCTTGGCCGAGCCCGCCTGAAGCTCGAGCGTGTCATCGGTGCTGGAAGTGATCGGGTCCAGTTCTGAGAGCCACGTGCCGCGCTCCATCATGCGAAAGCGCGCGATTCTGACGTTTTGAGACGGCGTGCGACCGAGGGCGTGGCCCACAGGAGCCAGCGCGAGCCGGACGACCTGCGCGCCGCAATCTCCGCCACCTTACGGGTTCTCCAGGCCAGACCGAGCATCGCGGCGTGGCTGCGCAGGTGCAGGTGCAGGCCAAGGTAGCAGTGCGCCACGACGCGGCCCGACTCATGGGCACGCCACGCAACTCGCGATCGCTTCGCAAGAAGCCGCAAGGCCCGACTCGCGCAAGAATGCGACGTGGGCAAGATCGTATAGCCAGCAGCGCAAGCGTTTGCCGCTGCTGGCCGGCTCCGGAAGGGATAGACAAGCTGCGGGCCGTAGTCCATTGGAAAGTCCATCTTTCTTGAGTGTCACTCTTTGGCGCCCAGCGTGTGCTTTTGCGACCGGAAAGCGCTGAACAAGTGGCCCCCGGGCATCCAGAAATCGCCGTAGTTGACTTGGGCGTCTTCGTGCTCACGCTTGTGATGCCAGCGATGGGCTTCAGCCACCCCGATCAACAATCCCAACGGCCCGACCCGGTATCCCAGATTGGAGTGCTGGAAGGCCAGATGCACGACCAAGAAGCCGAGCCATGCGCCGACGGCCAACCACAGCTTGGAACGCCGCTACTGGCTCAACGGGGAGTGGAAAGGCCGCCCGCCCTCTAGCAAGGCGGCACAAGCGAGCGCGACGATCACTGTGAGTAGCTCCGTCGGAAAAGACGGCCGGCCGGTCGCGAGCTCGCCGAAGAGCACAACCGCAGTGGCGCCACGGATCAGTGGATAGCAGCCATACCGGATGACAGTCGCAATGAAGGGGGCGCATTGGTGCTCATCTGTTCTGTCCTAAAGCTCTGACTGGATTGGAAAACCTTCTAGCTACGGTAGAGTCAAGGGCGTCCGGGAAGACCCTGTGGCAAGTTCGTTGCATCTGCGCCTTGACTCTCCAGCCGCTACAGGCTTCAGCATCCATCGATTTGGAAGGAACAATGCATGGCTGAAAACCACAGAGATCACGAAAACGACGAGTTGGGCCGCCTAGATGCGAGCGATGCGAAGGACCGAAAGATTCTTCTGACTGTGTTGCTGATCAACCTGACGCAGTCCGCCGCCGGCATTGCCCTTGGCATCTGGGCTGGCTCTACGGCGCTGATGGGCGCCGGGTTGGACAACCTCGCCGATGCGTCGGTCTATGCGGTTAGCCTGTATGCCGTCGGTCGTGCGGCAACGGTCAAGGTGGGCGCGGCCCGCTTGTCGGGTTTCTTGCTAATCGGCCTGGCCGCGCTGCTGCTGTTGGAAGTCCTACGCCGCTTCGCTGGAGGGGAAGAGCCTGTCGGCCCAGCCATGATGGCCATGGCCGCGCTGAACGCGGCTTTGAACCTAGTGTGCCTCAGACTACTGCGCCGCCATCGCGGGGAAGATGTGAACTTCAAGGCGTCAGCGATCTTTACCAGCAACGACTCCATCGTCAATGGTGCGATTGTGCTGTCCGGGGTGCTGGTGATGGGGTTCGGGTCGAACATCCCGGATCTGGTGCTGGGCGTCATCGTGGCCGCAATCGCAGCGAATGGGGGGCGGGAAATCCTGCGCGAAGCATCGGAAACAGCTCGCCGTAAGGCGGGCACATAAGGCATGTTTTCGCCCAGTTCATCCCGAGGTTTACCTCTGCAAAAGAGGTAGTCCAGCCTTTGGGCTACGGCCTCGGCTGCAGCCGAGCGTACCATTGGCGATGGCCGCGCGATAGGCGGGCATGCCGTTCTCGACCTCCGTCTGCCGTACAGCAGCGGTGCGCAAGGTTGAGGGTGCATGTCGTCTCTCCTGTTCGTGTGGCCCAGGCCAATGGCCGGGCCGGGACGTTGATGGGCAGGAGAATGGCGCCGAAGGCCCAACGGCCTTCGGCTCGGGAGAAAAGAGGAACCACCCGTGGGCTGATTGGCAGGCCCGGTCGTCGCTAGAACCGTCTGCTCATCAAGCAATCACACCCGGCCCATGTCGTGGCTGGGGCCGGCATCGTCTGGCGCACATCCGCGCACAAAGGGAGCCCGTTTTTGCACCGGCGGGCACCGGCACCGATTACCGCTGACCACGAAGGGTCTCCCGGTGGCTCGTGCAGCCTGGCAAGCCACCGGGAGACCCTTCGCAGAGGGCGGAAGAAACGCAGATCAACAGAACGCGCGTGGTGCGGCTCGCAGAGAAGCTACCTTCAGGTCCCGCGGCCGGGGACGGCTGGGCGGGACGCGCACACGGATCAAGAAGGCGTTGCGCGCTGGGCGTCCCGCAGGGCATGCGGCGGAGTGCGGGACAGGGGCCACGCCGCCGAAGGCGGGCACGGCTCACGGGGAACGGGGGCGGTCAGGAGCCTTTGCGGCCGCTACGGCGCGGGCGCGAGGCGCCGCGCTTGGAGCTGCCGGATTCGACTGGCAGCGTGCCTTTGCAGTCCGGGTAGCGGCTGCACGACCAGAACGGGCCGCTCTTGCCGCTGCGCTGGCGCGTGGGTGCGCCGCACTGCGGGCATGCCGGCCCTTGGGGAACCTTGATGGACAGGGAGGCGCTGCCGTACTGCGCAATCAACTGCGAAATCCACGCGGCCTGCTTGCCGATGAACACGTCCAGGGTGAGCTGTCCGGCCTCGATCATGTCGAGCGCCTGTTCCCAGACGGCGGTGGTGCCAGGGTCGGCAATCGCCGCAGGCACGGCATCGATCAAAGTGAAAGCCGCATCCGAGGCGCGGATGGCGCGCCCCTTCTTCACGAGGTAGCCGCGAGCGATCAGGCCGCCGATGATGTTGGCCCGCGTCGCTTCGGTGCCGATGCCAACCGTATCCTTGAGCTTCTGCTTCAGGCGGGGATCGGACACCAGCTTGGCGACGCCTTTCATGGACTTGACCAACTCGCCTTGCGTGTACGGTTTGGGCGGCAGCGTCTTGAGTGCCTTGAGATCGACGTCGGCCACCTGGCATGCCAGGCCCTCATACAGTTTCGGCAGCGCGGGCAGCACCTGGGCGCGGACCGCAGTATCGCCCTCGCCATCACCGTCTTCGGCCTGCGGCTCGGCGAGCACCTGGCGCCAACCCGGGATGACAACCTGCTTGCCCGTGGCCGCCAGGTTCTGCCCCCCGCACGAAAACTTGGCCACAGTGCGGTCGAACTCGTGGTGAGGGAGGAACTGCGCCAGGTAATGCGACCGGATGAGCCTGTACACGGCCAGTTCCTTCTCGCTCATGGCGGAGAGCTTCGCCGGTTCGAGCGTCGGGATGATGCCGTGGTGCGCCGTGACCTTGCCATCGTTCCAGGCGCGCGAGCGCTGCGAGCGGTCGAGCTGGCCCATGATCGAGCGCAGCGAGGGATCGGTCTTGAGCAGGCTGTCGAGAACGGTGGGCACTTCGGCAAACATGCTCTCGGGCAGGTAGCCGGAGTCCGAGCGGGGGTACGTCGTGGCCTTGTGCGTCTCGTACAGGGCTTGGGCAATCTCCAAGGTTTCCTGCACGTCCAGCCCAAGCTGCTTGGAACACACTTCCTGCAAGGTGCCCAGGTCGAACGGCAGCGGCGGGCCTTCGCGGACACGCTCAGTCTCCACCGACACGACGTGGGCACTGCCCGCAGCGCGGATCTGCTGCATGGTCTGCTGTGCGACCGGCTGCCGCAGGCAGCGGCCTGCGTCGTCGGTGCACGCATCGGGTGGAACCCATTGCGCGGCGAAAGTCGAACCGCCTGCGAACAGGGACACGGCGATGGCCCAGTATGGTACGGACACGAAGCGCGCGATCTCGCGGTCGCGGTCCACAACGAGCTTGAGCGTCGGGGTCTGTACGCGGCCGACCGACAGCACGCCGTCGTAACCCGCCTGTCGCCCCAGCACCGTGAACAGCCGGCTCAGGTTCATGCCCACGAGCCAATCCGCACGGGAGCGCGCCAGCGCCGAGTGGTACATCGAAAGCGTCTCGGCCGAAGGCCGCAGCTTGCCCAGTGCCGCCCGAATGGACGCATCGTTGAGCGCCGACAGCCACAGGCGTTCGATGGGGCCGCGGTAGCCGCAAAGCTCCACGATCTCGCGGGCGATCAATTCGCCCTCGCGGTCGGCATCGGTGGCGATAACCAGGTGAGTCGCCTTCGCCAAGAGCGCCTTGACGACCTTGAATTGCGTGGCGGTCTTCGGTTTGACCTCGACCCGCCAGTGCTGGGGAATGATGGGCAACTGCTCAACGGACCATCGTTTGAGCTGCTCGTCGTAGGCCTCGGGCGGCGCCGCCTCCACGAGATGGCCGATGCACCAGGTGACCGTGACGCCGGAACCGTTGAGGCAGCCTTCACCGCGCTGCGTGGCGCCGAGAATCCGGCCAATGTCTTTGCCCTGGGAGGGCTTCTCGCACAAGAACAGCCGCATATCCGTCCATCCCGATTCCTGTTGTTCATGGAGTTGCTGGGATCGAGGATGCCGAGCGCAGCCCCTGGCAGCAGCAAACAAGCCGCATGCGGCAGCGACCGCTTTCACGCCGATGAAATGGCGAGTGCGGGGAAGGTGCGTGGCCGGAAGTGTGCGGGCCGAGAGCCGCGATTTCCGGGAGCGCGCGTGGAACTCGGTGGACGTTGGTGGAGCTATCCCCTGGGGATAATTCGCAGCGCATGGAGGGCGGCGAAGCACTGCGGCAGCCGCCCTCCATGCCCGATCACTTCCTGCGCTTGGTCTCTTTCGGCGCCGTCGATTCCTGGGTGGCCTGGGGCTTCGGCTCTGCCTCCTGTGGCTTCGGGCTGAGGGCCACAGACTCGATGCGGTACGGCAGGATGCCGACACTGCGCGCGTTGACCTGCCAAGTCTCACGCGGCTGATCTTCGTTGTCCGTCCAGGGGTCGCGCTCCATGCGGCCGACGACCAGCACCCGCATGCCCTTCTGGTAGAGCTGCTGCCAGCGGTCGGCGTCGTGGTGCCAGAGTTCCACCGGCGCCCAGAAGCCGCCGCGGTCCTCGAACTCGCCGCCCTTGGTGGGGACGGGGTTGTCGAAGTACACGTTCAGCCGGAGCAACCGGCGAGGATCGTCGTTGCCATTGGGGAATTCGCGGTACTCGGGAGGCGATCCGATGTTGCCCTCGCCGATGAATTGTGTGCTCATGTTGGAATCTCCGTGGTGGTTGAAATACCCGTGCCTCGTTGGGCTCGGGCGCGTGCTCGGATGGCAGGCGCAATCACCGATCGCGCACTGCGGCAGGAACGGACGCGAGCCGGCGCAGGTAGGTGTTGTCCGCCTGCGCGGCCTTGCTGGCGCATTCCTGTGCTTGCCTGCCCAGGGTGTGCAGCAGGCTGATCTGCATGTTCAGCATGACGCGCTGCAGTTCGATCTCGTGCAGGTCGTGCAGCAGGTTGACCGGCGTGCTGGGGCTCGCCATCAGCTCCTGCCACAACGCCACGCCCATGGCCGATCGATCGTGCTTGCGCCAGCGAAGAAAGGTCGTGCCTGCGCCAGTGGTCTGCTGGGCCAGCTCGACGGGAAGCAGGTGGAAGGGATGCCCGCACGCCTGTGGCAGCACCTGTCGCTGCGCCAGGGCAATCAACTCGTCGCGCATGGCGAAGCACTGGCTGGCCCAGGCCTCGAAGTCCCCTTTACCTTTAAAAGGCTTTAAAAGGCCTTTTAGAGAGGCCGCGTGTTCCAGCCGCATGAAGGCTGGCTGTTCCAGACGACGGAAGTAGCGCGGTTCGCGGTTCGGGTCGCTCATGCCGGTTCGTCCTCGCCGGCGGCTGTGGACTTGGCCTCGGCCGAATCGGCGGCAGCGCCTTCGTCGGTGGGAGATGCGGCTGCGGCAGCGCTATCACCACGCTGTTGCAGACCACGGCGCACGACGGGCGGCGCAAACTTCGAGCGGCGCATGCCTTCGAGCACGTCCTGCGGCAGTTCGCCGAACTTCTCCAATGCTGCCCGAGCTGCGGCGTTCTTGGCCGCGAAGTCGTCGCGGGTGCAGCCCGAGTAGCGGTATTGCTGGGCCAGGCTGAACAGGCTGCGCAGCGCGTGGGCACCTTCGTTGAGCCAGCGCTCCAACGTCGAGCGATCGATCAGCGCGGTGTGGTGGGCGAGGATCAGCTTGCGGGCGATGTCGTCGTAGTCGGCCAGCAGATAGACGGCGGCAAAGCCGAGCTGCGCGTTCACGAACAAGGGGAGCTTCACCGGCTGCACGTTGAGGTTCTCACCCAGGCTCAACGCCGCAGGCACGCCGGCCAGTGCCTGGTCAACCTGCTCGCGCAGCGATTGCAACGTGGTCCTGGTCTGGTCGAGCTTTTCCTCGATGCGCAACATCCACCAGTCGCTGTACGGGTCGTCCTGCTCCGAGCCGCGCTTCATCTTGTTCATCACGGCGATGTAGCCGTTCAGGCCGACGATGCCGGGTCGCCCCTCGGCGGCGGCGCGGCCATGCCAGATGCGCGAGGCGTGGTGGGTGTGAAGCGTCAGCGACATCGCGCTGCGCAAAGAGCCGAGATTGAGTTGCAGAGGTTCGTTGGTTGCCATGGCGTCCGCTCGCTTGGGAAAAGGAGCGGTCAGGATCGGCACGCAACGGAAGGCAGTCAGTCAACAAACCGAAATGAACCGGGACCCGGTTGTCGTGGCAGCGGTGGCCTGTGACACGAGCTATCCCCAGGGGATAGCTCCATCGAAAGCCATGGAGCGCTGCTCGCGCAAATGGTGCGTGCGCTCATGCAACCGACGCCATTACGGCCCCCCTGGACCGAAGTGCCATGCCGTGCCTGTCGGCGTTACAGCTTGTAGTACATCTATCCCCTGGGGATAGCTCTACTGACGGCCATCGACGTCTGCTTCACGCCCTTGTCGCTCGTCGCGCTCAGCTACTGCGCAGAAGGTCGCGCAGCCGGTCAATGTGCTGCCGGGCCACCTCGGGTGGAACCACATTGCGCGGTGGTTCAGGCGGTGCATCTCGTGCAGGGGCAGGTGGCGGTGCTGACCCGGCTTGCTTGGCCCAGGCGTTGAACTCGCCACGGATGGCGCGCTGGATGATGCCGAACAGGTAGCCTGCCGGGTTGCGGATGGTGCTGCCGCGACAGCGATCCGCCCATTCGTCCAGCACGGCCTGGCGTAGCGGAGCATCGACCTGCTGCAATGCCACGATGGCGGCGGCCTGCTGCTCTTCCTTCAAGCCGAGAAAGCGATCAGGCAGGCGAACTCCTGGCATCGCACGCGCCTGCCCACGCTCACGCGCGGTAGTACGTACTTCATTCATACGACTACTACGTACAGTACGGTCCTGCTTCGGATTCCGAAGAGCGCCGTCTGACGCGGGTTTCGGCCCTGCTTCGGAATCCGAAGAGGGGTCATCAGAATTCCGAAGAAGGCTCGGCGCCCCTTCTTCGGAATCGTGAACCCTATCCTTCTGTGGATAACTCTCCTGCGACCCAATGCCCTGGCTCGCGAGGCGTTCGGCAAGGACCTGCAGCCGCGAGGGCAACGTGCGGCCAGACAACAACGGGTCTTCGGCGATTTCCTTGAGGGTGTGCAAGCCCACGACCTGGACGGCCTTGGCCGAATGGCCCAGGGCTTGGCTGACGAGCTCCAAGTAGTCCGGGTCGAGCTGCATCGCCTCGAAAGGCGTCAGGGGCTCATCGTGCAGGACGTAGAGGTTGCCGAGGATGCGCCCGGTCTTGGGGTCACGCCTGCGGCGCACGAGACTCAACCAGCGAGTCAGGCGCAACAGCGTCAGCGCCCGTGCCACGGTCTCGTGAGAGGCCTGTCCGGCGCAGGGCATTGACGCGAGCCACGGGCGAAGTTGCTCATACGTCGGAAACGCCGTGACCCCATCCTCGTTGAGCATCATCCGAAAGACTTGCCAGGCATTGCGTTCCAGCGGCGTCAGGCGTCGGTCCAGGAACAGCCGTCGCGGCACGCTCTCGTGCCGATTGCCGCTGAACAGAAAACCGTCGCCGGTTGCGGAGACAGGAGATGTTGCGGATGCGGGAGCTGGCGCGGACGCGGGCGGGCGAGGTTTCGGTGCAAGGTCTTTCAGCGCGCTGTCGAACAGATCAGCGAGGGCGACCGGGCCTTGGCGTGGTGCTCGTGGTGCAGCGTCGTCCACGGCCATGACTCAACCCAATCCCTGATCGATCCAGTTCTTGATCGCAGCCCAGACCACCGACAGCGGCAGTTCCATGCCTTCGGCGAGGTCCATTGCCGCATCAAGAACCGAGGTCTCATCCTCCAGCTCGACATTCCTGCTGCTGGTCACGGCCTTCCAGCGTCGCCACAGCTCGGTGTCCTGCTCCTCGTCCAGAACCGGATGGCGCCCCTTGCGTTTGGGCAGGCCGAGAACTTCACGCCGTAGCGCGACTTCCTGGTGCGTCAGCCCATAAAAACGGCTCGCCATTTCCGTACTGGCCCCCAGGCGCAACATGCGATCGACGGTGGCGATCTCCTTCTCCACGTCCTGCGCCTGTTTGAGCAATCGCCGGAGCACTTCCCGGTTCACCGAGACAGAGCACCACGAGACGCTGGCATTGGCCAGTACGCTGATCAGCGCCGGATGCTTGAGCGCATCCAATTCTTCCTCACCGAATCCCATCGCCTTGCAGCGGCGCAGTTGCCCGTTGCGCAGATCGTAGAGCGCCTGCGCGATGACGGCCTGGTTGAGTGGGTTAGGTGCGGACATGCGGGCCTCCCTCGCTCAGGTCCCAGGACCGAGAGCGCCGGCTTCCAGATCCAGCAGGCGCCGGGCCAGCCGCAGCAGACGAAACAGCTTGACCAGCGCGGTGTCGCTCAATCGCCGGGCCCCGTCGGCATGACGTTGGCCTTGGCCGTGCAACAGCGCTGGCAGGTCGGTGACGAAGTGCCCGCCGTCCAAGCCCACGTCGGCCGACTGCTGACCGGCCAGGGAAACCAGCAGCGCGAGCACGGCACGTGCGAGCGGCGACGAAACCTGGGTCGGGGCACGACACGCGAACCCGATGCCATCTGAACGATCCTCGACACACGCGTCCAGGTCGACCTCGCCCGCGATCTCGCGCGCGAACTGCGCGATGTGGACGCGCAGGCGGCCGGGTGCGTCGAGACCTGGGTCGATATGCCAGATGTCCGAGATGGGATAGAGGCCACCGGCCTGCACGGGAATCGACTGCAGCACGTTGGCCGAGAAGTCGGGCGGAAGCGCATCGCCCAACTGGTCGGCGACCATGCGCTGGATGGACTGGAGCCGCTGCGTCGTGGGTGCCGGAGAGACGATGTGCTCGTCAAGTAGATCGCCAGCCGCTGCCGCAGGGGTGGCTGCGGATGCCTCACGCGGGGCCGCATCGTCCTGGGGCCTTGTCGGCGCGGCGGCAGAGTGGCCTGCAGAATGTGCTGCTGTGGCGGGGGACGGTGCCGGTTCAATCGGCGGCCGTGCGATGGCCCCAGGCTCAGGCAATGCCGGCGGCGCCGATGGCGGGGTTGGGTCGCTGACCAGGGCGCGGTGGCGGCTCTCGGATTCGGTCAGGTCCAGGGCAAGCACGTCGTAGTCGATGCCCAGCAGCTCGGACATCTGACCGATCAACTCGTCCTGCACACGCTGCGGCGAGAACTCGTCGGCCTGGGTATCGAACTGCGACAGCACTTCTTGGAAGAAACTGTCGAAGTCGAGCGGCAGGGAGCGGCCCTTGGCATAGTGCTCCCACGTGCGCTCACTGGCCTTGCGCATGACCGACAGCCGCTCGACCTGGTGGCGACCGAGGCCACCATACAGCACGGTCGGGATCGCAGGCAGCAGGTAGCGCACCGCATCGGCCATGCGGCTGATGTGTGACTGCTGCACGGGGAAGCCGTCGGCGCCCAAGCGACGGGCCAGCTCGGACTGGCTCAAGGTCGTGCTGCTTTCCGCTTCATAGAACTCGCGCGCCTTCTCGACGCCGAGGGCGCGCTCGATGAACGTCAAGCCGCCACGCAGTTCGTTCTCGGCGAGGTGCCCGGTCAGCGCGACGATCTCCCCGCGCGCAGGCCACGGCCGGAACAGGCACGATATGCGGAAGAAGCGCTCGTCCTTCTTTTCTGTCCAGAGTTCGCGCAGGATCGCCAGCCTGGTGTTGCCGCCGTTGCGGATGATGTAGTGCGCCTCGCCAGGACGGCGTGTGATGGCTGGCGCCGCATCCAGGCCGCGCTCGCGGATGGAGGCCTTGATTTCATCGTAGGCCGAGTTGCGCTTTTTGCGGGGATCGTGGTCGTAGGGCCGCAACTGGTCCAGCGTCACGACCATCGGCGTGTCGGCGATGGGGTCACTCAAAGCCGTGGCCGATGGCCCACTGCGCTCGAACCCGGCGGCAAGCAGCTTGCCGGCCATGTCCTGGGAGGTCATCTCAGCCATGGCCGCATCCCTCGGCGTTGGCGGGCCGGGCCATGCGGGCCTCGCGCTCGGCTCGGCGGATCTGCGCACGGGCATTGAGGTCTGCCCGGTAATCGCTCGCTGTCGAGCTGGTGTAGATGGCGGCGCAGCCGGTCTTGGTGAATTTGAGGTGTCCACCCCGAGTACGTTTGACGTGCCAGCCTTCGCTCACCGCAAACTCGATCAGGGCGCGCAGTCGCTTGTGGCCACGGGACAGTTCATGTGCGCTCGCCACGGGACCTCCCGGTTTCAATAGAACGTGGAGGACGGCCGGACACGCGGGCGAATCTGTCTTGCCACTGCGGGAACAGTTCGCCGGCGAGCGTGCGCATGGTGTCGAGCGCAGCGGGCGCAACTCTGCCTGGTGGCTGTCGATACTCGACGCGATGCACCGGCATGCCGCGGGTTGCAGCGCGCGGATAGGCTTCGATGGCCGGCACGTCGGTGCCCAGCACGCGGATGCCCGTGTGATCCTGAAATAGGTCGTGCAGCGCCTGCTGGATCATGCGTGCGTTGGCGGACACGGGGTGGACACGATTGATGAGTAGGTGCAGCGGTGGCGGTTCGATGCCAAGGTGCCGATACGGCGCGATGTCCTCCAGCAACTGCATGGTGCCGCGCCGCAGTTCGCGGGCCGCAAGGATTTCCGGGGTCACGGGTGACAGCGCCAGGCCGGAGGCGAGCACCGCCATCTCCAACAGCACCGAGCGCGCGCCTTAGGTGTCGATTAGCACCAGGTCATAGAGCGGCGCCAGCGCCGGCAGCAGGTGGCGCAACCGCAGGCGCCCGTCTGGCGCGTGCAGCAGCAAGGTGTTCAGTTCACCCCGGTGGTCGTTCGAGAGCACCAGGTCCAGGCCCGCGATGATGGTGCGGGACACGAGCTGGTCGAGACCGCGCTCGTTGAACGCCAGCAGCTCATAGATGCCGCCGGGCGCGCGGTGAGCCAGATCGTAGTAGGAGGACAAGGTGGGCTGCACGTCGAGATCGAGCAGCAGCACGCGCAGCCCCGCGTCCGCGGCGAGCCCGCCGAGGTTGGCGGCCGTGGTCGTCTTGCCGACGCCACCTTTCGTTGAAATGATGGATACGACCTGCATGGCGCTCTCCGTTTGGCGATGGGAAGTCCGAGGGGGAGCGAGTCAGGTGCGGTTGTTAAGGCGTTCGGCGATCCACTGATCGATCTCGACCGAATCCCAGCCCACCGCGCGCACGCCAAGGCGCAACGCCTGTGGAAACTGGCGCTTCTTCATCAGGTTGTAGATGTGGGCGCGTTTGAAGCCGGACTTCGCTTCAACTTCATCGAGCCGCAGGATGCGGCGCTCGTGCGGTGGCAGTACAGGTACTTGCGACATGGCGGTCACTCCTGAACGCTCAGTGGCGTTTGTTGGCGTGACCTCTATTCAATAGACATGGCTGCAAAAAGACATTGCAAATGCAATCTCCGAGACTGCACATACAAGATGGAAGAATTCACGCGGCTGCGCTACGCACATTCTTCCTGGCGTTGGCGAACTTGCCGTTCAAGGTTCGCTCCGTGATGCCCATGGTGCCGCCATAGTGGGCGAGCAATGCGGTGACGATTGCCTCCTGCGTCTTGAAGCTGGAGTACGGCACACCCGATGGGGATTGACCCAGCATCAGCGTCAGCATGCCACCGATGATGTTCAGGTACGTGGTCTCCGCTCGATCACTGATCGCGCACTGCTTGGATGCCAACAGCACCGCGGACTGCTTGAGCAAGGCTTCGTGTTGCGCTTGAAGTTTGCGCATCTCACGCCGGCTATGGTCCAGCGCGGCCTGCAGAGCCTGCCGTTCCAGCAGGATTGCCTGTCCTGTTTCCAGGGTGATGGAGGGATGCGCCATGCGCTCGCTGCGGCTGAACAGGAATCCGGGTCGATGCTCAGGATAGTGAGTGCGCATCCAGCGTTTCAGATCGACGTGGCGGATGGTCAGATCGGGTGAACTCACCAACTCTGGGTCATTGAGCGTGATCCCGTTCTTGCCAAAGGGCAGTTCCGAGTTGAGGATGCCGTCGTAGATGCGTTCCGAGTACAGCCGACACTCGTTCCATCGCGGGCAGTCCAATGTCTGCGGCAGGCACCGCGGTGATGCGATCGAGGCGAGGATCGACGCCTTGTACCGCAACAACCCAGCCCACCGTATGGCAGCTTCGATGGGACGATAGAACACCTTTGATAATGGTGGCTCCTTGTGCATGTTTTCGTCTCCTTTCGGAAGCGCTACATCACCGGCTCCTTTCTCGCCCTGCCAAGGGCTGTTGTGTCGTTATGCCTGTGGCGGATGCCAGGGACGAATGCCCCGGAACGTGGGCGGACGAGATCATGGCATCCGCCACAGGTGGCCCTCTCTTGCTCAATGTGCAAGAATCGACCAGTTGCCGGCCCGTCGAGTAACAAGGAAGAAGCACGCTCGACAATGGCGCTCACGGTGCCAGCGTCATGGGGTGCGTCAGGCGTATCAAGACCGATTCGCTATGGTCTGATATCCCTACGGTTTCACAAGTCGCGCTGGGGCGCAGTCGTTGCTCAACGTCCAGAGGGACGCAGAGAAAACCGCGCGTGTGATGCTTGTTCTGGCATCCTGATATATCGACATAGCATCCAGCGATCCTGGGCTGTGGCCAGTTTGAGGCTGTTGCGCGCCGCTCCCACACGGTCGCCAGCTGACCAGGTGATGTGAACATGCGCCCCATCTTTCCTTGCTCGCCGCTTGGCCTTCATCACGAACAGCCTTGGGCTGTGGTGCGCACGGCATCAAACCAAGCGCGGTCTCAACGTTCGATGCTGATGCCATTCCTGACGCAAGGAGACCTGAGTGTCGAGCGGCGTTGCAGGGGCGGGCCTCTGGTAGCCGTGTATTCTGCGTCGGTTGTCAGGGGATGAAATGGCAGTCCTTGGACGCTGATGGAAGTTGTTGGATGAGTTTTGTTGCCGAGGGCGAAGAACAAGGCTATAATTCAGGCCTTCGCTGCTCACGGCGGCGAAGAATGTGATTGGGAAACAAGGATTTAGCGCCCTAGTGCCTGTCTCGTTTCCCGCTCCAGATTGGATTGCAAAAAAGGAGCCTAGGCTCCTTTTTTTTTGGCCGTTATGGCGGGGCACGCCGCTTCGCAGTTGGGATGCCCAGGTGGCTTGAGCATCATTGTGCGCAGCGCGCAATGATGCCGCTTGAGACACGAAGTACCACCTCAGGCGATTGTCAGGCGCAACTCTGGCAGGCCAGCCACGCTGGCGCTGACGGTGTCGCCGCGCTGCAGAGCGCCTACACCCGCAGGCGTGCCGGTGAAGATCAGATCGCCAGGCTGCAGCGTCCATGCACGGGAAAGCGTGGCAATGACCTCCGCGATCTTCCAGATCAGCTCATCCGTGTTGCCTTCCTGACGCAGCTGATCGTTGACACTCAAGCGTATGGCGGCGTTCTCGACATCTCCCGCTGCGGCCTTGGGCACGATCGGGCCAACAGGGGCACTCTCGTCAAAGCCCTTGGCGATGGACCAGGCCCGTCCGGCCTTTTTCATCTCGGCCTGCAGGTCGCGGCGCGTCAGGTCGATGCCCACGGCATAGCCAAAGACATGATCCATGACCGCGTCGACGGCAATGTCGCGCCCGCCCTTGTCGAGCGCAACCACCAGTTCGACTTCATGGTGCAGATCCTGCGTCAGCGGCGGGTAGTGCACGGTTCCGGTCTGCCCGGCCGGCACGTAGACGGCGCTGTCGGCTGGCTTGAGAAAGAAAAATGGCGCCTCGCGGCCGGTTGCGCCCATTTCCTGCGCATGTTTGGCGTAATTGCGGCCCACGCAATAAATGCGATGGATGGGAAACAGCGACGCGCTTTCGGCAATGCCAACGGCGGCAGGTGTGGCGGGGTCAAAAAGATAGGACATAGCGTTTGTTCTCAGAAAAACGATAGGGACCGTTAACTCGAACGCAAAGCGCGCTCATACCGTATAGCTGCGCGGTAAGGGAGGGGAGGCAACTGCCAGGCAAAGCGCCGTCAGCCGCCCCAGCCGCGCGCTAGCAAGACTGCCAGTAAGGGAATCACGGCAAGCACATGCACTTCCACCATTATCAGCCGCCGGGTCGTGTTGATTTCCGCAGTGGCGGGCAGGCGCTGTTGGCACAACCACTGCCTGCGCCATCGCAAAAAGCGCAGTGTCGGCAGCAATGACAGTAATGCCACCCCCACAAAAAGCCCCAGCTTAGCGTGCAGCAGCCCATTGGCCCAGTACCACTCAGGGTCCTTGCCCAGGCCATAGATGCGGGCCAGGCCGGTGGCAAGTACCAGCGCTGCGCTGGCACCGTAAGCCAGATCGATGGCAGCAAGCTTGCGCAGCGCGGCGCTATTGAGCCACTCCGTGCGGCACAGCACGATTTCCATCGACAGGCATGCAAATACGCCGATTACGCCGAGCAGGTGCAGGTAGGCAAGGGCGTTGGCAATCAACATGGTTGGCACGCTGCTTGGGCAAAAACGGGGCAGGTCAGCTGTTGGCGGCGAAGACGTCGTAGGCAGCCTGGTCCAGCAGCGATTCGAGCTGCGCTGGATTGGCCAGCCGGACCTTGAAGAACCAACCCTCGGTCAGTGCTGCGGTGTTGGCAAGACTCGGGTCGTTGCGCAGGGCCTCATTGACCTCCACGATTTCTCCATCGACGGGCATGTAGATGTCGGCCGCGGCCTTGACCGACTCGACCACGCCAGCGACCTCGCCCTGCCGCAGCACCGTACCGACGGCCGGCAAGTCGACGAAGACCACGTCACCGAGTGCCTCTTGCGCATGCATGGTGATGCCGACAATGGCCGCATGCGGGTCGGTCGCATCGATCCATTCGTGTTCGCGGGAAAACTTGAGGGCCATGGCAGCTCCTTGTGGCTTGTTGGTGTGGATGAGGACGAACTGTAACGGGAAAGCATCGCCATCCCGAGGTTGGCTGGCCGCGGCTGTGATGGGTAGGTGGCACGTGAAGGACACCGAATAGGGGCTTGTCCCGTATGGGCGCGGCGCAATGGCCTCTACGCTGCGGTGGTGGCGGCGCTGCGCCTGCCGGGAGGAAGCGGCGCGGTGCCGGACCACGGCCCCCAACTACATCAGGAGACACACTATGCAACGTACTTTTCGCAGCGCGGCCGTGGCTGCCATGCTGGCCATCTCTGCCTCGGCATTTGCCCAGCAGGGCGAGACTGTGCGCATCGCCTGGCTCGATCCGCTCTCGGGCCTGATGGCCGCCGTGGGCAGCAACCAGCTCAAGAGCTTTCAGTACTTGGCCGAATACTTCAATACCCACCCAGAGCTCAACCCTGCGGGCGTGACGTTCGAGGTGGTGGGCTTTGACAACAAGCTCAGCCCGCAGGAGACGGCCAGTCTGCTGCGGGGCGTGATTGATCAGGGCATCCGCTATGTCGTACAGGGCAATGGTTCGGGCGCGTCGCTGGCAATCATCGAGGCGCTGGAGCGGCACAACAGCCGCAACCCCGGCAAGGAAGTGCTGTTTCTCAACTATGCGGGCGTTGATCCCGACCTGACCAACGACAAGTGCAGCTACTGGCACTTCCGCCTGGACGCCGACACCACGATGAAGATGCATGCTCTGACCGAATACATCAAGGAGCAGCCCGATGTGAAGAAGGTCTTTCTGATCAATCAGAACTACGCGCATGGTCATCAGGTGGCTAAGTACGCCAGGGAGTTTCTGGCGCAGAAACGCCCGGACATCGAAATCGTTGGCGAGGATTTGGCGCCACTGGCGCAGGTACGCGACTTTGCACCTTATATTGCAAAGATCCGCGCCAGCGGTGCCGATGCCGTCATCACCGGCAACTGGGGTTCGGACCTGGCGCTGCTGGTCAAGGCCGCTGGCGATGCGGGGCTGGACAACGTCAAGTTCTTCACCTACTACGGCACGGTGTCTGGTACCCCGACCGCACTGGGCGCGCGCGCCGAAGGCAATGTCTACATGGTGGGCTACGCGCACATGGACCTGCCGGGGCCGATCGGCGATGTGGTCCAGGGCTTCAAGGCCCGCATGAACGATGACATGTATACCGGCGCCATCTTCAACGGCTACCAGTTGCTGTCGCATGCCATGCAAAAAGCCGGCTCCACCGAACCCAGACTGGTCGCGCAGGCGCTGGAGGGGCTGCGCGTACCCGGGCTTCACGAGGAAGTGGAAATGCGCGCGCAGGACCATCAGCTGCAGCAGGGGCTATTCATTTCCCGCTGGAGCAAGGCCAATGAAGAGTTCCCGTATTCGTCGGAGAACACGGGGTATTCCTTTCAGCCCGTCAAGTACTACTCGCGGACGCAGACCAATATGCCTAGCACCTGTGCGATGAAGCGTCCGGGCTGAACAGGGCCCTAATGCCCGGCCGCCTGCGCAGAGTGGGGGGCGGGCAGTGAAGCGGGGCTACCGCCGTGCTGGAGATTTTCGAGTAAGGCGCGCATGTCGGCCCCAGCGGGGGCCTGGAACGTGCGCAGCCCCAGCTCCGGCAGAAATGCCAGCAAATGCTCGAAGATGTCGCCCTGAATGCCTTCGTAGGCTGCCCAGGCCGTGGTATTGGTGAAGCAGTAGAGCTCCAGTGGAATGCCTGTTGGCGAGGGATCCATCAGCCTGGCCATGATGGTCATCTGCTTGTGGATGGCAGGGTGTGTCTCCAGATAGGCCTGCGCATATGCGCGCAGCGTGCCCAGGTTGGTCAGGCGACGCTGGTTGACCGGCTCGCTGCCGAGCGGGCCGAGCCGCTGGGCCACCTGGGCGTTGGTCTGCGCAACATCCTGCGCCTTGTGCTGCAGGTAGTCGCGAATCAGTGCGATATGGCTGAGCTTGTCGATCTCTGCGGGCGTGAGAAACCGCACGGTGCTGGCGTCGATGAGGATGGCGCGCTTGATGCGACGGCCGCCGGATTCGGTCATGCCGCGCCAGTTTTTGTAGCTCTCGGAGACCAGCTTCCAGGTCGGAATGGTGGTGATGGTGTGGTCGAAGTTCTGGACCTTGATGGTGTGCAGCGAAATGTCAACGACGTCACCATCGGCGCCCGCCTGCGGCATGGTGATCCAGTCGCCCGGGCGCAGCATGTCGTTGGACGAGATCAGAATTCCTGCGGTGAAGGAGAGAATCGTGTCCTTGAACACCAGCATCAGCACGGCCGACAGCGCTCCGAGGCTGGAGAGCACGACGACGGGCGAGCGGCCGATTAGCGTGGCGATGATGACGATGGCAGCGCCGCAATACAGCAAGATGGCCAGCAGTTGCGTGACACTCTTCAGTGCCATCGCGCGATGCTGCGCGTCATGCTCCAGACTGCGCTCGACCATCACCGAAAACAGCATGGTGACCGTGCGCACCCCATGCAGGATGGTCAGCGCAAATGCGACATTGCGGATGACCAGCATTGGCGTGGTCGGCAGGAATGGCACCAGGCCAATGCCCAGCTGAACCACCAGCGACGGCACAATGCGTGCGGCGCGTTCGAGCACGCGCGGGTCCAGCAGCGTGCGAGTGAAGCGGTTGCCGACATGGTCGCGCACTCTGCCCAGCAGACGCTGGAGCATGGTGGCCACGAGGTAGCGAGCCACAAATGCCAGCACCGCCAGCACCGCCAGGCCGATGGCCATCTGGATGAATTCACTCTGATCGTTGAAATAATGACTCAGCCAATCCATGTCTTTCCTTGTTGCTTGGGCAGGATGCGCTGCCCGGTTCACGGAAAAATGCGGCTGATTCTAGGCGCATGCCTCAGTTTCTATGGCAAGCTGACACAAAGTCCCAGGGCAGGGCATTGAATAATGCACGCTGCTTGCCACATTTGCCTGTATGCTCGTTGCAGACCACCCCGAAGATGTCCGCTGGATGCGCGAAGCGCAGTCGCAGGCGCGCCACGCTGCGGCACTCGGCGAGGTGCCCGTGGGTGCCGTGCTGGTGGCCGATGGGCAGGTGGTCGCACGCGCGGGCAATCGCACCCGCACGCTGGGCGATCCGACGGCGCATGCCGAAATGCTCGTCTTGCGTGAAGGCGCAGCGCTGCTGGGCAATCACCGACTGTGCGGTGCCACGCTGTATGTCACGCTGGAGCCGTGTGCCATGTGCAGCGGTGCAATTTTTCAGGCCCGGCTGGCCCGCGTGGTCTACGGCGCCCGCGAGCCCAAGACTGGTGCGGCAGGATCGGTGGTCGACCTGTTTGCCAATCACGTCCTCAACCATCACACGCAGGTGTGCGCTGGCGTGCTCGCACAGGAGTGCGCGCAGCTGCTGGCCGAGTTCTTTCAAAGCCGGCGCGTGGAGCAGGCCGCAGTCCATCAACCATTGGTCGATACGGCGTTGCGAACGCCTGAGCGGTCGCTGCAGGGCTGTCCTGCAGCGGGCGCCTATTTCTCCCGGCTGTCAGCTGCCCAGGGATTGCGTGTCCACGTGCAAACGGGTGCGGCGGCAAGGCTGTCGAGCAGGCACGCGTTGTTGCTGCTGCATCCGCTGTGGCACTGGTCAGCGTGGTGGCAGCCCGTGCTGGAGCAGCTGCATCGGCTTGGGGTGCCGGTGGCGGCGCCAGACCTGCCAGGTTGGGGGCGCAGTGACAAGCCCAAGAAGGCCAGGTGGCACACCGTGGCGCGCCATGTGGCCATCCTGCACGGGGTGACGCAAGCGCTTGAGGTTGGCGAGGCGGTCGTGGTCGTGCCGCAGCACGCCATGGGCCTGGCGCTTGCGTTGGGGGAAGCCAGCACTGGCAAGGTCGCCGGAGTGATTGCGCTGGCCGATGGCGATGCGCCGCAATGGCCCGCACCTGCAGGTCTGTTGCAGCGCAAGGCTTGGCCGGATGCGCTGCTGCAGCATTTGCACCCGTTGAGGGGCGATGCATCGGGCCAGCCGGACCGTTTCCCTGCGCTGGCGCAGGCGCTTGCCGACGCGGTAGCGCCATTTCCGGATGCGGGGCACGCGGCCTGCTGGGCCGCGGAGGGCCTGGCGGCAGAGCTGCGCGCAGCCAGGCAGAGGTTCGCCTCGACTATGGTGCCGGTCACTACCTTGGCACTCCATACCACGCAGGCCGTTACCCATCCCGAAGCGTATGCCGCAGCACTGCGGCAGCACTTTTTGCAAATCACCGAAAGTCGTGATGCCCTTTGACCTGTCTGGCCCGCTGGCCGTCTTCCTGGCCGTGGCCTGGGCCGTGTATGTGGCATTGCTGGCGATCTGGGTGCTGCTGCAAAAGCGCGCGCCGGAAGCCACCCTCAGCTGGATCCTGACGCTGGCCTTTCTGCCCTACATCGGCTTTGTCATCTTCTATTTTTTCGGGCCCAAACGCCTGCACAAGCAGCGTCTGCGGCGTCTGAGCGACCATCTGGCCAATCACGTGAGCGCCGATCTGGAGGCGCTCAAGCAGCGCACGCGCAACCTGCCCGTGCATCTGCGCCAGATGGCCAGGCTTGGGGTTGCCGCGACCGGCATCCTGCCTTGCACTGCGCAATCGGCCACGCTGTTGCGCAGTGGCGCGGCAACGTTCGACGCCATCATGGCCGATGTTGCCGCGGCAGAGCGCCACATCCATCTGGAGTACTACATCTTCGAGCCCGATCACACCGGCACCCGTCTGCGCGATCTGCTGATCGAAAAGGCCAGGCAGGGCGTGGAGGTACGCCTGCTGGTGGATGCGCTGGGCTCCAAGCGGCTGCGCAACGCATTCGTGCAGCCGTTGATCGAGGCAGGTGGACACTTCGCGCGGTTTCACGATGCCGAGCTGGGGCGTCGCTGGCGACCGGTGATCAACTATCGCACGCACCGTAAGCTGGTCATCTGTGACGGTGTAGTGGGATTTACCGGCGGTGTCAACATCACCGACGAGGAGGACTTGCGGCTGACGCCGGACGGTTACCACGACGTGCACGTGCGGCTGCAGGGCAACCCGGCGTTCTGGATGCAGTTCGTCTTTCTGCAGGATTGGGCGTACGCCAACAATCTCCCGATGGCGCAGTGCGTGCCGGATCTGGCGCGTTACCTGCTGGTGAGCGAGGCCGGACCGCACGAAGTGCAGATCTTCACCTCGGGGCCGGACAATCCCAATGAGCCGATCCACCGTGCCTATATCGAGGCCATCAACCAGGCCGAGCGACGCGTGCTGCTGACCACGCCTTACTTCGTGCCCAGCGAGGCAGCCATGATGGCCCTGACCAATGCAGCGTTGCGCGGCGTCGATGTGCAGGTGCTGGTGCCGCGCGAGTCGGATTCGAAGCTGGTGACGCTGGCCGCACGGTCCTATTTCGAGGAGCTCAGCGAGGCCGGCGTGACAGTCTGGGAATACAAGGCACGCATGCTGCATTCGAAGACGCTGGTGGTGGACGACAGCCTGGGCTTCATCGGCACCGCTAACTTCGACCAGCGAAGCTTTCGCCTCAACTTCGAGGTGGGGGTAGCCTATTACGGCGCCGAATTCACGGCAGATCTGGCTGAGCAATTTGCCGTGGATTTGCGCGAGGCCCGCAAGGTACCGCAGCGGCGGCAGCTGCGTTTTCACAGCCGCATTGCCGAGGCCACGGCACGGTTGTTCTCGCCGATGTTGTGAAGCAACCGTTCAGGGCGCCAGGCGCTGGATCTGCCAGCTACCGTCGTCGCGGCGCTGGTAGGTGATGCGGTCATGCAGGCGACCTGTGCGCCCCTGCCAGAACTCCCAGTACTGCGGCACCAGACGGTACCCTCCCCAGTGCGGGGGGCGGGCCGGGGCGCGGCCATCATTGTGCTGGCGCTCCAACTCGGCAAATGCTGCATCAAGCGCTTCGCGGCTGGCGACGGGGCGGCTTTGCGGGCTGGCCCAAGCGCCCAGCTGCGAAGCGTGTGGCCGCAGGGCGAAATACGCGTCGCTCTCGGCGTCGCTGACCTTGTGCACCAGCCCTTCAACGCGCACAACGCGCTCCAGCGTGACCCAATGGAACTGCAGCGCCGCGTGCGGGTTGCCCTCCAGCTCCACACCCTTGCGGCTCTGGTAGTTCGTGAACCACACAAGACCGTTTGCATCATGCCCCTTGAGCAGCACGATGCGGGTGCTGGGCCGTAGGTCGCTGCCGACGGTCGCCAGCGTCATGGCGTTCGGTTCAGGCAGGTTTTCATCCATCGCCTGTTGCAGCCACGCGTCGAACAGCATGTCCGGCGAAGCGGGAAGCTCCTGCTCCAGTAACGCACCACGGGTGTAGTTGCGCCGCATCGCAGCAAGGGTCAGACCTTGTGCATGCGCATCACCGCTCATCGCAGGCCACCTCCGGGGGCCGAGAGGTCTTCGCGCTGGATGAGCTCGATCTTGTAGCCGTCTGGGTCTTCGACGAAGGCGATCTCCGTCGTTCCCCCCTTGACCGGGCCGGGCTCGCGCGTGATCTTGCCGCCGGCCTGGCGGATTTGCTCACAGGCAGCGTACACGTCGGGTACGCCAAGCGCGATATGGCCGTAGCCAGAACCCAGGTCGTAGTGGTCGGTGTCCCAGTTGTAGGTCAGCTCCAGCTCGGCCTGATGCGGGTTGCCACCACCATAGCCGAGAAACGCCAGCGAATACCGGTACTCGGGATTCTCTGAAGTGCGCAGCAGCTCCATGCCGAGGACCTTGGTGTAGAAGTCGATGGAGCGCTGCAGGTTGCCAACGCGAATCATGGTGTGAAGAAATTGCATAGGAGTGGGTGTATCGTTGTATCGAATGATGGGAAATGGCGAAAAGCTACCCCAGTGCCGACATCAGCAGCTGCGCCTCGATGCGGCGCAAAATCATCAGCAGCACGTACAGCACCAGGGAGGCGATCAGTGGCGCGAAATCGATGGCTCCGGTGGCCGGCAGCATGCGCCGCACGGGATCGAGCAGCGGCAGGCACAGACGCATGCACAGCTCGTGGAGCCAGTGGCCCGGCATCAGCCAGGACAGTGCCACGCCGACCAGCAGCACAATGAGTGCGAGCCAGAGGGCGGCAGCGAGCAGGCCAAACAGCGCCTGCAACGGCGCGATCGCTAGTAGGTGTGTGGCGCGTGCCGCAAGCGCCAGCAAGATGAACTGTGCCAGCAGCAGGAGGTAGGCCAGCATCAGCGTGACCCAGTCCCAGCGGCCGCTGGCACGTACGCGCTGGCGCACAGGCCGTACCAGCCAGTCTGTCAGCGAAATGACCATCTGGCCCAGCGGATTGGCAAAGCTGAACCGCTGGGCCTGCAGATAGACCCGCAGCAGGCATGCGCTGACCAGAACACCGACCAGTGTCGTCAGCAAGAAGGCGAAAATCTCATAGAACATCGTGCGGCCATATTAACTGAGTAGACAAGGCATTGTCGTGAATACCACCACCTATGCGTCATGCGCCGGCCAGCCGGCCAGGCGCGATTTTCCAACGAATCCACAGAAGTTGCTGCTGCTGACGCCGCAGCAGATGGCGCAGGCTGATCGCGCCGCCATGGCGGCCGGCATTCCTGGTAGCCGCTTGATGCAGCGCGCTGGTGAAGCCGTCGCGCGCGTCGTTGCCAGGCGCTGGCAGCCCTGTCGCGTTGCCGTGTTGTGCGGGCCTGGCAACAATGGCGGAGATGGCTGGATAGCGGCCGCTTGGCTGGCCAGGCACGGCTGGTCGGTCACGGTGTATGCGCTGGGCAGCCCAGCGCAACTGCGAGGCGATGCCCGCTGGGCGGCCAGTCAGTGGCCAGGGCCGGTGCGCCAGGGCGTGCCGCTGGATGTGCCGGCGCATGACCTCGTGATCGATGCCTTGTTTGGCGCGGGCCTGACGCGCGCCCTGGAAGGCCTGGCTGCGCAGTGGCTGAACGCGGCGGCGCAGGCGGGGATGCCGATCTGTGCGGTGGATGTGCCAAGCGGACTGGATGGCGCAACGGGGCAGACGCTTGGCAAGGTGGTGCCGGCAGCAGTGACGGTGACGTTTGCCCGGGCCAAGCCCGGACACTGGTTGCTGCCAGGGCGCAGTCTGTGCGGCGAACTGGTCGTTGCTGACATTGGCATCCCCGACGAGGTGCTGAGTGCCACTGGCGTGCAGACCTGGGAAAACGCGCCCGGACTGTGGTGGCCGCACATGCCGCGCGCGCACCTGCAGGGACACAAGTACACCCGTGGCCATGCAACCATATTGGCGGGCGCGCAGATGACAGGTGCGGCGCGCCTGGCGGCGCGCGCGGCGCAGCGGGTGGGTGCAGGGCTTGTCACTGTGGCCGCGCCGCCAGCTGCATGGCCGGCGGTAGCGCCTGCGCTTGAATCCATCATGGTGCAGCGTTTGGCGCGCAGGACGGACTGGCAGGCACTGCTGCAGGATGCGCGCCGCAATGCCTGGTTGATCGGGCCAGGTGCGGGGGTGTCACAGACGGTGGTCGATGCCGCGCTGGACGTACTGGCACAGCATCGCCATCTGGTGCTTGATGCCGATGCGCTGACGGCCAGCGCGTCTCAGGCCCGGACGCTGTTTGCGGCCATTGCGGCCAGCCACGCGCAAGGAGGCCAGACAGTGTTGACACCGCATGACGGCGAATTTGCGCGGCTGTTCAGCACAGAAGGCAGCAAACTGGCGCGCGCGAGCCGGGCGGCGCATCAGGCGGCTGCGGTCGTCGTGCTCAAGGGCGCCGATACGGTAATTGCTGCGCCGGATGGGCGCATTGCCATCAACACCAATGCACCGCCATCGTTGGCGACGGCAGGCAGCGGTGACGTGCTCGCTGGCCTCATCACAGGCCTGCTGGCGCAGGGCATGCCTGCGTTCGAGGCAGCCTGCGCCGGTGTGTGGCTGCATGGCGCGGCGGCACGTGCCGGCGGGCCATGCCTGGTGGCCGATGATCTGCCTGCGTGGCTGGCAGACTGCCTAGCAACGTGGCGCTGACGTTTCTGGCCTGGCCAATGAGTGCGGTCAATGGTTTTCCTTGGCGTGGTTGATCGAGTACTTCGGAATTTCCACTGTCAGGTCTTCCTGCGCGACGATGGCCTGACAGCTCAGGCGCGACTGCGGCTCCAGCCCCCAAGCCTTGTCCAGCATGTCCTCCTCTTGCTCCTCGGGCTCGTTGAGCGAGGCATAGCCCTTGCGCACGATGACGTGGCAGGTGGTGCAGGCGCATACCATCTCGCAGGCGTGTTCAATGGGGATGCCGTTCTCCAGCAGGGCTTCACAGACTGACGTGCCGGCAGGCACCTCGATCTCGACACCTTCGGGGGCGAGCTCGGCATGGGGAAGAACGGTGATTTTTGGCATGGTGACGGGCGATTATTCGTGGGGAAGAGGGGCGGAGTGTCAGCCCCTGAACGGATTCTCAGACGGAATGGATATCCTTGCCGGCCAGTGCCTGCTGGATGCTGCGGTTCATGCGCGCGGCGGCAAATCTCTCCGTGGCGTGGGCCAGTGCGTGCGCTGCGGCTTCGATCTGGGCGGGCGTACCATCGGCAACCCGGGCCAGTACCTCGGCGATGGCCGCTTCGATTGTTGCGCGCTCGTCAGCGTCGAGCAGGTCGGCATCCTGTGCCATAGCCGAGCGGGTAGCGAGCACCAGCCGCTCCGCATCGACGCGGGCCTCCGCCAGCGCGCGCGCCTGCATGTCCGCCTCGGCTGTCGAGAAGCTCTCGCGCAACATCCGTTCGATTTCCGCGTCGGGCAGTCCGTAGGTGGGTTTGACCTGCACGCTGGCCTCGACGCCCGAGGTGAGCTCGCGGGCGGATACGCTGAGCAGACCATCTGCATCGACGGTGAAGGTCACGCGGATGCGCGCCGCGCCGGCTGCCATGGGCGGAATGCCGCGCAGTTCGAAGCGCGCCAGACTGCGGTTGTCGGCAACCATGTCGCGTTCGCCCTGCACGACGTGGATGGCCAGCGCGGTCTGCCCATCCTGGTAGGTCGTGAAGTCCTGCGCCTTGGCGGTGGGAATGGTCTCGTTGCGGTGGATGATGCGCTCGGTCATCCCACCCATGATTTCAATGCCTAGCGATAGCGGCACCACATCCAGCAGCAGCACATCGTCCTCACGGCGGCTGTTGCCGGCCAGTTGGTTGGCCTGGATGGCTGCCCCCAGCGCAACCACCTCGTCCGGGTGGACGTTGGTCAGTGGCTTGCGCCCGAAGAAGGCCTCAACGGACTGCTGCACGGCCAGCAGGCGCGTGGAGCCGCCCACCATGACCACGCCTTGTACCTGGTCGACTGTCAGCGCCGCATCCGCCAGGGTGCGCGCCACCGACTGCAGCGTGCGGTCAATCAGCGGCTTGGCCACGCGAGCCAATTCCGTGCGGGTAAGGATCAGCGTGCGGGCCTGAGCGCCCCAGGTGACGGGAAACTCCGCCTGCTCCTGGCTACTGAGCTGCTCCTTGGCGCTGCGCGCGGCGTTGCGCGCCTGCGATTTCTCCTGACTCGAGGCGGGTGTGGCGTTCACCTGCACGCAGGCCCACTGCACCAGCAGGGCATCAATGTCGTCACCCCCCAGCGCGGAATCACCGCCCGTGGCAATGACCTCGAAAACGCCCTTGGTCAGCCGCAGGATCGACGCGTCGAACGTGCCTCCCCCAAGGTCATAGACGACGTAGATGCCTTCTGCGCCCTGATCCAGTCCGTAGGCGATGGCGGCCGCGGTGGGTTCGTTGATCAGGCGCAGCAGGTTGATGCCTGCCAGCCGGATGGCGTCCTTGGTGGCCTGGCGCTGCGCGTCATCGAAATAGGCGGGCACTGTCACTACCGCCCCGTAAAGGTCGGCATTGAAACTGTCTTCGGCGCGCTGGCGCAGGGTGGCGAGAATCTCGGCGCTGACCTCCACGGGCGTCTTGGCGCCGGCTGCCGTCTGCACGGCCAGGTGAATGCGGCCGTCCTCGCCCTGTTGTTCAACGATGGAGTAGGGCAGCTGGGCGCTGTGCGCGATGTCGCTCAAGCCACGCCCGATCAGGCGCTTGGCTGACACGATGGTATTGGCCGGATCGACGGCGGCCGCTTCCAGTGCAGCATAGCCGATCGCGGGACTGCCGGATGCCCGGTAGTGGACGGCAGAGGGCAGCAGCACGCGGCCGTGTGCATCCGGCAGGCACTCCGGCACGCCATTGCGCAAGGCGGCCACCAGAGAATGCGTGGTGCCCAGGTCGATACCGACAGCCAGCTTGAACTGGTGCGGATCCAGACTCTGGTCGGGTTCAGCGATTTGCATCAGGGCCATGGGAAAAACTCTCCAGGTTGGACCTTGACAGGCCAACGTATTCAGATTGACAGAGGCCGTCGCCGCCCTCAGAGGCCGGCAGACAACTGCTGGCGCCGCGCCTTCACGCGCTGCATGAACCGCTCAAGGAACATCCATGCGCGCACATGGGATACGGCGGCGGGATAGTCGTGATCACGATCCAACGCGGCCGCGGTCGCCTCGATGGTGGCTGCCAGTGCCTGCATCACCTCCTGCTCAATGGGCGCGATTGCGGCTTCGTCCTCGGCGTCGTCCAGTGCTTCCAGCCACTGCATCTGCTGCATCAAAAACTGCCGGGGCATGGCGGTATTGTCTTCCGCCCCGATGGGATGGCCGGCCAGCTCGCACAGATATGTGGCGCGGCTCAGCGGCTGCAGCAGGCGACGGTAGGCCTCGTTGATGCGTGCCGACCATTGCATGGCCAGGCGCTTCTCGGCCTGGGTGCCATTGGCAAAGCGGTCCGGGTGCACCTGCCGCTGCAAGGTCTTCCACTGGGAAGTTAGAACGTCAGGATCCTGCGCAAACTGCCGGGGCAGGCCCAGAAGTTCAAAGTCATCGGATTGAAGCTGCATGGCAAGACAAAGCCGCCCTGAAACAGTTCAGTTCAGAAGGCGGCGTTAACGGCAAGGGCGCCGGCCGGCGCAATGCCGGCCCGCTCAGACGCGAAAGCTTTCGCCGCAGCCGCAGCGATCGCGTTCGTTGGGATTATTGAATCGGAAGCCCTCGTTGAGGCCTTCACGCACGAAGTCGAGCTCCGTGCCGTCCAGGTAGGCAAGGCTCTTGGGATCGACCATCAGCTTGACGCCGTGATTCTCAAAGGTGATGTCACCTTCCTGCGGCGCATCGACGTATTCGAGCTTGTAGGCAAGCCCGGAACAGCCCGTGGTCTTGACGCCCAGCCGCACGCCAATGCCTTTGCCGCGACGGGTGAGGTAGCGGTTGACGTGGCGTGCCGCAGCTTCAGTCAGGGTAATGGCCATGGTTGCGCGATTGCTTGGCGAAACAGAAGTCATGGAGCAGGTGCCTCAGGCAGCCTGGGCCTGCTGCTTGCTGCGATAATCCTCGACCGCTGCCTTGATGGCGTCTTCGGCCAGGATGGAGCAGTGAACCTTCACGGGGGGCAGTGCCAGTTCCTCGGCAATAACGCTGTTCTTGAGCGCGGCCGCTTCATCCAGCGTTTTGCCCTTGACCCATTCGGTCACCAGCGACGACGAGGCAATGGCCGAACCACAGCCGTAGGTCTTGAACCGGGCGTCCTCAATGATGCCGGTCTGTGGATTGACTTTGATCTGCAGCTTCATCACGTCGCCGCAGGCCGGCGCGCCGACCATGCCAGTGCCAACCGTGGTGTCGCCTTTGTCGAACGAGCCAACATTGCGGGGGTTCTCGTAATGGTCGATTACTTTTTCAGAGTAAGCCATGATGCACTCCTTTTAACGGATTATCTATGCGCGAAGCAGCTATTTTCAACGGCTGGCGCACACCAGAAGAACGGGGCCTGCCGCGGCAGGTACAAGACCACGCACCGATCAGTGCGCCGCCCATTGAATGGTGCTGATGTCGATGCCATCCTTGTACATCTCCCAAAGCGGGCTCAACTCGCGCAGGCGCGCAACGTTCTCGCGAATGGTCTTGATCGCGTAATCCACTTCCTCATCGGTCGTAAATCGGCCCAGCGTCATGCGCAGACTGCTGTGCGCCAGCTCGTCGCTGCGGCCCAGTGCTCGCAGCACGTAGCTGGGCTCCAGGCTGGCGGAGGTGCAGGCAGAACCGGAGGACACCGCAATGCCCTTGATCCCCATGATCAGCGATTCGCCCTCGACATAGTTGAAGCTGATGTTCAAGTTGTGCGGCACGCGCCGCTCCAGGTCGCCATTGATGAAGACCTGTTCGATGTCGCTGAGGCCGTCCAGCAGGCGCTTTTGCAGGCGTGCGGCATGGGCGTAGTCCTTGTCCATCTCCTCACGGGCGATGCGGTAGGCTTCGCCCATGCCAACGATCTGGTGCGTAGGCAGGGTGCCCGAGCGCATGCCGCGCTCGTGACCGCCGCCGTGCATCTGTGCCTCAATGCGCACGCGCGGCTTGCGGCGCACATACAGCGCACCAATGCCCTTGGGGCCGTAGGTCTTGTGCGAGGCCAGGCTCATCAGGTCGACCGGCAGCGTGCTGAGGTCAATGTGAATCTTCCCGGTGGCCTGCGCGGCATCGACGTGAAAAACGATGCCACGTTCACGGCACATACGGCCAATGGATTCCAGATCCTGGATAACGCCGATTTCGTTGTTGACCGCCATGACAGAAATCAACGTGGTATCCGGACGGATGGCCGCTTCCAGCACATTCAGGTCCAGCAGACCGTTCTCCATCACGTCGAGATACGTGACTTCAAAGCCCTGACGCTCCATTTCGCGCATGGTGTCAAGCACCGCCTTGTGCTCGGTCTTGACGGTAATTAGATGCTTGCCCTTGCCCTTGTAGAAGTGGCCAGCGCCCTTGATGGCGAGGTTGTCGGACTCGGTTGCACCGCTGGTCCAGACAATCTCCCGTGGGTCCGCACCGACCAGATCGGCCACCTGCTTGCGCGCTTTCTCGACAGCTTCTTCTGCCTCCCAGCCCCATGCGTGACTGCGCGAAGCGGGATTGCCAAAATGCTCACGCAACCATGGGATCATGGCATCCACCACGCGGGGGTCAACTGGCGTGGTGGCGCCGTAATCGAGGTAAATCGGAAAATGTGGAGTCATGGTGGGATTTCGTTATTAGAAAACTGCCGCCGTCAAGTGTCTCGATGCGAGACGCGGTTGCAGGGGATCAGGACTTGACCAGGGCGCCGCCAAGTGCGAACACCGAATTGGGGGCATTGACGCGAATGGGCTTGACCACGGGTGCGGACGAGATCGTGCGGCGCGCGGGTGAGCGCTCCTCGATCTGAACGCCCTTGGCAATCTGCTCATCAACTAGTTTCTTGAGCGTGACGGAGTCCAGAAACTCCACCATACGCTGGTTCAGGGCAGTCCAGAGGTCGTGCGTCATGCAGCGCTGGCCTTCGCCAAGGCAGTTTTCCTTGCCGCCGCAATGGGTGGCATCAATCGGCTCGTCCACGGAGACGATGATGTCGGCAACCGTGATGTCCTCGGCCTTGCGCGCCAGCGTGTAGCCACCGCCTGGACCTCGGGTGGACTCGACCAGCTGATGGCGACGCAGCTTGCCAAAGAGCTGCTCCAGGTAGGACAGCGAGATCTGCTGCCGCTGGCTGATGGCCGCAAGCGTGACCGGGCCGCTGCCTTCGCGCAGCGCCAGATCAATCATTGCAGTGACCGCAAAACGTCCTTTTGTCGTCAATCGCATGGCGTGGTTCCTTTCCGTTGGTTTGACAGAAGCCCTGCCGACCAGTGGTCGACTGCACGGGCGCCGACCTCACCTTGCATCACAGGCTATTGGAACAATCTGGGCAGACCAAGTCTGACGCCATCGTTTCCATGCCGTTGAGATACAGTATTTACCCCGAAGTATAGCACAATCCTTATCAAAATTGTCGGGTAATAACTGCTTGATTTTTCAGGCACTTTTGCATGTCGGCGACGGGTTGACCGGCGTGCGCGCACGAAGTTCCCTGGCGCTGTCAGCACTGGGTTGCGATGCAAGAAATGGCTGGAATGCGTCGGGGGCGGAAGGAGCGGCATCAAATCCATGCCTTTCAGCGCCCTTGCGAATCGGGCGCGGCACTGTCATGCGGTGTCAGTGCGCGCCGCGGCGTCAACCTTCCCAATCGCCGCGAGACCGCACATTGTCTCTGCCAAGCACGGCTTGAAGTGAAACCATGTGCGCGTTCTGGCCAACCGGCGCCAGATATAAACGAAACAAACAACGTTTGTGGCCTTAATCGTGTTCCCGCTGGGAAAAACGCTGTGCCATGACCGCACACACCATGAGCTGGATCTGGTGAAACAGCATGATGGGAAGCAGCATGATGCCAATGGCGCCACCGGCAAAAAGCACCTGTGCCATAGGCACGCCCGTGGCCAGACTCTTCTTGGAGGCGCCAAAAAGAATCGTGATGCGGTCTTCGAGGTTAAAGCCCAGGACTTTGGCGACAAACCATACGACAGCCAGCACGATGGCCAGGATCAGGCAGCACACGAAGACCAGCCCCACCAGATTGGCCAGTGGCACCTGTGTCCAGAGCCCTTCGTTGACGGCTTGGCTGAACGCCGTGTAGACCACCAGCACAATAGATGTCTGATCGACGTTCTTGAGCCATGCGCGGTTACGAGCTACCCACTCGCCAATCCAGCGACGGGCAAGCTGCCCTGCGATGAACGGGATGAGCAGTTGCACGACGATTTTCTGGATCGCCTCGGTAGTGTTGGTGGCCTGGTCGCTGCTTGCTCCCATCAGCCATAGCACCAGTAGCGGTGTGAGAAAAATGCCGATGAGACTGGAAGCCGCTGCGCTGCAGATGGCCGCAGGAATGTTGCCGCGCGCCAGCGAGGTGAAGGCGATGGCCGACTGCACCGTGGCCGGCAGTGCGCACAGGTAGAGCACGCCTAGGTATAGCTGGGGTCCAACAAGGGGGGTGATCAGTGGCCGCAGCAGCAGCCCCAGCAGCGGAAACAGGATGAAGGTGCAGCTGAAGATCAACAGGTGCAGGCGCCAGTGGCTGATGCCGGCGATGACCTGCTGGCGCGACAGCTTGGCGCCATGCATGAAGAAAAGCAATGCAATGGCCAGATAGGTCAACCATTGGAAGAAGTCTGCCGCGCGCTCGCGCGCGGGCAGCAGCGTCGCCAGCAGCACCGTGCCGAGCAGGATGAAGAGAAAAGGGTCGATGAAGCGGCGCAGGCGAAAGGAGGCCATGGAAGAAACGGAGGTGAGGCTAAGGTGGCGGAACGGGGGCTGCGCTCTCGAGCGGCCAGGGCAGGCAGAATTGTCGCCGTTTTGGATGGAGTGTGCGGCGCGCGCGTAACGGCTGCAATGGCATCGCGTCGAATTTCTGCCGACAGGGCATGTTTATGTCATAGGACTGTCATAAAAGCCTCATACATTGCAGCATGTTCGTTCCACCAACCTGAAAAGAGGATCTCGATGAACAAGTTTGTTTTCCGTGCTGTTGCCGCTTCTGTGCTGGCGTTCTCGGCTGTCACCGCTGCAACGGCGCAGGACATCAACGGCGCTGGCGCGAGCTTCCCCGCTCCCATCTATTCCAAGTGGGCTGCTGACTATAACGCTGCCACCAACATCCGCATCAACTACCAGTCCGTGGGATCGGGCGCTGGTCTGCGCCAGATTGAGGCCGAGACCGTCGATTTCGGCGCTTCGGATATGCCGCTCACGGATGAAGTCCTCAAGGAAAAGGGCCTGGTGCAGTTCCCCACCGTGGTGGGCGGTATTGTGCCTGTGGTCAACATCCAGGGCATCAAGCCTGGTGAGCTGCGTCTGTCCGGCGAGGTGCTGGCAAACATTTACCTGGGCAAGATCACCAACTGGGATGACGAGGCCATCAAGGCCCTCAATCCTGACCTGAACCTGCCTTCGGATCTGATTGCTGTGGTGCGCCGCGCCGATGGTTCGGGCACGACCTTTGGCTTTACCAATTACCTGAGCCAGATCAGCGCAGAGTGGAAGAGCGAGGTCGGGGAGGGTACCGCTGTCAAGTGGCCGACGGGCGCCGGCGGCAAGGGCAACGAAGGCGTGGCTGCGTTCGTGAGCCGTCTGCCTTCGTCGATCGGCTATGTGGAATACGCCTATGCGAAGCAAAACAACATCGCCTACGCGCAGATGCAAAACCGCGATGGCCAGTTCGTGCATCCGAGCGAGGAGGCCTTCAAGGCAGCCGCCGCAGGCGCCGATTGGCAGAACACCTTCTATCAGATCCTGAACAACAAGCCCGGTGCGCAGGCCTGGCCGATATCGTCCGCAACCTACATCCTGATGCATGCCAAGCAGGACAATCCGCAAAAGGGTGCTGCCGTGCTGAAGTTCTTTGACTGGGCCTACACCAATGGGGACCAGGCAGCTTCCGATCTGGACTACGTGGCGCTGCCCGCCGGGGTCAAGGACAGCATTCGCGCCATGTGGGCAAGCGCCATCAAGGATGCTTCCGGCAATCCTATCTGGAAGTAACCGGCGGTCATTCGCAGCTGCGGCGCTCCGACGGCTTCTGCTTACAGGCAAGCGGTCGGCGCGCCGCACGAAGTACTCTGCCAGTTTGCTGGCGTGCAGCATAACGGCGAACGACAGCAATGCTGCGCTGACTTTCCTGCACGGCGGGAATGTGGCAACGCTGATAAGGCCGAGAAGCACCGATATTGGCCCATGCTGTGGCGATGCAATGGCCGCAGTATTGCGGATGAAGGTGCTGTCTTGGCTTTTTTTACGGAACAAATGCCTTCAAATCGCCTGGAAGCGTCTCGAAACCGCCTAGCATTGCAAACTTCGAAGGAAATGTCGTGTCTGACGCAATGACCGTTCAATCTCCCATCAAGCCGCCGGCGAGGCCGCGCGTGGTGACTGACAAGCCCAGTCCCAACGGCCCGCCCGAGCGCAAGTTCAACAAGATTCCCGACATCATCTTTGGTGTGCTGGCGCGCGGAGCCGCCGTGCTGACGCTGGGGCTGCTGGTCGGAATCATGATCTCGCTGTTCATCTCCGCCTGGCCTTCCATTCGGGAGTTTGGCGTTGGCTTCATCTTCAATTCGCAGTGGGATCCGGTGATGGATCTGTACGGCGGTTTGCCAATGGTGTACGGCACGCTGGCGACCTCGCTCATTGCGCTGCTGATCGCAGTGCCCGTGAGCTTTGGTATCGCCCTTTTCCTGACGGAGCTCTCGCCAGCCTGGCTCAAGCGTCCGTTGGGTACGGCCATTGAGCTGCTGGCGGCAGTGCCTTCGATCGTCTATGGCATGTGGGGGCTGATGGTGTTCGGCCCGATTCTGGTTCAGTACTTCCAACGGCCGTTGCAGGCCGTGTTCGGCGATGTGCCGGTGCTGGGGGCGCTGGTCAGCGGCGTGCCCATGGGCATTGGCGTGCTGCCAGCAGGCATCATCCTGGCGATCATGATCATCCCGTACATCGCTTCGGTCATGCGCGACGTGTTTGACGTCACACCGCCACTGCTGAAGGAGTCGGCCTATGGACTGGGCTCGACGACTTGGGAGGTGATGTGGAAAGTGGTGCTGCCCTATACCAAGGCGGGTGTGGTCGGCGGCATCATGCTGGGGCTGGGGCGCGCGCTGGGAGAGACCATGGCCGTGACGTTCGTCATCGGCAACGTGGCCCAGCTGTCCACCTCGCTGTTTGACCCTGCTACGAGTATTACCGCTACGCTCGCCAACGAGTTCGCTGAGGCAGGCCCGGGCCTGCATCAGGCGTCGTTGTTCTATCTGGGGCTGCTGCTGTTTTTCATCACCTTCGTGGTGCTGGCCTTGTCGAAACTGATGCTGCTGCAGCTGCAAAAGGGTGAAGGGAAGAAATCATGAGTCAGCCATCTGCCAATGCTGCCAAGCCTTTCGTACGCAAGGGTAGTGAAGCCGACCGGCTGGCCATGTTCCGCAGCCGCAAGCGTGTCAATGTGGTTGCGATCTCGCTGGCGCTGGCGGCCATGGCCTTCGGTGTGTTCTGGCTGCTGTGGATTCTGTGGGAGACGATTCGCCTGGGCGTAGGCGGGCTCAGCGGCGCGATTTTCACGCAGTCCACGCCCGCGCCCAACGCCGTCGGCGGGCTGGCCAATGCGCTGTATGGTTCGTTCATGATGGTGCTGCTGGCAACATTGGTTGCTACGCCCATCGGCATCCTTGCGGGCATCAGTCTTGCCGAGTTCAACCCGAAGGGATGGCTGGCTTCTGTCACGCGTTTTGTCAATGACATCCTGCTGTCGGCTCCCAGTATCGTCATTGGTCTGTTCATCTACGCCATCATCGTCGCGCAGTTCAAGAGCTTTTCCGGTTATGCCGGTGCGGCAGCACTGGGGCTGATCGTGATTCCGGTGGTGCTGCGCACGACCGAGAACATGCTGATGCTGGTGCCCAACAGCCTGCGCGAGGCCGCCTATGCGCTGGGCACGCCCAAGTGGAAGGTCATTGCCATGGTGACCATGCGCGCAGCCAAGTCGGGCGTGATTACCGGCATTTTGCTGGCGGTGGCGCGTATTTCCGGCGAAACAGCGCCGCTGCTGTTTACCGCACTGAACAACCAGTTCTGGAGCACAGACATGTCGCAGCCGATGTCCAGCCTGCCCGTCGTGATCTTCCAGTTTGCCATGAGCCCTTACCAGAACTGGCAGGAACTGGCCTGGGCAGGGGTGTTCATCATTACCGTCGCCGTGCTGGGTTTGAACATCCTGGCGCGTTACTTCACACGGCAGAAAGTCTGATTTCCAGAGGCGGGGGCGCGCCAGCACAGGCAGCGCTGCCCCGTACTCCCACGTAATTCGTACTCAAGGATTTCCATCATGGCCACTGCAATGATCGCTCCTCAGGAGCCCGCCAAGATCGCGGTCAACAATCTGAACTTCTACTACGGCAAGTTCCATGCGCTCAAGAACATCACTATGACCATTCCCGAGAAGAAGGTCACGGCGTTCATCGGGCCATCGGGCTGTGGCAAGTCGACACTGCTGCGCACCTTCAACCGCATGTTCGAGCTGTATCCGGAGCAGCGCGCCGAAGGCGAGATCATGCTCGACGGGCAGAACCTGCTGTCCAAGGATCTGGACGTGGCATTGGTGCGCGCGCGCGTGGGCATGGTGTTCCAGAAGCCCACGCCATTTCCGATGTCGGTCTATGACAACGTGGCCTTTGGCGTGCGCCTGTTCGAGAAGCTCTCCAAGTCCGAAATGGATGATCGCGTGGAAAGCGCCCTGCGCAAGGCCGCGTTGTGGAATGAGGTCAAGGACAAGTTGCAGCAAACTGGCTCCGGCCTCTCCGGCGGCCAGCAGCAGCGCCTGTGCATTGCCCGCGGCATCGCGCTGATGCCGGAAGTGCTGCTGCTCGATGAACCCTGCTCGGCGCTCGATCCGCTCTCGACCAGCAAGATCGAGGAGCTGATCGAGGAGCTCAAGGACGAGTACACCGTCGTGATCGTGACCCACAACATGCAGCAGGCTGCGCGCTGCAGCGATTACACGGCGTACATGTATCTGGGCGATCTGATGGAGTTCGGCCCGACCAAGGAGCTGTTCGTCAAGCCGCAGCGCAAGGAAACGGAAGACTACATCACGGGCCGCTTCGGCTGATGGCGCGTGTCTGCGAGTACGTCCCCGCTTGTCCAAGGGCTTTGTCCTGATTGAACCATCTGGAGGTTTCCGTGCCTGATCAACATTCTTCGTCACAATTTGAGGCTGAGCTCAACAACATCTCTGCACGCATCATGGAGATGGGCGGGCTGGTCGAGTCGCAGATCAAGTACGCGATCGACGCCATTGCCAATTACGATGCGCACGCCGTCTCGTTGATCGAGCGGCTGGAAGATCGTGTCAACGCCCTGGATGTCGAGCTTGATGCCGATCTCTCCACCATCATCGCCACGCGCCAGCCGACCGCCAAGGATCTGCGCATGCTGTTGGCCATCTCCAAGGCTACGGCCAACCTGGAGCGCATCGGCGACGAGGCCAACAAGATGGGGCGGATGATCAAGACCATCATCGATACGCAGCATTCCCGCAGCATTCCGATCTATGACTTGAAGTACTCCGGCGAGCTCGCCGCCGCGCAGCTGCGACGCGCGCTGGATGCCTTTGCGCGCCGAGATGTCAGCAATGTCGTGGACATCCTCAAGCAGGATGACGCCATCGACCGCGAGTTCGAGGGGTATACGCGCAAGCTGGTGACCTACATGATGGAGGATCCGCGCAAGATCTCGGTCAGCATGGAACTGCTGTTTCTTGCCAAGTCGATCGAACGCATCGGCGATCACTCCAAGAACCTGGCCGAGCTGATCGTGTTCATGGTCAAGGGCAAGGACGTGCGCCACACGTCGGTCGAGAACGTCGAGAACGTATTGCAATAAGCAGGGCAGGCAGCGAACTATGAGTGGACCCCGCGTCTTGGTGGTGGAAGATGAGCGCGACATCAGCGAGCTGATCGCCATCAACCTCCGCCATTATGGATATGCGCCCGTGTGCGTCGAGGATGGCGAAGCCGCACAGCGTGAACTGGATGCCGTGCTGCCGGACGTCATCTTGCTGGACTGGATGTTGCCCGGCCACAGCGGCCTCGTGCTGGCGCGGCGCTGGCGCAGCCACCCGCGCACCAGGGCCGTGCCCATCCTGATGTTGACGGCGCGTGGCGATGAGCCCGACAAGGTGGCGGGGCTGGATGCGGGGGCGGATGACTACCTGACCAAGCCTTTTTCCATTCAGGAAATGCTGGCGCGCATCCGGGCCGTGCTGCGCCGGCGCGCACCTGATCAGGCTGGCGAGGCGGTGCAGATCGGCAACCTGCATCTGGACAATGCCTCCCACCGGGTACTGCTGTCAGGTCAGCCACTGAAGATGGGCCCCACCGAGTTCAAGCTGCTGAACTTCCTGATGCAGAACCCCGAGCGTGTGCATACGCGCTCGTCCTTGCTGGACAAGGTCTGGGGCGACCACGTCTTCATTGAGGAGCGCACCGTAGACGTTCACATCAAACGCCTGCGCGAAGCCCTGACTACCGCTGGCAACATGGTCGAAACGGTGCGTGGCGTAGGCTACCGCTTCACGGCCAACCCAACCAGCGCACCAGCGCCGATGGCCAAGCAGTAACGCGACCAAGAGCGCTTCAGCCGAGCAGGCGTGCGCGCAGCATGGGCAGGGCATCCAGGCCCCACAGCAATTCCCCGTCCACCACGAAACTCGGTACCCCAAACAGCCCGGTTGCCAGCGCTGCATCGGTGTTGGCGCGCAGGCGCTGTTTGATTGCCTCATCGTCGACCGACTGGATGGTGGGCTGCCATTGCTTGTGCAGAACGGCGCGCAGCGCTTCCAACCGCTGCAGATCCAGCGGGTCCGCGCCACCAGCCTCCCAGCAATGAGCGAATACCGCGTTGGCAACATAGCGGTTGATGGCACCGTCTTCGCTACACGCCAACGCCATGCGTGATAGAGGAATGCTCGAGAAGGGATGGTTGACTGCAGGGGCAAACGACGTTAGCCCTGCCTGCTCGGCGAGCCACGTGGTGTGGCGTCTGATCCAGTCGCGCTTGGCGGGCTGCTGGGCGGGCGAGGGTACGGCATTGGCCTTAAAAACTGCACCGAGCACGATGGGGCGGTACTCCATCCGGTAGCTGCAGCCTTCCAGCGCCTGCGGCAGTGCGTGAAATGCCAGATAGGCATAGGGCGATACGAAATCGAGGTAGAACGTGACGTTCTTCATGGTTGTCTCCTTGGTGAGGGCATGGGGCAGTCTAATGGCCTCATGCGTGGGAAGGTGCCGCTATGCCGTCAAATGTGAGACAGGGATGTAACGCTTGGGTATTCAGCAGCATTTGACCGCGGCTAGGGCCAAGTGGGGACGCAAGGGATTGACAGTGGCGGGAGATTGCCCTTGCATTCGGTGCCATCTGCCCCGCCCGTTGGCACGGCCTGCGAGAACAGATCTGGTTCCCGCGCGGCTTGCTGACGCGCCGGCACCCGCTGGTTAGCTGGCACCTCCAACTGGTCGTTCACCATCAAAGCTAGCGCCATTGGCCAGAGCGGCTTGGTGCCCGGCAATGCCATACGCCAGCAGCCAGCCAATCTGTGGATAGCGCTCAAGCGCAATCTTCGCGCCCCAGGTTGAGTGGTTGATCTGCAGTGCCTGTCCTTGCAGCTTGCGCTGAAATGGCTTGCAGTACTTGCCGAGGTCGTGCAGCAACCCGGCTGCCCGGGCCAGCTGCGCCGCGCCGAAATGCACAGCGTGCGCTTGCGCCAACGCCGCCACCGCGTTCGCATGCTCGGCCATGCTCTGGTGGCCAGCCTTTACGGGGTCAGGCGAGGAGTGGGCAAAGTAGCGTGAGACGTCAGAGGATTCGAGGCAGGACATGCGTGGTCTCCATTCGTTCGATGGTTTTTGAAACTATGCCCCAGATGGCGGCGACCTGAACCATTCATCCCCACCTGCGGTGGAAAACGTTGTGGATATCTTGCGGGAACGGGTGGGATGGCAAAGTGAGGGTGGGTTCAATGCTTATTTTTTGAGCAGTGGGCTGACGAGTCAGGCAGTGGCTCTGCGACCCACCTGCCGGTGTGCCTGTGGTGAACAGGTTCTGAGCGAGAGCCACCCTTCGCTATCATCACCGGCGCATCCCTTCTACATTCGCCAAGCCGCAATGCGGCGGCCTGCTCATGCACGATCTCAACGACTTTTACTACTATGCACAGGTGATCGAACACGGCGGTTTCGCTGCCGCGGGTCGCGCGTTGGGGCTTCCCAAATCCAAGCTGAGCCGCCGTGTTGCGGCGCTGGAAGCGCGCCTGGGGGTGCGGCTGATCCAGCGCTCCACCCGGCGCTTTGTCGTCACCGATGTGGGACAGCGCTTTCATGCGCACTGCAAGGCGATGCTGGTCGAGGCAGAGGCTGCCGAGGCGGCGGTGCTCAGCAGCCGAGCCGAGCCGGCTGGCGTGGTGCGCATGAGCTGCCCGACCGCGCTACTGCAGGCGCAGGTCGCGCATATGGTGGCGGATTTCATGGTCGCCTATCCCGCGGTACAGGTGCATTTGGAAGATACCAACCGCCGTGTGGATGTGGTGGGGGAAGGAATCGACGTGGCGTTGCGCGTGCGACCCGCTCCGTTGGAGGACAGCGATCTGGTGTTGCGCGTACTGGGGCAGCGCAGCCAGTGTCTGGTGGCCAGTCCCCAGCTTTTGGCTACGCACGGCACGCCTATGCAGCCAGCGGATCTGGCAGCCTTGCCCAGCCTGGCGCTGGGGCAACCCCAGTTTGATTACCACTGGCATCTGATTGGCCCTGATGGCCAGCATCACCAGATTGCGCACCAGCCTCGCCTGGTTACCCGCAGCATGCCAGCGCTGCTGGTGGCTGCGGAAGCTGGCGTAGGCGTGGTGCAGCTGCCGCGCATGATGATGCACGATGCGCTGGCACGCGGCGCGCTGGTGCAGGTGATGCCTGGCTGGGAGCCACCTGCGGAGATCGTGCACGCGGTGTTGCCCAGCAGGCGCTATCTGTTGCCCGCGGTGCGTGCGCTGGTGGATGATCTGGCCCAGCGCTTTTCCGCACTGCAGGATCAGTAGCTGCCGTTATTCGTTATTGTTTGTCGCCAGTGCCGTTTTCGGCTGCTTCCTGCGCCAGCAGCTGTGCACGCAGCCTGGCGCGCAGCTCCTTGCGGCTGGTTTTGCCTACGGCGGTGGTATCAAACGCGTCCACGAAAACGATCTGGTCAGGCACCTTGAAAGCGGCGACGTTGCGCTGCTTGAACCATTTCTTCAGTTCCGGCGCGCGCGGCTTTTCTCCTTGTTGCGGGATGATGAAGGCGCAGATGCGCTCGCCCAGATAGGTATCCGGCACCGATACCACGGCGGCATCGAACACCTGTGGGTGGGCTAACAGGTGGTCCTCGACCTCCTCGGCGGAAATCTTCTCGCCGGCACGGTTGATGTGGTCGGTGGCGCGCCCCTGCACGATCAGGTAACCCTGTGGCGTGCGCGTGACGACATCGCCGGTGCGGTAGAAGCCGTCCTCGGTAAAGCTGCGCGCGTTGGCGGCGTCGTCATTGTGATAAGCCCGGATGGTGTAGGGCCCGCGGGTGAGCAGATAGCCGGTCTGGCCAGGTTCCAGCGCGTGGCCCTGGTCGTCGACTACCAGCACCTCGTCATCCGGGCTGATGGGGCGGCCCTGGGTTTCGATGATTGTCTCGATCGGATCGTCCAGGCGCGTGTAGTTGACCAGGCCCTCGGCCATGCCGAACACCTGCTGCAGCTGGCAGCCCAGCCCGGCAATGACGCGCCGCGCTGCCTCCGGCGTGAGCTTGGCGCCGCCCACCTGCAGTACCTGCAGGCTGGACAGGTCGTGCGGCGTTGTGGCAGCGGCCTGCGCCCACAGCAGCGCCAGCGGCGGTACCAGCCCCACGGCGGTGACGCGCTCGGCGGCGATCAGCGGAAAGGCCGTCTCGGGTGATGGGTTGGGGCTGACCACTACCGTGGCACCGGCATACAGCGCACCGAACGCGCCTGGCGAGCTCATCGGAAAGTTATGTGCGGCAGGCAGCGCCACCATGTAGACACTCTCGGGCGTGATGTTGCAGATGGCGTTGCTGGCGCGAAAGCTGTAGATGTAGTCATCGTGCGTGCGCGGTATCAGTTTCGACAGCCCTGTGCTGCCGCCCGAGATCTGCAGGAAGGCGACCGATTGCGGATCGGCGTCGGCAGTGGGCAGGCGCGCGGGCTCGGGGCGAAAGCTGGAAAGGCTTGTGAACTCGCCAGCGTCGCCATCCACCACGATCACGTGCTCCAGGGCAGGCTGCGCAGCCTTGACCTCGCGTGCCAGCGCCAGGTAGTCAAACTGCTCGTAGCGTGCCGCGACAACGTAGGCGCTGGCCTCCGCCTTGGTGGCGAAATGGGTGATTTCCGTCAAGCGGTGCGCGGGCAGCGCGTAGACGGGAATCAGGCCAGCGCGGAACAGCCCGAAGACCACGCTGTAGAACTGCGGCATGTTGCCAAGTTGCACGACGACGCGATCGCCCGGCTGCAGGCCCAGGGCTAGAAAACCAGCGGCCGCGGTCTCCACCTGCTCCCAGAGCTGGGCATAGCTCCAGCGTATAAGCTCACCGTTCGAGTAACCCACGATGGCGGTACGCTCGCCAAATTGCATTGCACGCTCGCGCAAGAAGCCGGCCAGCGTCTCGCCCCGCCAATATCCGGCCTGCCGGTAGCGTGCGGCGAACTCGGAGGGCCAGATCTGCGCGAGAGGATGGCGGTGACGAGTTGGAATGCGATTCATTTCTGTCATGACATGCAAGTCTGCGGTGATGGAAAAAAGGTGGCAGATGGATCAGTGTGCCGGTCGTCGGCTGTGCAGCGGCACGGCAATGGCCAGCGCAGTCATGGTCAGGGCCATGAATGCGTAAGGGATGCCGGGTGCAATGGTGTAGAGCAGCGTGCCGACGATGGGGCCGATGACCATGCCAAGCCCCTGCGCCGCCGAGGCGCTGCCCGCGGCCGCGCCCTGTTCATGTGGCTCGACGGCGTTGGCAGCCATGGCCTGGAAGGAGGGGAAAACGAATCCCATGCCGAAGGCACCGATGCTGTTGGTCAGCGTAAGCATCAGCGCAGAGCCCACGAAGTACGTGCCGGCGTAGCCCAGGGCCGCGATGGAGGCCCCCGCGACGATCCAGCGCTCCAGCGCGATTCCGGGCAGCCGTATCACGCATTGCTGCGCCAGGATCAGCGCCACGCCGACGCTCGTGAGCACATGTCCCGCCACCCGCGCGCCGGTGTCCGCATCCAGGCTCAGCCTATCCATGGCGAAAAAGCCGATGGAGACCTGCGCGATCGAGACGGTCATCATGGCCGTCAGGGCCGTAGCCATGGCCAGGCGCAGGCGCGGATCGAAAAGCTTCAGCGCAGCCGGGCGCTGTGTGCTTGCGCTGGTGGTGCCATGGCGTGGCGCTGGCTGCCACGGCAGCCACAGCAGCAGGATCAGGCTGCCCAGCATTGGCAGCAGGGCGGTCGCGTAAAAGCCCCATTGCAGGCCATGCGCACTGACCGTGCTGACGATGGCAGGGCCCGCCACCATGCCCAGTGCCGTGGCGGAGCCGAGCTTGGCCATGGCCTGCTGTCGCTCCAGTGGCGCGATATTGTCCGCGATGGCCGCTGCGGCCGTTGGCGGTACTGCCGCATAGAACGCGCCAATCAATGCCCGTGTGCCAACCAGCATGCCCATGGTGAGAAGCGCCGGCAGGGCGGTGCGCAACGCCATGTCGACATACAGTGCCAGCACTGCGTATGCCAGCGCGAAGGCGGACAGGCCGGCCAGCAAAATCGGCTTGCGCCCCATGCGGTCGCTCAGGCGCCCCCAGGGGCGTGCCAGCAGCATCCAGAACACCCCCCCAATGGCCATGGAGACGCCGGCAACCAGTTCGGGCACTCCCAGCTGGCGCACGACGGGTCCGATGATCGCAACGTAGGCCATCATCGCCATCGTTCCCAGCAGGGCTGCTATGAGCAAGGGGGTGAGGCGAAAGGTGGACGTTGTCATCAAGTGCGGGAGCAAGGGGCGGTTGGGGATTGCCGTCGCAGCGCACTGCGAACGCGGCGGATTTACAGCAGGGGGGCAAATGCGCGGCCTGCTTGCGCAGGGCCGCGCAGATCATACCCATATCCGCGCAGCTTGGCTGCAGGGGCCGCGCGCGGGCAGCTGCCTATAATGGCGCCGTTCCTAGGGGTGTCCTGAGGCGCGGTTCATCGACCCTTCAAGCGGTGTCACACACGTGGCATAGGTGCGGGGAGATCGGAATAGCTTCTGACGGGCTGAGAGTTTGCGCACGCGGTGCGCGATAACCCTTTGAACCTGATCCGGGTCATGCCGGCGAAGGGAAGGACGATTGCCACTGCGAGCGCCTGCAACGGGCGCGCTGGTGCGCGGCCTTCCATGTTCTGGTTTCTGCCAATACCGTATGGAAGGGGTGTGCCATGGCACAGACGTCGTTTCTCTCCAGTGCTGCCGCCATTGTCTGGCTGGTGTTTTTTGCCGCGCTGTTCGCCATTGCCGGCATGCTCTATGCGCGCAGGCGGCGCGACAGTCTGGAGGAATTCATCACCGCGCGTGGCTCGCAGGGCTCGCTGGCGACTTCGCTGACGCTGATGGCGTCGGCGCTGGGGGCGTGGATTCTGTTTTCGCCGCCACAGGCCGCGACCTGGGGCGGAATCGCCGCGGTCATCGGCTATGCGCTGGGGGCGATGGCGCCGCGCCTGGCCATGATTCCTCTGGGCCAGCGCATGCGCGCGCTGATCCCGCGCGGCCACTCGCTGACGGAGTTCCTGATGGCGCGCTATGGCCGCGGCATGTACTTGACGGCCCTGCTGATCATGCTGTTTTACATGTTCATTGCGATGACGGCCGAGATCACCGCCATCGCGCTGCTGGTTACCCTGATTGCGCCCGTGCCGCTCTGGGTGACGGCTGCGATCGTCATGGGGTTCACGCTGCTCTATACGTCCTACGGTGGGCTGCGCGCTTCGATCTTCACCGATCAGATCCAGATCGTTCTCATCGTGCCGCTGTTGCTGGCGCTGGTGGCGTTGGGATGGTGGGTCACCGGCGGGCCGGCGCCGGTGGTGCGCAGCCTGCGGGAGACGGCGCCGCAGCTGCTGGACATCACCAGCGCGACTGGCATCAAGGCAGGACTGACCTTTTTCGTGGCCATCCTGCTGACGGAGATCTTCCATCAGGGGAACTGGCAGCGCGTCTACGCCGCTCGCAACACGCGGGACATGCGTCGCGGCTTCCTGCTGGGCGGGGTACTGGTTGGGCCATTTATCCTGGCCATGGGGCTGTTCGGCCTGGCCTTCATGGCCCGCTCGCCGCAGGGGGACAGCTCGGTGGCGCTGTTCAGCGTCATCATGCCTGCGCTGCCACTGTGGCTGGCTGTTGCGCTGATTCCTCTGGGCCTGGCACTGGTCATGAGCAGTGCCGACACTGTCATCAATGCGGTGTCCAGCATCGTGGCGGTGGACATTGGCAAGCTGTATCCGCGCGTCTCCACGGCAGTCTTGCTGCGGCTGGCGCGCTGGTTGATTCTGCTGCTGGCCATTCCGGTGCTGATTGTCGCGGCGCAGGGCTACAGCGTGCTCTACCTCTTCCTGCTGGCTGACCTGTTGTGTGCGGCTGCGGCGTTTCCGGTCTTCTTCGGGCTCTATAACCGACGTCATGACGGGCTGGACGCGGTACTGGCAACGCTGTCGGGGCTGGCGGCCGGTCTGTGGATGTTCCCGCGGCCCGGTCAACCGATGGACACCCTGCTGGAGGCATTTTTGCTGGCGGCGCTGGTGCCAGTGGGAATGATTGGCGTGCTGCAGCTGGTGCGCCGCGCGCGCGCTCTGTTCGATCTCCAGTCGCTCGCTGGCAGCGTGCGCAGACTGGATCGCTGAGCGCAGGGCCTCTGGTTTTTCGGGCCGCTTCTGCTGCACAGGCCTGACTGGCGCGCCTTATGATGGCGCCGCACAAGTGCGTTCTACTTTTTCGGGAGGCTAGTGATGATGCTGACATGGATCGTGACCACCGTTGCGCGGCAAGAGGATGCGGCCAAGCTTGCCCAACTGGCGCTGGATGCGCGGCTGGCCGCTTGCGTGCAGACGGAATCCATCGAGAGTCGCTACCGCTGGAAAGGTGAGGTGGTGCAGGAGCGCGAGCTGCGCCTGCTGTTCAAGACGACCGCAGCAGCCAGCGCGCGCCTGCAGGCCTTGCTCAAGGCGCACCATCCGTACGAGGAGCCTGCACTGTATGCCTTGCAGCCAAGCGAGGTCGCGCCGACCTTTGCCGCGTGGGTGGCCAGCGAAGTCGCGCAGCCGGACGTTGCCACGTAAACTTGCCGTTCCAAATTCAAAGAGCAGTCATGGCGGCAGCAAGAAAAAATGCAAAGACCTCGCGCAGTGTGCAGCCCGTTCAGGTGAACCCTGAAGTGCGGCTGCGCCCGCTGGAGCGGGAAGATCTGCATTTCGTGCATCAGATCGACAACAATGCCAGTGTGATGCGTTACTGGTTTGAGGAGCCGTTCGAGACATTCGCGGAACTGGCAGCGCTTTACGAGGAGCATATTCACGACCAGGGCGAGCGCCGCTTCGTCGTCGAGTATCAGGGCCAGAAGGCTGGGCTGGTTGAGTTGGTCGAGATCGATCTGGTGCATCGCCGCGCCGAGTTCCAGATCATCATCGCGCCAGATTTCCAGGGCCGTGGGCTGGCGACGCAGGCCACGCGGCTGGCGATGGACTATGCATTCAGCGTTCTCAACCTGTACAAGCTGTATCTCATCGTCGACAAGGACAACAAGAAGGCCTCGCACATTTACAGCAAGTTGGGTTTCAAGGTCGAGGGCGAGCTCATCCACGAGTTTTTCGTCAACGGCGAGTACCGCAACGTCGTGCGCATGTATCTCTTCCAGCACGACTATTTGAAGAAGTTCCCCCGTCAGGGCGCTCTGCTGCGGCCGACCGCGCAGTAGTTGACGGCCTTCTTCTGACTTCGCCTCGTCATGCAGAAAGCGGCCCGTCGGGCCGCTTTCTTAGAACCTGTTCACGATCTTTTTATGCACCGCGTTGGCTCGCCAGACGCGCGCGGCGGCGTTGCAAATCCTCGTTGGGCCACCAGCCCGACTGCGGTTTGCGCCTTGCATCGCGTGTCTGGTGAGCCAACGCGGTGCATAAAAAGATCGTGAACAGGTTCTTACACACCAGGCCGAGCCGCGCTGCGGTGCTCAGCTTTCGTGCTGCTCCAGAAAGCGTTGCGCGTCCAGCGCCGCCATGCAGCCGGTGCCGGCGCTGGTGATGGCCTGGCGATAGACGTGGTCCTGCACATCACCGGCGGCAAATACGCCAGGCACGCTGGTCTGGGTCGCAAAACCGTCGTGACCGCCCTTGGTGAGGATGTAGCCATCCTTCATCTCCAGCTGGCCCTGGAAGATCTCGGTATTGGGCGAATGGCCAATGGCAATGAACGTGCCATCAAGGGCAATTTCCTCGGTGGAGCCGTCCTGCACGTTCTTGATGCGCACGCCGGTAACGCCGCTCTGATCGCCCAGCACCTCGTCGAGCACGCTGAAGAGCTTGAGTTCAATCTTGCCCGAGCGCACCTTTTCCATCAGTTTGTCGATCATGATGGGTTCGGCGCGGAACTTGTCGCGGCGGTGGATCAGCGTGACCTTGCTGGCGATGTTGGAGAGGTACAACGCCTCCTCCACGGCCGTATTGCCGCCGCCGACGACCGCCACGGGCTTGTTCCGGTAGAAGAAGCCGTCGCAGGTCGCGCACGCGGAAACGCCCCTGCCCATGAAGGCCTGCTCCGAGGGCAGGCCCAGATACCTGGCCGAGGCACCGGTGGCGATGATGAGGCTGTCGCAGGTATAGGTGCCGCTGTCGCCCTTGAGGGTGAAGGGCCGGCTGGAAAGGTCCACCGCATTGATGTGGTCAAACACGATGTTGGTGTTGAAGCGCTGGGCGTGCTTGAGAAAGCGCTCCATCAGCTCCGGGCCCTGCACACCCTCGGGGTCGGCGGGCCAGTTGTCCACTTCGGTGGTGGTGGTCAATTGCCCGCCCTGCGCCATGCCGGTGATCAGCACGGGCGCCAGATTGGCGCGTGCCGCGTAGACTGCAGCGGTGTAGCCTGCAGGGCCGGATCCGAGTATCAGAACTTTTGCGTGTAATGTGTTGCTGTTGCTCATGTTTTTATCGTCAAAAAAGTGTTGGCTACGCGTTCGGCGCAGGTCTTTGCGATAATCTGTCCTTTGACAGCCTTGCTGCATTGTAGGGATTTCCCCTTGCCCTGAATTGTGCCGCCGATTTGCCCTCCATAGTGGTGCGCTCTGGCAGGATTTGCCATCCAGGCGTCAATCTCCGCGACTGTCCCGCCGGTTGGGACGTGGTTCACATGCGATCTTCCTCGAATACCTTCAACTCCTCCAACACTGATGCACAGCTGGGCTTTTTCAGCCGCTTCGGGCAGGATCTGCTGCTGTTTCTCGCGCTGGTGTTCGGTGCGGCCTGGGTTGCGGCACTGATCAGCCATTCGCCGCAGGATGCGGCGTGGTCTTCGTCGGGACAGGGCGGTGCACTGGCGGTGCAGACGCACAACTGGCTGGGAAACATTGGTGCCTATTGGTCCGACATCTGCTACTTTTTGCTGGGCTATACCACTTGGGTGCTGGTGGGCGCACTCGTGCTGCTGTGGTGGCGCGCCTTTCGCAATTGGCTGCGCGGCAAGCCGCTGGCGCGCCCCGAGGGGCGGCTGATGATGCTGCGGATGTGGACACGCAGGGGGTTGTGGTGTCTGAGTCTGCTGCTGCTGTTGTGCAGCTGCGCGGTGCTGGAATGGTCGCGGCTGTACCGCTTTGAGGCCAGTCTGCCCGATCATGCGGGCGGGGTGTTGGGGCATCTGATGGGGCCGCGCGTGGTAGGCTGGCTGGGCTACAACGGCTCCACGGTGGTGTCGCTGGTGCTGGCGCTGCTGGCACTGTCCTGGGTGCTGGGCTTTTCATGGGGCATGCTCGCCGAGCGGACCGGCGCATGGATCGAGAAGTGGCTGGTGCGGGCATCACTGGCGCTGGAGCACCGCCGCGACGCACGGGCAGGCCGGCTGGCGCAACGCCAGCGCGAGGCGCAGGTAGCCAACGACGTGGTGCTCGATCGTGAGGCCCTGCGCACGCGCGATGTGCCGGTCGTCGAGGTACCGGAGGAGCGTTTGCCACAGATGTGGGACGCGCCCGCGGAGCCGGTGCTGACGCCGGCCGATGACGCAGCGGAACGTACGCCGCCAACCTATGTGGACAATGCCGATCTGCCCTGGGACGAAGAGCCGCCGCCTGGCAAGACCTACGCCACCACATTGCCCGATGAGCGTGCCGAGCCGCTGTGGGATGATCCCACGCCGGTGGCGCCCAACGAGACTGCCCTGGTTACCACGCCGGCCAAGCGCCAGAAGCATCTGTTCGATGATGCGCGCAGCGGTGCATTGCCATCGGTGAATCTGCTCGATCCCGTGGCAACCAAGCAGGAGACGGTCACGCCCGAGACGCTGGAGATGACCAGCCGGCTGATCGAGAAGAAGCTCAAGGATTTCGGCGTGCAGGTGCGCGTGGTGGACGCCCAGCCCGGCCCGGTGGTCACGCGCTACGAGATTGAGCCTGCCACCGGCGTCAAGGGCCAGCAGATCGTCAATCTCTCCAAGGATCTGGCGCGGTCGCTGTCGCTGATGTCGATCCGCGTGATCGAGACCATTCCCGGCAAGAACTTCATGGCGCTGGAGTTGCCCAACGCGCGGCGCCAGTCCATCCAGCTCAAGGAAATCCTGTCCTCGCCGGTGTACCAGGACGAGCAGTCCAAGCTGGCGCTGGGTCTGGGCAAGGACATCATCGGCAACCCGGTCGTGGCCGATCTGGCCAAGATGCCGCATTGCCTGGTGGCCGGAACGACCGGCTCAGGTAAGTCGGTGGGCATCAACGCGATGATTCTCTCCATCCTCTTCAAGGCCGAGCCCAGCGAAGTCCGCCTGCTGATGATCGACCCGAAGATGCTGGAGATGTCCGTCTACGAAGGCATCCCGCACCTGCTGTGCCCGGTCGTGACGGACATGAAGCAGGCCGCGCACGGCCTGAACTGGTGCGTGGCCGAGATGGAGCGCCGCTACAAGCTCATGAGCAAGCTTGGCGTGCGCAATCTGGCAGGCTTTAACAGCAAGCTCCGGGAAGCGCAGGAGCGTGGCCAGCCCCTCGGCAATCCCTTCAGCCTCACGCCGGAGGATCCGGAGCCGCTGGAGCCGCTGCCGCACATCGTCATCGTCATCGACGAGTTGGCCGACCTGATGATGGTTGTGGGCAAGAAGATCGAGGAATTGATCGCACGCCTGGCGCAGAAGGCGCGCGCCGCCGGCATTCACCTGATTCTGGCCACGCAGCGCCCCAGCGTGGACGTGATCACCGGCCTGATCAAGGCCAACGTGCCCACGCGCATCGCCTTTCAGGTCTCGAGCAAGATCGACAGCCGCACCATCCTCGACCAGATGGGCGCCGAAGCCCTGCTGGGCATGGGGGACATGCTGTACATGAAGGGCGGCACGGGCTTGCCGGTGCGTGTGCACGGCGCCTTTGTCAGTGACGACGAGGTGCACCGCGTGGTCGAGTTCATCAAGCAGAGCATGGGCGAGGCCGACTACATCGACGGTGTGCTCGATGGTGTGGGCAGCGAGAATGAGAGCGACTGGGCGGTGGATTTCGAGGGCACGCCTGCCGGCAGCGGCGGCGGCGAAAAGGATCCGATGTACGACCAGGCCGTGGAAATCGTGCTCAAGGACCGCAAGGCCAGCATCTCCTACGTGCAGCGCAAGTTGCGCATCGGCTACAACCGCTCGGCGCGCCTGCTTGAGGACATGGAAAAGGCCGGTCTCGTCAGCCCGCTGACCAGCAGTGGCCAGCGTGACATTCTGGTGCCGCACCGTGGCGAGTGACACTGCCGCTGCAACAGACGGCAAGAGTGTGGCGCCGCTGCGGGTGGTCGGCCTGTGCGCGGCCTGGTGCGGCGTCTGTCGCGAGTACGCGCCGCTGTTCGCCCAGTTTGCCGCGCAGGCGCCGGACGTGACGACCGTCTGGCTGGACGTGGAGGAGCCTGCGATCAGCGCGGCGCTCGACGATGTCGATGTGGAGACGTTTCCGACCATTGCCATCGGACGCGGCGATACCTTGCTGTTTTGGGGCGATGTGTTGCCCCATCTCCGGGTGCTGGAGCGGCTGGTTGCCGACTTGCGCGATCCGCTGGCAAGCGCCCCCGCGACGCCAGCCGCCTACCAGCGCGCATGGCGGGCGCTGCAACCGCTGCTGCGCGATTGAGCGGCAGCAGGTTGTGCGTTTTGCAGGTGCCCGCAGCGCGCCGAGACCATCGGTTTCCGGCATGCAAGGGCACGTTTCTTGCATGCGTGCGCTGCCAGCGGCCTGCAGCATTCCTTGCTGTGCGGCTGTATCCGGTCGGCCCATTGTGCGGCCATGCCGGCCGCCTGCCATTCGAAGGTGCCTGTTAGAGTAGGCCCGTCCCTGCAAGCCGTTTGCGTGCTTGCTTTCACTGCGTGGCGCAGCCCTGCTGCGGTGGCGCCGTAACCCTGTTTCGGTGTCGCTTTACTACGCCTCATCAATCACACAGAGAGGATGGTTTTGGAGTTCAAGCATCAGGTTTTTCGCGCTGCCGTATTCGATATGGACGGCACCATGTTCGATACCGAACGGCTGCGGTTCAGCACCCTCAAACAGGCGTCACAGCAGCTTTTCGGTCAGGAGATTTCAGACGCGGTGCTGTATGGCTCGCTGGGCCTGTCGGCCAAGAAGGCGCAAGCGTTGGCACAGCAGCATTTCGGCGCGGACTACCCGTATGCCGCCATTCGGGCGCGGGCGGACGAGCTCGAGCTGACGTACATCCGCAAGTACGGCGTGCCGGTCAAGCTGGGGCTGCACGAAGTGCTGGAGCGCCTGCGGAAAGCGGACATGCGGCTGGCCGTGGCGACCTCCAGCCGTCGGGCCATCGCCGAGGAATACCTGATGAGCGCGCGCGTGCTGCGCTACTTCGACGTGACCGTCTGCGGCGATGAGGTCACACGGGGCAAGCCGGATCCGGAGATATTCCAGGCGGCGGCCCGGCAGCTGGGCTGTGCACCGCAGGAATGCCTGATGGTGGAGGATTCCGAAAATGGCCTTCGTGCGGCCCTCGCGGCAGGTGGCGCCGCGGTGTACGTCCACGATCTCAAGCATCCGCCGGCGGTGCTGCGCAAGAAGGCCTTTGCTGCCTACCAGGGCGGCATGGCCGAGTTGCTCGACGATGTGCGCGCCTGTACGCCGGCTCGGCCGGTGCCGCGGGTGATCGACGCATTTCCCATGGCGCGCAGCAACGCCGTTGTCGGCATTCACGGTTTTGGCGCCATTGGTGGCGGCTATCTGGCGCAGGTCTTTTCCCACTGGGATGGCTATGTGCGCCCGGCGCGCATTGTCGGCGTGACCTCCAACGCGCTGTATCGGGGGCTGGTCAATCACTTCGGCAAGTACCGGGTGCGCTATCCCCATGCGGCCATCGATCAGACCATTGATGGGATCACGCTCATCGACGCGCAGGATCATGACGCTGTGGCGGACCTGTATGCGCAGGCGGAGATCGTTGGCATCTGTCTGGCCGAATCGGCCCTGGCGACCCAGGCTGGCGTTATCGCGCAGGGACTGTACCGCCGTTTTGAGCAAGGTTGCGCGCAGCCACTGGTGCTGCCGGTGCTGATGAACAAGGTGCAGGCGGCGGCTTGGGTGCGCGAGCTGGTGGCCGACGCACTGCAACGGCGCCATGGTACGGCCGTTGCCGCGCAGGTGCTGCGGCAGGCGCGGTTCGTCGAGACGGTGGTCAATCGCATCGTCACCAAGGTGCCGCGGGAGACGGTGCTGAAAACCTTGCGCGTCAGCGGCCGGGCGTTTGACGTGGCGTTGGGAAGCCGCGCCATCGATCCGGGCCCGACCTTCCAGCAGCTGCTGCACGGGCGAGCATTGCCGGCGCAGCAGATGCTGCCCATGCTGTTTGACAAGCTCGCGACCGTGGCGCAGCTGGGCGATGCCGCGCAGCAGATCAGCCTGACGCTGTTTCACAGCAGCCAGGACATGGCCCTGTACGTGCAGGCAGGCGAGCCGCTGCTGGAGCGGTTGTGCCAGATGCAGACCGTGGAGGACATCCGCATGGTGCAGGCGCTCAAGAATCGCCTGCTCAACGGCACCCACGCCATCCTGGCCTGGTATGCGGCGCTGCTTGGCCACCGCACGGTCGCGCAGGGTATGGCCGACGAGCGTGTCAGCACGCTGGTGCGACGGCTGGCCAATGAGGAGATCCTGCCGGCGCTGGCGCATGGCTCTTCCGAGTTCGCCAAGCTGGCCGACGCCTTCATGAGCATCTTCATCAAGCGCTGCCGCAATTCCTTTCGAGATACCTGTGCCCGTGTGGGGCGAGATCCGCTGCGCAAGCTGCAGCGTGACGAACGCGTCATCGGCACGATATTGCAGGCGCACAGTCTCGGTATTGCCACGCCGCTGCTGGAGTATGGCGTGGCGCTGGCACTGCTGTATGCGCTGCGCTGTGCGCCAGAGTCCGACAAGGAGGCGCAGCGCATCAGGGTGCTGTACGCGCGGCGCAACAGCGTGCGTGATGTGCTGTGTCAGGATGGCCTCTACCATGGCCAGCCCTACGCCTGCCTCGATGCCAGTGCGGATGCAGAGCTGCTGCAGCGCATCACCCGCCACTTCAACAAGCTCTCCGCAGAGGGCAGTTCCCATTGGGACTGGCCGCTGCGCAAAGCCAGGACCTGAACCCGTCAATCCGCTCTGGCAGGGGTGGTGGCGGCAGCGGTAGCTGTCAAGGCTGGGCGCTCCAGCCGCCTCCCAGAGCCTGGTACAGCGCGACGCGGTTGCTCAATTGCGCCTGATACAGCTGGACAACGGCCAGCTCGGCCTGAAACAGGTTGCGCTGGGCATCCAGCTCTTCCAGGTAGGAAGCGTAGCCGGCCAGATAGCGCTCGTGCGCGTGGGCCAGCGAGCGCTGCAGCACGTCGCGGCGGCGCAGGGCATGGTCCATCTGCCGCGCCAGCTGCACCGAGCCCGTCAGTGCCGTCTCGACATCGGCGAAGGCCGACAGCACGGCGTGGCGATAGGCCCAGGCGGCCTGGTCGCGTTGCGCAGTGGCAGCATCAAACTGGGCCTGGCGGCGCCCCGCGTCAAACAGCGGTGCCAGCAGGCTGCCGCCCAGGCTCCACAGGGTTGCCGGGTTGTAGTCCAGCGAATTGACCAGCAGGCTGCCTGCGCTGGCGCTGAGCTGTACCTGGGGCAAGAATGCGGCGCGTTGCGCTTCAAGGCTGTGGTCTGCAGCCAGTAGCAAGTGCCGTGCACTGGCGATATCGGCACGGCGCTCCAGCAACTGAGAAGGCAGACTGTCAGGCACCGGCAGCAATTGCAGCGCCTGCAGGCCCTCGCCACCGCCGGCCGGTGGCAGCTGTAACCCGGGTTGCCCCAGCAGAACGCCCAGTGCGCTGAGCTGCTGTTGGATCGCCCCGTCCAGCTGTGCGACCTGCTGCTGCACGCCTTCCAGTTCGGCCTCTGCCTGCGTGAGTTGCCATTGTGAGATGTAGCCCACACGGCGCTGCTCCTGCGCCAGTGCCAAGGACTGCCGGCGTGACTGCACGGTACGGACGGCGATTTCCCGCTGCGCCTGCAGTGCACGCAGGTCAATGTAGCCTCGCACGGTGCTGGCAGTGACGGCCAGTGCGACGGCGTCGCGGTCCGCCTGGCTGGCCTGCAGACGCTGCGCGGCAGCCTGGCTCTGCTGCGTGATGCGCTGCCAAAGATCAGGCTCCCAGCTGGCCTGCAGACCAGCCTGGGTCGAGCGCGTCAGCGCCATGCCAGCGGCGCCGGCGTTGCGGCCCGCTTGCACGCCGGCACTGGCGTTCAGGCTGGGCCATGCTGCCGCCTCGGCGCTGGCGAAGTTGGCGCGGGCCTGCTCCACCCGCGCCATGGCAGCGCCTAGGTCGCTGTTGTGCGCCAGTGCCTGCGCAACCAGTGCGTCGAGCTCGGTATCCCCGAGTTGCCGCCACCAGCCAGTTTCGATGGCGGCACTGGGCGGCTGCGAGCGGCTGGCCTCCTGTGCGGTGCGTGTCCAGCGTGCCGGCAGGGATACTTCGGCGTCCTGCGGCAGCGGGCGAGGCAGCGGTGCGCAGGCGCTGAGCAGGCCGACCGCGATTGCTGCGGCGCAGGTGTGGCGAATGCGGGGCGATGGCATCTTCATAGCTGCTGCGCGTGTGGCTGGGCGGTATGCGGCGTGTCGGCGGTATCGACATGCGCCACTACCGACATGCCTGGCCGCAGGCGCGCGGCCAACGGTTGTCCGGGATCGATGGCGATCTTGACCGGCAGCCGCTGTACCACCTTGGTGAAGTTGCCCGTGACGTTGTCGGCCTTGAGTACGCTGAATTCCGATCCGGTTGCGGGTGCGATCTCCACAACGTGGCCGTTCAGGCGTGCGCCCTCGAGCGCATCGACGGTGAAGTAGGCGCGCTGCCCTAGGGCGATGCGCGCGGTCTGCGTCTCCTTGAAGTTGGCAACCACCCACGTGTGCGGTGGCACGACAAACAGCAGCTGGCTGCCTGCTGTGACATATTGACCCGTGCGCACGCCAACCTCGCTGACCTGGCCATCACTGGGCGCATAAACGGTGGTGTTGTCCAGGTCGATGCGGGCCTGCTGCAGCTGCGCCTGAGCCATCTGCACCGATGCCTCAAGTGCGCTGCGGTTGATCGTGGTGGCCTTGATCTTCTGTTCGCCGATGGCGATTTCGGCGTGGGCCTTTTCCACGTTTGCCGTGGCCAGCCGCGCGGCGGCACGCACACGGTCCCGCTCGTTGAGCGAGACCGAGCCGCGCTCGGCCAATTGCTGCACGCGATGCAGTTCGGCCTGCGCGCGCTCGGCTTCGGCGGTCACGGCCGCCAGGCTGGCGCGGTTGGCCTGCAGGGCCGCGCGATCCTGTTCCATGGCCTGCGCCGAGTTGGCGAGTTGGGCTTGTGCGCTGGCCAGCTGCGCCTGGGCCTGGGCGAGCTTGGCGGCATAGCTGCGGGCATCAATGCGTACCAGCGGCTGGCCCGCGTGCACGGGTGCGTAGTCCTGCACCAGAACCTCTGTCACATAGCCGCTGACCTGTGGCGCAAGGACCGTGATCTGCCCATGCACATAGGCATTGTCCGTCGCGACGACTGGATCGTGAAATGGCCCGATCTGCCAGGCACGCAGCACCAGCATCATCCCCAGCAACGCCACTCCGAGCATTGCTAGCACACTGGGCAAGGACGGGCGGATCTTCTTGGGCATGGGCGCGGTCGGGCCGTTAGAGGCGGCCGGGGCAGGTGCCGAAGGCGTGGAAGAAGTGGTCATGGTTCTTACAAGGAAAAATAAGCAATGCGGGCCAGACGGGCTCATGCAGAGGGCGCGCTGGCACGTGCCGACGGCCCTCCAGCCTCGGAGCCGGCCTGAATCCTGGCGGCAAGACGTTCCAGGCTGGGCACCATCAGCAAGGACCAGATCAGGTAGCCGACAGCAATGGTGGCAAGCGCACGGAACACGTCGGCGTAGGCCCGCACGTTGGCCTCGCGCCTGGCCACCTGTGCCAGTTGTGCACGGGCCCGAGCGGCGCGCAGCACCGGGTCGGTCAACTGGCTGGTCATCGCCTGCTGCTGCAGTTGCAGGCGCGCGCTCACCTGCGGATCGGTCGGCACCATGTGCGCAGTGATCAGGCTGGAGTACACCTGCTCGCGGTGCGCCTGATAGGTGCCCAGCGCGGCCGCGCCTGCCAGCCCCCCCAGCGACTGCGTCAACGAAATGGTGACGATCACCGTCACCATGTGGTTTGGGCCATGCCGCAGGGCCATCAATATGCCCTGAAGCAGCATGGGGCCCATGAATACGCCAGCGCCCAGCGCCGCAAGGAACTGGCTGAGAAACAGGTCGGCGGGGCGATCCAGGCTGCTGCGGCCCGCATCAAGAAAAGCGGCGATGCCCAGCAACGCTGCCGCTGCGACCAGTTGCAGGCGCATGTTGTCAAGCTTGAAGGTCAGCGCCGATACGGCGATGCCAAGCACCATTCCCGACAGAATCACGAGGAAGAGCGGTTGCATCTGCTCCACGCTCATGCCGAGCATGCGCATCATTCCCACCACGCCGTAATTCTGTTCCGAGGTCAGAAAGCGCAGGATGAGTGCCCCGACGATGAACCGCACGGTCCCTGCCTGGAGATACCAGCGCGTTTGCAGCAGGGGATTGCGGCGGTGATGCTCCAAGCAGAACCCGGCCCCCAGCAGCCCGATCGCGCCGGCAAGCATCCAGCCGAGCAACGGGTCGCTCAACCACCAGCGCGTCGTGCCCTGCAGCAGTACCGCCACCAGCAGCCCGACGCCGGGAATCAGCAGCGCCATGGTCAGAAAGTCCAGCGGCTCGAAACTCTGGATGTACAGGCCGGTGGGCAGCTTGAGCACCACCACCGCCGCGAACGCCACCAACGCCAGCCCTGCCTCGAACAGGTAGAGGTTCTGCCAGTTGCCGTGCGCGAGCAGACTGGGTGAGAGCACCCATGCCAGTGGCGTGGCCAGCTGCGAGATGCCAACGCCGACGATCACCATCCTGGCCACGTGCTTTCTGGGCAATGCCTGCAGCATGTATAGCAGCGCCAGGGTGGTGCAGGTGGCCGCGACCATCCCGCTGGCTGCGCGCAGCCATAGCAAGCTGTGGGGGCTGCCCCAGACCAGATGCAGCACCGACAGCAGTGCATAGACACCCAGTCCGATCTCGGTGAACAGCCGCATGCCATATTGCTGGCGGAACTTGTAGACCAGCAGATTGGCCGTGGCGTTGAAGGTGACGTAGGCGCCCTGCAGCCACAGGGCCTCGGTGGGCGCGAGGCTTAGCTGGCCCTGGATGGTAGGCATGTTGGCCGTGAACAGCGCGTTGCCCAGGCCGCCCGTGAGGCCGACGAGAATGGCCACCAGCGCGTAGCAGGCGCGCTCCCACGGGGCATGCCACGGCATGGCAGGCGAGCCGGGCAGGGCGGGCTTTTCGTGCTCCTCCCAATCGGGCGGGCGCCGCAGGTAGACCGGGGCATTCATCCGTGCGCACCGTCCTTGTCGGCAGGCGGGCGCGGGCGCAGGCCATGCATCAGAAAGTCCAGTGCGCGCTGGGCGTACTGCCTGCGCTGCGCCTCATCGGCGCCGCGTAGCGCCGCCCCCAGCATGCCAGAGAGCAGGCTCAGGTCGCTTGGCTGCACATCATCACGCAGCAGGCCTGCGGCCTTGGCGCGTGTGAGTGCCGGCGCAAAGGCGTCCCAGGCGCGCTGACGTGCCGGCATGAAGCGGGGGTCCCGCAAACCCACGGTGCGCCAGTAATCGGACAGTACGGGCGACTCCACGATCCGGTTGGCCAGATACTGCAGCAGCACAAAGAACGCGTCGTCGTGGTCCTGCACGCTGCGCGCTTTCTCGTGCAAGCGCTCGACCATGCGCTCCATCAGCGCCAGCAAGATGGCCTCGCGGTCCGGAAACTGCCGGTAAAGCGTGGCTCGCCCCACGCCTGCCTTTTCCACAATCAATTCCAGCGGCGCATGCACGCCGTGCGCGCTGAATACGGCATCGGCCGCATCCAGCAACTGGCTGCGGCGCGTGGCGGCATCGGGGCGTTTGTTTCGCATGGCCCGAATTATCGGACATTTTTGTCCGATATGTGCGACGCGCCATTGCGCATCGGCTGCGGACCGCGCCGAGCCCTTCACAGCGCGTCCGGCGGCGCGGTTGCTCGTGCGTTCAGTTCAGGTGCGCGTCAAACCATGCCAGGCATTGCTTCCAGCCATCTTCGGCGGCCTGCTTGCGGTAACTGGACCGATAGTCGGCATGGAAGGCATGCGGCGCATCCTGGTAGACCACGAACCGGGATGCCTGGGCCGCCGGTGATCCGCTGGCCAGGGCCGTTTGCATGGCGGCGACGGATTCCAGTGGAATGCCGGTATCCTGGCCGCCGTACAGTCCCAGCACGGGCGCATGGAGTCGGTCCACGACATCGATGGGATGGTGGGGTTGCAATGCGCTGGACTCGCCCTGTAGGCGTCCATACCAGGCCACCCCCGCTTTCACGCCCGGATTGTGCGCAGCGTAAAGCCAGGTGATTCGGCCGCCCCAGCAGAAGCCGGTGATGCCCAGGCGACTCGTATTCCCGCCCTGCGAGGCTGCCCAGGCGACGGTGGCGTCCAGATCCTGCATGACCTGTGCGTCAGGCACCTGGCTGACCAGCTCGCGGATCAGCGACGGGATGTCCTGGTAGGCGGATGGATCGCCCTGGCGGGCGAACAGCTCGGGTGCGATCGCCAGATAGCTGGCCTTGGCCAGGCGCCGGCAGACATCCTTGATGTGCTCGTGCACGCCAAAGATCTCCTGGATCACCAGAACGACGGGAAGGTTATGCTGGCCCGCTGGCGCGGCCCGGTAGGCGGGCATTTGCCCGCCGGCGGCGGGAATCTTCACTTCACCGGCAGTCAACCCTTCAGTGGATGTCTGGATGGCCGTCTGGGTGTTTGCGGCGCCAGCCGACGCGGCAAAACCGCTGACCAGGGAGGTGACGATAAAGCCGCGACGTGTCAGATCCAGAGGAGGCAGAACGCTGCCAACGTTGAGGTCGTGCGAGGACATAGGAAAGCACTCCATGCAGAGAGGGTTGCTGCAGCGCGGGTTGGCTGCTGCGAACCATTCTGCCGCATGTCGCTTTGGTCGACTTGGGGGCGTCACCTATTGGCGCAGTAGACATCAGTGCGCCATTTACTGGCGCAATACAATGGCTTGGCAGCGGGCTGATTTGGGCGTAGAATGCGCGCTGTTTTGCTTTCGACCAAAAGAACAAGTAGGTAGACGATTGGGCGGCAAGGTGGCTTTCCGCCCATTTTTGTTTTTTGGCCGCGCTGTCTGAGACCGAGTGGCGCAGGCAAAGGTTGGAAGCGAAGGGATTGGCCATGGGGCGTTCCGGTCTGCGCAGCAGCTTGCTGCGCTGGCAGGCGCGATTTCATGGAGTGCAAAAGAGCACTGACTGACCCGGGGTTTTGCCACCTTCGGGTTTTGTTTTATGGGACGCCGCTATTGGGCAACGGATGGTTTGGCGGTTCACAAAAAAAGGATGAGCAGTTTGGCATTGCAGCAGGTGATCGAGCAGACCGTTGTGGGTCTGGGATTTGATTTGGTGGAGGTTGAGCGCTCTGCCGGGGGGCTGCTGCGCGTGACCATTGATGTGCCCTGGCAGGAGCCTCAGGCCGGTGATGCGGCGTCGCCGCAGCTGCAGCCTGCAGCGTCGATCACGGTGGAGGACTGCGAGACCGTCACGCGCCAGCTGCAGTTTGCGCTGGAAGTGGAAGGGGTGGATTACACCCGCCTGGAGGTCTCGTCGCCCGGTATTGATCGCCTGTTGCGCGATGCGCGCGATCTGAGGCGTTTTACCGGGCATGTGGTTGACGTCGTGCTCAAGCAGCCCATAGGCGCTGCTGCGCAGGGCCAGGTCAGCGCCAGTCGCAAGCGGTTTCGCGGTGAGCTGCAGCCTGGCGAAGGCGAGGGCTGGCAGGTGGTCTGGGTGGATGCGCCCCAGCGCAAGCCTGGTCAGAAGGTCAGCAAGAATTACGTGCCCCCGCCGGCGCAGTCGCTGGGCTTTACGCTGGAAGAAGTCAAGGAAGTGCGGCTTGCGCCCATCGTGGACTTCAAGGGCCAGGCGCGCAGGCGCTGATGTGGGTGAATAACAAATAGCTAGATGGGCCTTGGGCCGCAGGAGTGTTGCATGAATCGCGAATTGTTGTTGTTGGTGGATGCCATCTCGCTGGAGAAGAACGTCGAGCGCGATGTGGTGTTTGGCGCCATCGAATCTGCGCTGGCGCAGGCCACCAAGAAGCTCTACAAGGAAGATGTCGATTTGCGTGTGGTGATCGATCGCGACAGCGGCGACTACGAGACGTTTCGCCGCTGGCTGGTCGTGCCCGACGAGGCTGGCCTGCAGAATCCGGATGCCGAAGAGCTGCTGATGGATGCGCAGGAGCGTGACCCCTCGCTGCAGGTGGGTGATTACATTGAAGAGCCGGTTGAATCGATTCCGATCGGCCGCATCGGCGCCATGGCCGCCAAGCAGGTCATCCTGCAGAAGATCCGGGAAGCCGAGCGCGAGATGCTGCTCAATGACTTCCTCTCGCATGGCGACAAGATCTTCACTGGCACCATCAAGCGCATCGACAAGAGCGGCGACGCGATTGTGGAAAGTGGGCGCATCGAAGCGCGCCTGCGCCGCTCGCAGATGATCCCGAAGGAGAATCTGCGCACGGGCGATCGCGTGCGGGCGATGATCATGGAAGTCAATCCCGAGCTACGGGGGCCGGCCATCTTGCTCTCGCGCACGGCCCCGGAGTTCATGGTTGAGTTGTTTCGCAACGAGGTGCCGGAAATCGGCCAGGGTGTGGTGGAGATCAAGTCCTGCGCACGCGATCCCGGATCGCGCGCCAAGATTGCCGTGGTCTCGCACGATCCCCGTGTTGATCCGATCGGCACCAGCGTGGGTATGCGCGCCTCGCGCGTGACGGCGGTCACCAATGAGCTGGCGGGCGAGAAGATCGATGTGGTGCTCTGGTCCGAGGATCCGGCCGAATTCGTCATCGGCGCGCTTTCGCCTGCGCAGGTCCAGTCCATCTACGTGGACGAGGAAACTCATGCGATGGACGTCGTCGTGGATGAGGAAAATCTGGCCAACGCCATCGGACGCGGCGGGCAGAACGTGCGCCTGGCCTCCGATCTGACCGGCTGGAAGATCAACATCATGGATCCGAACGAGTCTGCCGAGAAGCAGGCCAGCGAGAACCAGCAAATTCGCGAGTTGTTCACCAGCAAGCTCGACGTGGACCAGGAGATTGCCGATACGTTGATTGCCGAAGGCTTTACGACGCTTGAGGAAATTGCCTACGTGCCGCTGCAGGAGATGCTGGAGATCGAGGAGTTCGACGAGGAAACCGTCAACGAGCTGCGTGCCCGCGCCAAGGATGCACTGCTGACGATGGAAATTGCGCGCGAGCAGCGCGTGTCGCAGGTGGCGCAGGATTTGCGTGAGCTGGAAGGCGTGGATGCCGACCTGCTGGCCAAGCTGGCCGACCACGAGGTTTTTACCCGCGACGACCTGGCCGATCTGGCTACCGATGAACTGGTGGAGATCAGTGGCCTGGACGCGGAGTCGGCCACCGCATTGATCATGAAGGCGCGTGAGCACTGGTTCACGGGCGATGGGCAGTCCGAGCAGCAGGCCTGACGCACAGGGAGGGCAAAGCAGATTTATGTCGACAAATACCGTTAAAGAGTGGGCCGTGGAGCTTGGCAAAAGTGCGGAGACCGTGCTGCAGCAGCTGCGCGAGGCTGGCGTGCCCAAGAATGCCGTGACCGATACCGTCACCGAGGCCGATAAGCAGCAGCTGTTGGCGCACCTGCAGGCGGTCACTGGCCACGCCGATGACCGCAAGAAGATTACGCTGACCAAGCGCTCGACCAGCGCCATCAAGCAGTCCGATGCCACCGGCAAGGCGCGCACCATCAGCGTGGTGACCAAAAAGAAGCGCACGTTCATCAAGCGCGACGAGCCCGAGACGCCAGCGGTGGCTGCATCCCCGGCGGCCGAGACTGGCGCGCAACCGGCGCAGCAGCTCCAAGTCAGTCAGGAGGAGCTGCAGCGTCGTGAAGCCGAAGCCTTGCGCAATGCCGAGCTGATTCGCCGCCAGGAAGAGGATCTGGCGCGTCAGCGCAGCGAGCGCGAAGCGCGCGAGCAGAAAGAGCGTGAAGCGGAGGCGCGCGCTGCCGAATACCTGCGCCAGGAGGCAGAGAAAAAGGCACGCGAAGCGGCCGAGAAGCAGCAGGTGCTGCAGGAACACAAGAGCGATGCCGAGCAGCGCCAGCGTCAGCAGGAGGAAGCACGTCGCGCCGCCGAGGAAGAGTCGCGCCGCCGCCAGGAAGAAGAGGCCAAGCGCGCCGCTGACTTGCAGGAGCGCCGCCGTAAGGCCGAGGCCGAAGCTGCAGCCATCCGCTCCATGGTGGCTTCGCCCCGCAAGGTGCTGGTGGCCAAGAAGCCGGAAGAGCCCGAGAGCAAGAAGGGCACGCTAAGCAAGCCCGAAACGGGCGACAAGAAAACCGCAGGCGCAGCCGCCGGACGCAGGGTCAAGGAGGTCAAGTCCACCGAACTGGCTTCCAGCTGGGCATCCGACGACGCCAAGCGCAAGGAAATCAAGACCCGAGGCGATACCGGCATCACCGGGCGCGGTGGTAACAACTGGCGTGCCGCTGGATCGAAGGGCCGTCGCGGTGATCGCAACGGCCGAGGCAACGATCACCGTCGCAGCGAGTCGCAGCAGCCGGTCGAAACGCGCGTGCTGGATGTGTACGTGCCCGAGACGATCACGGTTGCCGAGTTGGCGCACAAGATGGCGATCAAGGCCTCGGAAGTGATCAAGACGCTGATGAAGATGGGCCAGATGGTCACCATCAACCAGCCGCTCGATCAGGACACGGCCATGATCATCGTGGAGGAAATGGGCCACCGCGCCATCCAGGCGCAGCTGGACGACCCCGAAGCCTTCACCGAGGACGAGGCCACGCAATACCAGGCCGAGCTGCTGCCGCGCGCACCCGTGGTGACCGTGATGGGCCACGTCGACCATGGCAAGACCTCGCTGCTGGACTACATCCGCCGCTCCAAGGTTGCTTCAGGCGAAGCGGGCGGCATTACGCAGCACATTGGCGCCTACCACGTCAAGACGCCGCGCGGCATCGTCTCCTTCCTTGACACCCCGGGCCACGAAGCATTCACGGCCATGCGTGCGCGTGGGGCGCAGGCGACCGATATCGTTATTCTGGTTGTTGCCGCCGATGACGGCGTGATGCCGCAAACGCGCGAGGCCATCAAGCATGCCAAGGCCGCCGGCGTGCCCATCGTGGTTGCCATCACCAAGGCCGACAAGCCCGAGGCCAATATCGAGAAGGTCAAGGGCGAGCTGGTCAATGAAGAAGTCGTACCGGAAGAGTATGGCGGTGACTCGCCCTTCATTGCGGTCTCCTCCAAGACCGGCATGGGCATTGACGAGCTGCTTGAGAACGTGCTGCTGCAGGCCGAAATCCTGGAGCTCAAAGCACCGGTCGACGCCATGGCCAAGGGCCTGGTGATCGAGGCCCAGCTCGACAAGGGGCGTGGTCCGGTGGCCACGGTGCTGGTGCAGTCCGGCACGCTCAAGGTGGGTGATATCGTGCTGGCCGGGCAGACCTATGGCCGTGTGCGTGCGATGACCGACGAGAACGGCCAGCGCACCGACTCGGCTGGTCCATCCATTCCGGTGGAAATCCAGGGTCTGACGGAAGTGCCGCAAGCCGGTGACGAGTTCATGGTCATGGCCGATGAGCGCCGTGCCCGCGAGGTGGCGACCTACCGCGCCGGCAAGTTCCGCAACACCAAGCTGGCCAAGCAGCAGGCGGCCAAGCTGGAGAACATGTTTGCCGACATGGCCGCCGGTGAGGTCAAGACGCTGCCGATTCTCATCAAGGCTGACGTGCAGGGCTCACAGGAGGCACTGTCGCAGTCGCTGCTCAAGCTCTCGACCGACGAGGTCAAGGTGCAGATCGTCTACTCCGGCGTGGGCGGCATCAGCGAATCGGACGTGAACCTGGCCATTGCCTCCGGCGGCATCATCATCGGTTTCAACGTGCGTGCCGATGCCGGCGCGCGCAAGCTGGCCGAGGCCAACGATGTGGACATTCGCTACTACAGCATCATTTACGATGCGGTGGACGAGCTCAAGACGGCGATGTCCGGCATGTTGGCGCCCGAGCAGCGCGAGGAAGTCACCGGCACGGCCGAGATCCGCACGGTGTTCGTGGCCTCCAAGATCGGCACAGTTGCAGGCTCTTACGTCACTTCCGGCTTCGTCACACGCAATTCACGCTTCCGTCTGTTGCGCGACAATGTCGTGGTGTATACCGGCGAGGTGGAGTCGCTGCGCCGCGTCAAGGAGGACGTCAAGGAAGTGCGCGAAGGTTTCGAGTGCGGTATCAAGCTGCGCAACTACAACGACATCAAGGAAGGCGACCAGCTCGAATTCTTTGACATCAAGGAAATCGCACGCACGCTGTAAGCGATCTGGCAGACACCATGGCAACAAGGCGCAAAAATCCCACCATCAACCGCGGCTACCGCGTGGCCGATCAGATCCAGCGGGATCTGAGCGCGCTGATCGCGCGCGAGCTCAAGGACCCGCGCGTGGGCATGGTGACCATCCAGAGCGTGGAGGTCACGCCTGACTACGCCCATGCCAAGGTCTTTGTCAGTGTGCTCGTGGGCAGCGCCGAGGAAACCGTGGAAGCGCTCAACCAGGCCGCAGGCTTTCTGCGCAACGGCCTGTTCAAGCGCCTGCACATCCATACAGTGCCGACCCTGCATTTCATTTTTGACCGCACGCCAGAGCGCGCCGCCGACATGAACGCCTTGATCGCCAAGGCGGTCGAGTCGCGTGGCAAGGACGAGACGGAGTAAGCATGACCGCGCCTGCCCGTGTCAGGGTGCAGCGGCGCCCTGTGCACGGGGTCCTGCTGCTCGACAAACCCCTGGGAATTTCCAGCAACCAGGCCCTGCAGAAGGCCAAATGGCTGCTGCGTGCCGAGAAAGCGGGCCATACCGGCACGTTGGATCCACTGGCCAGCGGCATCCTGCCGCTGTGCTTTGGTGCGGCGACCAAGTTCAGCCAGCTGCAGCTGGAGGCCGACAAAACTTATGAAACCATCGTCCGGCTTGGCGTGAACACCACGACTGCCGACGCCGAGGGCGAAGTGGTGCAGCAACGGCCCGTGCAGTGCTCGGTTGGCCAGGTGGTGCAGGTGCTGGATGATTTCATGGGCACCATCGCGCAGCTGCCGCCCATGCACAGTGCCCTGAAGAAGGACGGCAAGGCCTTGTACGAGTACGCCCGCGAGGGCGAAACCGTTGAGCGGGAGGTGCGCCGCGTGCAGATTCATGCGCTGGAACTGCTCTCCATGCAGTTGGAGGGGGACGCACCGCACCTGCATCTGCGGGTCGTGTGCTCCAAAGGCACCTATATCCGCACGCTGGGCGAGGACATTGGCAACGCGTTGGGTTGTGGGGGGCACCTCGCCATGCTGCGGCGCGTGGCCACCGGTGGCCTGAATGTTGCTGATGCCGTGAGTCTGGAGCAGCTTGAGGCCATGCCCGAGGAACAGCGCCTGCAATTGGTGCAGCCAGTGGAGACACTGCTGCAGGCATTTCCACAGCTCGTATTGCCGCCGGACGATGCGGGCCGTTTCCTGAGTGGCGTGCGCCGTCGCGGCGCCTGGGCCGATACCAAGGCCGTGGCCGTGTTTGGCGATCAGCCTCGTGCCCTGCTGGGCATGGGGCATGTGCAGGCAGGTGAACTCATCCCTGACCGGCTGCTCAGTGTGCCGGAAATCCAGCAAATCCTGCAGCAGCAGGCGATAGCACCCTACGCGGGTGCGGCAGTCGCCAGGCTGTCACGGGCTGCTGATTGAATCCACTTTTTCCATTTTGACAACCGTATGACCAAAGAAATTCGCAACATTGCCATCATCGCCCACGTCGACCATGGCAAGACCACCATGGTCGACCAACTGCTGCGCCAAAGCGGCACCTTTGCAGAGCACGAGAAAGTCGTTGACACCGTGATGGACAGCCATGCCATTGAGCGTGAGCGCGGCATCACCATCCTCGCCAAGAACTGCGCCGTGAGCTGGCAGGGCACGCACATCAACATCCTCGACACTCCTGGCCACGCGGACTTTGGCGGCGAGGTCGAACGCGCGCTGTCCATGGTCGATGGCGTGGTGCTGCTGATTGACGCGCAGGAAGGGCCGATGCCGCAGACGCGCTTCGTGACCAAGAAGGCGCTGGCACTGGGCCTCAAGCCCATCGTCGTCGTCAACAAGGTCGACAAGCCCGGCGCCGACCCCGACAAGGTGATCAACGCCGCGTTCGATCTGTTCGACAAGCTCGGCGCGACCGACGAGCAGCTGGATTTTCCGGTCGTCTATGCCTCCGGCATCAACGGCTGGGCCTCGCTGGAAGAGGGCGAGCCTGGCCAGCCTTGGGGCGACAGCATGGCACCGCTGTTTGACACCATTCTCAAGCACGTGCCATCGGTGCGTGGCGATGCCGAGGCACCGCTGCAGCTGCAGATCTCCGCGCTGGATTATTCGACCTTTGTTGGCCGCATCGGCGTGGGGCGCATCACCCAGGGCACTATCCGCCCGGGGCAGGAAGTGCTGGTTGCCAAGGGTCTGGACGGCGAGACGTACAAGGGCAGAATCAATCAGGTGCTGACCTTCCAGGGGCTTGATCGCGTGCAAGCCAGCGAAGCCGGCCCCAGCGAGATCGTGCTCATCAACGGCATCGAGAACATCGGCATTGGCGAGACGATCACCGATCCGGCCAAGCCGCAGCCGCTGCCGATGCTCAAGATCGACGAGCCCACGCTGACGATGAACTTTTGCGTCAACACCAGCCCGCTGGCGGGCCGCGAAGGCAAGTTTGTCACCAGCCGTCAGATCTGGGACCGGTTGCAGAAGGAGTTGCGCTCCAATGTCGCACTGCGCGTGAAGGAAACCGACGAAGACGGCGTCTTCGAAGTCTCCGGTCGCGGTGAACTGCACTTGACCATCCTGCTAGAGGAAATGCGCCGCGAAGGCTATGAGCTGGCGGTGTCCAAGCCGCGTGTGGTGTTCCGCGAAATCGATGGCCAGATCTACGAGCCCTATGAGCTGGTGACGGCCGACATCGAGGAAGGCCACCAGGGCGGCGTGATGCAGGCACTGGGCGAGCGCAAGGGCGAGCTGGTCAACATGGAATCCGACGGCCGCGGCCGGGTGCGCCTGGAATACCGCATTCCGGCTCGGGGGTTGATCGGTTTCACCAACGAGTTTCTGAACCTGACACGTGGCTCGGGCCTGATCTCCAACATCTTCGACAGCTACGAGCCGCATGCGGGTGAGATTGGCGGGCGCAAGAACGGCGTGCTGATCTCGATGGACGATGGCGAAATCATCACCTATGCCCTGGGCAAGCTCGACGACCGCGGCCGCATGTTCGTCAAGCCGGGTGACCCGGTCTATGAGGGTATGATCGTGGGCATCCACAGCCGCGACAACGACCTCGTCGTCAATGCCACGCGGACCAAGCAGCTGACCAACTTCCGTGTCAGCGGCAAGGAAGATGCCATCAAGATCACGCCTCCCATTGAGCTGACGCTCGAATACGCGGTGGAATTCATCGACGACGACGAGCTGGTGGAGATCACCCCGAAATCCATCCGCCTGCGCAAGAAGCATCTCAAGGAACACGAGCGCAAGCGCGCCAAGAACTCGGCGCTGGCGTAAGGGAGCAGGCCTCCACGCCGCTTGGAAAGTGGGGCTGGAAAACAGCATGAAGGCAGAACGTGGTTCTGCCTTTTTTTATGAAAATTCGCAGCAATATGTGTTAAAAAATGCATCCATGCGTTACTCCAGCCTTCCGCCGCAGACACGTGTTTTATGGGCCAAAAGTGGTGAAGCGGGAGGGCGGCATGGTCTGTTGTCGCACTTGTTGGATGTGGCCGCCGTTGCGGAATGCATTCTGGAGCTGGAGTCTTCGGCTGGCATGCGTTGGGCGGCGTCACAAATGGGGTTGCCCGCCGATCTTGTCCCTCGCTGGGTAGCGACCATCGTTGGCCTGCATGATTTTGGCAAGGCCATCCCCGGATTCCAGGCGAAATGGGAAGCAGGAAAACTGGCGGACATCGCGCAGGGCCTGGCCTTCCCTCCTTCTGCCTGCACAGTCGATAACCACGCCTGTGCCACGGCGGCCATCCTGGGGCCGCTGCTTCGCAAAGCCAGCGGTGCTGAACGCGATTGGTGCACGAAGGTGGTGCAGGCGATCAGCGCGCATCACGGTTACCACTTCCTTTCTTCCGAAGTGGATGGCGGCAGGCCTTTCAACGAGCCCAAACCGTGGGCACAGGCGCGCCAGGCGCTGTTTGATGCGTATTGGCGGACTCTGTCGCCACAAGGTGTGCCGCACAGTGAGACCTTGAATCTGACAACCGTGAATTGGCTGGCGGGATTGACCAGCGCTGCCGACTGGATTGCCTCGAATCCGGAATGGTTTCCGCTGGGCGAGCGCGGCCATGATGCGCTGTCGGACTACTTCCTGCATGCCAGGCAACTCGCGCGCGCAGCGCTTGCGCATATCGGCTGGCGTGCCATGCAGGTTCTGCTCAGACAGGATGCTCCGACAAGTGACTTATTGGCCCGTGTTGCAGGGCAGGAGTCCTTGTCTGCACGCCCTTTGCAATCAGTCGGCGATGCGTTGCTGAAAGCAGCGCAAGGCCCAGCGCTGTTGTTAGTCGAAGCGCCCATGGGAGAAGGCAAGACCGAGCTGGCGTTTCTGGCCCATCTGCGACTGCAGGCGATCAACGCGCATCGCGGCCTGTATGTGGCGCTGCCTACCCAGGCAACGGGCAACGCGATGTTTCGGCGGGTGCAAAGGTTTCTCCAGCGCTTCGTCGAAAAGCCGACCGATATTCAGCTGGTGCATGGTGGCGCGGCAATGAACGAAGATGTGGTGCGCCTGAGAGGCATCGATCACTCCTGCGAAGCGGCGCTGTCGGCGTCGGCATGGTTTGCGCAGCGCAGGCGACCGCTGCTTTCGCCCTACGGCGTTGGGACGGTGGATCAGGCATTGCTTTGTACGTTGAACGTCAAACACCATTTTGTGCGGCTGTGGGGCCTGTCCAATCGCGTGGTGGTGCTCGACGAAGTGCACGCCTATGACACCTACACCAGCGGGCTGATCGTTGTCTTGCTGCAGTGGCTCAAGGCAGCGGGCAGTTCGGTGGTGCTGATGAGCGCCACCTTGCCGCGTGCGCGCAGAGATGAGTTGTTGGCTGCATGGAACGTGGCTGCCAATGATGTGCCAGAACTGCCGTATCCCCGCGTGCTGCTGGCCGATGATGTGGGTGTGCGTGGAGACACATTTTCCGCACGGACATTGCCTCCAATCCACCTGCATGGATTGGGCACGCAGCTCGAAGACATGGCAGATACGGCCGTGGAGCAATTGGCTGGCGGCGGTTGCGGCGCCTTGATCGTCAACACCGTAGATCGGGCGCAGGCCTTGTACCGCATGCTGCGTGAGCGGTTGCAGGGTACGGCCACAGAATTGCTGCTGTTTCACGCGCGCTTTCCCGCCGATGATCGGCGCAGGCTTGAGCAGCGGGTGCTCGAAAAATTCGGCGCCACGGAAACCCGTCCTCAACGCGCATTGTTGGTTGCTACCCAGGTGGCCGAGCAGTCTCTGGATATCGATTTCGACTTCATGCTCAGCGATTTGGCGCCGGTGGATTTGTTGCTGCAGCGGGCCGGCAGGCTGCACCGCCACGCCGATCGAGTACGTCCGCCATCCCATGCGCGCGCGCAGCTGTGGGTGGCGGGCTTGATGCCGGAATTTCCTGACCTTGAAGAAACGGCTTGGGGCTTTGTATACGACCCCTACATTCTTGGCCGCACCTGGGCCAAATTGCAGCACGAGACCCTTCTTCAACTTCCTGAGGATATCGACCGGCTTGTGCAATGGGTGTATGGAAGCGACCCGCTACCGGAAGGGTTGGCGCAGAGTGTGCAGGACAGCATCGAACTTGCAGCCTATGGCGAACATCTGGCCAACGAAAAAAGGCAACGACAACAAGCCCTGAACGCCACGCTGGACAGCTCGGTTGATTTGGGCGAGGCCTACAACGGGAAACCGCGTGGCAACGAGGAAGGCGACGATATTCGCAACAAGACCCGTCTGGGGCGTGATTCCGTCACGCTGATCCCTGTGGAGAAAACCGCTGAGGGGTGGAAGGTCGGCGACTGCATCTTCCAGCCCGATCAGATGCTGGATAACGCGACCGCGCGGCAGCTGTACAACCGGCAGGTCAGTGTTTCCAAGCCCGCCATCGTCAGGCACTTCCAGACAGGTGGTTGCGGGGCGTTGCCCGCCTCGTTTGCCGAGAACGGCTTGCTGCGCTACTTCTACCCGCTGGTTTTGAATGATGGTTGTTACACGCTGGACAAGTTGTGCATCAAGTTGGATAAGGAACTGGGGCTTGTCTTGGAGCCAGTCAGTTTGACGGATGGAGGAAAGCAATGAGCAAAGCGTTCAATGTGCTGGACAAGCCATGGTTGCCCGCAAGGTTGACCGATGGCAGTGTGGTGGACCTTGGGCTGCTTGAGGTATTCCGACGCAGCGGGGAAATATCGGCGCTGGCAGAAACCTCACCCCCCAGTCTGGTTGCACAGTACCGCTTGCTGCTGGCCATCGTGCATCGCGCCATGACCCGCGCGTTCGGGCACTGGAACAACAAGCAGCGGGCCCAGTGGTATCTGGAAGGGTTGCCAGTGCCTGCCATACAGGACTACCTGGAGCACTGGCGGGAACGTTTCTGGCTCTTCCACCCAGAGCACCCTTTTCTGCAAGTGGCGGCATTGGCCACGGCGGAGGAAACGCGCGAAAAGCGCAAGCCATGGACGCAAATAGCACTGGCCAGTGCCAGCGGCAACACCCCGGTGGTGTTCGACCATGCGCTGGACAATGCGCCGGAGGCGATTGATCCGGCAGCTGCCATACGTACTCTGCTGGGTTTTTTGCAGTTCACGCCTGGTGGCTTGGTCAAAACCTTGCGGGATGCCGACAAGGCCGGCGCGTTGGTCAATACCGCCGCAGTTATCCCGGTTGGGCAAACGCTGGCGCAGACATTGGCATTGGCATTGCATCCTTCGCCGAGGCAGGGTGCGGAGGAGGATTTGCCTGCCTGGGAGCGAGAACCGTTGACGATTGCGCAGCTTCGCGGAGCACCAGTGCTGGCCACCGGTGCCAATGACCGGTACACACGGCAAAGCAGGGCAGTGCTGCTGTTGCCTGACGACGAGGATGGCCGCATTCGCTGGTTGCGGTTTGCTGCAGGTTGGGCGTTGGGGGAGGATCCGAATGCGCCCGATCCCATGGCCGCTTTCCGAGCGGGAAGCAATGGATTGGTGCGGCTGACCTTTGTGGACGGGCGCGCGCTTTGGCGTGATTTGCCTGCGCTTTTGCCCAATCCCGACAAGCAAAGCCAACCTCCGGCCGTTCTGGGATATGCAATGGACGGGCATCGGCAAATTAGCGATGAACACCCCTACCAGCCACTGTTGGTTGCCGGCTTGGCCAGCGATCAGGCCAAGTTGTTGCGTTGGCGCGCCGAGCAGGTCAGTTTGCCAGTGGCGTTGCTGGAGGATACCGATCGAGCTGGGTATTTGCGCGTTCTGCTCGATCGTGCCGAAGGCCTCTTCAAGGATGTGAGCGGCTTGGCCGCACGCATGCTGGCCGAGACGCTGCCCGATCCCGACAGCAAAGATACGCGCAGCCGAGCCCGTGATTTGCTGGCACGTGGGCCCTTGGCATCCGTCTATTTTTCAACGGCTGAGCGGGCTTTGTCGCCTGTACTGAATAGGCTGGGGCAAGGCATGTTTGATGACGCCGACCTAGCCTGGAATGTGGCACTGCGCCAAAGCGCCTTGCAGGCCTGGGACCGAGTTGTAGTCGGATTGGGCCGATCGCCACGCGCCTTGCGGGCGGACGCCAAATTCCTGCCACGTTTTCATGGCCTGCTGAACAAGCAGGTGCCCAAGGTTGAGCGCGCTGTCAGCGCAGAGGAGAGCATTGCGTGACTGATCCTGCGGAACGATTCATCCAGTATTTGACGACGCTTGCCGAGCGTGACCGGGGTGCGCTGGCAACCTTGCGCCACAGCCTCGCGTTTGCGCCGGGGGCGTATCCCAGGGCTTTCCCCTATGTGGAACGTTTTGCTGGCGCAGCCGCGCACGAGCGCGACGCACGGCGGTTGGCACTGTATGCGGTGGCCGCGTTGTTTGCGCGGCACCCCAAGCAGCAGGCGCAAAGTTTCGCCAGTGCGTTCGGGCAGCTCTTTCGCAAGCGCGGGAGCGCCAGTATCGAAAACCGCTTCGTGGCGCTGCTGGAGGCCGATGCTGAAAACATTTTCGACTACCTGCGCCAGGCCATCAGCTTGCTGGCCGTGGACGATATGGGGTTGAATTACGCCACTTTGTTGAAGGACCTGTCGGTATGGATGAACCCCAATCGCAATCCAGACCCGTTACGCCAGCGCTGGGCGCGTGACTTCTATCGCGCCGCGCAGGATGAAGAAGCCTCCCCGGATCCCGACGCAGCCACTGACCACGCCAATGCGGCATAAAGGAAAACACCATGAGCCTTTTTCTAGAATTCCATCTGATCCAGAACTTTGCGCCCTCCAACCTCAACCGCGATGACACCGGCGCGCCCAAGGACGCCATCTTCGGTGGCCAACGCCGCGCGCGCGTCAGTAGCCAGTGTTTCAAGCGCGCCATCCGCCTTGCGGCGGCAGAGCTTGATTTGTTGCCACACGAAAACCGGGGCATTCGTACCAAGAAGCTGCAAACCCTCCTGCTGGAAAAACTCGCCGAGCGCGATCAGCAGGAAGCCAGGGCAAAAGTTGAAGCAGCATTGTCTGCCGCAGGCCTGAAACTCAAGGACGATGGCAAGACCGAATACCTGCTGTTCCTCGGCGAAAACGAGGTAACAGCCTTTGCCGAGCTGATTCAGCAGCATTGGGATGCCCTGCCCGTAGGCGGCGACAAGAAGAGCAAGAAAGACAGCAAAGCGGCCATTCCGCCGGAGATCGTCAAGCAGGCCAAAGCGCTGCTCAATGGCGGCAAGGCAGTGGATGTGGCGCTGTTTGGGCGCATGCTGGCCGACCTGCCCGCAGTCAACCAGGATGCCGCTTGCCAGGTGGCCCACGCCATCAGCACCCACCGCGTGGAGCGCGAATTTGATTACTTCACAGCAGTGGATGACAAAGGCGATGAAGACGAAACCGGCGCCGGCATGATTGGCCAGGTTGAATTCAACTCCGCCACTTTTTACCGCTATGCCGTGCTGGACGTGAACAAGCTGCGCAGCAATCTGCAAGGTGACCGCGAGCTGGCACTCTCCGCCGTGGCTGCGTTTACCCAGGCCATGGCACGGGCGATTCCAACGGGTAAACAAAACAGCTTCGCCGCACACAATCCGCCTGCGTTCATTGGCGTCAGTGTGCGACATGCCACGCCGTTGAATCTGGCCAATGCGTTCGAAAAGCCTGTTTTCGCAAGGCAGGACCAGGCACTGACCGAGCAATCAGTGGCCGCGCTTGCCGCCTACGAAACCAAGCTGGCCAGCGTCTATGCCGACGCTGCCGACCAATGGCTGTATCTGGATCTCACCGGACAGTGGCCGAATGACAAGGGCGACAAGGCCGCGAGCTTGGCGGAGTTGACACAAAAGGTGCGTCAACGGATCGACCAGCAGCTGGGGGAATAAGGCATGGCCACATTGCTGCTGCGCCTGCAAGGGCCCATGCAGGCCTGGGGCACGACCAGTCGCTTCGATGAGCGCGACACCCAGCTGGAGCCTTCCAAATCCGGTGTACTTGGCCTTGTCTGCGCGGCCTTGGGGCGTGATCGCGCCGAGCCCGTAGATGATCTGGCCGCATTGCGTATGGGCGTGCGCGTGGACCGGGAAGGCGTGCCGATGCGGGATTATCAGACCATTGGCGGAGATCGAGATCTAAAGAGGCAGAGACAAGCCGTTCGCACGGCGAGTGGAGACTTCCGTAAGGACCCGATAGTCAGCCCGCGCTTTTACCTGTCTGACGCGGTTTTTCTTGTCGGCTTAGAGGGTGAGCAAGCCTTGCTCGAACGCATTCACACCGCATTGAGGCAACCGTGCTGGCCCCTGGCGCTGGGCCGCAAAAGTTTTGTTCCGTCGCTGCCCGTGCATTTGCCCGATGCCGTCGTGCAAGCACCACTGGAGCAAGCTCTGGCGCAGTGGCCCTTGCTGGTTGACCCAAAGGCAAATGCGCTCACCGTGACTCTGCGTGTAGTGCTTGAGCACCCGACCGAAGGGGCCGTGCGGCTGGATCAGCCAGTTGCACCGTTTGCGCAACGCCGCTTTGGCCCCCGCTTTGTGAAATCCGTGACTTTGACTGTGGAGGTCAAGCATGTACCTGACCCGGCTGACGCTTGATCCCCGCAATGCGCAGGTTCGGCGTGATCTTGCGAATCCCTATGACATGCATCGCAGCCTGGTGCGCGCCTTTGTGCAAAACGAGGAGCAAACACCTCCACGCTTCCTGTGGCGCCTTGAACCCCAGATCAACTGGCAGGCACTGCCGGTGCTGTTGGTGCAATCCAGCGAGGCGGCGGACTGGAGCCATTTGAAGGCCGTGCCCAACTATCTGAAAAGAGAGCCGGAGGAAAAGGCATTCACCTTGCACGCTTGGCTGCTGCCGCAGCAGCGTTACCGGTTCCGGTTGTTGGCCAATCCAACCGTCGCGCGTGAAAGAAAGCGCTATGGCATCGCTTCCCAAGAGGCGCAACTGGAATGGCTGAGTAAACAGGGTCAGCGACAGGGCTTCTCGATCGAGTCTGCCGTGGTGATCGCCAGTGATGTTCTCAAGGCGCGCAAGCAAACACACGTGATCAGCCTGCAACGCGCTTGTTATGAAGGCAACCTCGTCGCGACCGATGTCGCATCGTTTGCCAATGCCATCCAGAACGGGATTGGTCCCGGAAAGGCATTTGGCTGCGGCTTGTTGAGCTTGGCTCGGTTGGGAAGATAGGGGCGCCTACACCATGCTCCCACCCATCAAACCTCTGCCGATGAAAGACCGTGTTTCGATGGTGTTCATCCAGTACGGTCAGATTGATGTACAGGATGGCGCCTTTGTCGTGATCGACCAGAACGGCGTGCGCATGCACATTCCTGTGGGGTCGGTGGCATGCATCATGCTGGAGCCGGGCACGCGTGTCTCGCATGCGGCCGTGCACCTGGCTTCCACTGTAGGAACCCTGTTGGTGTGGGTTGGAGAGTCGGGCGTGCGCTTGTATGCCAGCGGCCAGCCAGGCGGAGCACGGGCGGATCGCTTGCTGTATCAGGCCAAGTTGGCACTGGATGACGACTTGCGGCTGAAGGTCGTGCGGAAAATGTATGAATTCCGCTTTGGCGAGCCTGCTCCCCAACGTCGTAGTGTGGAGCAGTTGCGCGGTATTGAAGGCGTGCGGGTGCGTGAGACCTACAAACTGCTGGCCCAGCAATACAAGGTGAACTGGCGCGCGCGCAATTACGACCGGCATCAGTGGGATGCGGCCGATATCCCCAACCGCTGCTTGTCGGCTGCCACGTCGTGCCTCTACGGCATCACCGAAGCGGCCGTGCTGGCGGCTGGATATGCACCAGCCGTTGGCTTCATTCACACCGGCAAACCGTTGTCGTTCGTTTACGACATCGCGGACCTGTTCAAGTTTGAGACCGTGGTGCCGCTTGCGTTTCGTGTCGCTGCAAAATCGCCACCGCAACCCGAACGCGAAGTACGTGTAGCGTGCCGCGACCTGTTTCGCAGCAGCAAGTTGCTTGGGCGCATCATTCCAACCATTGAAGAGATATTGGCCGCTGGAGAAATACAGCCGCCAGAAGCGCCGCCCGAGTCGGTACCGCCAGCGATACCGAATGCGGAAAGCATCGGTGACGCCGGACATCGCACGCAATAATAGGGTGAGGAGATGCACCGTGAGTTTTCTGGTTGTCGTCACCGAAAACGTGCCACTGCGCTTGCGTGGGCGCATGGCAATCTGGTTGCTGGAAGTGCGAGCAGGCGTGTACATCGGTGATGTCTCGCGTCGCACCCGGGAAATGATCTGGCAACAATTGCAGGAAGGCCATGAAGACGGTAACGTCGTCATGGCCTGGGCGAGCAGCCATGAGTCCGGCTACGAGTTTCAAACGCTAGGCAAGAACCGGCGGGTGCCCGTCGAGTTCGATGGGCTTCGATTGGTGGCTTTTCAGCCACTTGGAAATGAGCCTCTTTAACAACCTATCCATTCGGTAGAATCACGGACTCTCTGTTTTCATTGGTAAATCAATGACATACAGGAAGTGCGTTCCCCGCAGGCGCGGGGATGAACCGCGAAACAGTTTTGGGAGCAACACCAGCAAATGCGCGTTCCCCGCAGGCGCGGGGATGAACCGGTTTTGGGCGTAGCACTGTGGGCTGTTCGCGAGCGTTCCCCGCAGGCGCGGGGATGAACCGTCCCCAGCACCAACCTCCGGCGAAACATGCGGGCGTTCCCCGCAGGCGCGGGGATGAACCGCAGCAATGTCATACTGCAGTCGCTGCGCAACGGCGTTCCCCGCAGGCGCGGGGATGAACCGCCCATCCGAATGTTGTGCTTTGTACAACACTAGCGTTCCCCGCAGGCGCGGGGATGAACCGCTCATCGGCTGCCGGTTGCGAGACCCCTCGATGCGTTCCCCGCAGGCGCGGGGATGAACCGTCGCCGCGCATGGCAGCAGTGGGAGCGGGGCGGCGTTCCCCGCAGGCGCGGGGATGAACCGTTTCGAGACGCCGTCTTCATACTTCTCAGGATGCGTTCCCCGCAGGCGCGGGGATGAACCGTGCCAATCGCGCGGGAGCTGATCCGCGAGGCCGCGTTCCCCGCAGGCGCGGGGATGAACCGGGATTCAATCTCGACACTTGGAAACGCGTGCGGCGTTCCCCGCAGGCGCGGGGATGAACCGCGCCTGGACAACGTGCCGGACGTGACCGCACTGCGTTCCCCGCAGGCGCGGGGATGAACCGCGCGCCGACCGTGGGCCGGCGGAATATCAGTTGCGTTCCCCGCAGGCGCGGGGATGAACCGTTTCATCCCCTCGGCCTGCGCGGCGCGCACGCGCGTTCCCCGCAGGCGCGGGGATGAACCGGCGCAATTGCAGCAGCTGCAGCAGCAGGCGCAGCGTTCCCCGCAGGCGCGGGGATGAACCGGTCTGCCATGGCTGCCTTGTCGGCGCCTGCCTGCGTTCCCCGCAGGCGCGGGGATGAACCGGATGTTGGCATCATTGCGGGCCACGCCATAAAGCGTTCCCCGCAGGCGCGGGGATGAACCGGCCACCGGCATCGAGCGCGACCCCGACACATTGCGTTCCCCGCAGGCGCGGGGATGAACCGGAGTGGGCCTTTCTGGTGCAGAAAACCAAGGCGCGTTCCCCGCAGGCGCGGGGATGAACCGTTGCGGTGGCAGTTGACGGCCACCGCCAGGGCGCGTTCCCCGCAGGCGCGGGGATGAACCGGTTCCCGGCGCGTCGTGGACGGCCTCGGCGTAGGCGTTCCCCGCAGGCGCGGGGATGAACCGGCGTGGTGGACCTTGCGAAGGTGATCTCAATCGCGTTCCCCGCAGGCGCGGGGATGAACCGCACTTCATCGATACCGGCTAGGGCTGGAGCAGGCGTTCCCCGCAGGCGCGGGGATGAACCGACGACGCCGATGCGCTGCGACTGGCGGTCAAGGCGTTCCCCGCAGGCGCGGGGATGAACCGCTGCTCTTGCAGGATCGCAACGTCTGCCTGCGGCGTTCCCCGCAGGCGCGGGGATGAACCGGACCTCGATTGCATGTGTGCGTGGGCTTTTCTGCGTTCCCCGCAGGCGCGGGGATGAACCGCGCGCTAACGACACCGAAGCCACTTTCAAGCAGCGTTCCCCGCAGGCGCGGGGATGAACCGGAGGCGTACTGAATCGCCTAGGTGCAGTGCTGCGCGTTCCCCGCAGGCGCGGGGATGAACCGTTGCGGTGGCAGTTGACGGCCACCGCCAGGGCGCGTTCCCCGCAGGCGCGGGGATGAACCGACTGGCGGGATGGTTGAGACATGGGAGACCGTGCGTTCCCCGCAGGCGCGGGGATGAACCGGCATTTACCTCACGTTTGAAGGCGGCCAGGGCGCGTTCCCCGCAGGCGCGGGGATGAACCGGTCACGTTCCCCGTCAAAGGGGAGCTGGCCGAGCGTTCCCCGCAGGCGCGGGGATGAACCGGCGGGCTTCTGGATGGTCGCGCCGGGTGCTGCGCGTTCCCCGCAGGCGCGGGGATGAACCGTTGCGCAAACACGCGCGCGGCCTGCGCAGGCGGCGTTCCCCGCAGGCGCGGGGATGAACCGCCACCAGCGTCTGAACGCATCCAGCGCATCCCGCGTTCCCCGCAGGCGCGGGGATGAACCGCACCCCCGCAGCACCGCCCCGGCCTATAGCCTGCGTTCCCCGCAGGCGCGGGGATGAACCGGCATTTACCTCACTTTTGATGGCGGCCAGGGCGCGTTCCCCGCAGGCGCGGGGATGAACCGCCATGCTAAACGCTCCCACTGTTAGCATCGCTGCGTTCCCCGCAGGCGCGGGGATGAACCGTGTTCGGCGCAGGCTGGAGCGACAACATGACCGCGTTCCCCGCAGGCGCGGGGATGAACCGCCTACGCCGAGGCGACTGACAAACTCACAGAGGCGTTCCCCGCAGGCGCGGGGATGAACCGCCACCAGCGTCTGAACGCATCCAGCGCATCCCGCGTTCCCCGCAGGCGCGGGGATGAACCGTGTTCGGCGCAGGCTGGAGCGACAACATGACCGCGTTCCCCGCAGGCGCGGGGATGAACCGCCCAGGCGCTGCAGCAGCTGGAGACCAACGTCGCGTTCCCCGCAGGCGCGGGGATGAACCGTTTGCGGCTGCTGTCCGGCACCTGCCTGATGAGCGTTCCCCGCAGGCGCGGGGATGAACCGCACCATGCCAGTTTCCTGATGACGGCCAATGCGCGTTCCCCGCAGGCGCGGGGATGAACCGTCGCACTCGCCGGTTATCAGGTCATTGCTCTTGCGTTCCCCGCAGGCGCGGGGATGAACCGAACTCTTCGTCCATGCGCACGCCCCCGACCTCGCGTTCCCCGCAGGCGCGGGGATGAACCGCGGATTCCACGCGGTGTGGACCAATGCCCCTTCGCGTTCCCCGCAGGCGCGGGGATGAACCGGCACCGATAAATTCTCCTTCGTTTACCGGGACGCGTTCCCCGCAGGCGCGGGGATGAACCGCCATCGCATCCCGCAGTGTCATGCCGCCGTAAGCGTTCCCCGCAGGCGCGGGGATGAACCGTCAATGTTGGCAATGCGACCTGCCAGCTTCACGCGTTCCCCGCAGGCGCGGGGATGAACCGTCCGCGTATTCGTCATCCGGTGGCTCAGCATCGCGTTCCCCGCAGGCGCGGGGATGAACCGTCGGCACTGCCAACATACGGAGAACAGGTGGCGCGTTCCCCGCAGGCGCGGGGATGAACCGAAGGCGAGATCTACCGCGAGCCGCAGGCAGCCGCGTTCCCCGCAGGCGCGGGGATGAACCGAGCCAGAGCCCGAGCGCCCGGTCATGCCCACTGCGTTCCCCGCAGGCGCGGGGATGAACCCTGCGCCTCCAGGTTGCTGATGGCCTCGTCGATGCGTTCCCCGCAGGCGCGGGGATGAACCGTCCGATCTTGGTGTTCCGCTGTTGTCATTGCCGCGTTCCCCGCAGGCGCGGGGATGAACCGTAAGAATCTGCCACATGCCATGTACGGGTCTAGCGTTCCCCGCAGGCGCGGGGATGAACCGCAACATTTCGTCGGGTTGCTCAATCCGGTACTGCGTTCCCCGCAGGCGCGGGGATGAACCGTCCGCGTATTCGTCATCCGGTGGCTCAGCATCGCGTTCCCCGCAGGCGCGGGGATGAACCGCGGTTCCTGCTTGGGCTGAACATCGGTAGGCAGCGTTCCCCGCAGGCGCGGGGATGAACCGCCGACCGGATCATTGAATCTCAGACCGTGGAAGCGTTCCCCGCAGGCGCGGGGATGAACCGCCATTGATTCCACTAGAGATTTCACTGTCGACGCGTTCCCCGCAGGCGCGGGGATGAACCGCCTGCCCGCAGTAGCTGTGCAGCTCAATGGCACGCGTTCCCCGCAGGCGCGGGGATGAACCGACAGTAATCACAGCAGCACCTCCTGCGCGGCAGCGTTCCCCGCAGGCGCGGGGATGAACCGTTGACAACTGTTATCGTGTGAGCCTCTCTATCGCGTTCCCCGCAGGCGCGGGGATGAACCGAATGCACCGCCGATCAATGCGGCGCCCAGCACGCGTTCCCCGCAGGCGCGGGGATGAACCGGCCACTTCGATGGCGGCCGCTTCGTTGGGGTCGCGTTCCCCGCAGGCGCGGGGATGAACCGGAATTCACCCTGGAATGGGAAACCACCGACGCCACTGCAGATGATTCCATCGGCGCATTGCGCGAGAACCTGGCCACATTCCAGACTCTGAGCGTATCAGGGGACGGCACGCTCAAGGCAAGCGGCGCTGGAGCGGCAAACCTGATTGAGCTGACCAAGCACGTCGCCAATCCAATCGCAACGGGCGGACAGCCGGTCGTGTGGGTGCGCATGACGTTCCCAGACCTGACGTTCACGTTCTTTGCCATCCTCTCCAACCTGAGCCGCAGCGCGCCATTCGACGACGTAGTGACCTACTCGTTCGAGGCATCTGCCACCGCTTCGGACTACGGCTTGATCGTCGAGGACACCCCGTCCGTTGTCACACCAACGTCTGTGACCGTCACGCCCGCAACGGTGAGCATCACCGAAGGTGCCACGCAAGCCCTCACGGCGACCGTTGGCCCTGCTGGCGCACCGCAGGCGGTAACCTACACCAGCGCGAGTAATGCTGTTGCGACAGTCAGCGCGGCAGGGGTTGTGACGGGCGTTGCTGCAGGAACCACGACGATCACCGTGCGCAGTGCTACGGCGCCAAATGTGACCGCAACTGTGAGCGTAACTGTCACTGAGCCATGATCCTGACGGAGATCGGCGAGATCGGCGTGCACATAGATGGGCAGACGCACATCCTGCGTCCATCCCTCTATGCCATGACGCAGCTGGGCAGCCCGAAGGAAATCGTGGCGCTGTACGCCGCTGTCATGGATGCAGGCCCGCGGCTGATCGACTGCATTGGCGTCATCAATGCCTGCACTGTTGCGGATGTGAGCCGGGCTTTTGGCTGCGTGGTGGACAAGGATGGCAAGCTGGAATACCAGCCAGGACTGGCTCCGGCTGAGGATGTTGTGGCCATCGCCAGATGCCTGCTCAAGCACGGCGTCACTGGCGCACTCAAACAATTGCCAAAGGCCGCCGACGCCGAATACTCCGACGAATTTGACGCCAGAGCGATGGTAGCGGCGGCAATGGCGCACCTTGGGCTGTCCAGCCAAGAGGCGTGGCAGTCGACCATGACCGAGCTAGTGGGTGCGTTCCGGTCGAAATTCCCGCCAGATGCCAAGACCAATCCTGGCTCCCGGGCGCCTACGCTGGAGGAACACGAGCAGACCATGGCGTGGTTTGAGCAGGTGGAGGCTATGCGAGGCGGCAATGTGTGACAATTAGCCTGCAGGTTGTACTTGGAGGCGGGCATGACTGATGATCTCGACATTCGTCGCCATCACTCGCGTATGTCTAAACTGAGGGCCGAAGGTTTAAGGGTAAAGTACATGCACCTATCGGCACTGTCGCCAACCACTCGAAAGTCACACGCAGATAGGCACGGGCAGCTGTTCACAGCAGCCGAGGTTCGTGAGTTCTGGTCAGACCCGGAGAACATCAAAGGCTGCAAGTGCAGTATCACGGAAGTGATGGTCGATGAGCTTGGGAAACCCATCGTCCCAAGCATACAAAAGAGGGCATTGAAAGCCTACGAAACTATGAAGAAGCGAGGGTATGAATGGTCAAAGTGAATCGCGTGTATAAGCTCCTGTCAATTTCATCTCTCGCCTTTCTGCTGGTTTGCCAGATCAATCATGCAAATGCTTCTGTTTCTGATGAGAACAGAGAGAAGTGCGCGGCAGTTTCGGACATTGCCGCCAGCGTGATGGAGCTTCGGCAAATGGGGGCTTTGATGAATGAAGTGCTTGGCGACGGAGGCTCTCCCGTTGAGGAAATACACAACTTGCTCGTTGAAAGAGCGTACAAGATGCCAAGATTCCCTGAATCAATGGTGGACGAGGTTGTACGAGACTTTCAGAATGAAATATTCATGGAGTGCTACTCAGCCAATAGAAAATAAATAGCTCTTTCAATCCGCCATTTGGCGGTTTTTTTTGCCCGCTTATGTGGGTATTGTTGTTTCTGGAGGCTGTAATGTCGGAGCAAGTCGGCGCGATCTACTACACGGTGGAGGCAGACACCGAAAAACTGTTGTCTGGATCTAAGAAAGTCGATGCGTCTTTGGATGACTTGAACAAGACACTTGGCAAGACAGATAAGGCGTCCTCGAAGGCGTCAATGCGCATGCGCGAAACCGCCAAAGCTGCGCGTGAGGTTGCAATTGGCGCGGATCAGGCATCAAAGGCGTGGTCTACCTTTTCCAAAGTGGTTGCGGCATACTTGTCGATGCGTACTCTGTCTTACCTTGCAGAGCTTGCCGATGTGTACGGGCAGAACGCAGATCGGATCCGCAACGCAACGAAAAACACCGAAGATTACGAAAAAGTCCAAGCGAGGCTGCTGCAGACCGCGAACGGAACATATCGGTCACTGGCAGAAGCTCAAGAAGTATTCCTGTCCACAAGCCGAGTGCTGCAAGACCTTGGGTACTCGCTGGACGAGGTCCTAGATATTTCCGACTCTCTGAGTTATGCGTTTGTGCGAGATGCAGCTAGAGCAGATCAGGCCACGAGCGCCATGGATGCCTATTCAAAGGCATTGGCGAAGGGGAAAATCGACGCGGATGCATGGGCATCAATCATTGCTGCGTCAGATTCGATCATCCAAAGCGTTGCAAATGCTACCGGAAGGACGACGCTTGAAATCCAGCGGCTAGGCGCAGAAGGCAAGCTGTCGATTGAGGCTCTGAACGAAGGGCTTCGCCAATCACTGGCGGAAAACAAGGCCGCAGCGGATGCCATGAGCGTGTCCACGCGCGATGCAACAGTGCAGATGCGCAATGCGTTGACGGTCTTTGCAGGCAAGGTGAACGAGGCCAGTGGCGCATCAAACATCTTCACGGAGACAGTTGGTGAGATGGCGCGCACTCTGCAAGACCCGGCGACGATCAATGCTGCAGTGGACATGGCGAATGGCATCGTCACCGCGCTGAATACCATCATCAAGGGGATGCGGAATACCGTCAGGATTGCTAAATGGTTTGGTGAGGAGCTGGCAGCACGTTTGCACGGCGCTGCAATTGGCGATATCGTGCGTCTCGAAGAGGAAGAGCGTGTACTACGCAAACGCCTTAATTCCTGGTACTCATTTGCTTTGGATCGAGAGGAGCTGCAACGCAGGCTGGACAAAAACCTCAGCAATCAAAGAGCGACACGTGAAATAGCTGCTGCCTATGCTCCCAGGAGCTCTGCTGCTCCGTCGACAGTACCCAGTAATCCCACGGCCCCGCGAATCGTATCGGCAGAGGCGCCAGGAAAGCCCAGAAATCCGAAAAATAGCCCGGCAAACAAAGAGCTGCGCGAGACAATCCGATTGCAAGAGCAGCTTGCAAAAGCAGGAGCCAGCTATCTTCTGAATTTGCAAGAGCGTGTCGGAGAAGTTGACAAACTCTCGCACAGTGAGCGCCTGTACTACGACATTGCCGCAGGCACTATGACATTGACAGCCAAAGAGCTTGAACAAGCAAGAGAATTGGCGAGGGTTTTGGATGAGCGGGAGAAATCACGCAAAGCGGAAGCTGATGTTCTCAACATACTGAACGCAGAGCTATCGGCCCAACGCCAACTCATGTCCGAAATAGCAGGCTACGACGCCGATATTGCCGGAATGAGCATGGGCGACCAAGCTAGAGCGGACATGGAAGCGCGCCTGCAACTGCAGCAGCAGTTTGCCCAGCGAATGCAGCAGATCGAGGATCAGCGCAGGCAGGCACTGGCCCAGGCCGACGAATCCGAGCATGAGCGCATCCGCAAGATGTACGACGATGTGCTCAAGATCGAGCAGGACTATCAAGGGAAGTCGCTGGCTGCGTATGACGAATACATCCAGCGCAAGCGTGAGGCAGACACTGACTGGTCAACCGGCGCAAAGAGGGCGTGGGAAAACTACGTCGAGCAATCCCAGAATGCAGCATCACAAGCTGACAACGCAATGTCCAACTGGCTGCAGGGCACGGAAGACGCACTGGTGAATTTTGTGCAGACCGGCAAGCTCAGCTTCAGGGATTTGGCGAACAGCATCATTGCAGATCTAGCGCGTATCGCGGCCAAGCAAATGATTACCGGGCTGATCGGAAACATCTTTGGCAGCTTTGCAGGCGGATGGCAGGCTGCAGGCGTCCAAACATCTGGTGCAGTCACAACGGGAATTGCAGGGGGGAGTATCACCACTACCAACCTCCCTCCGGCTCCAGGTAGAGCAAACGGTGGGCCTGTGGGGGCCAACAAGTTGTACCGCGTCAATGAGAGGGGTCAGCCGGAGGTGTTGAACGTATCAGGGAGGCAGTACCTGCTGATGGGTAATCAGTCTGGCAATGTGACTGCGATGGGCCGTGGGTCGTCTGGCGGTGGTGGTGGATGGTCTGGCGCTAGCGATGTGCGGGTAGTCATCGAGAACATGGGCCAGCCGCTGCAAGCCACCAGCGCCAGGTTGGAAACAGACGGGATGGGGCAGGTGCTGCGCGTGGTGGTCGAGCAGGCCACGCAACGCGCAGTCGCTGCCGTGACCAACTCCATTGCGTCGGGCCAGGGCGGACCGCACCAGGCGCTCAACAGCCGCTATGCGATGCAGCCGCGCAGATAGTCAAATACGTTGCTGGATCGCCTTTTCAGCCGCCTGCGCGAGAAACGCAGAGCGGGACTGGCCCAACTCGCGCGCAGTTGCATCAATGCGAGCCACGAGATTCTCGGGCAGGCTGATGTTGAGACGCACCGCACGAGAACGGATCTTGCTGGGGTCGAGATCAACGAGTAGCCAAAACCCGCCCTGGTAGTCGGGGGCATTGCGCCAACGCTCGGGTGACGACGGCGCGGGAATAGGGTCGTCATCTGCTCCGAAGTGCGCCTCGAATGCCTCTTGGGCGGCACGGGGTAGATCATCGAGCGTATCCGCTGCAGCAAAGCAGCCGGGGATGTCGGGGAAGATCGCGCCGTAGGCGCTCTCCTGATCTTTATGAACGTAAACGGGGTAGAGCATATCGCCTCCTTTAAAAAGGCCCCGCCTTAGCGGAGGCCTGCTTGTTTGAGAATGCTGCGGACTGTTTGCAATGGCAAATCCTTTTTGGGATGGGGCACTGTGACCTTGCCGGGCTTGGTTGGGTGCTTGAACTGATGGTGTGAGCCAACAGTGTGGACGAGATACCAACCGTCCGCCTTGATTTGTTTGATGAGTGCCTTGCTGTCCATGTGTGTAATTATACACACTACACAAGAATACACAATAGATTATTTGTTCGCTGACTGAAAAAGTTTCGGTTTTCACCAAGCCTCGGCCTTTCGCCGGGGCTTCTTTGTTTGTGAGCTATGGCAACCCTCCCTGATTACGTGACTGTGCTGCTCGCCGGGTTTGGCGACCGCATTGACCCGTCTGTGCAGCGCACGGAAATGGCGCGCGGCCCGGCCAAGCAAACGCTGCTCAACAGCCAAGTGCGCCACGAACTTCAGGCCACGCTTTTCTTCCGCACGCGCGATGACGCCAATGCGTTTGAGGACTGGTATCTCAACGATATCAAGCGCATCGGCTATTTCGGCTGGGTGTACCCGCGCACGGGGCAGACCGTTCAAGCGCGATTTGTCGGCGGTGACATTGGCACGCTGGTGCCGCACGTGGGGCGGTTTTTCATGAGCCAGCGCGACGTGACGATGGAGTTCTACGCATGACGCTATCGACGACATTCCGCGCCAACCGCCAGCGCGTTACCGACACGTCCGGCGTGCTTGTGCTCGTCGAGATCACGCACCCGCAGTTTTCGGAGCCGCTGCGGCTGGCCAATGACACGCAAAACTGGGTCAGCCGCGGCATTACGTACGTCGGCTACCCGTTCGAGGTCCAGTTGCCCAACGATGCGCAGGGCGAGACGCCACAGGCCCGCATCGTCATCGACAACCTTGGCGGCGACATGCTCGCCGAGTTGGAGTCGTGGCAGCCCGGTGAGCCCATCATGTGCAAGCTCATCGTGACCGACCGCTCATCCCCAGACGTGCACGAGATCACGATCACGGAGCCGCTCAACGTCGTCAGTGCAGACGCAGCAACCGTGACCTGCTCGATCGGCCTCGACTACCTGCTGCGCCGCTCTGCCGTGCTGCTGCGGCATGACCCAGCCACCTCGCCGGGGATATTCGCATGAGTGTGGACATCCGCAAACTCGATGCGCTGGTGGGCCGCGCCCATGGCCCGCAGTACGACTGCGCCGACCTTGCCATGGATGCCGCACGCGAGCTGTTTGGCCGCGAGATTGTGCTGCCATCGGCCCGCCCGCGCCCGCAGGGCACGCGCAGCCAGGCCACGGCGCTGCTGCGCGCCATGGGCGAGCTGGCCCGGCCTGTAGCCGAGCCGCAGGACGGCGACCTGGTGCTGATGGCCCTCAAGGGCTGCGAGATCGCTGGGCATGTGGGCACATGGCTGCACGTCAATTACTCGCCGCATGTGCTGCACACATCGCTGGCCATGGGATATGCCGGGCTGACCCGGCTTGATGAATTGCCGCGCTACGGCATCCGTGTTGAGGGGTTTTACCGATGGATCGACTGACAGCAACCGTGGGCGGGCAACCGGCTGACGTGCTCGATGCTGCCGGGCGCCTGGTCATCACGCCGCACGCGCTGACGCTGGAGGGGCAGACCAACGTCCCCGCTGATCTGCTGCCGGGCGAGAGCCTGCACGCCTTCCTGCGCCGTCACGTTGACAGCATCGACTCTGGCGCATGGTCCGTCTACATCGGCGGCGTGCAGATTCCGCGCGAGATGTGGGTGCGGGTGTATCCCAAGCACGGCACGCTGATCGCCGTACGCGCCGTGGTGCAGCGGCAAGTGCTGCAGCTCGTTGCTATCGCGGCGTTGAGCTATTTCACGTTCGGAGCCGGGTCTATCGGATCATCGCTGATCGGGATCAATGGCGCGGCGGCGTTGGGCGCAACCGGCACTGCGCTGGCAGTTGGCGCGATCAACGGTGCGCTGTTCCTCGGCGGCGCCATGCTCATCAACAAGGTCCTTGGACCGAAGTTGCCAGGCCCTGCCGGTGCCGCTGAGCAAGAGCGTTCCCCGCAGGCGCGGGGATGAACCGAAGGGCGCGACGGTCGAGGGCGTGCTGGAGGAGCGTTCCCCGCAGGCGCGGGGATGAACCGCCTTCGCTCATCCTCACCACTCCCGCATAGCTGCGTTCCCCGCAGGCGCGGGGATGAACCGACGTGCGCTGCGGCCAGCGAGAGCCGGCGGGCGCGTTCCCCGCAGGCGCGGGGATGAACCGTGCAGGGGAGCGGAGCGACACGATTGCAGCCCGCGTTCCCCGCAGGCGCGGGGATGAACCGCCGGTATTGGTTGTTGAGCACCTTCAACCAGGGCGTTCCCCGCAGGCGCGGGGATGAACCGCGCTGGGCTGACGCGCAGGAGGCAGCGTAATGGCGTTCCCCGCAGGCGCGGGGATGAACCGGTAGCAACCCATGCTGACCTACACCGGCATCAGCGTTCCCCGCAGGCGCGGGGATGAACCGACTACCTGCGCCACAAGTTCGCGCGGTTCGATGCGTTCCCCGCAGGCGCGGGGATGAACCGGACGTGCTGGTCGAGCGCGCTGAAAACCTGCAGCGTTCCCCGCAGGCGCGGGGATGAACCGGAGATGTCGATCAGCCAGCGCGAGCAGGTGCGGCGTTCCCCGCAGGCGCGGGGATGAACCGGGCCGCAGCTGGCAGGCCCCGCGCCAGGCGTGGCGTTCCCCGCAGGCGCGGGGATGAACCGCATCCAGCACCGCAATTGCAGCGGATGCGCTCGCGTTCCCCGCAGGCGCGGGGATGAACCGAACCCAGCACATGAAAGGAACGCACCCATGTCCGCGTTCCCCGCAGGCGCGGGGATGAACCGCCTATGGCGGCCGCCGCAAGGACAAGCGCATGGCGTTCCCCGCAGGCGCGGGGATGAACCGCCTCCGTGCAGGTGCCAGAGCCAGATGCAGAGGCGTTCCCCGCAGGCGCGGGGATGAACCGCCATATCGCAATGGCCTGATGTACTGCCGCCTGCGTTCCCCGCAGGCGCGGGGATGAACCGCCCAGGCGCTGCAGCAGCTGGAGACCAACGTCGCGTTCCCCGCAGGCGCGGGGATGAACCGCCTCCGTGCAGGTGCCAGAGCCAGATGCAGAGGCGTTCCCCGCAGGCGCGGGGATGAACCGCTGGTGCGCCAATAGCGGGCACCGTGCCATCAGCGTTCCCCGCAGGCGCGGGGATGAACCGTGATTGGCGCGAGCGCGTCCCAAACGGCTGCCGCGTTCCCCGCAGGCGCGGGGATGAACCGCGTTCACGGTGATGCTTAGCCGCAATCCGCAGGCGTTCCCCGCAGGCGCGGGGATGAACCGCGCCTCGATGTTGTTGTAGCTGGGAGCTGCGCGCGTTCCCCGCAGGCGCGGGGATGAACCGTCATTGATTTTAAATGCATGTGCAGGGCGTGCGCGTTCCCCGCAGGCGCGGGGATGAACCGCCTATGGCGGCCGCCGCAAGGACAAGCGCATGGCGTTCCCCGCAGGCGCGGGGATGAACCGACCAGACGCGAAGGCCAGCTGGAGAAGGAGTTCGCGTTCCCCGCAGGCGCGGGGATGAACCGCGATGAATACCTGTTGCGGGACTACTACCCCGGCGTTCCCCGCAGGCGCGGGGATGAACCGTTCAACCAACCGCGTGCCGGTGCGCGGCACTTGCGTTCCCCGCAGGCGCGGGGATGAACCGACCTTCTGCATTGATGCTCAACGGTGCCAGTAGCGTTCCCCGCAGGCGCGGGGATGAACCGCCGGATCACGCCGCTTTCTGCCAGCGTTTCGAGCGTTCCCCGCAGGCGCGGGGATGAACCGGCAACGCATGAATCCAGCGCGTCGTAGAGGTCGCGTTCCCCGCAGGCGCGGGGATGAACCGAGCGCGTACACATCGGCTTCCACGGTGCGCGCGCGTTCCCCGCAGGCGCGGGGATGAACCGTTTGCCGCTTCTTCCTCTCTGGACCATTGGTGGCGTTCCCCGCAGGCGCGGGGATGAACCGGCAACGCATGAATCCAGCGCGTCGTAGAGGTCGCGTTCCCCGCAGGCGCGGGGATGAACCGAGCGCGTACACATCGGCTTCCACGGTGCGCGCGCGTTCCCCGCAGGCGCGGGGATGAACCGTTTGCCGCTTCTTCCTCTCTGGACCATTGGTGGCGTTCCCCGCAGGCGCGGGGATGAACCGACATCGGCGGCGGTCAGTTTTTTCCGGCGTTGGCGTTCCCCGCAGGCGCGGGGATGAACCGATCGACTTTGCACCGACGAACCGCCAAGAGGGGCGTTCCCCGCAGGCGCGGGGATGAACCGGCCGGATGGTATCGGCTGTGGTACATCCCGCCGCGTTCCCCGCAGGCGCGGGGATGAACCGGTAGTTCTCAGGCGCGCCGGTCACGACCTGATGCGTTCCCCGCAGGCGCGGGGATGAACCGCCACCGCTTGGGTGGCTGTGTTGCTGGCGCGCGCGTTCCCCGCAGGCGCGGGGATGAACCGTACAGCGGCGAGACGCGCTACAGCGAGGGCGAGCGTTCCCCGCAGGCGCGGGGATGAACCGCGCTCATTGCCAGGATCAAATCGGCTCACCGGGGCGTTCCCCGCAGGCGCGGGGATGAACCGTACCGGACTCTCACCGTTTGCAGGTGGGCAAATGCGTTCCCCGCAGGCGCGGGGATGAACCGTCCGTGCTTCTGCGCGAGCTTGCGATGACCGCGCGTTCCCCGCAGGCGCGGGGATGAACCGCGCTCGCCGGTAACCTCAATGCGGTCAACGCCGCGTTCCCCGCAGGCGCGGGGATGAACCGTTTGCGCTGCATTTCGAGGGCCGGTATCAGCGGCGTTCCCCGCAGGCGCGGGGATGAACCGGTCACGGCTGGATGGTTTAGGGCTTTGCCACAGCGTTCCCCGCAGGCGCGGGGATGAACCGAGAGCGCGGCATAACTATCGATGAGTTGATGAGCGTTCCCCGCAGGCGCGGGGATGAACCGAAACACCGCCCATCGAGACGCATCATCGTCACGCGTTCCCCGCAGGCGCGGGGATGAACCGGCCTTGATTACACCCTCCCGTCATACCGCGTAGCGTTCCCCGCAGGCGCGGGGATGAACCGAGCTTTACCGACTCAAGGGATGGCCGTGGAACGCGTTCCCCGCAGGCGCGGGGATGAACCGGGGTTAGCGCTCATGTGCTAACCCCTTTTGTCGCGTTCCCCGCAGGCGCGGGGATGAACCGGCATGCTTGTAGCTTTAGGCCGTGCTGCCAAAGCGTTCCCCGCAGGCGCGGGGATGAACCAGTCGTGGCGCTGTTCGCCGCTGTCATGGACGCAGCGTTCCCCGCAGGCGCGGGGATGAACCGCCGACCGCGATATTCCCAAGCTGCTGGCGCTGGCGTTCCCCGCAGGCGCGGGGATGAACCGATCGCAATATCTGCATCCCGGCCCCGCAGCTCGCGTTCCCCGCAGGCGCGGGGATGAACCGAACCGAGTAAGCGCCTGGCCGGTGTCCATGACGCGTTCCCCGCAGGCGCGGGGATGAACCGTTCGCTCTGTAGTGGTAGGGCGCAAAAAAGCCGCGTTCCCCGCAGGCGCGGGGATGAACCGCTGACACCACGCGAGGCCGAGGAAATGGACGCGCGTTCCCCGCAGGCGCGGGGATGAACCAGAGGCAGTGGGAGCGTGAGAACCCTATTGCCAGCGTTCCCCGCAGGCGCGGGGATGAACCGCGTATCAAGATGTCCATCTTCCCGGCAGACACCGCGTTCCCCGCAGGCGCGGGGATGAACCGCACAGATCCAATGGCGCAAACTGACGCCCAAAAGCGTTCCCCGCAGGCGCGGGGATGAACCGCCGCTTGGCAGAGCGGCTTGACGTTCATCCAGGCGTTCCCCGCAGGCGCGGGGATGAACCGGACTGGCCTGCAGCGTTCGCAAATTCGGTCAAGCGTTCCCCGCAGGCGCGGGGATGAACCGCCCCAGTCGATACCGAAGTACGGGCCATTCCAGCGTTCCCCGCAGGCGCGGGGATGAACCGTAGACGTTTCCAGCTCTCGATATCCCACTTCCGCGTTCCCCGCAGGCGCGGGGATGAACCGTCATCCTCCACAACCGCCAGCAGGCGAAGCAGGCGTTCCCCGCAGGCGCGGGGATGAACCGCCAGGAGGCGCAGGACGAAGGCCGACGAGGACGCGTTCCCCGCAGGCGCGGGGATGAACCGATGGAGGAGCAGACGTGGCACCCGTTTTACGAGCGTTCCCCGCAGGCGCGGGGATGAACCGGCTGCTTCACCACGAACACCCTTGGAGGATGCGCGTTCCCCGCAGGCGCGGGGATGAACCGCGCGTTGTGCAGGGCGTTGAGGTCTTCTCCAAGCGTTCCCCGCAGGCGCGGGGATGAACCGGCGCGTGTCACGAGGGCGTGGAGCTCCTCGTGGCGTTCCCCGCAGGCGCGGGGATGAACCGCGCACGCAGGAAATCGTTGATGCTCTGCCCACGCGTTCCCCGCAGGCGCGGGGATGAACCGCAGATGCAAAGCCTGCTGTCTGACCGGCTGGACGCGTTCCCCGCAGGCGCGGGGATGAACCGACCGGAGCACGTATTGCATTGCCGCTGGCACTGCGTTCCCCGCAGGCGCGGGGATGAACCGATGGGGCACAGCCCCATCACAACCGGACCGGCGCGTTCCCCGCAGGCGCGGGGATGAACCGCTCACCCGCCATGGCGTGGACGTGGCCGAATAGCGTTCCCCGCAGGCGCGGGGATGAACCGCCGTAAAACCCGATCACAACCATGACACAGCTGCGTTCCCCGCAGGCGCGGGGATGAACCGCATTGACGGGCATTGTGCAGGCTGAGCTGTTCGCGTTCCCCGCAGGCGCGGGGATGAACCGTCGTGGTTTTTTGCACCTTGCGAAAATCCGCGGCGTTCCCCGCAGGCGCGGGGATGAACCGGCCACAGGATTTTTTCCTGCGCGCTCTTGCGCGCGTTCCCCGCAGGCGCGGGGATGAACGCCGAGCGCCGCACCGCCCGCCCGCGCACCGGCGGAGCGTTCCCCGCAGGCGCGGGGATGAACCGCACGCCCAGGTGCGGTCGGCGTGGCCGCTGCTGCGTTCCCCGCAGGCGCGGGGATGAACCGGCAGCCAAACCCGCTTCGGCGGGTTTTTTCATGCGTTCCCCGCAGGCGCGGGGATGAACCGCCCGGGCGTGAGCCGGTAATCAGCTGCGCGAAGCGTTCCCCGCAGGCGCGGGGATGAACCGCGCGGGGACAGGTATGGGCCTGATGCCGTGTGGCGTTCCCCGCAGGCGCGGGGATGAACCGCGCGCCAACAATCTGCCGCAGTGGATCGAGCAGCGTTCCCCGCAGGCGCGGGGATGAACCGGTACGCAAGCGTGGCCGTGAGCGTTACCTGCCATTGCTGGCAGAGGCCCTGCAAGACCCTGACGAAATCTGGGTACGCATTGAATGGATTGAATCCGCCGCGCGTGCAGAAGTGCGCAGGCGCTATGTGGCGCGTTACATCATTGATGGGGAAGATGCGCCGGTGTTGCTGGTGTTTGAGCGTGGCCCCAGCGGCTGGGTGGGTGTGACCGCCTTCAGGGCAGCTGATCAGTCGCCGGATAGCTGGCGCGTGGGCGTGCGCCTGTACCGCAGAGCAAGCGAAGAGTAGACAAACGAAGACCCCGCACGGCGCCACATGCGGGGTCATTCCGGGTGTAGGGTCGGTGGACCTGGCGCGGCCTTCTCACCCGATGAACTGTGGCAATTTTGACATCGCAAAGGGCAAACCGCAATGGCAGGCAGCAACATCCAGCTCAAGGCCGGCATCGTCATCGACGACCGCGAGGCGCGCGAGGCCCTGCAGCGCCTGGCCATTGAAGGCCAGACCGCACCGCTGATGCGCCAGCTGGGCGAGGCATTCCAGGAAAGTACGGAACGGCGATTCAGAAGCCAGACCGGCCCGCGTTCCCCGCAGGCGCGGGGATGAACCGCACCTCGGGTTGTTGTGTGTCTGTCATGCTGGGCGTTCCCCGCAGGCGCGGAGATGAATCGTTCAGCGGCGACCCGGTCAGTTACGACAGTGTGTGGCTGCAAAGGTTGTCTGTGCCCGTCACGCTGTCGGTCTCGCTGCCATTGCGCGGCGCGGCGGCAGGCTTTAGGTCGGTTTAACTGGGGCGCGAGTCACAGGCCTCCCCAGGGGGTATATCGTCTGTCCCGTTGATAGCAAGCCGTCATGGATGCGATGTTGGGCGCATACGCGTGTGCCTCGGACGCCGCTTGTTTGCGCCGGCGTTTCCCTTGATAGCTTGTGCGGCGGCAGGTCTGAACTTGAACGCGCGTGGCAGTCGGAGGGCGCGCGGCGGCGATTCGCCCCGCGGGAAGCCCTGGCGGCAGTTACGCTACAAGGCGCGCACCCAAAAAGGGATAGAATGCGCGTTGATTTTTCAATGGTCAATCTGGGCTGCGCGCGTCGATGGCGCTGCTGCGGTATCGCGCCGGATTTGGCGTCATGAAAAGGCGGAGCAACCGTAGTGCGCGGCGCTTCGGGTTCAATTCATTGAGGTGTGCATGAGAAAAGCGACCCCCTTTGCCCTGACGGTGATGGCATCCTTGCTGCTGACAGGGTGTGACTGGACAGTGATCAATCCGTCCGGCTACGTGGCCAGTCAGCAGAGTCGTCTGGTGATTTTTTCGGTGGCAATCATGCTGCTGATCATCGTGCCGGTGATTTGTGCCACCTTCTACTACGCATGGAAGTATCGGGAAAGTGCGAATGCCGAGTATGACCCTGACTTCCATCACTCCAACAAGCTGGAGTTGCTGATTTGGGGCGCGCCCGTGGCCATCATCATCGTGCTGGCCACGGTGACATGGGGGTCCTCGCATTTGCTGGATCCTTATCGTCCTTTGACGCGCATCGACAGCGATACGCGCATTGCTGGCGTCGAAGAGAATCTGGGCGCGGTCAAGCGCTTGACCGCTGTTGTGCTCGATCCTGATCGTGCCGATGACGCGCAGGCAGTGGATGTCAAGCCGCTGCGTGTGGAAGTGGCGGCGCTGGACTGGAAGTGGCTGTTCATCTATCCCGATTACGGCATCGCGACGATCAATGAGCTGGCTGCGCCGGTGAATGTGCCAATCGAGTTTCGCCTGACGTCGGTGTCGACGATGAACTCCTTCTCCGTGCCAGCGCTTGCTGGGCAGATTTATGCGATGCCGGGCATGCAGACGCAGCTGCATGCGGTTATCAATGAGCCCGGCACGTATCGTGGCTTCTCTGCCAACTACACAGGCTGGGGGTTTAGCCAGATGCACTTCGAGTTCAAGGCGTTGACCGACGCCGGGTTCGAAGAGTGGATCAACGGCGTGCGCAGTGCGTCCCAGACGCTTGATCGCGCCACGTTTGTGGAGCTCGATCAGCCCGATCAGCCGAATGAGCGCGGCTTCATGGAGTACTTCGGCACGCGCTACTACGCCAGTGTTGAGCCTGACCTCTTTCATGCCATTCTCAATCGTTGCACTCGTCCCGGCATGATGTGCATGGATGAGATGATGCATATCGACGTGGCCGGAGGTGGTGGCATCGACAGCCTCGATAACTACAAACGCCTGCGTTACGACAGCCGTCGTTCCATGCAGACGCAGCTGGATCTGGTGAAGTACTCCGGCATCATTCCAGGAGATCTCTGCACGACCGAGACGGTCGCGCGCGATTTGACTACGCCGGCGCGCGTCACGCTACGAGATGATGTGCAGCGCCTGCAAGAGGTTGCCCCGCAACGTGTCAGCAGTGCGGATACGGCTGCGCCTCTCGCACTGTAATTTCAGGAATACAACAAGATGTCTGCAGCATTTTTCAACGACGCCGTGCACCCAGTGCTCGGGCGCTTCACGTTTGATCATGTCACCTTCCCGATGCTCAAGGAGCCGGTGATCATGGTGACTTTCATTGCCGTCATGCTCGGTGCCTTGGTGTTTGTTGGTCTGCTGACCAAGTACAAGCTCTGGGGTTACCTGTGGAGAGAATGGTTCACAACCATTGACCATAAGAAGATCGGCATCATGTACGGCGTCCTGGGGCTGGTCATGCTGCTGCGTGGCTTTGCCGACGCGCTGATGATGCGCCTGCAGCAGGCGATGGCTTCCGGCGGCAGTGAGGGCTATCTGAACGCCCACCACTACGATCAGGTGTTTACCGTGCACGCGGTCATCATGATCTTCTTCGTAGCGATGCCGTTCGTGACGGCCTTCTTCAACTATCTGGTGCCGCTGCAGATCGGTGCGCGAGATGTGGCATTCCCGTTCCTGAACAACTTCAGCTTCTGGATGACTACGGCTGGCGCGGTGCTGGTGATGATCTCCCTCTTTGTCGGGGAGTTTGCGCAGACCGGTTGGCTGGCGTATCCGCCGCTTTCGGGGATTGACTATAGCCCGGGCACAGGGGTTGACTATTACCTCTGGGCGCTCAACATCGCCGGCGTGGGCACGACGTTGTCGGGCATCAACATGTTGGTGACCATCATCCGCATGCGCGCGCCCGGCATGACCTGGATGCGCCTGCCGGTGTTCACATGGACGGCCTTTGGCGCCAACATGCTGATTGTCGCGACGTTCCCGATCCTGACGGCTACGCTGATTCTGCTGACCCTTGATCGCTATCTGGGTACGAACTTCTTCACGAACCAGCTCGGGGGCAACCCGATGATGTACGTGAACCTGATCTGGATCTGGGGTCACCCCGAGGTCTACATCCTGGTTCTGCCTGCCTTCGGAATCTTTTCGGAAATCGTGCCCGTCTTTACGAAGAAGCGCCTGTTTGGCTACAAGTCGATGGTGTTCGCGACGATGGCGATCACGGTGCTGTCATATCTGGTTTGGCTGCACCACTTCTTCACCATGGGTGCGGGGGCGAATGTCAATGCCTTCTTTGGCATTGCGACCATGATCATCTCGATTCCTACGGGCGCCAAGGTGTTCAACTGGTTGTTCACCATGTACCGCGGCCGCATCAAGTTCGAAGTGCCGATGTACTGGACGCTGGGCTTCATGTTTACCTTCGTCATCGGTGGCATGACGGGCGTCATGTTGGCCATTCCTGCGGCTGACTTCGTGTTGCACAACACGCTGTTCCTGGTTGCGCACTTCCACAACACCATCATTGGCGGTGTGGTGTTCGGCATCTTCGCCGGTATCGTGTTCTGGTTCCCGAAGATGTTTGGTTTCAAACTCAACGACTTCTGGGGCAAGGTGTCCTTCTGGTGCTGGCTGATCGGTTTCTGGGTCGCCTTCACGCCGTTGTATATCATGGGCCTGATGGGGGTGACGCGCCGCGTCAGCCAGTTCCCCGATGCTTCACTGCAGCCTTACTTCATCGTGGCGCTGCTCGGAGGCTTGTTGATCGGGGCAGGGATTCTGGCGTTCGTGCTATCTATCGTCGTAGGCTGGATGCAGCGCGAGAAGACCCGTGACCTTACAGGTGATGCCTGGGGAGATGGTCGTTCGCTGGAGTGGGCAACCTCTTCCCCGCCGCCGGCCTACAACTTCGCGTTCTCGCCGATCGTGCATGACAACGATGCGTGGTGGGACATGAAGAAACACGGTGCCAAGTCACCACAAGACGGCTTTGTTCCGATCCACATGCCCAAGTACACCGGCATGGGGGTGGTGCTCAGTGCCATTAGCGTGGTCTTTGGGTTTGCCATGATCTTCTACATCTGGTGGCTGGCCATTGTGAGTTTTGCGGCCATCATTGGCCTGGCGATCTACCACACCTTCAATTACGACCGGGATTACTACATTCCCGCCGAAGAGGTCCGCAAGACGGAAGAGGCGCGCGCGCGGCAGCTGCAACTGGCTGCGCAGACGAGCCATTGATTTGACGGAGTTAGCAAAGATATGACAGCCCCTACCGTTGGCGCTGCTGCAGGGCAGCGCGAGTACTTCGTCAAGGAAGACCCCCACGCCCATGACGGGCATGGTCATACCAACAACACCACAGGCATCGGCTTCTGGATCTATTTGATGAGCGACTGCCTCATCTTCGCGATCCTGTTTGCAGTGTTCGCCGTGCTCGGGCGTAGTTATGCGGCCGGACCGGCGCCGGCCGATCTGTTCGATCTGCGGTTGATTCTGGTCAACACGTTCATGCTGCTGTTCTCGTCGATCACCTTCGGCTTTGCGATGCTGCAGTCGTACAAAAACAATGTGCGCGGCACGATTCTGTGGCTGTTGGTGACGGCTTTGTTCGGCCTGGCGTTCCTGGCTATCGAGATCTACGAGTTCCGCCACCTGATTCACCTAGGGGCGACACCCCAGCGCAGTGCCTTCCTGTCGTCATTCTTCACGCTGGTGGGCACCCATGGCCTGCACGTGACGTTTGGCCTGATCTGGCTGATCGTGCTGGTGTTCCAGATCCGCAAGCACAAGCTGATCGAGGCCAACCATCGCCGCCTGATGTGCCTGTCGATGTTCTGGCACTTTCTGGACGTTATCTGGATCGTGGTGTTTTCTTACGTTTATCTGATTGGAGTGGTGGGATGAGCCAGACAAACCATGAACATGGCCATGACGCGCACGGCGCTTCACATGGGACCCTCAAGGATTATGTGATTGGCTTCGTTCTGTCCGTGATCCTGACGGTCATCCCGTTCTGGGTGGTGATGGCCGGTACGTTCGAGAGCCGCGCCACGACAGTGGCGGTGGTGCTGATATTCGCTGTGGCACAGGTGCTGGTGCACATGGTGTATTTCCTGCACATGAGCCCCAAGTCGGATGGCGGCTGGAACTTCATGGCGATGATTTTTACAATCATTACTTTGGTCATCGCTGTGGTCGGTTCCATCTGGGTGATGCGCAACCTAGAGTCGCATATGATGCCGCATGCCATGCCGGGTGAGCAGCCCTTTGTGCCGCCAAGCGCGCGCGATGTCTCGCGCGAATAAACGGCTCGACAGGTTTACCATCTCGCGCAGGCCTCGCCTGACCTGAAGCAGGTCAAGTGAGGCCTTTCGCTTCTGGCCTGTTGGTGCGCCGCATGGACGCTGCGCGCGCATGTCCCTTGTGCATGATTGAGAACTCGAGGAGCGTAAGACATGCCTGATCGTTATGCAGACAGCGCAGCGCCAGACAAACCGTTTGTGCTGCCACTGCGGGTTTATTGGGAAGACACGGATGCTGGGGGCATCGTCTACCACGCCAACTACCTCAAGTTCATGGAGCGCGCGCGCTCGGAATGGTTGCGCAGCAAGGGGATTGGCCAGGCACAGGCGCGGGAACAACTGGGCGGAATGTTTGTCGTAACCGAGCTGCAGCTGCGCTACCTTCTGCCTGCCCGGTTGGATGACGCCTTGCTCGCTACCGCCCGTGTGGCGCAGATGGGTAGGGCATCCATGCAGATGCACCAGCAAGTTCTGCGCGCGGAAGCAGGCGGTGGCTCTACACTTCTGGTTGATGCGCAAGTGCGCATTGGCTGGGTGCAGGCCGACAGCCTCAGGCCTGCGCGCATTCCTCAACACGTTCAGCAATTGTTTTCATGACTCCCCAAACCGACATGTCGATTGTTCAGCTGATCCTGCACGCCACGTGGGTGGTGCAGGCAGTCATGCTGATTCTGATCGCCGGCTCGATCGCCAGCTGGGCGGTCATTTTCAAAAAGCGCAAAATGCTCAAGGACGTGCGCAGACTCAATGGTGAGTTCGAGGAGGACTTCTGGTCCGGCGCCAGTCTCAACGACCTCTACACCGCCGCGGTGCAGAATGCCCGCTCGGCGGGGCCTCTGGAGCGGGTGTTTGCCAACGGCATGCGGGAATATCACAAGCTGCGCGAGCGTCAGGTGCAAGATGCTGCGACGTTGATTGACGGTTCGCGTCGGGCCATGCTGGCCAGCTTCAATCGGGAGATGGATGCACTTGAAGACGGTTTGTCCTTTCTCGGCACCGTCGGTTCGATCGCACCCTATGTGGGTCTGTTCGGTACGGTCTGGGGCATCATGCATGCTTTTACGGGCTTTGCCAGCATGGAGCAGATTTCCCTGGCAACCGTAGCGCCAGGCATTGCCGAGGCGCTGGTTGCCACCGCCATGGGGCTGTTTGCGGCCATTCCCGCAGTGGTCGCCTTCAACCGGTTCAGCCGGGAGATTGACCGCACGGCCATCAGGCTGGAGACGTTCACCGACGAGTTCACCAACATTCTGCAGCGCAATCTCAGTGCCAGCCACGCCAGCAGTGGTGCAGGTCATTGACGATACGCCGCGTATTCGAGGACCACGAGTATGGCCGCCATAGCACGCCGTGGACGCAGTCGCCGCGGGATGAGTGAGATCAACGTCGTGCCGTTCATCGACGTCATGCTGGTGCTGCTGGTGATCTTCATGGTCACGGCGCCCATGGTCACCCCGGGGGTGATCAACGCCCCCAAGGTGGGCAGCGCTGACCAGACGCCGCCGGTATTTGCCCAGGTGCACGTTGCCACAGACGGTACGCTGCAATGGGAGTTCGAGGGTGTGCAGCGCGCCGTGACGCTGGATGAAGTGGGCGATGTCGTCAAGGCATGGCAAGACAGCCAAATGGCCCAAGGCAAGGCGGCCGAGCAGATTGCGGTGGTCATCGTGGGTGACAAGCAAGCCAACTACGAACATGTCATGAATGCCATGGGGGCGCTGCAGGGCAGCATCACCGCACGGGTGGCCTTTTTGGTCAACCGTGAGTGAGCGCAGCCAATTTCTGAGGTGGACGCGGCAGCGTGCCCCGACCACTCACCAACGCTTTGGAATCCAGGCCCATGCCACCGATAAGCTCTCCTTCACAAGTCCCATTGACGCCGCCACCGCAGCGCATGCCGTTGCGCGCCGTGGCATGGGCGGTGCTGGTGCATGTGGGGCTGATTGCTGCCTTCATGATCGGTGCCAGCTTCAAGCGGCCCACTGAAACGCTGGTCGCAGCGGAGCTGTGGTCTGCTCTGCCGCAGCAGGCGGCGCCTGCCGCTGCCTCTGCGCAGTCAGATGGCCCGACGACTGAACCTGCCGAGTCCTTCGAATCACCGCAGCCACAACCAACCTCCGCGCCGCAACCCGTGGAGGAGCCGGCACCCGAGCCAGATCCGGAACTCGTTTTGCAGGAAGAGCGCCGCAAGCGGGAATTGGCCAAACAGGCCGAGCTCAGGCGCAAGGCGCAGGAGGCGCAAGCGGCCAGGCAGAAAGCCCAGCAGCAGGAGGCCGAGCGCAAGAAGGCGCAGGAGGCTGCCGCCGCCAAGAAAAAGGCGGAAGAAGAAGCCGCGGCTCAAAAGAAACGTGCCGAGGAGGAGGCGACCAAGCAAAAGAAAGCAGCGGAGGCTGCCGCCGCGAAAAAGAAGGCTGAGCAAGAGGCCGCTGCGAAGAAGAAGAAGGCAGAACAAGAGGCTGCCGCGAAGAAAAAGCGCGAGGCCGCCGAAGCCGAGGCACGGCGTGAGGCGGAGCTGCAACGCATCCAGAGCCTTGCCGGCGCGACTGGAGCCACTGGTTCCACCGGTACTGCGGCGCAGACCTCAGGGCCATCTGCAGGCTATGCCGGTCAGGTCATTGCGCGCGTGCGGCCCCACATCCAGTTCCCTGGCGTGCTGGTGGGCAATCCAACCGCTGTCGTGGAAGTCCGCGTCGACAGCGCAGGCCGTATAACCAGCAGACGCGTCATGCGCTCCAGCGGCAACGTTGCCTGGGATGACGCTGTGCTGCGTGCGCTGGATGCGGCAGAGACTCTGCCCAAGGATAATGGGCGGGTGCATCCGGTGTTGACGCTGGAATTCTCGCCCAACGGATAAGCCATTGGCGCGTCTGGCTGGAGAGTGGGCTAAAGCCCCCGTGCCAAGCCTTGCCTTAGAATCGAGTGCTATGTCTTATCTCGTGCTCGCCCGCAAATACCGTCCTCAGAACTTCGAGGAGATGGTGGGGCAGGAACACGTGGTGCAGGCCCTCTCCAATGCACTGGCCAAGCAGCGCCTGCACCATGCCTATCTGTTCACGGGCACGCGCGGCGTGGGCAAGACCACCGTTTCACGCATATTGGCCAAGTCGCTCAACTGCCAGGGCCCGGACGGGCAGGGTGGCATCACAGCGCATCCCTGTGGCGTCTGTCAGGCGTGTCGCGATATCGATGCAGGCCGGTTCGTCGATTACACCGAGCTTGATGCGGCATCCAACCGTGGCGTTGAAGAAGTACAGAGCCTGATGGAACAGGCCGTTTACAAGCCGGTGCAGGGGCGCTTCAAGGTCTTCATGATCGACGAAGTGCACATGCTCTCCAACACCGCGTTCAACGCGATGCTGAAAACGCTGGAGGAGCCGCCGGAGTACCTCAAGTTCGTGCTCGCCACGACCGATCCGCAGAAGGTTCCGGTAACGGTGCTCTCGCGCTGTCTGCAGTTCAATCTGCGGCCCATGGCGCCACAGACCGTGGCCGAGCACCTGCAGCAGGTACTCGGCAAGGAAGGCGTGCCCTACGATCGGCCCAGCCTGCAGTTGCTGGCTCGCGCCGCGCGGGGTTCGATGCGCGATGCACTGTCGCTGACAGACCAGGCGATTGCCTTCGGCGATGGGGCGCTGGTGGAGGCAACGGTTCGGCGCATGCTCGGTGTAGTTGACAAGCGCTATGTGCTGGATGCCATCGGGGCGCTTGCGCAGTCGAATGGCGCGGCCGTGGTTGCGCTGGTCGATGCATTGCGCCAGGAAGGCATCGCAGCCGCGTCCCTGCTGGAGGATATGGCACTGGCACTGCAGAAGATGGCTTTGCTGCAGAGTTTGCCGAACTTGGCAGAAGAAACGCTGGACGAGCCTGATGCCGCGCGCCTGAAGGACTTGGCCGCCCAGCTGCCACCCGATGAGACGCAGCTGCTCTACACGTTGTGTCTCAAGGGCAGGGAAGAACTAGGGCTGGCCCCGGACGAGTATTCCGGGCTGGTCATGGTGCTGCTGCGGCTTCTTGCCTTCAAGCTGCCGCCGGGGGAAATCCGGGTGCAGACGCAGCCTGCCGGCGGTTTCGCGCCAGCCAACGTCGAAGCACCAGCGCCATCGGCGCAGCCGGCACCATCCGCTGCGACTTCCGTAGATCAGGCCCCAGCCGCGCTGGCGCCGCGGGAGCACACCCACGCATTGGATCATCAGGCGCACTCTGCTGTGATCGAAGCCGAGAAGAAGCCGGAGACCGCCATACCGGCGCCGGACGCACGCACGCTGCCGCCGTGGGAGGTACAGCCGCCGCAAATGTCTCAGCCTCCGGCCGTGGTGCAACAGCCGGATGCAGCGCAATCCGTTGCCTCCGCGGCGTCGGCGCCGCAATCCGTTGAAACCGTCGTGCCGCAATCCGTTGAGGCCGTCGTGCCACAACCTTCGTCCGCTGTTGACACGCCAACGGACGTAGCTGTACCGGCGCGCCCTGACGAGAACAGTCAGCCCTGCGCGGCGGCGCCGCAAGAAAGTGCGGTGCGCTTGCCGGATGCCGCACTGCCACTCGATGCATGGTGGCATGCGTTGGTAAGCGACCTGGTGGAGCGTGGCCAGCTGACTGCACTGGTGCGTGAACTGGCAATGCAGTCGCAGCTGGTGGGCCGTGATGGCGCGCAACTCAGCTTGCGCATCGCCAACACCAGCCTGTTGGGCGATGCCCTGCGCAAGAAACTGGAGACGGTGCTGGCGCAAACCGGTGTTGCGTTCCGGATCGTTGTCGAGCAGGGCCAGGCCGAGCACAGCCCCGCCCAGCAGCAGCAGGCATTGAAGGAAGCCGCGCAGCGCCGCGCCGAAGCCATTGTCGAGGAAGATCCGCGCGTGCAGTGGTTGCGCGAGAATCTGGGCGGGCAGATCGTGCCCGGCAGCATCCATCCTGTGGTGACGCAGGCTGCGTCACACCAATAAATAGTTTGGCGGTTGCGCCTGGCGTGACTTGCTGGCTCTCATCATCATTCAATCAACCAAGGAAACTCCATGTTCAACAAGGGACAGATGGCCGGATTGCTCAAGCAAGCCCAGGCCATGCAGGAAAACCTCAAGAAAGCGCAGGAAGAACTCGCCAACATCGAGGTCGAGGGCGAGTCTGGTGCCGGACTGGTCAAGGTCGTGATGACCGCCAAGCACGAGGTGCGCCGTGTCACCATCGATCCCAGCTTGCTGGCCGAGGACAAGGACATGCTGGAGGATCTCGTCGCGGCCGCATTCAATGCGGGCCTGCGCAAGGCCAGCGAAGTCGAGCAGGAAAAGATGGGCAAGCTCACCGGTGGAATGGGCGGCCTGGGAGGCCTGGGCGGTCTGAAACTGCCGTTCTGATGCGGATGCCGGTAGCGTCGTCGATGCACGTGCGGCGTGCCATTGCAACCTGTCACTCGTGAGCACCATTCCTGACAGCCTGGAGGCGTTGATCGAGGCGCTGCGCCAACTGCCGGGCGTGGGCGCGAAATCGGCTGCACGCATGGCCTACCATCTGCTGCAGCACGATCGCGACGGCGCGCAGCGGCTGGCCGATGCGCTGATGGCGGCGGTGCGCAACATCCGGCATTGCGAGCGCTGTCACACGTTTTCCGAGCAGCCGATCTGCAGCACCTGCGCCGATCCGGCGCGTGACCAGACCCGTCTGTGCGTGGTCGAGACGCCCTCCGATCAGGCGGTGCTGGAGCGCACGGGCGCCTACGACGGCCTGTACTTTGTGCTGCAGGGGCGCATCAGCCCGCTTGACGGTGTCGGCATTGCCGAGCTGGGATTGGCCGAACTGATGGTCCGCGCCAGCGACGGCGTGATTGAGGAAGTCATCGTGGCCACCAGCTTTACCGCCGAGGGCGAGGCAACGGCGCACATCATCAGTCAGGCGCTGGCCAAGCGCGGCATCCGTGCCACGCGGCTGGCACGTGGCGTACCTATCGGCGGTGAGCTGGAATACGTTGATCTGGGCACCATTGCACATGCGCTGGCAGATCGCCATTGATTAGGTGCCTCTGCTGGTTTGGGGAGCGCCATGACCCGTATCAACTGCGTGCCCGTTGAAGAGTTGAGTGGTCCGCACCTGGTCGCCGAATACCGGGAGCTACCCCGCGTATTCGCGCTGGCCGAAAAAGCGGCAGCGCGCGGCACGTTCGTGCAGCCCGCCGCCTACACGCTTGGCAAGGGACACGTGCTGTTTTTCTATACGCGCCTGCAGTTTCTTGCCAAGCGCCATCAGGCATTGGTGGCGGAGATGCGCCGGCGTGGCTACAAACCTACCTATCCTGGCATCACGCGCGCGGATTTTCCAGCCATCCCTGATGCGTTCTGGGGCGACTGGGAGCCTACTGAGCAAGCGCTGGCGATCAATCGCCAGCGTATTCGCGAGCGTAGTGGGTAACCCGCGTTCGGCACGCGTCTCGCGCTGCCGGGTTCTGCGGGCCATGCATGCTCAGGCTGCTTGCTGCACCGTCTGCTGCAGATGCGTATCGCCCCAGTTCTTTAGTGCCTCAATGACAGGTGCCAGCGTCAGCCCGTAATCGGTCAGGCGGTATTCCACCTTTGGGGGAACTTCCGCATAGATCTTTCGCGCGACCAGACCGTCGCGCTCAAGCTCGCGCAGCTGGTTGGTCAGCATGCGCTGCGTGATGTTGGGCAATATGCGCCGCAGCTCATTGAAACGAAGCACCTGCGCTTCCAGCAGCCGATAGAGGATCACGCCTTTCCATTTGCCGCCAATGAGGCTCAGCGTAGCTTCGACCGAACAGCCGACTGCGCAATCAAATGATGCATGGGTGGTACGGCCCATCATGGTTCCTTTTTCGACACTATATGCAAGGTATGTGCGTACTTTAAAAATATAAGAATACTATCAACAATGACGCCTCCAATTGTTCTAGGAGTCCATCATGAAAGCCGTGGGTTTCAACCGCCCCTTGCCCATCGACCATCCAGAAGCCCTGGTCGATCTTGAACTGCCTGATCCGGAATACGGTCAGCACGACCTGCTGGTCGACGTTCAGGCCATTGCCGTCAATCCGGTGGATACGAAAGTGCGCGCGTCTGCGACGCCCGCTGAGGGAAACTGGCGCATTCCCGGCTGGGATGCCGCCGGCAAGGTTGTGGCGGTAGGCGCTGCAGTGCGGGGTTTTCAACCGGGTGACCGGGTGTTCTATGCCGGTGCGCTGGATCGCCCCGGCAGCTATGCACAGCGGCAGGCCGTGGATGCGCGCATTGCCGCGCATGCGCCCGCCTCGTTGGGTGACGAGGACGCGGCTGCGCTACCGCTGACGGCATTGACAGCCTGGGAAACGCTGTTTGATCGCCTGAAAGTCGCGGAGTTGGTGGCTGGCGGCACCCGCGCGATCGTCATTCTTGGCGCAGCGGGGGGCGTGGGATCGATGGCGATTCAGTTGGTGCGTGCGCTCACCGATCTCACAGTCATCGCCACAGCCTCACGTCCCGAATCGGTTGCATGGGTGCGGCAGATGGGCGCGCACCATGTCATCGACCATCGCAAGCCGCTGGCTCCGCAGGTCGAGGCACTGGGATTGGGTGCGCCCGCGTTCGTGTTTTCCACCAATCAGACGCAGGACTGCCTGGCCGACATCGCCCGGTTCATCGCACCACAAGGGCGGATGGCGCTGATCGATGATCCGCAGGGGCTGGACATCATGCCCCTCAAATCAAAGAGCGTGTCGGTGCACTGGGAGTTCATGTTCACCCGGCCGCTGTTTTGTACGGCCGATATCGCCCGGCAACAGGAGATCCTGCAGCAGGTCGCGCAGCTTGCCAAGCAGGGGAAAATCGTGTCGACGCGGCGGCAGTCGCTGGGCGCCATCAATGCGGCCAACCTGCGCAAGGCCCATGCGCTGCTGGAGAGCGGACAAAGCATTGGCAAGGTCACGCTGGCGGGCTTTGCGTAGCGCGGGCGCAAGCGCGTCGTTGGTCACACGCCGCGCGCGCGCTGCTCGGCGAATGCCGTCCGGAACGCGCCAAAGCAGGCCTGCTCCAGTGCCGTGCGTATTTCCTGCATCAGGTTCAGGTAGTAATGCAGGTTGTGGATGGTTGTCAGCATCGGCCCCAGCATTTCGCCGCAGCGGTCCAGATGGTGCAGATAGGCACGCGAGAAGCCGCCGCGGCCGCCGTTTTCCCAGCTCACGCCGCTGGTGCCGGCGCAGGTATAGCACGTGCAGCTGGGATCAAGCGGTTGATGGTCGCTGCGGTGGCGGGCATTGCGGATTTTCAAATCGCCATAACGGGTGAATACCGTACCGTTGCGCGCGTTGCGCGTGGGCATCACGCAGTCGAACATGTCCACGCCACAGGCCACGCCCTCAACCAGATCTTCGGGCGTACCCACGCCCATCAGGTAGCGCGGCTTGTCCTGCGGAAGGCGGTGCGGCGTGTGCGCCATGATGCGGCGCATTTCCTCCTTGGGCTCGCCAACACTGACGCCGCCGATGGCGTAGCCGGGAAAGTCCATCGCCACCAGCTGCTGCAGCGACTCCTCGCGCAGGTGTTCGAACATGCCGCCTTGCACGATGCCAAACAGCGCATTGGGGTTTTGCAGCCGCGCAAATTCCTCCTGGCTGCGGCGCGCCCAGCGCAGGCTCATTTCCATGCTCTGGCGTGCTTCGGCTTCGGTGGTGATGTGCCCCTTGGTTTCGTAAGGCGTGCACTCGTCGAGCTGCATGACAATGTCGGAATTGAGCACCGTCTGGATCTGCATGCTGACCTCGGGGGACATGAACAGCTTGTCGCCGTTGACGGGCGAGGCAAAGTGCACGCCTTCCTCGGTGATCTTGCGCATCTCGCCCAGGCTCCAGACCTGGAAACCGCCGGAGTCAGTGAGGATTGGCTTGTCCCACTGTTCGAAGGCGTGCAGGCCACCGAAGCTGCGCATCACGTCCAGCCCCGGTCGCATCCACAGGTGAAAGGTATTGCCTAGAATGATCTGCGCGCCCATTTCCTCAAGGCTGCGCGGCATGACGCCCTTGACAGTGCCATAGGTTCCCACAGGCATGAAGATAGGCGTCTGCACGACGCCGTGGTTGAGCGTCAGCCGTGCACGTCGCGCATGGCTGGCGGAATCGGTGGTGATGAGGTCGAACTGCAGCATGAACGGGTTCGTTGCGGGCAAACGCGCATTATCGCGGCTTTGCGTGGCGGGGACTTCGGTCCGCCCCCGCGCCGTTGCAGCTGGCCAGCGCAGCGCTATGATCGCGCGGGGTGGCAAGCCATTGGCCAACATTGCAAGAAGGGTGCAGCCGACGCGAGTCCCCAGTGACCCGTACGTGTGAACTCTGCGATGACCGGCGCGGCCAGCCCCAAATCTCGACACGACGGATGCGACCATGCACAAGCAATTCATGGGCGGGCGATTGCGGCGCCTGCGCGAAGAGGCACGCCTGACGCAGGCTGAGTTGGCGCGCCGACTCGGCCTCTCGGCGAGCTATCTCAACCAGCTTGAGAACAACCAGCGCCCGCTGACCGTGGCCGTGCTGCTCAAGCTCAAGGCGCAGTTCGGCGCCGAGGTGGAGCGATTTGGCGATGACGAGGGCATGCATCTGGTAGCGCAGCTGCGTGAGATCGCACACGATCTGCCAGCGGGGGGGCAGGGCGGTGGGATGCCGCTGTCGCAGGCCGAGATCAAGGAGCTGGTAGCCAACATGCCAGGCGCGGCGCGTGCACTGGTGACGCTGTACCAGCAGCGCCGCCATCTGACGGAGCAACTGGAGGCATTGACCGTGGGCACGGATGCGCAGCGCAACGGGCAGCCGGCTGCCGGGATGCCCCCCTCGGCGCCGTACGAGGAGGTGCGTGACTTCTTCTTTGCGCGCAACAACCACATCGCATTGCTCGATGAGGCAGCCGAGGCATTCGCCCAGCAGTGCGATCTGCCGCAAGGTGCGGCAGCCGAAGCGGCGTTGGTGGCGCAGCTGCGCCAGCGTCACGGCGTGCAAACGCGCATGCTGACCGGGGTGGGTGAGGATACGCCGCGCATGCTGCGCCACTACGATCCCCAACGGCGCGTGCTGTGTGTGCGCGCCAGCATCTCCGCAGGCCAGCGTGCGTTTCAGCTGGCGACGCAGCTGGCGTTGCTGGAGGCGGGGTCGCACATCGATCTGCTCGTGCAGTCGGCCGGCTTTGGCTCTGACCACGCGCGCGGGCTGGCGCGCATTGGCCTGGCCAACTACTATGCGGGCGCCTTGCTGTTGCCGTATGGGGCGTTTCTGCAGGCGGCGCGGGACTGCCGGTACGACGTGGAAGTACTGTCGCAACGCTTCGGCGTTGGCTTCGAGACGATTTGCCACCGCCTCTCCACGCTGCAGCGACCTTCCGACAGGGGCATTCCGTTCTTCTTCATCCGGGTTGACCGGGCGGGCAACATCTCCAAGCGGCAATCGGCGACCCACTTTCACTTTTCCAAGATCGGTGGCACATGCCCTTTGTGGAATGTCTACGAGGCTTTTGCACAGCCGGGACGGATTGTCGTGCAGCTGGCGCGCATGCCCGACGGACGCACCTATCTGTGGCTGGCGCGCACGGTCAGTGGCGCCGGCACGGGCTGGGGGCGGCCGCGCAAAACGTTCTCGGTGGCATTGGGCTGCGACATCCGGCATGCGCGCGAACTGGTGTATGCGCAGGGGCTGGATCTGGCCGACCCGCAGGCGGCCGTGCCCATCGGCATGGGCTGCAAGGTGTGTGAGCGCCAGGGCTGCACACAGCGGGCATTCCCGCCGCTGGGCCGGCCCCTGCAGGTCGACGAGAACGTGAACCAGAGCGCCCCCTATGCGGCGCTGCCTTGATTTTTTTACGCGGTGACTGCGACTGCCTTCGTAGAATCGGGCTGTTTCAGCCGATCTCAACGCGCAGCCACCGACGGCGGCTGCCGCGCATTTTCCTTTCTCAGCATGACACAGAATCCCCAAACCCTGCACGTGGTTGATCATCCACTGGTGCAGCACAAGCTCACCCTGATGCGGTCCAAGACGGCCAGTACCAACAGCTTCCGGCGCCTGCTGACGGAAGTCAGCACGTTGATGGCCTATGAAGTCACGCGTGACGTGCCGACGCAGCTGGTGGAGATCGAAACGCCGCTGGAGTCCATGCGTGCGCCGATGATCGATGGCAAGAAGCTGGTGCTCGTGTCCATCCTGCGTGCAGGTGGCGGCATTCTCGACGGCGTGCTCAATGTCATCCCCGGCGCGCGCGTGGGTCACATCGGGCTGTATCGGGATCCGGATACGCTGGAGGCGGTCGAGTACTACTTCAAGATGCCCTCGGAGGTGGCCGAGCGCGATGTCATCCTGGTTGATCCGATGCTGGCCACCGGCAACTCCATCATTGCGGCGGTGAACCGCATGAAGGAGCTCAAGCCGCGTTCCATCAAGTTCCTGTGTATTCTGGCCGCGCCGGAGGGAGTGGCAGCGCTGCAGAAGGCGCATCCGGATGTGCATATTTACACGGCGGCGGTCGATCGCGGGCTGGATGATCATGGCTACATTCGCCCTGGTCTTGGCGATGCTGGTGACCGCATCTTTGGTACCAAATGACCGCGCCGTGCACTCCGAAGGACGCGCAATGCCTGACTGACTGTCCGCTGTGTCAGGAGCCGGGCGGGCGGGTGATCTATCACGACGCCCACCTGCGCGTCGTACATGCCGACGAGCCAGGACTGCCTGCCTTTTACCGGGTCATATGGCGCGCCCATGTGCGGGAGTGGACGGACCTGCCCGAGCCGGCGCAGTTGCGCTGCTTGCGCGCTGTGGCCGCCGTCGAACAGGCCATGCGAGACATCATTGCGCCTGACAAGGTCAATCTGGCGACGCTGGGCAACATGGTGGCCCATCTGCATTGGCATGTGATCGCCCGCTACCGGTGGGATGCGTGGTTCCCGGCGCCGGTGTGGGCCGCGCCGCAGCGCGCGCTCGATGCGCCTGAGCAGCGCGATGCGGCAGCCCGTCTGGCAGCCCTGCGCGAGCCGCTGGAGCAGGCCATGTGCCAGGCACTGACCCGACTGCCTGCGCCGCCTGCGTAGTCGATGCGGCACGCAACAGGGTTTGCACTGCCAGCGCCATGTCTTCGCATGGCTAGAATCGGTGCAGATGCACGGCTTGCCTAGCCTCCCACCGGCAGCATGCAACGCCGCAGCCGGCGGCAGTACTGGCCTGCGGAGCCACATAAGCCAAGCTTTTTGGCCATTCCGTCTGGCAGCCCCGATGCTGCAGTTCATCCCTTCAACGAGGAATCGCGACCACCATGGCGACCCCATCCAAAGCGACGTCAGACCAGCAGCAATCGTCATTGCAGGGTCGGATCATCAAGAAGTATCCCAACCGGCGGCTGTACGACCTGGCCCACTCGTGCTACATCACATTGGCCGACGTCAAACAGCTGATCATGGAGCACGAGCCGGTTGTCGTGGTCGATGCCAAGACGGGCGAGAACATCACGCGCAGCATTCTGCTGCAGATCATTCTTGAGGAGGAGGTAGCTGGCACGCCGATCTTCAGCGAGGCGGTGCTGGCCAATCTGATCCGTTTCTACGGGCACACCATGCAAGGCTTCATGGGCGCCTACATCGAAAAGAACATTCAGGCGATGGCCGAGCTGCAGTCGCAATGGGCCGAGCAGGCGCGGCAGATGCCGCCGGAGCTCTGGAACCAGTTCCAGGCGCTGGGGCAGCCGGTGATGCCCAACCTGATGGGCGACTACACCGAGCAGTCGCGTCAGGCCTTTGCCAGGGCACAGGAGCAGATGCAGGAGCAGGTGCGCCGCCAGACCGAGCAGTTCATGCAGTTGTTTGGCTTCAAGGCGGGCAGGTGAGGGCGGCGCGTGCCGTCACACGGACGCTGCGGCCACCGTCTGCGCCAGCTCCGGCGTGATCACACGGCGTGCGCCGTTGAAGCGGCTGCGCCAGTAGCGTACATTCATGTTCTCCACCCGGATGCTGGCGCCGGCGCGCGGTGAGTGGATGAAGCGGCCGTCACCAATATAGACGCCGACATGGCTGAATTTGCGACGCAGGGTGTTGAAAAACACGAGGTCGCCAGGCTTGAGCTCGCTGCGGTCGATGGCTTCGGTGGCGCGTGCCTGTTCGGCCGCGGTGCGCGGCAGCGTGTACCCAAGGGTGCGCTGGTACAGCGAAAGCACGAAGCCGCTGCAGTCAAAGCCGCCCTGCATGGTGCTGCTGCCGTACGCATAGGGGCGCCCGAGATAGCCCATGGCCGTGAGCACCACGTCCGACATCACAAGTGTTTGCGAGGGGAAGTGGGGACTGTCGTCCGAGCCAAGATGGCCAAACAGGTTCACGCGTGGCTGAGGGCCGGCATATCCGAGTGCGGCGGTTTTGTGGCGATTGCCGACGGCCTCGCCGGATGCGCCAAGCTCACGGCTGTGCAGAAAGCTGGCGATCACATCCTCGCTCTGTTCATCGGCGTGCGCAGGAATTTGCAGGCACACTGTCATGGCAAGGGCGGCGAACGCGAGAATAGGGCGAGGCATGGTCGGCGAAGATACCATCTTTTCTACAGAAAGAATACATAAAGTTGCTTCAACTCTATGATCCGTTTGGTAAAAATACTTGTATGCGTCGCCTTGTTGCAAGACGAAGGCTGCATTTGAACATACTCTTTTGCACGCAAGCAAGTTGCTTGCCAACCCTGTCTGGATTTCTTGTTCATCGCAGCGGATTACCCGTTGCTGGTGAATCCAATCGTTTGGGAGAACGCAATGTTGTTGGATGTGGAGCGCGCACAGCTGGTGCTGGTGGATTATCAGGCGAAGCTGATGCCGGCGATTTTCGAGGCGCAGCAGGTGCTGCAACGCGCCGCAATACTGGGGCAGCTGGCCACCCTGTTCGATGTGCCTTGCTGGGGCACCGAGCAGAACCCCGCCAAGCTCGGCGCCAATGATGCGCGGGTGCGTGCGGCCTGCCGTGAGACGTTCGCGAAGATGTATTTCGGTGCCTGTGCGGAGCCAGACCTGGTGCAGGCGCTGCGCCCGCCCGTCAAGCCTGCCGGGGGCAACGCACGCAGCCTGCCTCGACATCTGCAGAAGAGCCGGGAGCAACCACAGCAGCCATCGCGCGATCAGATTCTGGTGGCCGGTTGCGAAGCGCACGTCTGCCTCTTGCAGACGGCGCTGGGGCTGCTGGAGGAGGAGTTCGAGGTGTGGGTCGTCACCGATGCCTGCAGCTCACGCAGCGAACGCGACCGCGATGCCGCGTTCGACCGCCTCGCTGGAGCGGGGGTAGAGCTAGTCACTACCGAGATGGTGGCATTCGAATGGTGCCAGACTGCGGAGGACCCACGCTTCAAGCAAGTGCTGGCGCTGATCAAGTAACCAGCAACGCGCGCCACCGCGCGACCAATCATTGAGTAACAGGGGGAAAGCCGATGGACTTGGGCATTCAGGGACGTTGGGCGCTGGTATGTGCGTCCAGCGCCGGGCTGGGACTAGGCTGCGCGCGCGCACTGGTGCGCGAAGGGGTGCACGTGGTCATCAATGGACGCAACGCGGCGCGCCTGCAGGAAGCGGTGCAGCAGCTGCAGCCGTTGGCGGCAGTCAGTGGTGCGAAGGTGCTGGCGGTGGTGGCAGATGTCACCACTGATGCGGGCAGAACGGCATTGTTCGAGGTCGCCGGCGGGCCGGGCCATGCCTTCGACATTCTCGTCAACAACGCTGGCGGGCCGCCGCCGGGGGATTTCCGCGAGTGGGATGACGCCATCTGGCAGCAGGCCCTGCAGGCCAACATGCTCACGCCGATCGCCTTGATCAAGGCGGTCATCGACGGCATGGCCGAGCGCGGCTTCGGGCGCATCGTCAACATCACCTCCGGCGCGGTCAAGGCACCGATCGATGTGCTGGGGCTGTCCAATGGTGCGCGCAGCGGCCTGACGGGGTTTGTCGCCGGGCTGGCTCGCTCCGGCGTGGCCGCGCGGGGCGTGACGATCAATAACCTGCTGCCCGGCAAGTTCGACACCGATCGATTGCGGCAGACCCAGCGGGCACAGGCAGCCAAGAGTGGCCAGTCCCTGGAGGCCTTCGCTGCGGCGCAGGCCAGGGCCATCCCGGCGGGGCGTTTTGGTAACGCCGACGAATTCGGCGCCGCGTGCGCATTTCTGTGCAGCCAGCACGCTGGCTACATCACCGGGCAGAACTGGTTGCTCGACGGCGGCCAGTACCCTGGAACTTTTTGAAGGACTGAAAGCATGGCAAGAACCATACGTATTGAAGCATTCGGCGGCCCCGAAGTCCTGCAGCTGGCGGACCTGCCGGTACCGGATCCCGCAGCCGGGCAGGTGCGGTTGCGCCAGCACGCCATCGGCGTGAACTTCATCGATGTCTACCACCGCACGGGTTTGTACCCCAACACGCTGCCTCTGAATCTGGGGATGGAAGCCGCAGGCGAGGTCATTGCCGTTGGCGAAGGCGTCACGCATCTCAAAGAGGGTGATCGCGTCGCCTACGCGAGTGGCCCGCTGGGCAGCTATACCGAGGAACGCACCATGCCGGCGCAGAACGTCTGCCGGTTGCCCGACGGTATCAGCTACGAGACCGGCGCGGCCATGATGCTCAAAGGCCTGACGGTGCAGTACCTGCTCAAGAAATGCAAGCCTGTCGAAGGCCTCCATGCCGGCGACTACGTGCTGTTTCATGCTGGCGCCGGGGGCGTGGGGCTGATCGCCTGCCAATGGGCGCGTCATTTGGGCCTGCGGCTGATTGCCACTGCTGGCTCCGAGGAAAAATGCCGCCTGGCGCTGGAAAATGGTGCCGCGTATGCGATCAACTACAGAACGGAAGACTTTGTCGCGCGCGTCAAGGACATCACTGGCGGACAGGGGGTGAAGGTGGTGTACGACTCCATCGGCAAGGACACCTGGGAAGGCTCGCTTGACTGTCTGCAGCCATTTGGCTTGATGGTGACCTTTGGCAATGCGTCCGGGCCAGTGCCGCCGTTTGCGCCGGCAGTGCTGGCTGCCAAGGGTTCGCTGTACGTGACGCGCCAGACGCTGTTTGCGCACACCACGTCGCGCGAGCGCACGCAGGCCATGGCCGATGATCTGTTCGAGGTGGTGACATCCGGTGCGGTCAAGATCCACATCGACCAGCGCTTTGCCCTGGCCGATGCAGCTGATGCGCACCGGGCGCTGGAAGCACGCAAGACAACCGGTTCGACCATCTTGCTGCCTTGAGCGCCGCAGCGGGCGACCCGCCTATGAAAAAACGCCTCATGGGAGGCGTTTTTCCTTTGCATGCCGCGATCGCGGTCGCGGCAGTGCCGGACATCACTGATGTGCCGTTTATTTTTCGACGTTCTTGCCGATCAGGCCTGCCAGCTCAAACATGGTGATCTGGTCCTTGCCGAACAGCGGGCGCAGCTTGGCATCGGCGTTGATGTTGCGCTTGTTCTTGGCATCTTGCAGGTTGTTGGCCTTGATGTAGTCCCACAGCTTCTTGACGATTTCCGTGCGCGGCACGGGGGTGTCGCCGATGACCGCGGCCAGTTGTGCATTGGGCTTGAGCGGCTTCATGAAGGCGGCGTTGGGAGTACGTTTCTTGGCTGTAGCCATGGACAATCCTTTGAGACTTGATGATGGAACTTCGAATCGATCAGCGGGTAGGCCGGCTGGCCGGACGCAGCCCGCATCTGACGCTCGTCGCGCGAGCAGGGATGCGTCCCGGCTCGCACAAGGCAATCAGTATCCGACATTTCACGCGGTCCTCGGAAAAAGGCCGCGGTGACTTCGTTAACATCTGTTGCCCTGCGAGAAGGGCGCCAGAGTCTAACACTCTCGCCTGCTGCCGGCGGGGATTCTCGCCCCGCCGGTGTTTCGGGGCGGCGCAAGGCGCTTGTGGATCACTGCCGCTATGGCGTGCGCGCAACACCGCGTCACCGCGCCGAGTCCCGCCGGGCTATCCCGTCATCACGAAGCTGTCATTGGCTGGTAACCCGGGCAGAGTCGGTGCGCAGCGGCGCGCGCAATGCACTGTGCGATGTGCGATACGCCCCTACAATTGGTTCTGAAACTGATTCTCAATTCAAGAGTCAGACTGCCGGTTTCAATTCCTGTTGCGAGTCCATTCATGCCATCTTCTACTTTGTCGGGCGGTTTCTTTTCAGCACTTGGTTTGCGGGGCACGCGTGCGGCGGTTCTGTGTGCCATGGCACTGGCTGCAGCACTTGCGGCTGCGCCGGCTTCTGCGCAGCCCGCGTCGCAGGTGATTTTCGAGACCAGTCTGGGCAAGCAGGTTGCGGTGCCCGCTGCGCCTGCGCGTGTGGTGGTATTTGACCTTGCCACGCTGGACATGCTGCAGGCCCTGGGTGTGGATGCCGTTGTCGGCGTGCCGGCATTTCGTATGCCCGAGCATCTCAAGGCCTTCGAGAGTGATTCGGTGGCAAAGGTGGGCAGCCTGTTCGAGCCTGATTACGAGGCGATTCGCGCGCTAAATCCGCAGGTCATCTTCATTGGGCGCCGCAGCCAAGCGCGCGAGGCGGAGTTGGCCAAACTGGCACCTACCGTGGACATGGCCATTGACGAGAGCCATGCGGTGGACAGCATCTTTGCCAATCTACGCGCACTGGGCAGGCTGTTTGACCGTGAGGACCGCGCTGAACGCCTGATCGCTGAGGCGCAGGCCGAAATCGAGGCGCTGCGCGCCATCGCCCCGAGGGCGGGGACGGCGATGGTTTTGCTGGTCAGTGGCGGACGCATCAACACTTACGGGCCCGGCTCGCGCATGGGCATGATCTTTGACGTATTCGGCGTACAGCCGGCGATGCGCACGGGCCTTGAGAATGTGCACGGGCGGCATGGGCAGTCGATCTCGTTCGAGTACATCCTGCAGGCCAATCCGGACTGGCTGCTGGTGCTTGACCGCGATGGCGCCATTGGCCGCGAGGGCGAGGCCGCCAGGCAGCTGCTCGACAATGCGTTGGTGAAGGCGACGACCGCGGGAAGGAAGGGCCAGATCGTGTTTCTGGATGGAATGAACTGGTACGCGCTCGATGGTGCTGGCATCACCGCCTTGCGCGAGAACGTGCGGCAGCTTCACGAAGTGTTTGCGCGCAGTCTGGCGGCGCAGTGATGCCCTGTGTGATGACGATGTACAACGTCTTCTGTTCCGTTTGCCCGGCTGTGCGCTGGGGGCAGTTTGCGCGGTGAGGCCATGACGTCGATGTTCACGGCGCCCGCCAGCGCGTGGCGGCCGCGCCGCTGGCACCGGGCCATGCTCTTGGTGATTGCGCTGGTGCTGTTGGTTCTGCTGGCCGTATGGAGCACGCTGGTGGGCGCCATCTGGCTGTCGCCGCGCGCATTGCTGCGGCCCGAGAGTGACGACATGCTGGCGCAGATCCTGTTCGTCAGCCGTGTGCCGCGCACGCTGGCGCTGGTACTGGCCGGTGCCAGCATTGCCGTGGCGGGCATGATCATGCAGATGGTCGCGCGCAACCGCTTTGTCGAGCCGGCGACCGTCGGCACGGTCAGCGCCGCCAGTCTCGGGATGCTGGTGGTGGCACTGATCGCCCCCGGCATGGCGTTGTTCGGCAAGATGCTGGTGGCTGCGTGTTTTGCGCTGGCCGCGACCGGTGTTTTCCTGCTGATCCTGCAACGGCTACCGCTGCGCAGCACGTTATTGGTGCCGCTGGTTGGCCTGGTGTTTGCCGGCATGATTGAGGCGGCGACCAGCTTTCTGGCCTACCGCTTCGACATGCTGCAGGCCATCCGCGCTTGGACGATAGGGGACTTTTCTGCGGTCCTGCAAGGCCGCTATGAGTTGCTGTGGGTATCCCTGGCGCTGACCGTGGCCGCATTCTTGGCGGCAGACCGTTTCACGGTGATAGGCATGGGTGAATCCGTGGCCACCAGTCTGGGGGTGCATTACGGGCGTTGGATCTTCATTGGCTTGCTGATCGTGTCGATGGTCACCGCCTCGGTGGTGGTGACTGTGGGGATGATCCCGTTTCTCGGGCTGATCGTGCCCAACATCGTCAGTCTCTGGGTGGGTGATCGCATGCGCCATTCGGTCGTCTGGGTGGCGCTGCTTGGCGCGCTGCTGATGCTGGCCTGTGACATCGTGGGCCGGCTGATCATTCATCCCTATGAGATTCCCATTGGCACCATCATGGGGGTCCTGGGCAGCGTGCTGTTTCTGGGGTTGTTATGGCGCAAGCGCGCCGAGCTCGGGTAGCGCCAATGAAACAAACCGTTGCACAACAGCGTGCCAGTCTGCGGCGGGCATTGGGCTGGCTCCGGGGCTGGGGCTCTCTTGGCCCGGGTGCGCGCTTGGCGGCGCTGGGGGCACTGGCGGTGCTGTGCGCCGCGCTGTACCTCACCTTGCAGGTGCGCACGGACTGGGCGTTCACGCTGCGCTACCGCGGCGCGCGGCTGGCGGCGATGGGGCTGGTGGCGTACGCAATTGGGGTTTCAACGGTGCTGTTTCACAGCATCACGCACAACCGCATCCTCACGCCTGCCATCATGGGGTTTGATGCGCTTTACCTGCTGATCCAGACGGGGCTGGCGTTTGCGTTTGGCATGACGGCGGTGCTGGCCTTTAACCCGACGCTCAAGTTCGTGGGCGAGACGGCAGCGATGGTGCTGCTGGCGTGGCTGCTGTTTCGCAGCCTGTTTTCCGGCGCGGTACGCAGTCTGCACCTGATGCTGCTGGTCGGGGTGGTGCTGGGCGTACTGTTTCGCGCGCTCACCGGCTTGATGTTGCGGTTGATCGATCCGAATCAGTTCGGCACACTGCAGGATCGCTTCTTTGCCAGCTTCAACCTCATGGCCACGCACTTGCTGTGGTCGGCTGCGGCCGTGCTGGCGCTGACCTCGCTGTTTCTCTGGCGCATCCGCCGCAGTTTCGATGTGATTGCGCTTGGCCGCGATCTGGCCATCAGCCTGGGCGTGGACTATCCGAAACGGGTGATGCAGATACTGTTTTGCATCGCAGTGCTGGTGTCGGTTTCGACGGCGCTGGTCGGGCCGGTCACTTTCCTCGGCCTGCTGGTGGCAAACCTGGCGTACCTGTTGCTGGGCGACATGCGCCATCGCTACACGTTGCCGGCCGCCGTGCTGCTCGGGGCGATTGCCCTGGTGGGCGGGCAGCTGATCCTCGAACATGGCCTGGGCTACAACTCGGCGCTGAGCATGGTCATCGAATTCGTCGGTGGCATGGCATTCCTGGTGTTGCTGTTGCGCGGCCAGCGCACGCGCTAAGAACCTGTTCAAAGTCTCTTCATGATCGAAATCGAGCAAGTCACCAAACGCTATGGCACGACGCCGGTGGTCGATAGCGTGACGCTGACCCTGCCCAAGGGAGGGGTGACCTCCATCATCGGGCCCAACGGCGCCGGCAAGTCGACGTTGCTGTCCATGGTCAGTCGTCTGTTGCCGATGAGCGCAGGCTGTGTGCGCGTGGACGGACTGGACGTCAGCCACACGCCGAGCGACGTGTTGGCGCGCAAACTGGCCATCCTGCGCCAGGACAACCCGATGACGCTGCGGCTGAAGGTGCGTGATCTGGTTGCGTTCGGGCGCTTTCCGCATTCCAAGGGGCGACTGCTGCCCGGCGATGAGCAGCATGTTCACAATGCTCTGAACCATCTTGAGCTGACGGATCTGGCGGACCGCTACCTGGACGAGCTCTCGGGTGGGCAGCGCCAGCGCGCTTTTGTGGCAATGGTGATGTGCCAGGACACCGATTACGTACTGCTGGACGAGCCCCTCAACAACCTCGACATGCACCATGGCGTGGCGATGATGCGGCTGCTGCGCGAACTGGCCGATGTGCATGGTAAGACGGTGGTCATCGTCATTCACGACATCAACTTTGCCTCCACCTATTCGGACCGCATCATTGCCATGAAGAAGGGCCGCGTGGCTTTTGCGGGGACGCCAGCGGAGCTGATCCGGCCCGAGGTTCTCAGGCCCCTGTATGAGCTGGACATCGCGGTGCACGAGATCGAGGGGCAGCGCATCTGCACGTTCTACCGTTAGAACCTGCTTACGGTCTTTTTATGCATCGCCATCGTACCTGCGCAAAGCACGCTTGCCGGTGGCCTGCGGGCAAGGTACAATTGCCGGTTTTGCAAACAACATCCACAAACCTTTTAAGGACACACTGAGATGGCAACCAAGCCCGCCAAGAAGAACCCGCGCCTTGCCTCTGGCCGCAAGCGCGCCCGCCAGAATGTGGCACTGAATGCAGCCAACACGTCGCTGCGCTCGAAGTACCGCACCTACATCAAGAATGTCGAGAAGGCCGTTGCCACTGGCGACAAGGCCAAGGCCGCTGAAGCCTTTGTCAAGGCGCAGAGCGTCATTGACAGCATCGCCGACAAGGGCATCTTCCACAAGAACAAGGCCGCACGCGACAAGAGCCGTCTGTCGGCCAAGGTCAAGGCCCTGGCACAGGCTGCCTGATTTCCCCGAATTTCCATTTTTTTGAAAAAGCACGGAGTTCGCCTTTGAACTCCGCCGTTTGATCAGGGTGCGCTGTTTGCAATGAAAAACCGTCTGGAGCGATCCAGGCGGTTTTTTCATGGGCGTGCTGCGAACAGCTTGACGGTGAGTTCGTGCGTATGATGCGCGTGGCGCTGCCGTGCAGCGCGCACCTTGCATTTCCTTTCTCTTTTCAGCCATGCCCCAGCGCAGTGAAGCCCATGTCGGCCTGATGTACGCCTTAGCCGCCTACGGCTCCTGGGGCTTGATGACGATTTACTGGAAGTGCGTCAGCTGGATGCCGAGTCTGGAGCTGATCGCCCACCGCGTGCTGTGGACGGTGGTGCTGATGGTGCCGCTGCTGGTGGCCATGGGCAACTGGCGTGAGTTGCTGCAGGTGATGCGGCACAGGCGGTTGCTGGGCATCTTGTTCGTGACCGCGGCGCTGATCTCGGTCAACTGGCTGGGGTTTGTCTGGGCGGTCAACAGCGGGCGCGTGCTGCAGGCCAGTCTGGGCTATTTCATCAATCCGCTGTTGAGCGTGCTGCTGGGCGTAGCCTTGCTCGGTGAGCGGTTGCGTGTCGCGCAGTGGCTGGCGATTGCACTGGCCGGCGTGGGCGTGCTGTGGCTGGTCATCTGGCAGGGCGAGGTGCCCTGGATAGGGCTGATGCTGGCGGGTACGTTTGCGGTGTACGGGTTGCTGCGCAAGTTCACGCCGGTCTCAGCCACGGTCGGGCTGACGGTCGAATCGGCTCTGATTGCCCCGATTGCGCTGGGGTATTTGCTGTGGTCGGCTGATGCCGCGGGCGGCAGTCATTTTCTCAGCCATGGCTGGGGCGGGGCAGTGCTGGTGGCGCTCAGCGGCGTGCTGACTGCCGCGCCGTTGCTGTGGTTTGCCAACGCAGCGCGCAGGCTGTCGCTGACGACATTGGGGCTGGTGCAGTACGTGGCGCCGACGACGCAGCTGTTGCTGGGGGTGTTTGCCTTCCACGAGAACTTCACCGTGAATCACCTCATCGCCTTCGGCTGGATCTGGGCGGGGCTGGCGGTATTTTCCGCGCATGCGCTGCTGCGTGCACGGCGGTGATGGCACGTGCTGGCAGCTCACGCTGCGCGGAGCGGGAACAGGTGCCGGGCGCCTGCGTCGCCATCAGGGTGCCTGTGGCTGATTGGGATGAGTCGCGCATTGTCGGTGGGCCCATGGACTGGGGTCGGCCGCGCTCACACGGCCAGCAGCGCCCGCACATCATCGCTGCCCATCTGGGCATGTTCGCCCTGAGCGACGACCTCGCCGCGATTGAGCACGACGAAGCGGTCGGCCAGCTCGTGCGCGAAGTCGAAGTACTGCTCGCACAGCAGGATGGCGATATCGCCCCGGCCCTTGAGCATCTGGATGACGCGGCCAATGTCCTTGATGATCGACGGCTGGATGCCTTCGGTGGGTTCATCCAGGATGATGAGCCTGGGTTCTGCCACCAGTGCGCGGGCAATGGCCAGCTGCTGTTGCTGCCCGCCTGACAGGTCGCCGCCACGGCGCGCCAGCATGCTCTTGAGCACCGGGAACAGCTCGTAGATTTCCTCCTTGATGGCCTTGGCGCGGCTGGATGGGAACCGCGCCATGCCCATCAGGATGTTTTCCTCCACCGTCAGGCGCGCAAAGATGTCGCGGCCTTGTGGCACGTAGGCCATGCCCAGCCCCGCGCGCCGGTGTGGCGGCAGGCGGGCGATGTCCTGTCCGTCAAAGGTGATGCTGCCGCTGGCGATGGGTAGCACGCCCATCAGGCACTTGAGCAGTGTGGTCTTGCCCACGCCGTTGCGCCCCAGCAGTGCCATGCATTCGCCGGCGCGCACGTCCATGCTGACGCCGCGCAGAGTGTGGCTGCCACCGTAGTATTGGTTGATTTGCTTGACTTCCAGCATGCCAGTCTTTCATTGGATGGGGTGTGGGCCGGATGTGTGGGCAGGCCGGTGGCGACGGCGCACGCATGCCTGGCCGCGGACCTTTGCGCTACCGCCCCAGGTACACCTCGATCACGCGCTCGTCGCTTTGCACTTCGTCCATCGTGCCTTCGGCCAGCACCGATCCTTCGCACAGCACGGTGACCTTGCCGCCCTGCGCGATCTGGGCAACGAAGTCCATGTCGTGCTCGACCACCATCAGCGAGTGCTTGCCCTTGAGGGTGTTGAACAGCTCGCCGGTGCGCTCGGTCTCGGCATCGGTCATGCCTGCGACGGGTTCATCAAGCAGCAGCAGCTTGGGCTCCTGCATCAGCAGCATGCCGATTTCCAGCCACTGTTTCTGACCATGCGAGAGCAGGCCGGCCGGGCGGCGATAGGCCTGCATCAGGCCAACGGTCTCAAGCACTTCGGCGATGCGGTCTGCCTGCTCGCCATTGAGGCGTGCGCGCAGAATCGGCCAGACGCGCTTGTCGGCCTTCATCGCCAGCTCCAGGTTCTCCAGCACCGTGTGTTCCTCGAACACGGTGGGGCGCTGAAACTTGCGGCCGATGCCTGCATTGGCAATCTGTGTTTCGCTCATCTTCGTCAGGTCCAGGTTCTGGCCGAAGAAGGCGCTGCCGCTGGTAGGGCGGGTCTTGCCGGTGATGACATCCATCATCGTGGTCTTGCCCGCGCCATTGGGGCCGATGATGCAGCGCAACTCGCCCACACCGATATCCAGCGAGAGGTTGTTGATGGCGCGAAAGCCGTCAAAGACGACGCTGACGTTCTCCAGATACAGGATGACGCCATGCGAGGTATCCACCCCCTCGCTGGCAGGGCGGCCATAGCTGGCCTGACCGCCGAGGTGGTTTTCCGGGTCGGGCTGGCCGGCTGTGGCTGTGGCCGTATCCACCAGTGCGCGTGCTTCAGTCATGGGCAGCTCCCTTGCGGCGGGCCAGCAGCTTGCGCACCAGGCCGACGATGCCTTGCGGCAGGAAAATGGTCACCAGCACGAACAGCGCTCCCAGCGCGTAGAGCCAGTATTCAGGCATGGCACTCGTGAACCAGGTTTTCAGCCCGTTGACGGCGCCGGCGCCGATGATGGGGCCGATCAGCGTGCCGCGCCCGCCAGTGGCAACCCATATGACCATCTCGATCGAGTTGGCTGGTGACATCTCGGACGGGTTGATGATGCCAACCTGTGGTACGTAGAGTGCGCCCGCAATGCCGCAGATGATGGCCGAGAGCGTCCACACGAACAGCTTGAAGCCCAGCGGTTCATAGCCCAGAAAGCGCACGCGGCTTTCGGCATCGCGCACGGCGGTGAGTACGCGGCCATACTTGGATTGCACCAGCGCCCGTGAGGCGATCAGCGTGGCAAACAGCACAGCCAGCGTGACCCAGAACAGGGCGGCGCGCGTGCCGGCGGCGGTCAGGTCAAAACCGAGAATGCGGCGGAAGTCGTTGAAGCCGTTGGTGCCGCCCAGTCCCGTCTCGTTGCGGAAGAACAGCAACATGGCCGCAAACGTCAGCGCCTGGGTGATGATGGAGAAATACACGCCTTTGATGCGCGAACGGAACGCGAAGTAGCCGAACACGAAGGCCAGCACGCCTGGCACCAGCACTACCAGCACCATGGCCCAAAGGAAATGGCCGGTGCCCCACCAGAACCAGGGGTAGTCGCTCCAGCCCAGAAAGCCCATGAAGCCTGGCATGGCCTGGTCCTGGCTCGCCGCAGTGACGCGCACCAGATACATGCCGTGCGCATAGCCACCCAGCGCAAAGAAAATGCCATGGCCCAGTGAGAGAATGCCCGCATAGCCCCAGACCAGATCCAGCGCTAGCGCCGCCAGCGCATAGCACATGAACTTGCCCAGCAGCGCAATGGTGTGGGCCGGGATGTGCAGCGTGTGGCCGGGCTCGAAGATGAGGTTCAGCAGCGGCAGCAGGGCAAGGACGAGACAGGCGGCCAGCAGCGCCGTCCACATCGCGGGAGAAAACAGCCGCGGACGGGTGACGGCCAGCATGTCTTGGTAAGTGACGGGGGTGTTCATTCCACGCTCCTTCCCTTGGGCGCAAACAGGCCTTGCGGGCGTTTCTGGATGAACAGCACGATCAGCACGAGAATGGCGATTTTTGCCAGCACTGCGCCGGAGAACGGCTCGATGAACTTGCCGATCGCACCCAGGCCAAAGGCCGCGATCACGGTGCCGGCCAGCTGGCCCACACCGCCGAGCACCACGACCATGAAGGAATCGATGATGTAGGCGCGGCCCAGATCGGGCCCCACATTGCCCAGCTGCGATAGCGCCACGCCACCTAGCCCGGCAATGCCGGCACCCAGGCCGAAGGTCAGCATGTCCACCCGCCCGGTGGGCACGCCCACGCAGTCGGCCATACGGCGGTTCTGCGTGATGGCGCGCACGAACAGGCCCAGCCGCGTGTGGTTGAGCAGCAGCCAGACAAACAGCACGACCAGCAGCGAGAACGCGATGACAGCCAGCCGGTTGTAGCTGAGTACCAGCCCGTTCATGACTTCGACACCACCGGAGAGCCAACCAGGGTTGGCCACCTCGACGTTCTGCGCCCCAAACAGGCTGCGCACGGCCTGCATCAGGATCAGGCTGATGCCCCAGGTGGCCAGCAGGGTCTCCAGCGGGCGACCGTAGAGCCAGCGGATCACGGTGCGCTCCAGTACCATGCCCACGCAGGCGGTGGCGACAAAGGCCACCGGCAGCGCGGCGATCACGTACCAGTCGAGCCAGCCCGGCGCCCACTGGCGAAACGCCATCTGCACCACATAGGTGGCATAGGCGCCGATCATCAGGAATTCCCCGTGGGCCATGTTGATGACGCCCATCAAACCGAAGATGATGGCCAGCCCCAGCGCGGCCAGCAGCAGGACGCTGCCAAGGCTCAGGCCGTAGAAGGCGTTGCCGACCCACTGCACGGTACGCACATGGGCGTCGATGGCGGCCACCGCTTGGGCTGCTGCGGCGCGCACTTCGGCATCAGGTTCGCGCCACTGACCGCCTTCCTGGCGCGTCAGGGCCTCAAGTGCGCTGCGAAATGATGCGTCCTTGAGTCGTCCCAGCGTCTGCACGGCCTGCAGGCGGGTGGCGGAATCGCTGCTTTGCAGCTCAAGGTTTGCCTTGGCAACTTCCAGCGCATCGCGCACCCGGGCATTGGACTCGCGCTGCAATGCTGCTTGAATGGCCGGCAGCAGTTGCGTGTCATCGCTGTTGCGCAGCTGCTGTGCGGCGGCCAGACGCTGCTGGCTGTCCTGCGCATGCAGCTGCTTGGTCGCCAGTGCCAGTGCAAGGGCGCGCCGCAGGCGGTTGTTGATGGTAATGCGGCGGGCATCGCCTGGCATGGCGGTGATGGCGCCATTGGCGACGTTGGTGGCGGAGCCGTCGGGCTGTTCGATCCACAGCTGTCCGTCGGGCGTTGCTCGCAACAGGCCGTCCTGCATGGCCCGCAGCACGGTTTCAGCCATGGGATCATCAAGTAACCCCATGCTGGCAATGGCGTCCGCGCGAGCGCTGATGGAACCGGTGGCCAATTGCTGGAGCAAGCCGGCTTCCAACGCCGCATGGCTTTGCTGCGGCAGCCAGGCCAGCACACTCAGTGCCAGCACGGCTGCCCAGCGGTGCAGCAGGCCGGACCAGGAAAGAATGGTGATACGCATGCTTGGAAGGCGTTGGTCGTATGGGGAAGGCGTCATGCTGCTGCACAATCGACGCGCGCCAGCTGCAGCGATGGCAGGCTGCCGCGTATGGCGCGCGGGGGCGGTGCCGAAGCGGAATTTCGCAGCACCGCCGCTGCCGCCGCAAATGCAGTGGCAGCGGGCAGGTCCGCCTTACTTCGCGGGCGCCGTATCCGGCTTGTTCGCGTTGCCCTCGATGTAGGGACTCCAGGGCTGGGCGCGGATTGGCCCTTCGGTTTGCCATACCACGTCAAACTGCCCATCCTCGCGGATCTCGCCGATGTAGACCGGCTTGTGCAGATGGTGATTGGTCTCGTCCATCTTGATGGTGAAGCCGTTCGGTGCGTCGAAGGTCTGACCACCCACCGCATCGATCACGGCATCGACGTCGGTGGTGCCTGCTTTTTCGACCGCTTGCTTCCACATGTTGATGCCGATGTAAGTGGCTTCCATCGGGTCGTTGGTGACGGCGGTGTCTGCGTTGGGCAGGTTGTTCGCCTTGGCGTAGGCCTTCCACTTGGCAACGAACGCCGCATTGGTGGGGTTGTCCAGCGACTGGAAGTAGTTCCACGCTGCCAGGTGGCCTACCAGCGGCTTGGTGTCCACGCCGCGCAGTTCTTCCTCGCCGACCGAGAATGCCACGACTGGTACTTCGGTGGCGGACAGGCCTGCATTGCCCAGTTCACGGTAGAACGGTACGTTGGAGTCGCCGTTGATGGTGGACACTACGGCAGTCGGCCCACCCGCTGCAAAGCGCTTGATGTCGGCAATGATGGTCTGGTAGTCAGAATGGCCAAATGGGGTGTAGACCTCCATGATGTCATCGTCGCTGATGCCCTTGGTATGCAGGAAGGCACGCAGGATCTTGTTGGTCGTGCGTGGGTAGACGTAGTCGGTACCCAGCAGCACGAATCGCTTGGCGCCGCCGCCGTCCTCACTGAGCAGGTACTCGACGGCTGGAATCGCCTGCTGGTTGGGCGCGGCGCCGGTGTAGAACACGTTGCGCTCCAGCTCCTCGCCTTCGTACTGCACCGGATAGAACAGCAGGCCGTTGAGCTCCTTGAACACCGGCAGCACCGCCTTGCGCGAGGCGGACGTCCAGTTGCCGAACACCACCGCCACCTTTTCCTGCGCGAGCAGCTCGCGGGCCTTTTCGGCAAACATCGGTTCGCTGGAAGCCGGATCGACCACAACGGGCTCCAGCTGCTTGCCCAGCACGCCGCCATTGGCGTTGATTTCTTCGATGGTCATCAACGCCACGTCCTTGAGTGCCGTCTCGGAAATGGCCATGGTGCCCGTCAGCGAATGCAGGATGCCGACCTTGATGGTGTCTTGCGCGAAGGCCGGCAGGGACAGTCCGGCAGTAGCCAGCAGGGTGGCGGCGGTCAGTTGCTTGAGAACGAATCTGCGTTGCATGGTGGTGAGGCCCTATTCAGTGCTTGGAGATCGCGCCACGACGCGGCGGCGCTCGGACAGGGGGCACGTCCGTATGGGTATGTCGTACTTGGTACCGCCCCACGGATGCAGTGCAATTCGTGTGCCATGCCCGCTGTCGACACGGGGAAATCCCCGTAGGCCACCGGCAGTTTGCAACGATTTACCTTTTGTGGTGCAAGAGAGAGCCAAAAAGGGGAATATTTGCAATCATTCGGTGCATATTGATCGAGGATGCATAGAAGTGGTGCATTAGGGCGACTGACTTTCGGCGATTCGCGGTGCGGCAGCGCTCCTACGCATAGCGCGGAAACGCTCGCATGCTGAGTTCCCCGGGCCATTTTTGGCAACTGCATGCACGTAAATGCTGCATTGCGTCAGCGATGTCACAATGGGCAGCGCCTACTCACCCTGCCCGACATTTATGAAAACTTCCGCACAAGCAATTCGCCTCGGCTGGAAAACACTGCGCCGCGACCTGCGTGCGGGCGAGCTGACGGTGCTGCTGGCGGCGGTGCTGCTGGCCGTCGCTGCGTTGACGGCGGTGGGATTTTTTGCGAACCGCCTGCAAAGCGGCCTGCAGCGCAACGCCGCGCAGCTGCTGGCTGCGGACGTGGTCGTATCCAGTGACCACAGCATCAGCGCCGCGCTGCGGGCGCAGGCCGAGGTACTGGGTCTGCATACCGCAGTGACGGTGGTGTTTCCAACCATGGCGCGCGCGGATGATGCGCAAGGCGGTGCGAGCAGGCTGGTTTCCCTCAAGGCGGTGGAATCGGGCTATCCGCTGCGTGGCCAGTTGCGAACCACAGCTGCGTGGCAGCCGGCGATGACTGCCGCTGAGTTGGCGCAGGCCGGCGAGCCGATGGTATCGGCGCCCCCACCGGGGCAGGTGTGGGTTGATGCCGCGCTGCTGGCGGCGTTGGAGATTGATCTGGGCGATACCCTGCATCTCGGGGATGCAGCGTTGCGGGTGACGCGCGTGATCACGCAGGAGCCGGATCGGGGCGCAGGATTTCTCAGCTTCTCGCCGCGCGTGATGATGCACATGGACCAGCTAGATGCTACGGGTCTCGTGCAGCCGGCCAGCCGATTAAGCTGGCGGCTGCTTGTTGCTGGCGAAGATGCCGACGCGGTGCAGCTGTTTATCACGCAAATGCGTGCGTATATTGGCAGTGACGCCGAGCGGGGCTTGCGGTTGATGACGCAGGATGATGGTAGTCCGCAAATGCGCCGCACGCTCGAGCGCGCCGAGGCGTTCTTGCGACTGGTGGCATTGCTGGCGGCGCTGCTGTCTGCAGTGGGCGTGGCGCTGGCAGCGCGCGCGTTTGCGCAGCGACACCTGGATGCGGCGGCGCTTTGGCGAGTGTTGGGGCTCAGCCAGCGTGCCATCTTCGGCGCCTATCTGCTGGAGTTCCTCGTGGCCGGGCTGCTGGCAAGCCTGGCCGGCGCGCTGGTCGGTTACGCGGTGCATCACGTGTTCGTGCACATGCTTGCCGGGCTGCTGCAGGTGCAGCTGCCATCGGCAGGGTGGTGGCCTCTGGCGCTGGGGATTGGCATGGGCCTGACGTTGCTGATGGCGTTTGGATTGGCACAGGTACTGCAGCTGGCTCAGGTGCCGCCGTTGCGGGTCATGCGGCGGGATGTGGGGAACCTGCGGCCAGTTTCGCGCGGGGTGGTCGCTGCCGGATTGCTGGGCTTTGCGCTGCTGCTGTTTGTCATCAGCGGCAACGTGCAGCTTGGCGCGATTGCCGTCGGAGGTTGCGCTGTGGCAGTGCTGTCGTTCGCCGTGCTGGCGGCGATGGCGATTCGCGTGCTGCGCGCCACCGTCAGTGAGCGTACGGCGCCGCGCTGGCTCTTGCTGGCAACGCGGCAAGTGGCGGCGCGGCCGCTGTTTGCCGTCATCCAGGTTTGCGCGCTGGCGGTGGGGCTGCTTGCGCTGGTGTTGCTGGTGTTGCTGCGCACGGACCTGATTCAAGGCTGGCAGCGTGCCACGCCGCCTGATGCGAACAACCGCTTTGTCATCAACATTCAGCCCGATCAGGCCGACGCCTTTCGTCAGGCCCTGATGCAGGCAGGAGTGCACGACTATCAGTGGTACCCCATGATCCGAGGGCGACTGGTGGCCATCAACGATCATCCGGTCAGTGCCAACGACTACGACGATGCCGATGCGCGCCGGCAGGTGCAGCGTGAATTCAATCTCAGCCACAGCACGGTGCTGCCCGCGGACAATCGCGTGGTTGCCGGTGCATGGGTACCTGAGCAATCCGATGGCCTCAGCATCGAGCAGGAGTTGGCTGAGCGCCTCGGAATCGCGTTGGGTGACCGGCTGCATTTCGATATCGGTGGCCTGCCGCATTCCGCACGCGTGACGAGCATTCGCACGGTGGACTGGGCGTCGATGAACGCCAACTTCTTCGTGCTGTTTCCCCGCAGCCACATGCCGGACTTGCCGGTGAGCTATCTGGCCGCCTACAGGGCACCGGAGACCCCGGGGTTCGACAATGCGCTGGTGCGGCAGTTTCCGAATATCACCAATGTCGACTTGTCGGCCATGCTGCTGCAGATTCAGCAGGTTCTGGGGCAGGTCAGTCGCGCGGTGGAGCTGCTGTTCGGCTTTGCGCTGGCGGCAGGGTTGGTGGTACTGTTTGCCGCCGTAACCGCCACCCGGGAGGAGCGTGCGCGCGAGTATGCCGTCATGCGCGCGCTGGGTGCCAGCGCGCAGTTGCTGCGCCATGTACAGCGCGCAGAGTTGGCCGGTGTTGGCGCGCTGGCCGGTGTGCTGGCCAGTCTGGCCGCCATTGCCATTGGCTGGGCGCTGGCGCGCTATGTGTTCGATTTCGCCTGGCGCTTCCCGCTGGGCGCTCCCTTCGCAAGCGCCGCTGCCGGTGCGCTGCTGGCGCTAGTGGCGGGCTGGTGGGGCCTGCGCGAGGTGCTGCAGCGCCCGGTGGCGCAGAGCCTGCGCGACGCATGAAAAGCGCGTAAACAGGCTCTGGGAAATGCCCGAAGAGACCGGTTATAGATTGCGGGCCAGCAGCTGAGCATCCGCGGTACTGGAGCCCGCTTCCTGCACGAGCTCCTGCAGCAGCGGCGCGATGTCGTTGCCGAAGTGCACCAGGCCCATCTGCCAGTCGTTCATGAAACCGACCGATACGCAGGACTGCAGAAAGGTTTGCAGCGCGTCGTAGTAGCCGTTGGTGTTGAGAATGCCAACGGGCTTGTCGTGGTAGCCGAGCTGGCGCCAGGTCCAGATCTCGAACAGCTCCTCGAACGTGCCGATGCCGCCTGGCAGGGCCAGGAATGCATCGCTGCGCTCGGCCATCATGGCCTTGCGCTGGTGCATGTTGTCCACGACATGCAGTTCGTCACAATCCTCGTTGGCCATTTCCCGGTCCACCAATGCGGTGGGAATCACGCCGACGACGCGGCCACCGGCAGCGCGCGTGGCCTGTGCCACCGTGCCCATCAGCCCGGTCTTGCCGCCGCCGTAGACAAGCTGGCCGCCATGGCCGCCAATCCATTCGCCCACTGCCTGTGCGGCCGCGCCGATGGCCGGATCGTGCCCGTCACGCGAGCCGCAGTAGACGCAGATGGAGAAGGCCGGATTACCATTCATGCCAAAAACCTTTCGTAAAGTGCCCATGCCCAGGTCAGCCCGCACAGGCAAAGTGCCAGCAGTACCGCCGCGCTGCCCATGTCCTTGGCGGATTTGGACAGTGCGTGCCATTCCGGCCCGACCCGGTCCACGACGGCTTCCACGGCGGAGTTGAGGATCTCCGTGACCAGCACAAAGACCACCATGCCGATGAGCACGCAAACTTCGAGCCAGCTCCGGCCGACAAAGCAGGCTGCCGGCACAAGCACAGCTGCCAGCAGCACTTCCTGCCGGAAGGCAGGCTCCTCCCACACGGCGACAAAGCCATTGCAGGAGTTCCTGAATGCGGAAACGATGCGGGGCAGCCCCTTTTTGCGGGCATGCGGGCGAGAGTACGACATGGCAGCGCAGCCTCAACGGAGTCTTGGGCGAAACCTGCAAATGTACCCCGTCGGCGTGACATTGCCGCGAATCTGGCAGCGTGTCGAAAGTCCCCCAAGGCGTGCTATCTTTTCTCCTTTGCAATGCTGCGGCGCCTTGCAGGCGCTGGATGGAACGAATCGCTTCTGCCATGAGTGCTCCCCAACTACAAAGCGCCAACCCGGCCGACTGGCCGGTCGCGCCGGGCTGGCAGCCTGCCGTGAATGCCTTCTTTGCCAGTCCGACGGGCAGGGCGCTGCAGGCCTTCCTGACCGAGCGGCTGGCTGCTGGCGCGACGATTTATCCCCCACAGCCGCTGCGGGCGCTGGAGCTGACTGCGCCCGAGGCCGTGCGCGTGGTTATCCTCGGGCAGGACCCGTATCACGGCCCTGGGCAGGCCGAGGGGCTGGCATTTTCCGTCGCACCGGGCGTGCCGCTGCCGCCGTCGCTGCGCAATATCTTCAAGGAGCTGCAGCGTGATCTCGGCACGCCGCCGCCGCCTTTCCCTACGCCGGGCGGCAGCCTGGTGCGTTGGGCGAAAAACGGCGTGCTGCTGCTCAACACCTGCCTGACGGTCGAGCGTGGCCAGGCGGCCAGCCATGCAGGCAAGGGCTGGGAGGTGCTCACCGACGCGCTGATTGCCCAGGTCGCGCAAGGGGCGCGACCCGTGGTGTTCATGCTGTGGGGCGCGCACGCGCAGTCCAAGCAGAAACTGATTCCCCGTGATCGGGGCCATCTGGTGCTGCTGGCCAATCATCCCTCGCCGCTGTCGGCGCTCAAGCCGCCAAGGCCTTTCATTGGTTGCGGACATTTCAGCGCCGCCAAGGCGTTTCGCGAGCAGCACGGCTATTGAGGCGCCCTGCAGGGCGTGTTATGCCTGCAGGCTTTTGGAATTGCGGTCGTTGCGGTAGATGACGATGGGTTTGGCGCTGGAATCTGCCTGCAGACGCGCCGCTGCGACGGCCTGATCGCTGATTGCCGCGTCGATGCGGTGGCGCTGCGGTGAGCGGCCGCAGACGGGGTCGCAGGCGCTGGCATCGCCCGTTACGAGATAGGCCTGGCAGCGGCAGCCGCCGAAGTCATCGCCGCGCTCAGGGCAGCTGCGGCACGGCTGCTGCATCCACGCGTCGCCGCGAAACGCGCCAAATGCGGAACTCTCATACCAGATGTAGCGCAGACTGTGCTCCTGTACCTTGGGCAGGTCCAGCCCCGGTAGCTGCCGTGCGTTGTGGCAAGGCCGTGCCATCGGGCGCTACGCCGAGAAATACCCGGCCCTAGCCATTCATGCAGGGCTTGGGGCGCTGCTCGTAATAGTCGGGAATGACAAAGAGAATCTTGCAGCGCGTGCCGATGCGCTGGCGGTACGTTTCGACGACGGCCTCGGCCTGCTGCAGTTCTGCGCGCGTGGGCATGAGCTGGGCGCGGTTAAGGTGGGCCCAGCCGTAGTACTGGGTGTTGGCCAGCTCAAGGTAGTCGGCGCCGAGCTCCAGCGCCATGTCGATGATGGCGCCGATGTGCGGCAGGTTGAAGCGGTGCAGCACGCAGTTGAGCACCATTGGAAAGCCGTTGCCCCGGATCGCCGCGGCGATGCGCTTTTTGCGATCAAAGGTGCGGATGTGCGAGAGAAAGTCGTTCATCGCCTGCGTCGAGTCCTGGAAGGAGAGCTGGATGTGGTCCAGCCCCGCTTGCTTGAGTGCGGCAATGCGCGCCTCGTTCAGGCCCACGCCCGAGGTGATGAGATTGGTGTAGAAACCCAGCTTGCGGGCGTGCGCCACCAGCGTCTCCAGATCCTTGCGCAGGGCAGGCTCACCGCCCGAGAGGCCCAGCTGCACCGCACCCAGCGCACGTGCTTCTTCAAAGACACGCAGCCACTGCTGCGTCGACAGCTCCTGGTCGATGTTGGCGTAATCCAGCGGGTTGGAGCAGAACACGCACTGCAGCGGGCAGCGATAGGTCAGTTCGGCCAGCAGCCACAAGGGTGGGGTGACCGCCGGAGCCGCGGTCGCAGCCATTGCCGGGGCGGCCACCGTGGCCTGACGTTGAAAGGCGATAGGGGCTTCTTGGGTCGTCATCGCAGTCAGATCAGCCAGCCCTGCAGCTGGGCGGTGCGCAGCCAGTCGAGCACATCTTGCGCTAGATCGGCATTCGGGTACTGGGCTTGCAGGGCGGCAACGATGTCCTGCGGACTGCGCGAGCCATCGCACAGCGCGAGAATGGCGGCCGCGCTGGCGTTGAGCTTGACCATGCCTTCCGGGTAGAGCAGCACATGCGCGTTCTGCACGGGCTCCCACTGCATGCGGTAGAGCGGTTTCAGGCGCGGCATCGCGGGCAATGGTGGCGGCGTGTCGCCGGCCAGGGAGGTGGTGGTCATTCGGGGTAGGCCCTTTCGATGGCATCGAGCATTGCCCAGAGGATGTCGAGCTTGAACTGCAGGATCTGCAAGGCGCGCTCTTGCTGCGCGCGCGTGCGAAAGTGCTTCAGCGTGATTTCCAGACCATGGCGCACGTCGCGTTGTGCCAGCGGGATGCGGCTGCGGAAGTACTGCAGGCCGTAGGGCTCGATCCATGGGTAGTATTCAGGCCATCCGGCCAGGCGGTCCTTGTGGATCTGCGGCGCAAACATCTCCGTCAGCGAGGAGCACACCGCTTCCTGCCAGGGCGCGTGGCGCGCGAAATTCACGTAACTGTCGCAGGCAAAGCGCACGCCAGGCTGCACCAGGCGCAGCGACCACAGGTCCTCGCGCGTCAGGTCAGCGGCCACGCCCAGCTGCGTCCAGGCCTCCAGCCCACCGGCAGCGTCACCCTCGAAGTCGCCATGGCCGTCATGGTCGAGCAGGCGCAGGCTCCAGGCGCGGCGCACCGCACGGTCCGGGCAGTTGGAGAGAATCGCCGCGTCCTTGAGGGGAATGCACCACTGGTAGTAGAAACGGTTGGCAATCCACCCCTGTACCTGTCTGCGCGAGCACTGGCCGCTGTTGAGGCGGACGTTGAACGGATGGTGGATGTGGTAACCGGCACCCATGGCGCGCAGGCGCTGCTCGAAGGTCTCGGGCGCCATGGCTTCTTCCTGCGAAACTGGCGCAACGGGCCCGACCACGGGCATCTGTGGACAATCCTGGTTGGTCAAAGTTCGATCTCCATGCCGTCAAAGGCCAGTTCGATGCCCGCCGCTTCAAGCGCTTGACGCTCGGCGCTGCCATCGCACAATGCAGGATTGCTGTTGTTGATGTGGGTGAGGATGCGGCGCTTGTGGGGAAACCGCGCCAATACTTCCAGCATCCCCTCGGGGCCGCTTAACGGCAGGTGGCCCATCTCGGAGGCCGTCTTGCGCCCAAGCCCCAGGGTTTGCATCTCCTGCTCGCTCCACAGCCTGCCATCGACCAGCAGCACATCGGCATCCTGCATGGCCTGCAAGACCTGGGGATCAATCTGCCCAAGGCCCGGCGCATAGAACAGGCTGCGGCCGCTGGCCGCGTCGATGAAGCGCACGCCGATGTTGTCGCCCGGTGTGGGCCGGCTGCGCTTGGGGGAATAGGGCGGTGCCTTGCTCGACAGAGGCAGGGCCTGCAGCTGCAGGCCGGCCAGGGTATCGATCGCAAATGGCGTGTCGAAATCCTCGATGGGTTTGACGGCCACCCCGCAGTAGTGCTCCAGCGTCGGCAGGATGGGCAGTGCCGTGCGCAAATCCTCCAGCACCGAAGTGGTGGCAGGTATCACCAGTCGCTGGTGTGATTCGCGCAGCATGAACAGGCCCACCACGTGGTCGATCTGCGCGTCCATCAGCAAGATGGCCGTGATGGCGCTGCCGCGCAAGCTGTCGCAGCGGGTCAGCATCGCGTTGTGCCGCAGCTGCTGCAGCACATCCGGGGAGGCGTTGACGAGCAACCAGTCTGCGCCGTCAGAGCTGACAGCGATGGAGGATTGGGTGCGAGGGGTGATGCGTGGATCGCCTGCGCGGGCGGCGCGGCAGTTGTCGCAGTGGCAGTTCCACTGCGGCGGAGCCAAGAATGCGGATGCGCATGGAGAGGAGAACCGTAGGTGCAGGCGGCGCACAGCGCGTGCACGTCTTACACCAAAGGGCTTTTAACGGTTGAACACGTACATGGTGATTTCAAAGCCCAGGCGCAGATTCTGCGCCGCCGGTTTTTCCCATTGCATGATGGATCTCCTTGAAAAACTGCGCCCGGCGCCATTGCCCGGCGCGCACCTGAACATCGATTGCGTTGGTGCGGCTGCATTGTCGGTAGGCGGGTCAACTTTTTCATCCATGAAATCATGAAGTGGTGTCATGATTTTCATGATTTCTGCATGCGCGCCATGGGCTGCCACGACCATGCGAGGCAAGCGGCGTGGGAGCTTCGTAGAATGCCGCCGTGCCAATCGAGAATTCTTTCCATGCCCGGCCGAGTGGCCAGGCGTTGCCTGCGCGGCCCGGCACAGGCAGGCCAGTTGACCAGGTGGGCGAGCTCCCGGCCACGGGGGGCATCGCATCTGCTGGTACCAATGGGGGCAGCGCCGTGGGCAACCCCTGCTGTGCCTGCATGGAGGGCCGGGCAGCGGCATGTCACCGCGACTGCTGCGGCAGTTCGATGCCCGTGTCTGGTCCGTGTTCGGGCTGGATCAGCGCGGCTGCGGCCGCAGCCTGCCTGCGGGCGAGTGCCGGCACAATACGACGCAGGATCTGATCGATGACATTGAGCGATTGCGCCAGCTTCTGGGGATTGACCGGTGGCTGGTATGCGGGGGCTCCTGGGGCGCTACGCTTGCGCTGGCCTACGTCGCGCAACAGCCTCAGCGGGTTTCGGCGCTGCTGCTGCGCAATGTGTTTCTGGCCAGCCGGCAGGAGGCAACGGCACTGTTTGCCGCGCCAGGCGCGGCCGCACCTTTCGTGCAGCACGAGGCCTGGTGTGCGCTGCAGGACGTATGGGATGGCTACGCGGCGCAGAGTGGTTCGGCTTCCAGTGCAGCGAACGAGCCCGCGGCGCGGCTGGCGCTGAGCCATGCGCTGCTGCAGCATGGTGCGGGCGACTGGCCGCAGCAGCTGGCGCTGGCATGGGCGCGCTGGGAGGCCGCGCTCGAAGGTGCCGCCTGGCGGGCGCCGGCGACGCCTTAGCCGCTGGTGCAGCGTTATCGCATCCAGGCGCATTACCTGCTGCACGACTGTTTTCTGCACTGGCCCGCGCAGCTGCCGCAGGTGATCAACCGCCTGCGCACGGCCAATCTGCCAGTTGCCCTGGTGCATGGTGTGCAGGATCGGCTTTGCCCCGCCGACAATGCGCGCATGCTGCGGCATCATCTGCCGGCGAGTCGTCTGGCACTGGTGCCGCACGCCGGGCACGATCCCTGGCATCCCCGGATGGTGCAGTGCTGGCAGTCTGCGCTGCAGAGCGTGCTGCGCGACGGTGACTTTGCGGGCTGGGAGGACGGCACGCCATGAGCCTGCAACTGCGCATCGGCCTCATCGTCACCAGCATGATGCTGATTTTCATGTGCAGTCTGGTGGCAATGGACGTGCGTCATTCGCGCGCGGCCATTGCTGAGGAAATCCGCGCTTCCAATCTGATTGCCGTCAATCTGCTGCGGCGGATTGACACGGCATTCATCCACGGCGATCCCGCCGGCTTTCTGATGTTTCTGGAGCGCACCGGCCGCATTCGTGCCAACGACATTGCACTGTATGACGCACAGGGCCGACTGCGCTACCAATCGCCACCTTCGCAATACAAGCCAGGTCGTGAGGCGCCGCGCTGGTACGCGCGTCTGGTCGAGCCGGCCCTGCCGGTGACGCAACTGCCACTCAAGGGCGCGATACTGCAGGTGCGCGCGCACACCAGCCGCGCCGTGCTGGATGCGTGGGATGAGCTGCGCGGGCAGCTGCTGACGGCGCTGGCGTTGCTGGTGCTGTCGCAGCTGGCGCTGCTGTGGTGAGTGCGCCGCAGCACGCGGCCGTTTGCGCTGATCGAGCATGCCCTGCAGGAGCATGCGGCAGGCCGCACCGACACCCGCCTGCCACGGCTCAGCGGCAAGGAGGCGCGCAGCATCGCGCGGCGCTTCAACGAAATGGCGGACGCGCTTGCCGGCCTGCACCGGCAGCGGCTGGCGTGGGCGCAGGCGCAGGCCTATCAGCAGGCGCAGCGGCACTACACCTATCGCCTGCAGGCCGACCGGGAACTGGAGCGCAAGCAGCTGGCCGCCACGCTGCATGATGAATTCAGCCAATCGCTGACAGCGTTGCGCAGCGTCAGTCACGTGCTGGGCATGGCGCAGGTCGACCAGCAGCGCCAGCGCGACGCGGTGGCGCTGATCCAGCACAGCGTCGAGCGCATGCAGCTGGTGCTGCGCGGTCTGCTTTCCAGCCTGCGTCCGGCGGCGCTGGACGGGCTGGGTCTGGCCATGGCGGTGGAGGACTTGCTGGCGCAGTACCGGCAGTTTCATCCGCAGTTGCAGCTGCGTTTTCACAGCCGCACACTGCCGTCATTGCCGGAAGCGCTGCAGATGCATGCCTACCGCCTGGTGCAGGAGGCATGCACCAACGCGATTCGCCATGGGGCATGCCAGAACATCCGCGTGTCGCTGCGCGCGTCCGCTGCGGCATTGCATCTGCGCATTGCCGATGACGGCTGCGGACGGGCCGATGCCATTGCCCCCAGGGCGGGCCATTTTGGCGTGATAGGCATGGTCGAGCGGGCCCAGGCGCTTGGCGGCAGCGTGCGCTGGCTGGCAAGGCCTGGCTCCGGCGTGGTCGTGCTGGCGCGTCTGCCGCTGTCGCACGCCCCAGTGCCGCCGCAGGAGGGCAGGGCATGAGCGACATCCGTTGGCGCATCATGCTGGTGGACGACCACGCCATCGTGCGGGCGGGGTTTCGGTTGCTGCTGGAAAGTGCCGCGCAGGCGGAAGTGATCGCCGAGGCGGACTCGGGCGAGCAGGCCATCGCCTGGCTGGATGCGCATGCCGGACAGCCCTCGCAGCTGCCGGACCTGATCGTGCTTGATGTGGCCATGCCGGGCATGGGCGGTCATGCGGCCTTGCGTGCCATCAAGGCCTGTCACCCGCAATGCCGGGTACTGGGCTTTAGTGCGCATGAGGAGCCCAGCCATATCCGGCAGTTTCTGCAGGGCGGAGGCGATGGCTACCTTTGCAAGCGCAGTGCGCCGGAGTTGCTGGTGCAGGCCGTGCGCGCGGTGCTGCAGGGGCAGCGCTATGTCGATCCTTTGCTGGCGCCGCAGTTGGTGCAGGAGGACGTGGCCGCACATCGCACGGCCTTGCCGGGCGCGGATGCCCGCAGCCTGCTGTCACCGCGCGAATTCGAAGTCTTCCTGGCGCTGGCTGCCGGCGATACGGTGCAGGACGTGGCCGAGCGCCTGCATGTCTCGGCCAGCACTGCCGGCACGCACCTCTACAACATCAAGCAGAAGCTGGGCCTGCGCAACCAGGCGGAAATGACCCTGCTGGCCATTCGCCAGGGCTGGCTTGATGCGACATAACGCCTCGCGCGCATCAGCCCTTCGTATCCATGGCGCAGCGCATCTGCGCGAGCAGACTTGCAACCGCCTCCACGCCCGCCTGACCGGGCTGATCGCGCAGCAGTTCGATCAGCCGCGAGCCGATGACCACTGCGTCGGCGCCTGCCTGGTGCGCAATGGCCTTGGCCGTATCCGCGTCGCGGATGCCAAAGCCCACCCCGACGGGCAGCTTCACGTGCTGGCGGATGCGCGGCAGCGCCTGGGCCACCTGGGCGGTGTCCAGCGCCTTCGAGCCTGTCACGCCCTTGAGCGACACGTAGTACACGTAACCGCTTGCCACGGCATTGATTTGCTGCATGCGCGCTGCGGTGGAGGTCGGCGCGAGCAGGAAGATCAGGTCCATGCCATGGGCACGCAACTGCGCCTGCAGCGTCTGCGCCTCCTCGGGCGGGTAGTCGACGACCAGCAGGCCATCGACACCCGCCTGCGCAGCATCGCGCACAAAAGCGCCGGACTCGCGCAACTGGTCGTAACGCTCGATCGGGTTGGCGTAGCCCATCAGCACGACGGGCGTGTCCATGTCGCGCTGACGGAAGGTGCGCACGTGCGCCAGCACCTGCGGCAGGCCAACCCCGTTTGCCAGCGCTGCGTCGCTGGCTTGCTGGATGGTGGTGCCATCGGCGGACGGGTCCGAAAACGGCACGCCCAGTTCGATGATGTCGGCACCGGCCGCGCGCATGGCGTGCATCAGTGCCGGCGTGCCGTGCGCGTCGGGATAGCCGCTCGTCACGAACGGAATCAATGCCTTGCGGCCCTGGGCCTGCAAGCTGGCAAATGTGCGCGCGATGCGGCCTGGCTGCGCAAAGGATGTCTCGCTCATTGCGTACCTCCTTGCTGGTTGTTCATCTTCGCAAACAGGCTGCCGTCGTCCAGACCCGCAACCGTGCCGATATCCTTGTCACCCCGGCCAGAGAGGTTGACGAGAATGGACTGGTCGGCGCGCATGGTCGGTGCCAGCTTCATTGCATAGGCCACGGCGTGGCTGGATTCCAGTGCCGGGATGATGCCTTCGGTGCGGCACAGGTGGTGAAAGGCCTGCAAGGCCTCTTCATCGGTGATGCCGACGTATTCGGCGCGGCCGATGTCGTGCAACCAGGCGTGTTCGGGGCCGACGCCGGGGTAGTCCAGCCCGGCACTGACGCTGTGCGTCTCAATGACCTGGCCGTTGTCGTCCTGCATGATGTAGGTGCGGTTGCCATGCAGCACGCCGGCACTGCCGCGCTGGATGGAGGCAGCATGCCGGCCGGTATCCAGTCCGTTGCCGGCGGCCTCGACGCCGATCAGCCGCGTGGCCACATGGTCGATGTAGGGGTGGAAGATGCCTATGGCGTTGCTGCCACCGCCCACACAGGCCACCACCGCGTCTGGCTGGCTGGCTGCCAGCTTGAGTTGCTGGCTCATCGCGGGGAACTGCGTCAGGCACTCCTTGCCGATGACGCTCTGGAAGTCGCGCACCATCATCGGGTAGGGATGCGGGCCGGCCACGGTACCGATGATGTAGAAGGTGTTGTCAACATTGGCCACCCAGTCGCGCATGGCCTCGTTGAGGGCGTCCTTGAGCGTCTTGCTGCCCGACTCGACCGGCACCACGCTGGCGCCCAGCAGTTGCATGCGGTAGACGTTGGGGCTTTGGCGCTTGACGTCCTCGCTGCCCATGTAGACCACGCATTCCAGTCCGTAGCGCGCGCAGATGGTGGCCGTGGCGACGCCATGCTGGCCGGCGCCGGTCTCGGCAATGATGCGTGGCTTGCCCATGCGCTTGGCCAGCATGGCCTGGCCGATGACGTTGTTGATCTTGTGCGCGCCAGTGTGATTGAGGTCCTCGCGCTTGAGGAAGATCTGCGCGCCGCCGAGCTCACGGCTCATGCGCGCAGCATGGTAGATCGGCGAAGGCCGCCCGACGTAGTGCTTGAGCTCGTAGGCGAATTCGGCCAGGAAGCCCGGATCGTGCTGGTACCGGGCGTAGGCCGCACGTAGCTCTTCGATGGCGTGTGTGAGCGTCTCACTCACGAAGCTGCCGCCGTACGGGCCGAAATGGCCCTGCGCGTCGGGTTGCTGATAGGCGCCCGCAGAGGGCGTGGCAGGTGATGAGGGGGATGACATCTATCTCTCCTTGGCAGGCTGCGGTGGCGCAGGACGTTCAGAGCGCGTCTGCCTGGCGTACCGCAGCGATAAAGCGTTGCATCAGCGTGGCATCCTTGATGCCCTTGAGCGGACGGCCATCGGGGCCGGTCTGCTCGATTCCGGAACTCACATCGACGGCCAGCGACAGGCCGCGATGGCGCAGTTCACGAATGCCATCGATCACATTTGCTGGTGTGAGCCCACCACTTAAGACGAGGTGAGAGCTGACGCTTGTTGGAAGGAGTGACCAATTGAATGCCTTGCCGCCACCGCCAAAGCCCTGTACGTGGGCGTCGAGCAAGATGGCCTGTGCGCGGGAGTAACGAGCCGCATATTCTACGAGATCAAATGCGGCAGCACGCGCATCCAGTGGAATGCGGGCCGCGCGCAGGTAGGGATGCCTGCCCTGACGGCTCAGCTGCCAGCAGTCCTCGGGCGTCTCATCGCCATGAAATTGCAGCAATGCATGCGGTATCAGTGCCAGTGCCGCATCCACCTCGGCAGCGCTGGCGTTGACGAACAGCAGTACCGGGGTGACGAACGGCGGCAGCAGGGCTGCGAGCTGCGCGGCTCGCGCAGCTGTGACGGCACGTGCGCTGGCGGCGTAAAGCACAAAGCCTACGGCGTCTGCGCCAGCGGCGACGGCGGCGGCAACGTCCGCTTCGCGCGTGAAGCCGCAGAATTTCACGCGGGTGCGTGTGGGGACAGGGTTGGGCATGGCGAGCAATCCGTGGAGTGGTCCTGGGCGTGTGGCGCAAGCGGTCCGCCGGGAAGGCTGTCAAGCAGCGCCGTGCTTGCGGGCAGCTGCCATTCGGGGGCATAGCGCGGGCCGAGGAAATACAGCCCATCGGGCGCGAAGGTTGGCGCAGCCGCATCGCGCGAGCGCGCTGCGATCACCTGCGCCAGCCATTCGGGCGGGCGGTTGCCCTGCCCAATGGCCACCAGGCAGCCCATGATGTTGCGGATCATGTGGTGCAGAAAGGCGTTGGCCTCGAACTCGAAGCGCCAGTAGCAGGTCGGCACTGCCTGTGGGCCGTCCCCGGCCGGCGGGTGGTTGTGGCGCAGCGGCGAGGCACTGATTCGCACGCGCAAGATCGTCTTGATGGGCGTATGCGACTGGCAAGCCGCAGCACGAAACGAGGTGAAATCCTGCTGGCCGAGCAGGTGCGTGGCGGCCTGCTGCATGGCCTGTCCGTCCAGCGGCATGAAGGACCAGCCCACACGGCCGGCTTCCAGGCTGGGCCGAACGGCCGACTGCAGCAACACATACACATAGCGGCGCGACAGCGCACGGTTGCGCGCATGGAATTGTGGCGGCACGGCCCTCGCCCATTGCACCGCAATATCCGGGGGCAGATAGCGGTTGACGCCGCGCACCCACGACATCAGCGCGCGCTCGACGGGTGCGTCGAAGTGCACCACCTGCATCAGCGCGTGCACGCCGGTGTCGGTACGACCGGCGCACAGGGTCGACACCTTTTGGCCCGTAAATTGAGCCAGCGCCGCCTCCAGCTTGTCCTGCACGGTGCAGCCATCGGGTTGGCTCTGCCAGCCGTGGTAGTGCTGACCGTTGTAGCTGAGACCAAGGGCAATGCGCATCGGGTTCTGACAATGACGATGAAAAAACGCCGAAGCAGTGGCTTCGGCGCTCATGGAAGGCAAGAGGCCGGCACCGCAAGTCAATCGGTGCCATGGCGATGCGCCGGCAATTCTAGCCGAGCGCGTCAATCAGCGACTGGGCGCTTGCCTTCAGCGGACCATCGGCCTGTTTGAGGACTTCCTGCGCCAGCGCCCTGGCACCTTCCTTGTCGCCGAGTGCGAGAAACTCCTTGGCCAGTGCCAGCTTGGTGGACAGCGGGTCCTCGGAGGCACTGTCGTGCAGGCTCAGACCGGCAATGGTACTGCCGGCGTCGGACTGCGTGCCATGCGCGACCGTAGATGGCGAGGCAAAGTCCTCCAGGTCGAGATTGCTCAGATCCAGCTCAAGCGCGCGTGTCGGCGTATCGGGTTCGCTGGGCAGGGAAGGGGACAGATCGGTCGGCAGGCTGGAAGGGGCGCCAAACAGCCCATCGTCCTGCGCTGGCGCCGCATCATCCAGCCCAGCGCGCGACGTGCTGGCGTCAAGCTGTTCGCTGCCCGCCGTCTGGAAAGAGGTGGCAAGGTCCTCCTGCGCAGCCGGCTCGAAATCGAGTGCACTGGACGCCGAAGGCAGGCCGGCGCGGTCGGTAGGTGCCGACGGCTGGGCACTGGGCAGGCCTGCGCGACGCGATTCGATCTCACCGAGATCAAGGTCCAGGCCCAGGTCGGTCAATGGCGCTGAAGCGGAATTGACGGCGCTTTGGCTGTTTTGACCCGTATCAGCTTCCGTCGCAGGCTGGGAGGATGGCTGGAAGTCGAAGTCCAGCCCGGACAGAGGCCCGAAGCCGGACAGAATGCTGGCGTCACCGCCGCTATCCGGGCCGGTGGCACCTGCCACGGCTGCGGCGGCTCCCGCGCCAGCAGCGCCTGCCACCTTCCTGTACAGCGCATTCGAAGGGTCAAGGTTACGGCCGATCTCGGCCACCTTGATCCATTCCGGACCCGACTGCTCGGTCATGCGTGCAATTTCCTGGGCCTTGGCCTCGAAGGCCAGCTTGTCCTGGCGTGAGGCGTAGATCTCCGCCAGCCGTACTTTGATGGCAACGCGGGTGGGATTGTGAAGCTCTGCTTCCTTGAGCACTTCCTCTGCCTGTTGATCGCGTCCATAGGCAAGCAGTACATCGGCTTCAAGCACCGGGTCGCCCTCGCCAGTGGCGTCGATCTGGCTGGGCGAGTAGGACATGGAGGAAACCCCCGTGGACATGCCCGTGCTGCTGCCGCGCGTGGAAGGCGACTCGGACTTGGCGGGTTCCTTGTCGCTGGCACCTTCCTCCTCGAAAAAGGAATCTGGAATGTTGCCACTGTTTTCGTAAACGACCTCGGCTTCGCCGCGGCGCTTGCGGTAGCGGTAGTAGCCATAACCGAGCAGCAAGATGGCCAGCGCGCCGCCAGCCAACGGCAGGTTGGGGTTGTCTGCCAGGAAGCTGATGGGCGATGGCTCAGGTGGCGCAGGGGCGGGCGGTGGCGGTGCTGCCGGGGCAGGTGCCGGCTCGGCAGGCGCAGCGGGTTGCGGCGCCGGGGTGCTGGCGGTCTCCTCCACCGCTGCAACGGCAGGGGCTGCCGATGTATCTGCCAGCGGGTCGGCTGGCGCGGCCGGTTCCTCTGCCTGTGCGGCCGCGTCCTGTGCGCCAGAAGCAATCACGGTGTCGGTTGCCGCTGCCGCGTTATCTTCGGAAGGTGTCGCGTCGCTGGCTTGCCCCGTTGCCGCGTCATCGGGGGCTACCGGTTGCGTGGCAGCGGCAGGCAGCGGTGACTCTCCAGGCACGGGAATCAGACCACCGGAATCGCTGCCGACGCTGGCAGTTTCGCCTTCCTGCGCGGTTTCCTGGCTGGCCTCCTTGAGCAAAGCCTCCATGCGTGCGATGTTCGCCTCGGCCTCACGCTTGCGCTCAGCATCCTCTGCAGCCTGCTTCTCGGCGGCGATGCGGGCTTCCTCGGCAAGACGCGCCTGCTCGGCCTGCTGACTGCTGAGCACCAGCGCGTCACCCGTCGAGGCTGGTGGCGTCACCGGCGGTGCGGTCACGACGCCTGAGGCGGTGTCGGATGGCTGGGCCGGGACAGCCGCCGGGGGGGCTGCCTGCGCAACACGGGCGCGGTATTCGCGGAAGTCGCGCGTCTGTGCGGCCACCAGCTGGCGTGCTTCCTGCGCACTGATGCGCTGGGCTGCAGCGGCATCGGGAATCGTCAGCGTCACGCCGGCGCGCAGCAGGTTCACGTTCCCCTGTATGAATGCGTTGGGGTTGGCGCGCTGCAGGGCGACCAGCATCTGGTCCAGCGAGACATTGGCGGGCAGGTGACGCCGTGCTATGGCGCCGGCGGTATCGCCACGTTGTGTGGTGACAGACTGGGAAGCGGGTGCAGCAGGTGCCGGTGCTGCGGTCGTGACCTGGCCTTCCGACACCGAGCCAGCGGCGGGGCGTGCAGCCGGTGTCGGGGCAGAGGGCGCAACGGCCTGTCCCTGGCGGCGCAGCCATTCTGTGGCCCGCTGGTAGACATCGGTTGAGACGACTGGCGTAGTCACGCGCGCTGGCGCAGCTGCAGCGGCAGCTGCCGTCGCGGCTGGGGGCGCAACAGGCGCCTGAACGGACGTAGGCTCCACGCGCGCCGGGGCGACGGGTGCCACGGCGCCACTTGCAGGCGGGTCAAGCAGCAGCGCATAGCTGCGCACGACATTGCCACCGTCCCAGCTGGTATTGAGGACCAGATCCAGGAACGGCTCGTTGACCGGCTCATTCGTGGTCAGTTGCAGCAATGCTGTGCCGTCATCGAGCTGCTGCAATGTCACCCGCAGCCGGGTCATCACCGGCGAGTAATTGGCCCCATGGGCGTTGAAAACGTCGGGTGAGGCCGGATTCGCGCGCAGGCTCTGGGCTTCGTTGGCGTTGAGGTTGGTCACCGGAATGGTGGCACGCAGCGGCTCACCGAGATGGGACTCGACGCGGATTGGGCCCAGGGTCAGCGCCTGGGCTTCGGACCAGTGCCATCCACCGGCAGCCAGCAAGATGGCGGCAGTCACAGCGGTATGTTTCCAGCGGTGCGTAATAGCCATGAGAGTCTTTTAGTAAATGTAAGGAAATGAGAGCGAGTGTGGCCCTGCAACGCGCCGCGCTGGCAACACAAATCCTTGACTGGCGGGCCAAGGTTCTCATTCTGAGTGGGCCGACAATAGCAGTAAGCCCTGGCGCTGGCAAGCCGATCTATTGACTGGAATTGTTACGATTCAAAACAATTTAAGCAGTGTTGTCACCTAGCAACGATAGGACGTCGACTGTGTGCTGGATCAGTTGGTTATGCGCGATTTGCCTACAACACGCGCGCCCTGATCAAGGGTGGGTTGCGAGATCGGCGGCAGTTGTGAAGGCATCCGCATAGAAGCATTCCGGGGGCAGGCCGCGTTCTGCGGTGAAGGCGTGCCGGGCACTTTCCACCATGACGGGCGCGCCGCAGGCATAGACCTCGTGCTGTGACAAATCGCTGAAATCTTCCATGACTGCGCGATGCACGAACCCGCCGCGCCCCTGCCAGTGGTCCTCGGGCAGCGCGTGCGAGATGACAGGGATGTAATGCAGGTCGGGCATGCGGGTGGCGATCTCGCGTACCCAGCCATCCAGGTAGAGATCGCGCGGTCTGCGGCCACCCCAATAGACATGCACCGGGCGTGCGATTTTCTTGTGCGCCATGTGCTCCAGCATCGCCTTGATGGGCGCAAAGCCGGTGCCCGAGGCCAGCAGCACGATGGGGCGGTCGGAGTCCTCGCGCAGATAGAAACTGCCGAACGGCCCCTCGATACGAAGAATGTCCCTGACCTTCATGCTTTGGAAGACGTGATCGGTGAACAATCCTCCCGGAAAGTGCCGAATGTGCAGCTCAAGGCGTGGTGCCCTGGCCTGCTCGTGCGGTGGCAGCGCGATGGAGTAGGCGCGGCGCACTCTCTCCTTGAGTAGAAACTCGACGTATTGCCCGGCGTGGTACTGAAACACCTCAAGTGCAGGCAGCTGCATTTCCACGCGCATCACGTCGTCGGTGAGGCGCTCCAGTGCGCGTACGCGCACGGGCATCTTGCGGATGGGGTAGGCGTCGGCGCTGGTAACCTGACGCGATTCCAGCGTCACCGGGGCCAGCGGTTTGGCCCGGCAGGTCAGGATGAGGCCGCTTGCACGCTCTGTATCGCTCAATGCCTTGCTCGCATAGGGCAGCATGTCGACTTCACCCGCCAGCAGCTGGCATTTGCAGGAGCCGCAGGCACCATCCTTGCAGCCGTAGGGCAGCCCCACGCCTTCGCGGATGGCCGCGCCCAGAATGGTTTCGCCGCGCTGCGTGGTGAAGCTGCGCGCGCTGGGCAGGACAGTAACGGTATGGCTGGAAGATACAGTGACAGTGGTCATCGTGGCGGTGACAAAAATGCAGGCAGTGTCGGTTTTGTCGCAGAATGCGGCCGCAGCGCGGGCTGTGCCCGCCAGGCGGGAGAACGCTTTTTATTGGAAAGGGCTGCATTGTGCCTTTAAGCCATATGCGCGCAAGCATCTGGGCACACCGACGAGACGCGCGCCATGCGAAGCAGCACAAAGGTGCACTGCCTGCGCGATTTCGGCGCGAGCGCCTGCTGGTGATCGGCTGTGGCGATGTCGGCTTGCGCCTGCTGCGCCAGCAGCCCACACGCGGCTGGCGGGTGCTGACCTCCACTCCATCCAGGATGGTGCCATTGCGCCAGGCGGGGGCGGTGCCGTTGTTGGGCGATCTGGACGATTTTCGCAGCCTGCGCCGGCTGGCCGGGCTGGCGACGCGGGTGGTGCATCTGGCGCCGCCGCAGCGCAGTGGCGTGCAGGATCTGCGCAGCCGAGCCCTGGTACGGGCGCTGCGGCTTGGCCGGCAGGTGCCGCGCGCACTCGCCTACGTGTCCACCACCGGGGTGTATGGCGATGCCGCAGGCGCCTGGGTGGCGGAGACGCGGCCCGTGGCGCCGCACAATCAGCGGGCGCGCCGCCGGGTGGATGCGGAGCAGGTGCTGCGCGGCCTTGCGCGGCGCGGCACGGCAGTATCTGTGCTGCGCGCGCCTGGCATCTATGCGCTCGATCGCGTCGGCGGCTCGCCGGCTGAACGGCTGCGCCGGGGCGAACCAGTGCTGGCCGCCGCAGACGACGTCTACACCAATCGCATCCACGCCGAGGATCTGGCGCGTGCGTGCTGGCTGGCGCTCTGGCGTGCCAGCCCCATGCGTGTTTTCAACGTCTGCGACGATGCGGTGCTGAAGATGGGGGATTACTTCGATCTGGCAGCGGATCTGCTGGCGCTGCCTCGGCCGCCGCGGATTTCCCGCGTGCGGGCCGAGCAGCAATTCAGCCCGTTACGCATGAGCTTTCTCAATGAATCGCGGCGACTGGACAACCGCCGCATCAAGGCGGAGCTGCGCCTGCGCTGGCGTTACCCCACGCCGCAGGAAGGCTTGCGCCAGCCTTGATGCGCGCCGCAGCACGTGTTGAATGCTGAGAATCTGTTCACGATCGTTGTATGCGTTTCAGCCAGCCTGCCCTTGTGGCTGAGTCGGCAGCGGCGCGCTGCAGCCTGGCAAATTTTCGTCGGGCACTAGCCCGACTGCGGTTTGTGTGTTGCATCGCATGGTCTGGTAAGGCACCGCGGCGCATGAGAAAGATCGCCAACAGGTTCTTATGGAATGAACATCTCCTGCAGGTCGCTGAGAAAGTCAAAGCCTCTTGCCGTGGGGCGGATGTGGCCGGGTTCCGGCTGCTCCAACAGGCCGCGTTCGATTCCCTGCTGCAGGGGTGCCTCGATGCTTGACAGGGGCAGGCCGGTGCGTGCGGAGAAATCGTCCAGCCTGAAGCCTTCACGCAGGCGCAGGGCGTTGAGCATGAACTCGAACGGCAAGTCCTTGCGGGCGACTTCCTGCTCCTGGGCGATGGCTGCGCCCTGCAGTGCGCCGTCGATGTAGCGCTGTGGATCGCGCAGGCGCACCTGCCGCACGATGCGGTGCGCAAAGCTGAGCTTGCTGTGCGCGCCGGCGCCGATGCCCAGGTAGTCGCCGAACTGCCAGTAATTGAGGTTGTGCACGCAGCGATGGCCGGCCCTGGCGTAAGCGGAGACCTCGTAGCGCTGCAGGCCCGCTTGCGCGGTGGCATCGGTGAGGGCGTCCAGCATGTTGTAGGCCAGATCGTCGTCGGGCAGGTGCGCAGGGCGGTGCTTGGCAAAGAAGGTGTTGGGCTCAATGGTCAGATGGTAGATCGACAGGTGCGGTGGCTGCATTGCCAGGGCGGTACGGATATCTTCCTGCAGCATGGCCATGTCCTGGCCGGGCAGCGCATACATCAGGTCGAGGTTGAAAGTCTCGAACGCATCGTGCGCTTCCTGCAGCGCTGCCAGCGCCTGCCGGCGGTTGTGCACGCGCCCGAGCTGCTGCAGATGGGCGTCATTGAAGCTCTGTACGCCGACCGATAGGCGCGTCACGCCAGCGGCGCGGTAGGCGGCGAAACGGTCGGTCTCGAAGGTGCCGGGATTGGCCTCCAGCGTGATCTCGCAGCCGGGCACCAGCCGCAGGCGCGCGCGTACGGCGGCCAGAAGCTGATCGATCTGCGCGGCGGAAAAAAGGCTGGGCGTGCCACCGCCGATGAAGATGCTGATGACGCTGCGGCCCCAGATCAGCGGCAATGCCGCGTCCAGATCCGCCTGCAGCGCCTCCAGGTAGCGCTGCATCTGCGTCTGTTCCTGCGCCTGCTGTGGCGCCGCCATGCCGTGGGAGTTGAAATCGCAATACGGGCATTTGCGGATGCACCACGGCAGATGGATGTAGAGCGAAAGCGGCGGCAATTCCTGCAACTGCAGGATGCCGGGGCGCATGTAATGTTGGATGTCGTGAGGCATGAAGAAGAAAGGCACGCTGGCAGGTCCATCAGTGCCTGCTGCAATGGTGGGCCGAGCCTAGAATTAGAACCTGTTTGATTAAAACCCGTTTGCAGGGCGTTTTCACCCGATGTGCCAGTGCCAGTGCCGGGGTCGCAGCAAGCGGCCATGCACGCCGGGACTTGGGGCAGCTTCTTCAAAATCGACTGCACGTGGCGCACGCAGCGCGCGTCGTCAGACTCAGGATACATATGCACGCTTTATGGATGGTGCTGGGTGCGTTCTTGTTCGCATCCATGGGTGCCTGCGTGAAACTGGCCTCGGCGGATTTTTCCGCCGCCGAGCAGGTCTTCTACCGTGGATTGATCGGCATCGTGCTGCTGGCCCTGCTGGCCAGGCGCCAGCGCATCAGCCTGGCTACGCGCCATCCGGGGATGCACGCCTGGCGCAGTCTGGTAGGCGTGATGTCCCTGGGAGCGTGGTTCTATTCAATTGGCCATCTGCCGTTGCCTTCTGCGATGACGCTCAATTACATGAGCAGCATTTGGATCGGGATTTTCGTCATCGCCAGTGGCCTGCTGCATTGGCGCCCCTCGCCGCAGACACCGCGCCCGCCGCTGCATGGCCCACTGCTGCTGACCATTTTGCTGGGATTCGTGGGTGTTGTGCTCATGCTGCGCCCCAGCTTTGCTGCAGAGCAGAGCTTTGCGGCCACGGTGGGGTTGATCTCCGGCATGTTTGCGGCGCTGGCTTACATGCAGGTCGTGGTACTGGCGCGCGCAGGCGAGCCCGAGACGCGGGTGGTGTTTTACTTTGCCGTGGGTGGCGCGCTCGCCGGAGGCATCGCCATGTGTTTCACCGGCATGCACAGCTTGTGGACACCGGCTGCGTTGTGGCTGCTGCCAATGGGCCTGTTTGCCACGCTTGGCCAACTGTGCATGACGCATGCCTACTCCACCGCCGCCAGCCCGCGCAATACGCTGGTGGTGGCCAGCTTGCAATACTCCGGGATCGTGTTCGCTTCCGGTTATGGCCTATTGATCTTCGATGACACCATTCCGTTCTGGGGCTGGGTCGGGATGGCGATCATTATTGGCTGCGGCTTGGCGGCAACGCTGTTGCGTGCTCGCAGCAGCAAGGCCGCCTGATGGTTGCCCGCGCGATGCAATGCTGCTGCAATTCCTGCGCGCGATGCGGGCAGGTTCTAAACTAACGCTTTGCTTCTTTTGCCACAGGAACCTCTACGGTGACCGATTCACTCTTGCCAGATGGCCTGCATCCGCAGACGCTTGCAGTCCGTCAGGCCATTCCCCGCAGCCAGTATGGCGAGCATTCCGAAGCCCTGTACCTGACCAGCAGCTATGTGCAGCCTGACGCCGCATCGGCTGCGCGGCGCTTTGCCAACGAGGAGGCAGGCTACACCTACTCACGCACAGCCAATCCGACCGTGACCAGCTTCGAGCAGCGGCTGGCCGGGCTGGAGGGCACCGAATGCGCCATCGGTACGGCCACCGGTATGGCGGCGATTTCACTGATGGCATTCGGCCTGCTTCGATCGGGCGATCACGTGGTTGCCTCGCGTTCGCTGTTTGGTTCGACCATCAAGTTGCTGGGCACCGAGCTGGCGCGCTTTGGCGTGGAGACGACCTTTGTTGCGCAGACCGACCTGCAGGAGTGGAAGCAGGCCATCCGCCCGGGCAGCACCAAGCTGTTTTTTGCCGAGACGCCGACCAATCCGCTGACCGACGTCTGCGACATCGCTGCACTGGCGCAGCTGGCGCACGATGCCGGGGCTCTGCTGGCCGTCGACAACTCATTCCTGACGCCGGCGCTGCAGCGTGCGGCGGCGCTGGGTGCGGACTTGGTGGTGCATTCCGGCACCAAGTTCCTCGAAGGCCAGGGCAGGGTGCTGGCTGGCGCCGTCTGTGGCCCGCGGGCTATCGTCGAGGAGAAGCTGGGCGCGTTCATTCGCAGCGCCGGCTTCAATCTTTCTCCATTCAATGCCTGGGTGGTGCTCAAGGGCATGGAAACCTTGTTCATCCGCATGCGTGAGCAAAGCCGCAACGCGCTGGCGCTTGCGCAATGGCTGGAGCAGCAGCCGCAGGTTGCGCGCGTGTACTATCCAGGCCTCGCCAGCCATCCGCAGCATGCACTGGCGATGCGCCAGCAGAACGGTTCGGGAGGCGCGGTGCTGGCATTCGATGTGCGCGGTGACAGCCCCGAGACGTTGCGCGCCAATGCATTTCACGTCATCGACCAGTGCCGTGTAATCAGCAAGACCACCAATCTTGGCGATACCAAGACGACGATTTCGCACCCTGCCACCACGTCGCACGGGCGTCTGAGCGAAGCCCAGCGCCAGGCCGCTGGTGTCGGTCAGGGGCTGGTGCGCATATCGGTGGGACTGGAGTATCCGCTTGACATCCAGAACGACTTGCTTGGTGGGTTGATGACGCTGCCGGTGCAGTCTCCGCCGAGCCCATAGGCGCATGGAGATGCTCGCCATTTTCGCCGCGGTGGCCCTGGCGCATTTTCTGGCCCTGCTTAGTCCTGGACCGGATTTCGTCATGATCGTCAAGAGCGCGGTGCGCCATTCTGCCCGTGTGGCCATCGGTGTTGCGGCCGGAATTGCCGCGGCCAATGCTGTCTACATCGGTCTTTGTCTGGCCGGCGTGGCGACGTTGCTCAGCCAGTCGGCCGGTTTGCTGATGCTTGTGCGCATCGCCGGTGGACTGTTTCTGATATGGCTGGGCCTGTGCGCACTGCGGGCACGCAAAAGCGATTACGCGGCGCTGCTTGCGCGTGCCGGCGAAGGCGCCTTGGATGCGGCTGATCCCGCCGATTGCCGCCGGGCGTTCTGGCACGAGTTCGCAGCCGGGTTTGCTTCAGGCATTCTCAATCCAAAGAATTTGTTGTTCTACCTCAGCCTTTTCTCGCTGGTGTTGACGGCGGACGTCGGATTGGCCTTCAAAATGCTGCTAGTCATCTGGATGACCGCAGTAGTTTTTCTCTGGGAGGCGGCCATTGTCCTGCTGCTCACGCGAGGCGCGGTGCGCGCCTGGTTCGATCGCAGCATTTATTACCTGGACAAGGCCACCGGCATGTTGCTCGGCACCATTGGCATCAAGGTCGTGCATGGCGCGGCCAGCCAGACCTGATGATTCATTGACCGGCATCCGGAGCGCTGCTGCAGGCAGTGATCTGGATGCCATAGCTGTATTTCTCTCATGACTGTTTCCACTGCTTCCACGCCTATCCAAGGCAAGGTCCGCACCCGGTTTGCCCCATCGCCAACCGGCTTCATCCATCTGGGCAACATCCGCTCGGCGCTGTATCCCTGGGCGTTTGCGCGCGCCAACGGCGGCGATTTCATTCTGCGCATCGAGGACACCGATCTGGAGCGCTCCACCCAGGCAGCGGTAGACGTGATTCTCGAGTCGATGCAGTGGCTGGGCATGACGCCCGATGAAGGCCCGTACTACCAGATGCAGCGCATGGATCGTTACAAGCAGGTGCTGCAGACGCTCAAGGACAAGGGGCTGGTCTATCCCTGTTACATGAGCGTGCAGGAGCTGGACGCGCTGCGCGAGCGCCAGATGGCAGCCAAGCAGAAACCCCGCTACGACGGCACGTGGCGGCCCGAGCCCGGCAAGACCCTGCCGTCCATTCCCGAAGGGGTGCAGCCGGTGCTGCGCTTCAAGACGCCGCAGACCGGCTCCGTGGTCTGGGAGGACAAGGTCAAGGGCCGCGTCGAGGTACGCAATGAGGAGCTTGACGACCTGGTCATCGCGCGCCCCGATGGCACGCCGACCTACAACTTCTGCGTGGTCGTCGATGACATCGACATGGGCATCACCCACGTCATTCGTGGCGACGACCACGTCAACAACACGCCCCGGCAGATTCACATCTTCGAGGCCCTGGGGCACCAGCCGCCGGTGTTCGCACATCTGCCCACCGTGCTCAACGAACAGGGCGAAAAGCTCAGCAAGCGCCACGGTGCCAAGGCCGTCACGCAGTACCGTGACGAGGGCTATCTGGCCGATGCCATGATCAACTATCTGGCGCGGCTGGGCTGGAGCCATGGCGACGACGAGATCTTCACCCGCGAGCAGTTTCTGCAGTGGTTCGACCTCGATCATCTTGGCAGCAGCGCCGCGCGCTTTGACGAGGCCAAGCTGCGCTGGGTCAACGCCCAGCACATCAAGATGACCGATGATCAGAAGCTCGCCGAGCTGGTGGCACCCCGGCTGCAGGCGCGTGGCATTGACGCGGCCGCGCTGCAGGACGGGCGCCTGGCCGACATTGCGGCGCTGTTCAAGGACCGTTGCGACACGCTGGAAGTGCTGGCGGACTGGGCCCTGCCTTTTTATGCGCCGGCGCCCGCAATCAATCAGGAGGACTATGCCAAGCACGTGACGCCGGAAATTCGCCCCGCCTTGCATGCGCTGGCAGATGCGCTTGAGGCATTGCCAGCATGGACGGCGCCGGAAATTTCGCAGGCTTTCAAGCAGGTGCTCAAGGCACAAGGCCTTAAAATGCCGCAGCTTGCGATGCCGGCGCGGGTGCTGACCATGGGCGTTGCGCACACGCCCTCGGTGGACGCGGTGTTCGCACTACTGGGACAGAAAAAAGTTGTGCAACTTCTCAAAACAGCCTGAAATTCGATATACAATGCGAGGCTTCGCTGATGACGAAATTGCTTGAGAGATGAGGCGGTTTCGATGCCAGTGAAGTGAAAATTTGGGGGTATAGCTCAGCTGGGAGAGCGCTTGCATGGCATGCAAGAGGTCAGCGGTTCGATCCCGCTTACCTCCACCAAATTACACGGCTCAGGCTTTTCCTGGGCAATGTTCCAAGGCTGTGACCCTATCGTCTAGAGGCCTAGGACACCACCCTTTCACGGTGGGTACCGGGGTTCGAATCCCCGTAGGGTCGCCAAGTTCGTAGCGCTTGGCTGGTTGTCAAATGCCAGTGAAGCTGCGCTACCGGGAGCGGTAGTTCAGTTGGTTAGAATACCGGCCTGTCACGCCGGGGGTCGCGGGTTCGAGCCCCGTCCGCTCCGCCAGAGATGGTTGTTAAAAAGGCCGATGCATGTGAATGCATCGGCCTTTTTCTATGTCCGCCGCGACAAAAAAGATTCGTACAAGTCCTTGCAGCGGACCTGTCTTTTCATTTCGACAACAATCTGCACCGTTTTTCCGATCATCTTTGCCACTAGCAGGCTGGAAGTGCGCGCGATGCGGCTTTTCTGCTTGCGAGCTTGGGAGCACGCATCTTGTCCGAATCTGTCCTTGAAGCCGTCACTTCCTCCGCGCATGTCGTGCGTGCCTTGCTGGCGCGCCGCTCTGCCTGGCCGCTGGGTGCGCCCGCTCCTGATGACGCAGCACTGCGGCAGATTCTCCAGGCCGCCGCCTGCGCGCCCGATCATGGCCAGCTGACGCCATGGCGCGCCCAATACGTGCGTGACGATGCGCGCCACGCCTTGCTGCAGCGGGTGCTGGCGCATCCCCTGGCGCAGTCGCAGGAGGCGCTTGCGCTGCACGGTAAATACACTGCCAAGTTGACCACCGCGCCGCTGGTGCTGGTGCTGGCCGCGCGCGTGCAGGAGCATCCCAAGGTGCCGGAGTTCGAGCAATTGCTCAGTTGCGGTGCGGCGGCAATGAACATGCTCAATGCTGCCTGCCTGCTGGGATTTCACGGCTTCTGGTCCAGCACGCCCGGCCTACTAGGGCAATTGCTCAAAGAGGTCATGGGATTTGCGCCCACTGACCACATGCTCGGCCTGCTCAACTTGGGTACTGCTGTTCAGAAGCAAGCGGTCCCGGCCCAACGGCCCGCGCCGGAGGTTTTTGCCAAGCAGTGGCAACCATAGCCGCCAGTTATCACCGCTTCATCGCGGGATGGTGCGCGTTGCAGCTAGTCGGAGGTGGCGGATTGCAACCTTCCGGTCACGTGCGTTCAATGCACCCGAGTGCCTTCAATGGGCGTGTGGAGTATTGCAGTCTGCCTGCGGCAGACTGCAAAAAGTCGTGTTCGATGTAACCTTGCGAGCTGCAGTGATCACCTACACGTACGGTATGACGTAACCGGGTTCTTATTGCTGCGGCAGAAGCGCAAGCCAAGCGCTCGGGGTGTTTGCGCCAAACGCCTGCACCAGGAAACTTTGCGCCGCCTGCGCGGCACGCTCCTGTAATGGCGGCCCCCAAGAGCCAGCCAACAGATCGTCAATTCCAGTGCTGCGGTTTCGCCGTGGTGCGGCGAGCGCCAGCGCTGCTGCTGCGGCGCGGTGCTTCGTCTCGACCACCGCTGCGACGTGGCGCGCCTGCGCCGTTGCCGTCACGATAGGGGCGATCATCACGCCCTCCACGCGAGTTGGCCGACTGGTTCCAGTCGCCAGCAGGGCGGCGTGATGGCGCTACGCCTGTGGTCTGTGCATCGCGGGGGCCACGGTAATCACCGCGGGCACCGCGTTCTGGGCCACTAGAAGCGGTACGCGATGGTCCAGGATGGCGCGGCGCGCCATCGTTGCTGTAACGGCTGCGTCCCGGGCCGCCATTGCGGTTGCCAGAGGGCCGGCCGCCTGGTGCCGAGCGCCAGGGCGTAAAGCGCTGGCGCGGTTCCAGGCCGGGCAGCGTGGCCACTTCAAAGGGCTGATTGGTGAACTGTTCGATATCGTGGATGCGGCGGCGATCACGGAACTCAGCAAAGCTGATTGCCAGGCCATTGCGACCTGCGCGACCGGTACGGCCAATGCGGTGGGTGTAGTCCTCCGACTTCATGGGCAGGCCGTAGTTGAACACGTGGGTGATCGTCGGCACATCGATGCCGCGCGCCGCCACGTCCGTGGCTACCAGAACCTGCACACGTCCGGCACGCAGCGCTGCCAGGCGCCGGTTGCGCAGTCCCTGATTGAGCGCCCCGTGCAGGGCGACTGCGTCAAAACCTTCCTGTTGCAGATCCTGTGCAAGCGAATCGCACTCGATCTGTGTGCTGGCAAAGACAATGGCCTGGTCAATGGACGGGTCACGCAGCCAGGTATCAAGCAGCTCGCGCTTATGCTTGGGGTCATCGGCCCAGAACAGTTTCTGCGTGATGTTGGCGTGGCGCTGCTGCGCGCTGGCGACCTCGATACGCTGCGCGTGCTTGCCCCCGTCGTGCATGATGCGCATGCCCAGCTGCTGGATGCGGGGCGCAAACGTGGCGCTGAACATCATCGTGTGCTGGCGCTGCTGCGTCATCTGATGGATGGCTTCCAGATCCTCGCTGAAGCCCAGGTCGAGCATGCGATCGGCTTCGTCGACGACCAGAAACTGCACCTTGTCCAGAATGATCTGACCGCTGCGCTGCAGATCCAGCAGACGGCCGGGCGTGGCCACGACCAGTGCAGCATTTTGCAGCTGCGCAATCTGTTTCGGGTAAGGCAAGCCGCCAATGACCGTGCCGATGCGCACGCCGCGGCAGTGCCGCATCAGATCGATGGCATCGCGCGAGACCTGCAGGGCCAGCTCGCGCGTGGGACACAGGATCAGGGCGCCAGGCGCGGCAGCCTCGAAACGGCGATTGAGGGGATTCTTGCGCTTGGGCTTTTTCGGCGCGGGCAGGCCCTGTTCGGCGGCCTGGGCGGCTTCCTGCTCGAACGCAGCGCGCGCGGCGGCCTTGTCTGCCTCATGGGCTGCAATCAGGGTGTGCAGCACAGGCAGTAGAAATGCCGCTGTCTTGCCGCTGCCGGTCTGGCTGGAGACCATCAGGTCGCAAAAGGCCTGCGAAGCGGCCGCACCCTGGTCCTGTGGACCGGCGGCGTGCAGTGTCAACGGAATGGCGCGACTCTGAACTTCGGTGGGCGTGGTGTAGCCAAGGTCCAGCACCGCCTGCACCAGCGAGGGTGCTAGGCCCATCTGCGCAAAGGGGTTGGAGGCAATAGCCGTCGCCGTGATGGCTTCAGCCTGCATGGCGTCCTCAGCCAGAAGGGTGGACGCAGAAGAGTTTTGATCAGTCATGGTTTGAAAACAACGAGAAACCGCACGCAAGGGCGATGAAAATCCTGCGTTATGCGGTTGGATGGAAAACCACACCGTCCATCCAACCAGCTGGCTGCTTGCCAACCGAATGCGGCTGGCCTTGCCCGGGGCGTTTCTCATCCAGTGGCACAAAGTGCGACTTGCGTCGCCTTGCTGCCATGGCTTCAAACCCAAGTGAGATAGATAGATGCTCGAATTGCCAGCAAGCAGCCACTGCCGTTGATCGGAAATGACAAAGCGCAACTTATGCGAAAGTAGCTGGCAACCGTCTATTATGCCGCTTTCGCGCACTTTCTGCAATCATGTCGGCTGCAGCGGGGATGAGACGGCGTCACGCGTGGTCATGTACCCAGGCGCGGGCCCTGGCGAGGTCGTCGGGCGTATCCACGCCGGGAGGCGGCGCCTGCTCGGTGACATGCACGGCAATCTGGTGACCGTGCCAGAGCACGCGCAGTTGTTCCAGCGATTCCATCTGTTCGGTCGGCGCGGCCTGCAGCGCGGGGAAGGTGCGCAAAAAACGCGCACGGTAGCTGTAGATGCCGATGTGCCGCAACGGCGTGGCACCGGCGCACGCCTGAGGCGGCGGCCAGCCGGAGTCGGGTGCGGCATCGCGGGGAAACGGAATGGGCGCACGGCTGAAATACTGCGCCAATGCACCGGCGCGCAGCACAACCTTGACCACGTTGGGATTGTGAAAGTCTTCCGGCGAGGCGATGGGGTGGGCGGCGGTGCCCATCACCGCTTCGGGATGTGCGGCCAGCACGTCGGCCACGGCATCGATCAGGGCCGGCGGAATCCACGGCTCGTCACCCTGCACATTCACGACGAGGTGATCATCATCCAGTGCCACTGCGGCGGCTGCTTCGGCAAGCCTGTCGCTGCCGCTGCGATGGCCGCTAGCGGTCATGATGCAGGCTACGCCGTGCTGATCACAGACTTGTGCAATACGTGCGTCGTCCGTGGCGACAATTACCTGCTGTGCCCGGCTGGCGCTTGCCTGGCGCGCCACCCGTACCACCATGGGCAACCCGCCGATGTTAGCCAGAGGTTTGTCGGGCAGGCGCGTGGATGCCATGCGCGCGGGAATCAGCACCGTAAAGGCGGTCTGCGCTTGGGAGGCAGGCGCTGTCGTGCATGCACTCATGGTGCTCAGTTCCCTTGCAGTTCTTCGTCGGTCAATGGCCGAGCCTCGTTCTCAAGAAGAATCGGAATGCCATCGCGCACCGGATAGGCAAGCCGTGCCGAACGGGAGATGAGCTCGGAGGTTTCCCGCCGATAGACCAGCGGACCTTTGGTGACGGGGCAGACGAGCAGTTCAAGAATTTTGGGATCCATGGCAATCAGAAGAAGTGGACGTGAACATCGTCCACATTATCAGCCTGCTGCGACCAACCTGGCGTCAATCGAGCGCGCCGGTCTGCGCGCGTCGTACGTAACCTTCGCGCCCGCAGCCGTGTAGACGCAGGCAACGAAAAGCCCCTTGGAAAAGGGGCTGACAAGACGGTGGCAACAAATACTCACTCAGCCGGCGGGCCGACGCGATGGACACGGTGTTCTCGCAACATGCCGCCTGCGAAGATGGCTCCTTCCGTTTGCGTATTGATACCGCGCACGCGCTCCTCACAGGCTTGCCGTGAAGCCGCATCCTTGTGGTAGCTGCAGCGGCGCAAAGCGTTTTCCGTGAAGTTGGTGGAAGGATCCTGCGGCGGGGCCATGCGGACGGTTGCCATTTCGCGCCGGCAGGCAACCCGGTCCTGCAGACCGTCATCGCAAACAGAGAGACTGTTGCCTGCTGTGGATGCTGTCTGGGCGACCGTAGGCGCTGCCATCAACAGCATGCAGGCAGCAAGCGGTAACGCAGATGCGATAGTGCGGATGGTGGGCATGCAGACTCCTTTCGACACGGTTGAATGATTCAACAGAGTGTTAACACATTGCCTAGGGCTTCTCAGCCTGTTTGCACACTTTTCAAGTGCTGCGCCATCGGCCAAAACACCAACGGTACGAGAGCGCATCTTCCTGCCAGGTACGCTGTAGCCAGTTGGCAGGCGGCGTGCGATCCCTCGTCATGATGGCGGCGATGGGCGGGTGAAAAGGCCATGAGAGGCATTCATTGCCAATATGGGGCTGTTGCAGGCTCTTTGCAAGAGCAGAAGAGTCCGGGGGCGTGGCGCGCAGACTATTGTGGTGAATGCCCTGCATGCTGGTAGGAGAAATCCTGCACGCGACGCTTGACATCCATACGCACCGTCACCGTGACGGGGCGGCTTGCGGGATGCGACGCGGAGGCAGCCTGACGGGTGGATGACGCAGAGACCGGCGGGACCAGCACCAGTTCATCGTCCTGCCCTGGCGAAGGTTGAACCGCCCCCGATTGGGGCCCCTGCATCCAGATGTGTGTGTGGCCGTTGCGCTGCACAGTGATGGCCACCGCCTCCACATTGACGTATACCCACGCCCGACCACCGCCTGTTGCCTCGGCGACGACATCGGGTGTGCCCCAAATCGCCTGGACTTGCGCAGCCGACATGCCGGTGCGCAGCAGTTTCGAGATGGGCTGACTGGCCTGCTGCGCAGCTGAGGAGGTCGCGATGCGTTGGCTGTTCTCAATCCCTCGGGCACCCTGGCAGCCAGCAATACCGGCGGCCAGCATGCCCAACAGGTATCCGAGCTTCGTGCGAGAACACATCTTTTCTGTCCTTTTGACGGTGCTATCTGACAGCCTCACGCGGTCAATTAAACAAACTATTCAGTCAAATATACAACAGAAAATTAAATTATTATTACACTGGAATTTAATTTCCGGGCATGGACAACAAGCTCGAATTCGCGCAGCGGCTGCGTGAGGCCATGATTGCCGCCGGCCTGGAACCACGCCCCAGCGTGCTGTTGAATTTGTTCAACACGCACTACTGGGGGCGCTCAGTCACGTTCCAGGCCGTCACGCGCTGGTTGCGCGGTGAAGCCATCCCGGCGCAGGACAAGCTGGTGGTGCTTGCGCAGATCCTGAACATCGAGCCTGAAGTGCTGCGCTATGGCACGGCGATTCGTGATTCAGTGCAGAGAAGTCGGATGCGCTGGACCGAGGGCGTTGGCTATCTGGAGCGCGAGGCTTTTGACGCGTTCTTGCAGCTGCCACCACCGCAGCGCAAGGTGGCCAGGGAGGTCATCCTCGCGCTGGCCAAAGCGCATCAGCTGGACCAGCAGGCGGCCCAGGGCGACAGCGCGGTGGCGCGTGCCGAACGTCAGCCGCAGTAGGGCCGAGGCCGCGGCACGGCGCAGCCAGCTTCGTGGCAGGTCTGCTGCGCCGGTGGGAAAGGGGGCACATGCGATGCCCGTGGTTGGGGGTTACCGGCGCAGTTGTCGAACGATGGCCTCGGTAGCCGCCGGGCCGGTCAGTTCGGCGTGCAGGAATGGCACTTCAATGCTGACCAGTTCATCGGCATAAGGGCGCCACAGGCTGGCTTGAAGATGGGGCTTGTCCGCGTGGTCGGCGCTCGCACGCACGTGGATCAGCCGGCCGGCGTAGCGACGGTGATGGTGCTGGCGGATGAGGCGGTTGGTGTCCGTGACCACGCGCACAACGCCTTCCAGGGCATCGTCAGGCAGGTGGCCCAGTGCCGTGTCGCTGCTGCGCAGAAAGGCGATGACCTTTTCCCGCGTGTCCAGCTCCGAGTGGCCCTCCGGGTCATGCCCGGCAATCGCTAGCAGTGCGCGCAGCGCCTGGATCGGCGTGGGTTCCGGCTCGGCGCGCCAGACCTCTGCAGGGTAGGCATCCAGCAGGGCCACCAGCCCCGTGGCGATGCCACGCTGCTGCAGTTCCACCGCCATGGCCTGTGCGATGATGCCGCCAACCGACCAGCCCAGCAGATGGATCGGCCCCTGCGGCTGAATTTCCAGCACGCGCTGTACATATTGCGCTGCGAGCGCGTCGATGCTGTCCGGCAGCGGCTGGTGGGGATCAAGCGCCGGCGACTGCAGCCCGTAAACCGCACAAGGGGCCATGTCGGCGCCACCATCCGGCCGTGACAGTGCACGTGCCAGATGACGGTAGCCCCAGCAAATGCCACCGGCGGGGTGAATGACGAACAGTGGTCCATCAATTTCGCGCTGCGTAGCGGCCGCTGTGTGGGCCAGCTGGATGACGGGGGCCAAGCCGCTGTCAAAGCGGACTTGTGCATCATCAATCAATGCGGCGAAGTCGGCCAGCACAGGTTTCCCGAACAGGGCGCCCAGTCCGGGATTGCGCTGCCACCGCTGCTGAACTTCCAGCAGCAGCTGCACGGCCAGCAGAGAGTCGCCGCCGAGTTGGAAGAAGTCGCTGTCGGCATGGATCTTCTCCCGCGGCAGCTGCAGCAGTTCGGCCCAGATTTCGCCCAGCTGCTGTTCGGTAGGGGTGGAAAGTGGCTGACCCGCATCGCTGCCGAAATCCGGTGCGGGCAGCGCCTTGCGGTCGAGCTTGCCGTTGGCGGTGACGGGCCAGTGCGCGAGTGCAACGATGGCAGCCGGCACCATATAGTCCGGCACCAGGCTGGCAATGTGGCGCCGCAGCGCCGTGGCGTCATAGCCGGGGCCGGGCTGCACGTACGCCACCAGTTTCCTGTCGCCAGGACGGTCCTCGCGCACGATGACGCTGCCGCGCTGGATCAGGCCACTGTCATGCATGGCAGCCTCGATCTCACCCAGTTCGACGCGCAGGCCGCGCAGTTTGACTTGATGATCGCTGCGGCCAATGTATTCCAGCGCGCCGTCACGACGCCAGCGCGCCAGGTCACCGCTTTTGTAGATGCGCTCGCCAGGGCGGTGCGGGTCGGACAGAAAGCTCGCGGCCGTCAGATCCTCGCGGCCCAGATAGCCCCGCGCCAGTTGGATGCCACCGAGATACAGATCGCCGGCCACGCCGGGCGGCAGCGGCCGCATCCGCGCGTCCAGCACGTACAGTCGCGTATTCCACACCGGGTAGCCAATGGGCACGGGCCGCGAGTGGTCGTCGGCGCCGGCGGGCCAGAAGCTCACGTCCACGGCGGCTTCGGTCGGGCCGTAGAGGTTGTGCAATTCCGTTTTCAATGTGGCGTGCAACTGGTCACGCAGCTGCGCCGGCAGTTCCTCTCCACTGGTGAAGATGCGCCGCATCTGCAAGCCGCGGGCATTGGATTCAGCGAGAAATGCCGCCAGCATGGAAGGCACGAAATGGCACGTGCCGATGCGCTGCGCACGGATGATGCGTGCCAGCCAGGCCGGGTCACGGTGTGCCTCGGGTGGCGCCACCACTAGCGTGCCGCCGCACAGCAAGGGCAGGAAGAACTCCCACACCGAGACATCGAATGTCGCGGGCGTCTTTTGCAGGATGCGGTCACTGGCATCGAAGCCGTAGTGCTGGCGCATCCATTCCAGCCGGTTGACGATGGCCTGATGCTCGATCATCACGCCCTTGGGCTCACCGGTCGAGCCGGAGGTGTAGATCACGTAGGCGAGATCGTGCGGCGCTGGCGCAGCAGGGGGCAGGGTGTGCTCAGAAGGTGCCTGAGGCCAGTGAGGCGGTGCCAGCTTGGGCAGCGCGTGCGGTAGCAGGTGGGCATCGGCATCATGGACCAATGCGCACAAGGGCTGTGCCAGTTGCACCACGCGGGCCAGGCGCCCGGGCGGATTGTGCAAGTCCAGTGGCAGGTAGGCACCGCCTGCGCGCTGCACCGCCAACAGTGCAATCACCAGTTCCAGTGAGCGGGGCAGCGCCACGGCCACCAGCCTGTCCTTGCCAACGCCGCGTCCCGCCAGCAACTGAGCCAGGGCGAGGCTGCGCCGGTCCAGTTCTGCATAGCTCAGGCGCTGGCCTTCGAACTCCAGTGCGCAGGCATCGGGCGTGCGACGCATCTGCGCCTCAATCAACGCGACCAGCGTTGTCTGGGGCACGGCGTGATCGGTCGCATTGACATCAAAAAGATAACGCTGCGCCTCGGCCTGGCTGGCCAGCGCAATGTCGGCCACAGTCTGCGCCGCAAGGGCGCGTTCGATGAAGCCGGGCAGGCGTTGCAGGTGCGCCTGCACGTCCTCCACGTCGTAAAGCGCCGGGTTGGCCTCGATCTCCAGCTGCAGCATGTGCGTGGTATCACCGCGAAAGCCGATGGTGATGTCGTCGATCGGCCCGGTGCCCAGGATTTCCAGCCTGGTCTGGACGCCGTGCAGTCGAATGGGCTGGTAGAACGGCTGCACATTGACCAGTGGCCCGTACAGCCGTCGGTTGCCGCCCAGCAGGCCGAGGTCGCGGCGCAGCTGTTCACTGCGATAGCGGCCGTGGCGACGCGCGCGGGTTTGCGCGCGTGCCATCTCCTGCAGCCAGTCGGCCAGCGGCTGCTGGGCCTGTGCGGCCACGCGCAGCGGCAGCACGTTCATCACCATGGCTGGCACCCGGGCGCTGGCGCTGCCAAGGCGCCCCATGAAGGGAATGCCGACGACGGTCTCCTCGGCCCCCGCCATCTGCTGGCAATACAGCGCGGTCAGGGCCGTCAGCACGTCAGGCCAGGCAATGTCGATGCGGGCAGCATAGTCCAGCAACTGCTCGCGCCACTGCTGTGCCAGTGGCTGGTGCAGATGATGACAGCTACGCGATGCAATCGCCCTGGCGCCGGGGCGGGTGGCCATGCTGCCAACTTCCGCGGGCGTCTGGAACAGCGTTTTCCAATAGGCTGCATCCTGGGCGCGCCGGTCGCTTTGCAGGTAGTCGGCTGCTTCCCGCATCACGGCATCCAACGGGCCTAACGGGTGCGCTGCGGTCTGCAGGTCGCCGGCTTTCTGCGCGTTGTAGCAGGCAACCACGCGCTCTTCCCACAAGGCCATGCCATAGCCGTCGTTGAGCAGGTGGTGGGCACGCTGATACCACACGTAACTGTCGCCACCAAGGATGTACAGGCGCTGCAGCGCCAGCACGTCGCGCGCAGGGTCGCGTGGCGTGACCATATCCGCGCGCATTGCCTGGCGCGCTGCGTCCTCGGCCTGAGGATGACCCGACAGGTCGATCACTTCCAACCACGGGGTGCGTGCGGGAGCTAGCCATTGTTCGACGCCCTGCGCCGTCTCGCGCATGCGAAGCTGCAGTGCCTGCGCCTCCTGCGTGGCCTGGTTGACCGCGCGCGTGAAGGCTGGCACGTCGAGCGGGCCGCGCAGCCACAGCGCATGACCGGTATTGAAGGCGGGGTTGTCCGGCGCCAGCTGCTGGGCGTACCACAGGCCCGCCTGGGCCTCGGTCAGTGGCCAGGGACCGGTGGGTGACGCGACGGAGCCAGTGGTCAACAAATGCGCGCGGTCAGGAGCGTTCATGGTCTGCGTGGAGTGCAATCAGCGAGTCGGACTGTCCTGGATCTGCGCCAGCCGGCGCTGTACCACCTCCCACCAGCCCTGCAGTGTGGTGTGCTCGGCGAGTTCGGAAAAGTCCAGACCGATGCCGGTTTCATTCCAGCGCACCAGGAGGTTGAGTACGCGCATGGAGTCGAGGCCCAGGTCCATCAGGTTGTCATCCAGTGCGATGGCCTCGGGGTCCTCGTGCACCATCTTGGCAATGTCAGCGCGCATGCGCTCCAGGGTCAGCATTTCGCCAGTGTGTGTCGTCATGGGAGGGTAACAAGTGTTGTTTCAGAGTGCGTTGCCGTTTCCGGTAAGGGGCAGCTGCAGCGCATCCAGCATGGCGCCGAACTTGGCGGCCGTTTCGTCGGCCTCGGTGCGCGGATCAGAGTCGTGCATGATGCCTGCGCCGGCAAATAGCCGCGCCTCGTTGCCGCAGATCTGCGCGCAGCGAATGGCGACATACCAGTCGCCATCGCCCGTCGTGTCGCTGTAGCCGACTGCGCCGCCGAAAAATCCCCGTTCGAAAGGTTCCAACTGGTTGATGACGGAGTGTGCTGCTGCGTGTGGCGCGCCACATAGTGCCGGGGTCGGCTGAAGACGCGCTGCCAGTGCCAGGCTGGAGGTACTGGCCAGGTCTTGCGGATGGCGCAGACGGCCCTCAATGCGCGTGCCGAGATGCCACATCGTGGCCGTGGCACGCAGCGCGGGCGTCTGCGGCACGCGCAGCTGCGCGCAAAGCGGTGCCAGCGCGTCGGCAATGGCTTCGACGACCATGCGATGTTCCTGTCGGTCCTTGGTTGACTGCAGCAGCTGCTCGGCCGCGGCCTCTGCGCTGCTGTATCGGCCGCTGCGCGGCAGCGAACCGGCCAGCGGATGGGAGGCAATCTCCGCACCGCGTCGCGACAGCAGCAGCTCAGGGGTTGCGCCCACCAGTTGGTGTAGGTGGCTGGAGCCTTGTCGGGGGCTGGGCAGCGGCAGGCAGTAGGTGGTGACGCTGGTATCGCGCATCAGGCGTGGCAGCAGGTGCCGCAGTTCGAATGGCCGGGCCTGCGTGACTACCAGGCTGCGTGCCAACACCACCTTGCGCAGCCCGTTCACGCCATCGCGCAGCAGCTGTGTGGCCTGGCGTACCATCGCCTCGTAGGTGGCGCGGTCCGGCTCCGCCTGCAGCTGCGGTGCGGCACGGCGATGCGTTTCGTCCCGCAACGGAGACTGCAGCACGCAGGCGCTTGCGATCGCTGCGGGCTGGAACAGATGGCAGGCAGCCTGCCGGACAAAGGGCAGGGCGCCAACAACCAGCTGAGGGGCGCTGCCGGTGCTGTCCAGTGCCAGCAATGGCGCATTGCCGCACGCCATCAGGGCATCGCAGCTTTCCTGATAAAGCAGCTTGTGCACACCCGTGCTCACCAGCTGATTTGTCGGGCCTTGCAGGGCGAACAGCGGCGCCTCAGGCTTGGCACCACAGCCGGTTGTGGTGTCGCCCGCCAAAGCTGCCGAATGAGAAGAGTCGGTACCGGTGAACATAAGCTGCTGCCTCAGGCGCGCAGTGTGGCGCCGCCATCCACGTAAAGGTCGCTCATGGTGATGTGGCCGGCCTGGTCGGAGAGGAGAAATACCACGGCCTCCGCCACATCCTGCGGCGTGGCCAGCTTCCGCAGCGGAATGCCGGTCTTGTACTGTTCAGGAAAACCTTCAATGACCCGTTTGGCGCCGTCCTCGTCGTGCCACATGCCGGTCTGCATCGGCGTGAGCGTCGAGCCCGGCGCAACAATGTTGCAGCGGATCCCCAGCGGCGCAAGCTCCAGCCCCAGGCAGCGCGTGAACATGGTGGCCGCAGCCTTGGAGGCCGCATAGGCAGCCATTGCATGGCGGGGAATGCCTGCGGCGTTGGAGCTGACAGTGACCAACACGCCGCGGCGACGCGGCTGCATGGCTTGCGCCAGCGCGCGCGAGACATGGAACACGCCATCGCAGTTGACCGCAAACGTGCGTCGCCACTGCGCATCCGTGGTCTGCGTCACCGTGCCAAAATGCAGCACACCCGCGACATTCACTCCCAGATCGATAGCTCCGATGTCGCGCTCCACGCGCGCAATCAGCGCCTGCACGGCCTCGGAATCGGTGACGTCCAGGACCTCGCTGTGCACGCGCCCGGAGCCCGTATGCTGCGGCGCTGCGGGGCGCTGCAGATCGGTGGCGATGACGATACTGCCTGCCTGCGCAAGCAGTTGCACCACGGCTTGTCCGATACCGCCGGCAGCGCCGGTGACGAAAGCGATGCGCTGATCGAATCCGGTCAATTGCATGGCGCGGCCTCCTGGTTTGCCTCCTGACCGACGGGAGCGAGCGCATCAAGTGCGGTGGCAGTCATCAGCGGCGTTGCGCAGGTTCCCGCACTCCACTGCAGCGCCAGATCGTGACGGGCGCGGTCGAAATCGGCCAGCGCATCGGCCATCAGAAAGGGCTCAATGTCCCGCTGAAAAGCCTCGGCAGCCGTCAGCATGCAGCCGATATGCGCATAGACCCCAGTAATGAGCAACTGGTCTCGGCCCCTCGCGCGCAGCAGCGTGTCCAGATTGCTACGCTGGAACGCGCTGTAGCGGTGCTTGGTCAGAATATGTTCGCCGTCGACCGGTCGCAACGCACTATGGATGCTTTCATGCGCGGCCTCCGCACGCATGCCCGGCCCCCACAACTCAGCCTGCAGGCCGCGATCACACCGGAGCTGATTGCCCCTCTGCGCGGTATAGAAGACCGGAACACCGGCTGCCCGGCAGGCCTGCAGCAGCGCTTGGATGTTGGCGATGGCGGTCTGCAGGGCCGGATGCGCGTTGCCAAATGGCGCGAGAAAGTACTGCTGCATATCATGCACCAGCAATGCTGCGCGTTGCGGGCGCAGTGACCATCCGTGGCGCGGCGCAGGCAGCTCTTGTGCCGCTGGTGCGCGATAGGGGGCAATGGTTGGCAATGCCATGAGGGAAAAATGTCGCAGATGGGCGGTGAGGGAAGAGGCCGCTACAGTGCGTACCGGCGCGGTGCGCGCAACCATAGCAAAATTATCGTGAAATAACCGTGAAAATGAAATAAATTCTCATTCGTGTTCCTGTGCCTCCACCCAGATAGTTGCACGCAAACGGTGTGTTGTCCCATTGAATGAAAATTGTTTCACCGCTTCGCTATGATGCGCGATTTCCCCCATCGCCGCACAGGCACGAGGAGATGGCTGCATGAGGCTCAAGGTAATCGTTGGAACGTTCAGCGATAACGCGTGGTATGTCGCAAAAGCGGTCGAGGCGGCGCTCGCATCACAGACGGAACACACGGAGCTGGTCATGGCCAGCGCACAAACGTTGGCGGAGGTGCTGGAGGTGCCGCAGGATATGCGTGTGCTGATCTGCACCTCGACCCATGGTTCAGGCGATGTGCCGGAAAACCTGCAGCCGCTGTATGCCGATCTGGGCACGCGACCGCGCTATCTGGGTGGGTTGCGCTATGGCGTCATTGCACTTGGCGACAGCTTCTATGGCGACACCTTCGCCATGGGCGGCAAGCAGTTTGACGCACGCCTGGCCGATCTGGGTGCCACGCGCATTGGCGAGCCGCTGATACTCGACGCCAGTGACGGGCAGGATGCGGAGGCGCTCGCGGCGCAGTGGGCCCTGCAATGGTGGCAGCTGGTGCAGCAGGACGCTGGTTGAGAACCTGTTGACGATCTTCTCATCAGCAGCGTTGCCTCGCCAGGCGATACGCGCAACGCACACACCGCAGTCGGGCTGGTGGCCCGGCGAGGACTGGCAACGCCGCAGCGCACGTCTGGCGAGGTAACCCCAACGGCAGCCAGGCAAAGATCGTCAACAGATTCTGAGGCGCAGGAGAAAGTCTGTCCGAATTTGGAGGCCCGCGCGATCATTGCGCGGTGTGCCGTGGTGCGGCAATCCCTGTCTCTGATTGCTCAATCCAGCGCCAGATCGTGCAGATCGAAGCGCCCCGCGCGCCGGTCGGCAAAGAAGTGCTCCAGCGTCACACGAGTCGTCTGAAACGCCAGTTCTGCCCATGGAATTTCCTCTTCCGCATACAGCACTGCCTGCTGTGTTTCCGGTCCCGGGGCGACTTCAGGCCCTGTCATCTGCGCAAGATAGAACAGGTGGACCTGACCCACGCGCGGCACGCTGATGACGGAAAAAAGGCGGCCCATGACAACCTCAATGCCCGCCTCCTCGCGCGTTTCGCGCGCCGCACCTTCGGCAGTGGTTTCATCCAGTTCCATGAAGCCCGCGGGCAGTGTCCATTTGCCCATGCGTGGCTCAATGTTGCGCTTGCACAGCAGTATCTTGTCCTGCCAGACCGGGACGGTGCCGACTACATTGAGCGGGTTGAGGTAATGAATAGTGTGGCAGGCCGGGCAGACGGCCCGCACGTGCGTGTCGCCGTCGTCCGGCACGCGGTGCTCGACCGCGTGGCCGCAGTTGCGGCAGTAGTTGATCAGGTGGCGCTTGTTCATGAGGGTGTATTGGAACACCAGATTGCCAGTGGGGACATCGAGTGCGGGAGCACAGGCGCAGTTTGCGCGGGCGGCGCTATGATTGCGGCGCCCTGCCAAAGGTGACGTTCTTTCCTGTCTCCAACGGGCAGTCCGGGACTTTGCCAAGGCGCCCATGGCCATGCCACGGCAGCTGGCGCATGTGGCGCACCCGTGTCGGTACGTCGCCTTGCGTGACAGATTCAATCAACCTAGGTCGCATGAAGCGGGATCCGCACATTGTCTTTCTCGATCACCGTCAGGAGCTGCTGACGTGGTTGACGCGCCGCTTGCATGCGCGAGAACAGGCGGAGGACATGGTGCAGGAGCTCTATCTGCGCTTTGTTCAGCACGCCGCGGGTCACCACGTGGACGATACCCGTGCCTACCTGTTCCAAATGGCGCGCAACATGCTTGCGGATCTGGGGCGCCAGCAACAGGCGAGGGCGACCGACACGCACAGCCACGACGAGCCGCTGATGCTGGCGGTCCCCGATACCGCGCCAGGCCCTGAACAGGTTGCTGCGGCGCGTTCGCGGTTGAGGCAGCTGGCTGCATGCCTGGAGCAGCTGCCACCATTGACGCAGCGCATCTTCCTGCTCAACCGTGTACACGATATGAGCTACCAGGAAGTTGCAACGCAGCTGGACGTTTCCGTCAGCACGGTCCAGAAACATCTCACGCGGGCCCTGTGTCACGTGACTGAGCAGATGAAGACGCACTGAGATGCCGCCTTGTCCTGAAGTTTTTTTGCGCGCAGGCGTCGCCCTATCGCCAGCACCCCATTGCGGCAATTGCCGTTGCCATGGCCGGCATGGCTGCGGCGCAACGCTTCCCGAAAAGGCGCGTTGTTGGCACGTGCGGCCGTCGCTTTACTCGATTAGCCATCGTAGAACGTCACCCACTTATAGAGTCAGATAAGAAGGTGCCGCACCCACCCCCCGATGCCCCCACGCTGAAGACCCCATGCCCACAGACAGGATTTCCGACGCCGCCGCGCCATCCTCCCCGCCGTCCGATGATGCACAACGGATCGCGCAGCAAGCTGCTGCCTGGGTGGTGGCGCAGGATGGGCCGCAGTGGCCGCAGTGGCCGCAGCACCGTGCGGCGTTTGAGCAATGGCTGCAGGCCTCGCCCCTGCATCGCACGGCCTACGAGCGCGCGCGCAGCAACTGGCAACTTGCCAGCGAACTGCGGCAGATGCCCGAGCTACTGGCGCAGCTGGGGGCGGATGCGGTGGATGATGGCGACGGCGCCGCAATCCCCGCTGCGCAGCAGCGACGACCCGCCCAGGCATCGCCCATTGCCATTCGCACCACTGGGGGCACCGCTGCGGCGCGTAATCCCGCCGCGCGGAGCATGTCGGCGTGGGCGCGCAACGTGCGCCGCGCCAGCCTCATGGCCACCTTGTCAGTGGTAGTGCTCATTGGTGGTCTGTTTGCCTGGTCGGATGGCGATCCCTACACCGCCGTATTGGCCGACTATCGCAGTACCGCGGGTCAACTGCGTGAAATCACACTGGCGGATGGTTCCGTGGCACGGCTCGATGCGGCAAGCGCCATCGCCGTGCATTACGACGACCGTTTGCGACGCATTGAACTGCTCAAGGGTCGCGCGCTGTTCATTGCCACGCCGGTTGATACGCCCGCGGCGGCAGGCAGGCCGTTTGTCGTGACGACGGCCAATGGCCAGACGCAGGCGCTTGGCACGCAATTCATCGTCGAGCAGCTGGAGGAGCAGACCATCGTCACCGGGGTCGAGCATCACATTGCAGTCAGGGCCGCTGCAACGCCTTCAAGCGCGGCGGTCATTCTTGCCCCAGGGCAGACCGTGCGGTATGACGCGCATGGGCTTCAGCAGACCGCTACCGTGCCACTGGCGCACGCGCGTGCCTGGGAACAAGGCATGCTCCTGTTCGATGACATGCCGTTGCACGAAGTCCTTGCGCAACTGCAGCGCTACACCAGCGGGCGGATTGTCCTGCAAAAGGGCGAACTCAAGCCGCGGCACATCAGCGCCGCAGTGCCGGCTGCCGATGTCGGCGCAGGGCTGCAGACCATTGCTTCCGAACTGGGGCTGCGCGTGGTGCGGCTCCCGCTGGTGACCGTGCTGTACTAGTCAGCCGTCAACTACCGTCCTTTCACGCTGCGCGACCCTGCGTTGGCAGCGCGGCGAAGGCGGGACGGTAAGTAGCTTCTCAGAACATGGTGTTGTCGTTGGCCGCGCCGTCGGGCACGTCCTGGATCACATCCCAGTGTTCCACGATCTTGCCATCCTCGACGCGGAAGATGTCCAGCACCGCCTGACCGCGATCGTCGCTGCCGTTGGTGGAGTGCACATGCAGCCAGACCAGGTCGCCATCGGCCGCGCTGCGCACCACGCGGGCGCGCGACTGCGGATGCTCCCTGAAGAAGCTGGTGAAATACTCCACGAACGGCGCCTTGCCGTCGGGCACCTCGGGGTTGTGTTGGCGGTAATCATCGGCAACAACCCGGGCGGCCTCGACCGTTTCATGGCGATTGAAGAACCGCTCATAGAACTCCAGCACCAGCGCGCGGTTGGCTTCCTCGGCAGCGAGCTCGCGCGCTTGCGCAGGTGCCGGTGCCGGTGCCGCGGCCAACGTGGTGCCTGCGGCCAGCATGGCCGAAGCCAGGACGATGCCTTGCAACAATCGCTTCATCGGGTGTACTCCTCAGTAACCGACCGTGAAGCGCTGGCGCGAATGGGCCGGCTTCTCGATTTCGTCCACCAGCGCTACCGCATAGTCCTCGAAGGAAATGCGGCTGCCCTGTTCGCTGCTCAGGAGGTTGTCTTTGCCGAGGCGGAACTTGCCCGTACGCTCGCCCGGAACGAACTCCGCCGACGGCGACAGGAACGTCCAGTCCAGATCCTTTTCCTGCTTCAGTACCTCAAGAAATTCCGCGCCCTTGGTGGCCTCAGGCCGATAGGCTTCGGGAAAGTCGGGCTGATCCAGCAGGCGCTGGCCGGGGGCAACGTCCAGGCTGGCGGCGCCGCCTACGACCAGATAGCGCTTCACACCTGCCTGCCGCACCGCCTCGATCAACACGTGCGGGTCACTGTCACCAAACCTGACGGCACTGACCACCACATCGTGGCCGGCCAGCAGCGCAGCCAGTGCGGCCTTGTCGGTAACGTCCCCGGCCTTGGCAGTAACGTGTGGCAGCGCGGCAATCTTCTCCGGATGGCGTGCGATCGCGGTCACCGTATGGCCACGATCCGACAGTTCCTTGAGGATGCGCGAGCCGACTTGCCCGGATGCGCCGATGAGAGCTATGCGTGCCATGGGATCTCCTTTGTGTGAGTTTCAATACTAGGTAAAAAAAATAGACCTTTGAGAATTCAGATGCTACAGTCACGCCGGAAACTTGACAAGAAGTCATCGTGCGCGGACCAGGTCACGGTGCGATGACCTGCCATCGATAGGAGGAAGTCCCTGCATGCCATCTGCCAGCGCTAGCACCATCGTGTTCGAGCAACCCTGTCCCATCCGCGATGTGCTCGACCGCATCGGCGATCAATGGAGTCTGCTGGTACTGGAGGCGCTTGCGCAGCGGACCAAGCGCTTTAACGAACTGCATCGGGAAATTGGCGATGTCTCGCGGCAAATGCTCTCGCGCACCCTCAAGCGGCTGGAAGAGGACGGCTTCGTCAGTCGTACCGTCTATGCCGAGGTGCCGCCGCGTGTTGAATACGCCCTGACGGATCTGGGGCGATCATTTCTTGGTCCGATGCAGCAATTGGTGGAGTGGGCCGACGCCAATCATTGGGCCATCTGTCAGGCCCGTCTTCAGGCACGTGCCAAGCAGCGCAACTGAGTGCACCGTTTGGGGGCACCGCTGAGCACCTGGTCAACGCCTTCTCGCACGCGATAGAGCGTACAACTGCAAACAGGCCCGAGACATTGCTGCGGGTTGTGCGTTACAGATACTTCAGCCAAGTGATGTCGCGTCGTCTGGCCTTGAATGGGCGCTGTTGCGCAATTGCCCCACTGAGCGCAGCTACCCCTTTCCCCAGTCTGCTCAGAACACACGTATCGTGTGTGGCGTGCCCAAGCGCGTGAACTGGTTCAGGATCGCCGCGCGCACCTGAAGCTGCGTCACCTGGCGGTCGAAATCTCGGGCCATGACCCGCTCGCCCAGCAACTTGAAGCAACCCATCTTGGTTTCCACCAGGCTGCGCCGGTGGTAACCACTCCATTTCTTCCAGATCGTCCGGCCCAGGTGCCGGGTTGATCGCAAGGTTTCGTTGCGAGCCTCGACGCCCGCGCTGCTGCCTTTCCAGGTCTGCGCATTCTTGCGGGTCGGGATCACGGCGGCGGCTCCGCGTGCCGCAATCGCGGCATGACAGGCCTTGGTGTCATAGGCACCATCGCCGCTCACCGTCGCCACGGCTTCAGTTGCCGGGATCTGCGTCAGCAGCTCAGGCAGCATCGGCGCGTCGCCGATGCG
>NZ_LBNQ01000034.1 GCF_001005215.1 Lampropedia cohaerens
CCCCCCGATTTCAGTACCACGCCGAACTTAGTAGAGTCCGTTTTCCGAGCAGGAGACGGTAGTGAAAAAGCGTTTTACAGAAGAACAGATTCTCGACTTTCTTAAGCAGGCAGAGGCCGGCGTGCCGGTGAAGGAGCTGTGCCGGCGGCATGGCTTCAGTGATGCATCCTTCTACACTTGGCGTGCCAAGTTCGGTGGCATGACCGTGCCGGACGCCAAGCGGCTCAAGGATCTCGAGCTGGAGAACAGCCGGCTAAAGAAGCTGCTAGCCGAAGCCCATCTGGATATCGAGGCACTTAAGGTGGTCGCCCGGGGAAAAGGGTAAGCCCGACAGCACGGCGGGAGGCGGTGCAGGAGATGCAGGCCAGAACCGGTATCTCCGAGCGCCGTGCCTGTCAGCTGATCGGGCTGTCTCGCTCGGTGCTGCGCTATCAACCCCGTTCCAGCGAGCAAAACACCAGGCTGCAATCCCAACTTATGGAGCTGGCACAGGAGCGTCGGCGCTTTGGCTATCGGCGCCTGCATATCCTGCTGCGGCGGGCTGGCATGCAGGTCAACCCTAAACGGATCTATCGCCTGTACCGGGCTGCCGGGTTGATGGTGAAGCGCCGGAGGCGCCGCCACGGTGTCGCCGTAGAGCGCGAGCGGCTGAGTCTGCCGAGCGCGCCGAATCAGGTATGGTCGATGGACTTCGTCTTCGATGCACTCAGTACGGGACGTAGGATCAAATGTCTGACGGTGGTCGATGATTTCACCAAGGAGGTGGTGGGTATTCTTGTGGATCACGGCATCAGCGGCTTTCGTGTTACTCGCGCATTAGATGAAATGGCCCGATTCCGCGGTTACCCCAAGGCAATCCGCACCGACCAGGGCCCCGAATTCACCGGCAAGGCTCTTGATCAATGGGCCTATCAGCGCGGCATCAAGCTGAAGCTGATTCAGCCTGGCAAGCCGACACAGAATGCGTTCATCGAATCATTCAATGGCAAGTTTCGGGATGAATGCCTGAATGAGCACTGGTTCTGCTCACTGGCCGAGGCCAGAATCCGCATCGCGGCCTGGCGAAGGGACTACAACGAACACCGACCGCACAGCGCTATCGGGAATCACACCCCGGCAGAATTCGCTGCGCATTGGAGGGCAAGCCAACAGCAACCCCGACATGAAAAACTAACATCAACCCCAGGGCCTACTAACTAGGAAACGGTACTAAAACTGGGGGCAGGTCATGAATTGCTAGGCGCACGAAATTTTGTGGCAGCACATCAACAATAAGTCCGGAGTTTATGGCCTGGGTCTCCAACCTCTGACTACTAAGAAGTATGAGGCAAGTTTAGAGTGACTGTCGCGGTTGCAAAAAAGGTTGCGAGTAGGCGATAAGTTTTTTATTGGTATAAATTTATTTTTAATGCTTAAATCCACCTGCTTGTTTGGCCTGATTGTTCTGGCCTGTTTTTTGTCCGGATTCGGGGACCTGCGCAATCTCATCACACCACTGGGATACTGGCTTGCCTGGCTGGGGTGGGCGTTGACTGTCGTAACGGTTATTCGGCCGTGGCTTCAGCAGTATTCGCAGTTTCTTTCTCCTTTTCCGAGACTGGTCTATTTATCCTTCTTCATACTGATTGCAGGAATGCTGTTGGCTGGCCTGTCTGCTTCACAGCCAACTGCTCTTTATCAGGCGCTAAAGGTCGCTGTGATTGCCGGACTAATGGGTGTAACGCTGCTGCTGATTCGGCAAGTCCGCCCGGAGGCAGTAGTGGATGCCATTGCTGTATTACTAGTGGCGGTCTTGTTGAGTTTCTGGCTGTCCAAGGGGCTGGGTGTGCCGTGGTGGGTGCGACTAGGAGATGGCCGCGAAGGGATGGAAATTGCACAGCCGGGTGTGATGTGGAAGCCTGCCGTGCTTTTCCTGCCGCTGGTTTTGGCCGATGTGTTGGCGCGACCTTCGCTGTGGTGGCGCCATGGCTGTCTGATTGGGATAAGCGCTTATTTGCTGATAGTGGATGGTTCTCGCACAGGGCTGCTGTTATTTGCCGGGATGATTTTTGTCATGGCATTTTTGAGCTTGATGCTGCATTGGCGCGGGATATCGCTCTCTTTGAAGTGGCTTCTTATAGCGGCGTTGAGTTTCGGTGGGATCAATGGCGTGCACTCTCTTTTGCCTGGTGCCAGCCCAGACGTTCCTAATGAGATTGCCATTGCGCCAGAACCGCTAGCCCTGCAGCGTTTGCAGGAAGGGGATGCTTCTCGTCTGAGCCTGCTGAAGGAGGGTTGGCGGCAGTCCGTAGATTGCTTGCCAGCCGGCTGCGGCTTTGGCAGTACGGCGGCGGTTAGCCACGGCATCATAATGCCCGTTCATAATGCCTATCTGGCTGCGCTGGGCGATTTTGGCCTTCTTGGCATGATCGGCATGTTGGGCTTTGTGCTGGCGGCAGCTTGGCCGCTGTGTCCATGGTTGCGAAGGGCTCGTCAGGTTGGTTTTGGCGCCTTGGATGCCAGATCTTGGTATGGTCTTGGTGCCTGCGCAGGTGCGTTGGCCTGGTGCGCGACGCTGATGCTCCATACGTTCAGCAGTGAAATGTCGGAATGGGGCTACGCCTGTTTGTTGTTGGCCATGGCGTGGGTGTACTGCCTGGAGCAGCGATGAGTGCAGGAGCTGGGAAGACTGTTGCACGCAACGCCGCCGCCTTGTATGCAGTGCAGTTGGTTTCTTACCTCATTCCCTTACTGGAAATCCCAGTACTGGCCAGGGCGCTGGGTCCGACGCTGTATGGTGAAATCTTGTTTTGCCAGGCTTTGGCGCTGACACTTTCCATTTTTGTCGAATACGGTTTCAACATCAATGCTGCGCAGCAGGTCGCGATTCATCGGGATAGTCCCAGTTATTTGAATACCTTGTTTTCGGATGTACTGCTAAGCAAGGTCTTAATATCTGCACCCATGGTGGTGACGTTGTCGGCGCTAGCGTGGGCTTTCGATGTGTTTTCTTCACCGGCCTTGCTTGGCTTTGTGTTGGCCTATTTTTGCGCCTTTGGGTTCAGTCCCATGTGGTATTTCCAGGGAATGGAGCGCATGGGCAAGGTGGCTGTGCTGGATGTGCTGTTACGGTTTGCAGGTCTGTGCCTGCTCTTTTTGCTAGTGCGCAGGCCAGAGGATTTCCTGTTGGCTCTGCCCATCATGGCTTTACCTCCGCTGCTGAACACCGCACTGACATCCTTTTGGTGCCGTCGTTCCGTAGGCGCTGTGCGCTGGTCGCTGACTGGAGCCTGGCAGCAATTGCTCGGAGGCTTTCATTTCTTCATTTATCGCAGCGCAGGCAACCTGGTTCTGGCGGCCGCGCCCATGATGTTGGGGCTGGTCGCAGGCAATCGCGTGGTGGGGGAGTTCGGTCCGGCGGAAAAACTCGTGCGTGGCATGACTAGTCTGGTCAGTCCTTTCTTGATGGCGGCCTTTCCATTCTTTTCTCGGCGCTTGAGCGCCAGTGGTGCCTCCCAATCTTCGTTCAAGATTACGCTTGGAGTGTTGTTCGCCATTGGCCTGTCTGCCTTGCTGATTACCTTGGTTGGCCAGGTCCTGGGTGCATGGGCCTTGCAGAAGATGCTAGGTTCTGGATTTACCGGCGCCCTCGATATATTCGCTGTGCTTGTTTGGCTGGCGCCTCTGCGCATCATGAACCAAAGCGTGGCCATGCTGGTTTTGATTCCGGCAGGTAAGTCGCACCAGGCTAGCTATTTGCTGTCTGGGTGCTCCATGATGGCCATCGTATTGGGCTCGTGCCTGGCATTTTCATGGCAGGGCTTGGGTATGGGGGCTGGCCTGTTGGTGGGTGAAGCCGTTTTGTTCATAGCGCAGCTTTATTACGTCGTCGTCGCGCTGCGCGAGTTGCGTTCTGAAAACACCACGCCGAACTAAGGGAAGGTTCCAGTGCGTATTTTGTTTGTCGTAACCGGCTTGGGGCTTGGCGGGGCGGAACGCCAGGTGGTAGACCTGGCCGATCGTCTGCAGGCAGCCGGGCATAACGTTGGCATTGCCCATATGGTTGATGAAACCAAGGTGCTGCCCAAACATGAGCAGGTCAGGCTGTTCCCGCTGCGTTGTTCGCGCTCCCTCTCGGGGATGGTAAGGGGCTACATGCGCTTGCGCCGTTTGATACGGTTGTGGCGGCCAGACGTCGTTCATAGCCATATGGTGCATGCGAATATTCTGACGCGGCTGGTACGGCTGTCGTGCCGTATACCGCGGCTGGTCTGCACGGCACACAATACCAACGAAGGGGGGCGGATCTGGATGTGGGCTTATCGATTGACGGATGCTCTGGCGGATGTGAACACCAACGTGAGCAGGGAAGCGGTGCGGGCCTTCGAGGAGAAGGGGGCGGTCAGGCCTGGCCGCATGCTGGCGGTCTATAACGGCATTGACACTCGGCGTTTTGCGCCGGATGCCACGCTCAGGCAGCAGATGCGGCTTGATCTATCGGTGCAGCGGGGGCAGCGCGTGCTATTGGCTTTGGGGCGTCTAACCCCTTCGAAGGGGCATGACATTCTGCTTAATGTGTTTGCCAGGCTTTACCGAGATGACCCTAGCCTGCTGCTATGGATAGGTGGTGAGGGCGCCAGCCGTCAGGCGCTGCAGCAGCAGATAGAGACCCTGGGCTTGCACGGGCGCGCCCTATTGCTGGGCGCCAGGGACGATGTGCCGGCCCTGTTGAATGCGGCGGATCTTTTCGTATTGCCTTCGCGCTTTGAAGGTTTCGGTCTGGTGGTGGCAGAAGCCATGGCATGTGAAAAACTGGTCGTAGCGACGGATGCCGGGGGCGTGGCGGAAGTAATGGGGGACGTGGGGTGGCTGGTGCCCGTGGAAAACCCGGACGCGCTGCATTCTGCCCTGCAAGCAGCCTTGCAAACGCCAGCAGAGCGCATGCAGCAAATCGGCCAAGCGGGGCGGGCCCGCATCCAAGCACATTTTGGTCTGGATGCCGCACTGCAAACCTGGCAACATCTTTACCGGGGTGAGTCGGCATGATCACCATACTGACGCCGACTTATAACAGGGCTTATCTGCTGAACGCTTTATACGAGAGCCTGTTGGCACAAGATGATCACAGTTTTGAATGGCTGATCGTCGATGACGGTAGCACCGATGAAACCTCTGAGCTGGTAGAACGCTTCCAGCAAGACAGCGTGTTCCCCATTGTCTATGAACGCCAAGAAAATGGCGGCAAGCATACTGCAATCAATACCGGAATCAGACTGGCTCGCGGCGACTGGGTGTTCATTGTCGATAGTGATGACGTACTGACGGCCGATGCCGTAGCCTCGATAGGTGCAGCGATCCAGCACAGCCAGGGGGAGACCTCTTTGGTTGGGGTCAGTTTTCGCAGGGCTTACATGGACGGGAAATTGATGGGGCGTCCCGGCTTGTCAGGTGTGCGGGACATGTCTCCGACGCAGGCGAGTGCAATAGTACAGGGGGATCTGGCCTATGTGTTCAAGCGCGAGGCCATGGTGGCGCAACCCTTTCCGGTCTATCCGGGAGAAAAATTCGTACCCGAACTGTATATCTGGAACCGCATAGGGGATCTGGGTGTGGTACGTTATTATCTAGATAAGGCCATTTATCGTGGCGAGTATTTACCGGATGGATATACACATAATTTCAAGAGACATCTTCAAAGGAATCCAAGGGGATTTCTGCAGTTTTACTGGCACCAGATCGGGCGTGAAACCAGTTGGCTGGGGCGATTGAAGTGCCTGGTCCGCAGCGCTCAGTGTCTGTTTTACTGGGGCAGGCGCAAGCTGTCTTGATACACCTGCAATGTCTTTTCCAGCATCGGTTCAAAGGCAAAATGCTGTTCATAACGTAGGCGTGCAGCTTGCCCCATTTTGCGGCGCAGCGCGGCATCCCTACCCAGGGTTTCTAGCGCTTGCCGCAGGCTGCCCTGATCGCCCCTGGGCACCAGCAGGCCAGTCTCACCATGCACCACCAGTTCGCGGACGCCGCCAACGTCTGACGCCACAACAGGCAAGCCGGCCCGCATGGCTTCGATGATGGAAAGTGGCAGGCCTTCCCAGGCGCTGATCAGCACGAAAACATCGGCATCGGCCAGACGCTGCGCAATATCATTGCATTCTCCAGGAAATGACACCCGTTGCTCCCGGTCAACTTCCCGCGCTAGCATTTGTGCGGTATTCAACAGAGGGCCGGCGCCAGGCAGGCTAAGCTGCCAGTCATCTAGGTTGCTGGAGGTTAGTGCTTGAATCAAAGCCATCTGCTGCTTGGGTGCCTGGAAGCGCGCAACCATGATGAATCTTATCGGAGCATCGCCCGGGAGGAGGATGATAGGTTGGCGGCGTATTGGGGTGTCATGCACCCCATTGTGGATAGTGATCAATTTCTGCGGCGGCGCCACTTTCAGGTCAATGGCCAAATGGCGGTCGTAATTCGACACGGTGATGATGCGTTGCGCCAGTCCGGCGCAGTATTTTTCTATCAGCCGATAAAGTTGGCGCTTGCGAGGCGAAATCCCTTCGGTAAAAGCCCACCCGTGGGCAGTGAATACACAGGGAGTCCTCGTGAGTTTGGCAGCGATGCGTCCGATGACACCGGCCTTGGATGAGTGTAGGTGCACGATATCCGGTTTTTCGCGACGTATCAGTGCAGTCAGTTCACCAACAGCCTTGATGTCCTTGGCGATCGATATATCCCTGACAAGTGATGTCAGCGGGAGGTAGAGCAATTCGCGCTTGCGCGCATGTTGCGCCAACAGCCCGGCGCCGCCGGCAGCTAACAAGACCTGGTGGCCACGTTGCTGTATCCCTTCAGCTAGATCCAGCAAGTGCAGGCTCGCACCGCCGATGGACTCTGACTGGGTGATGATGTAAAGGATTTTCATGCGTGCAAATAATTGGGGAAGACTCGCTTAACGAGCGCCGAACCCGGTCAGCATAATTCGCACGGTCAGTATGGCAACGATCAGGTCCAAGGCTAGCGAACAGTGTTTGATGTAATAAAAATCATGTTCGATTTTGATCTGCGTTTCGTCGATGCTAGCGGTATAGCCATGCCGAACCTGGGCCCATCCGCTTATACCTGGCTTCATGATGTGGCGATAGTTATAGAAAGGCAGTTTTTGCTCATATTCCTGTACGAAGGATGGCTGTTCTGGTCTGGGACCTATCAGGCTCATTTCACCTTTTAAAATATTCAGGAATTGGGGTAATTCGTCGATGCGCAGCTTGCGAATGATCTTCCCTACCCGGGTGATGCGAGGGTCGTTTTCACCGGCAAATTGTTCTGGGGCGTCACGATCAAAGCGCATGCTGCGAAACTTGTAGATGGTGAACGGCTTGTTACCCTGGCCGATGCGAGTCTGCGTATAAATCGTGGGCCCCGGACTTTCCAGCTTAATCAGTAAGGCAGTAATCAAGCCGATCGGTAGCACTACCGGCAGGCTAAAAACGACAATTAAGATATCAATGATCTGTTTCGTGCGCTCATATCCTGGGGATGGTAGCGTGGCGCCAATATTGTTTTCGGTCATCCGATTAATTTTTGTCCTGCCTGTTAGCCACTCGTAAATATATTTGGCATCGTAAACCGCGGTGCGGTTTAATGCACATTGAGCTAAAAATTTTTCGATATTCTTGTCGGCTCGGTCAAAGTCGGCGACAACGCCATCATAGCGCCGATCGAGTTCTAATCTTTCTAGAGAGAAAGGTGTGATGAAATCTGATTTCAGGATTTCTTCGGTATATCTTCCCCCCGGAATTACGGCCATCTTCCACCGCCGGTGCTTGTGCGTGCAGGTGTATTCTAGGTATTGCCATAGTATAGCGAGTACGCCGCTAGCCATGAGTACATGGAGAGATGCTTCGAGATTTAGTATTAGCGTGACTGCTGCTGATAGGCTATAGATAAGCAGCGTTTGCGGGGCCATGAAAATGGTGGGTTTAATGGCTGGTAACATGTTGCGGCTGTGCATGTTGGCAAGGTGACTGCCAAGATAAGCCAGCGTGGCAACCAGTATCGTGGTTTTCTGGTTGCCATCGGGAGTCAGCAGCTCATTCTTGGACCATGCGGCCAGACACGGAAGAATTACGGCGACAAGACAGCCAATCGCGATAGAAAATGGACGAGAGAGCAGAATTTGCTCATACAAGCGCCTGAAACGTCGAGGACTAGGGTAAGTCATTTAGGATGACGGATTGCTTTCACTCGCGGAGGGATAGGGCCGGGGATTGGACTGAATTTATTAATGCAAGAAACGTCTGCTACGATTTCTCATGCTGATATTTTATCGGTTTCAATGTCGCGGGTATCAAGTCACCACAGTTGTTTTTGAAGAGTTCTGACATTCCCGGAGATTTTTTACGCTGTTTCGATAGTTGGCTTTTCAGGGCATCAGAACCTGTTTACGATTTTGTGATGCACCGTGCGCAGCCAGGCGCAAGTGCGGCGGGCATGGCGCCAGCCTTGCCCAGACTGGGCGTCTGCGCAAGGCTGGCAACACTGTCCAGCGTGCTTTTGCCTGGTTGCCTTTCAGGGAGCCTCGCCAGACGCACGCTGTTGCATGACACATCCGCTTAGGGCCCACCAGCCCGACCGCGATTTGCACCATGCATCGCATCACCTGGTGAGGCAGCGCGGGATACAAAATCGTGAGTCGGTTCTCAGCGGCTCCGGCGCCTGGGGTGTCGTGAAATCGCAAGAGTGTGGCCACGCAAAAGAAGAGAAGGAACGCGTGCCGGGCCGCAAGGTCTCCCAATGCGCCAGGCAAGAAGCTGTCCGGGTCTCACAGAACTGATCCAGTTGGGCCATGATAGTCGTCTTTACGTTCCTGGCAATCCTGACCAGGTAGCAGGTGGCGGAAATCGCAGTCCTGGGGTGCCGAGGCAGCTGCGCTTGAGAGTTGAATCAACCGTCGGGGACGCTAATGGTATTAGCATGGAGGCGACGCGCGACAACAACGGTTTCGTCGAAAGCGGGGCACACACGCGCAGTGCGTAACTGGCGTGTCTGCACAAATTTTGTGAAGCGGCGCGATCGCGCTCGACATCTGCGGCGCTCTGGGTGCGCAGGATTGGGAGCGGCTCCTCCGGACGGGATGACACAGTTCGAGACGAGATTGCTTTCGCTATTCGAGAAACGAATGCGGACCGAATCGACCGATGACGCTACGAAAAGGTTTGAACCTTCGCGAGTCCATGTCGTCTCGCTTTTGTCAAAATCGCTTGATTCGCGTCTGCTGCTCTGTGGATGGCGTGTCGCGACGGCCGCGCAGGCGCGCTGCGTCTACGTGGAGCTGACTTCTGCGCTGTTCGACTGCACCGGCGCCGTGATTTTTATCGCTGATGCACCGGTCTGCAGACAATTGTTGATGAGTGTCGGACCGTTTTGCAATTGCCAAGATGAAGGACGAGCGCATCAATGGTCTTGCAGGACTGCGCCTGTGCCCGCTGCTGACTGAGACCCGCAAAAGCTACGGCCATGGTATGAATCAGTGGTGGCAACGTCGCAGCACCTGCGCCTCTCTTCCGTTGGATGACGATAAATGTCAGTCCCCAATTATTTGTTGTTATTGCAGTAGCCGTGAGGATTGTTTTTCTGCCAATTCCAGCCATCCCTGCACATATCTGCTAACCCGTGCTTGGCCTTCCAGTTTAGTTCATTTTCTGCTGCACTGGTGTTGGCCCATGCGGCTGCCAAATCTCCAGCGCGCCGATCTGAAAACTCATATGCCACTTTTGTGTTTGTTGCCTCCTCAAATGCATTGATCAGCTGAAGAACACTCGTGCCTCGGCCTGTCCCGAGGTTAAATGCTTTGAATCCAGTTTGTTGCTTTTCTTCTTGGTATTGGATGGCCTTAACATGGCCTTCTGCCAGATCCTCTATGTGGATGTAGTCCCTGACCCCAGTGCCATCCGGGGTCTCATAGTCGTTCCCGAATATTCTGAGATGCTTGCGCGTCTTGACCGCAACCTGAGTGATGTATGGAAACAGGTTGTTGGGCTCATCCTTTGGGTCTTCACCAATCAATCCACTGCTGTGTGCGCCGATTGGATTGAAATAGCGCAATGCAATTGCCGAAAATTCTGGAGTTGCAATGCAAACGTCCTTTAAAATTTGCTCGACCATTGCTTTTGACCAACCATATGGGTTGGTTGGGGCAACGGGATGATCTTCGGTATAGGGTAAGAAGTGAGGTTTTCCGTAAATTGTAGCGGATGAGCTAAAAACAAATCTTTTGACGTTGGCAGCTTTGGCTGCTGCAAGTAGGGTAAGGGTTCCAGTTACATTATTCTCATAATATTTGAGAGGTCGGCTTACAGACTCTCCAACCGCTTTATGTGCTGCAAAATGAATTATGCAGTTTATGGGATTTTTCTGTCGCGAATATTTTTCGAAGATGCTTGTTAATAGTTGTTGATCCCTGACGTCGCCTTCCACTGCATCAAATGACTTCTTTGCTATTTCTTTGACGCGCACTAGCGCTTCTGGTGTGCTATTGGAGAAGTTGTCTAGTACTACGGGAAAATAATCGTATTGAAGAAGCTTGATAAGGGTGTGGGAGCCGATGTAACCAGCTCCACCGGTGACAAGTACCGTTTTTCTCATGTCCATGAGGCCTTGGTTGCGAAGTGGGTTCAGTAAATCATTCGCCTGAGAGGCGAGTCAGTCATTGTGTATTCCGCCATGGATGGCGTTATACGCTGATAGCATAGAAAGCCGCCGGTCTGAGATGTTCTGTTGCTCCAGATAGCAAAAAAGCCCGACAAAAATGCCGGGCTTTTTAAACTTGGTGGCTCGGGGCGGAATCGAACCACCGACACGCGGATTTTCAATCCGCTGCTCTACCAACTGAGCTACCGAGCCAAGCCCTGCAGTATAGCAGCTTTTGCGGGGCTAGAGGACAAAAAATCTGTCGTCAAGCATGGCTGCGACGCTGCTTTGCTATCTGCTTGCCTTGCGCTTGCCCAGCTCTACGCCCAGCTGACGGAGCTTGCGGTAGAGGTGGGTGCGCTCAAGGCCTGTCTTTTCCGCCACGCGGGTCATGGAGCCGCCTTCGCAGGCCAGGTGGTACTCGAAGTAGGCTTTCTCGAAGTCGTCGCGGGCTTCGCGCAGTGGCCGGTCGAGGTTGAAGCTCTGCTGGGGCTCGGGCAGGCTTGGTTCGTCAGCTTGCGCGCTCTGGATAGCCGCAGCGACGAAGGCCGGAGCATCCTGCAGTGGCTGCGCCGCGTTGGGGGTGATGGCGGATGTGCTGCCTGGGGCGGCGCGTGGCGCACTGGCAGCCGCTGCCGCAGCAGGCCTTTCCAGCGCCTGGGTGACGGCCTTGAGCAGTTTCTGCAGCGTAATGGGTTTCTCAAGGAAGGAATGCGCGCCGATGCGGGTCGCCTCGACAGCGGTGTCGATGGTGGCGTGGCCACTCATCATGATGACGGGCATGCTCAGCTGGCCAGCCTGGGCCCATTCCTTGAGCAGGCTCACACCATCGGTGTCCGGCATCCAGATGTCGAGCAGAACCAGGTCGTAGTCGAGTGCGAGCCGCGCCTGGCGGGCCTGGCTGGCGTTTTCCGCCACGTCGACGTGGTGGCCTTCGTCATTGAGGATTTCCGAGAGCAAGTCCCTGATGCCTAACTCGTCATCCACGACCAAAATGTTTGCCATGTCTTCGTCAATATCCTTCTGGTGGCTTGCCAGCGTGGCGTCTCAAGTAAGGTTGGCCTACGCGGGGGCTTCCGGTTCTCGGTTCAGCTGGCATGGGTAGCCCCGGTTCACCTGCAGTGCCAGCATTTCGCATGCCTAGTGTAGTGGCGATTGCTGAGGGCTACTGGCGGCAACTGGTTGAAATGATAGCGAAACCCGCGCACCGACGATCTGGCCCCCCGCATCCAGGGCGTTGCCCAGCTCGATGACGGCCTGGTGTTCATCGGCGATCTTTTTCACCACCGCCAGCCCAAGCCCTGTGCCTTTGACCTTCGTCGTGACGTAGGGCTCGAACACGCGCTGCAGCATGTTGGGCGGAAAGCCGGTGCCGTTGTCCTGCACGCAGAGGATGACGCGTTCTTTGGCCTTGTTCCACTGCGTGCTCACGCGCACCGGTGCAGGGGGCTGGTCGCGCTGCTCCTGCGCCTGGAGGCTGGCGTCCTGCGCATTCTGCAGCAGGTTGTGGATGATCTGGCGCAGCTGCATGGCATCGCCCAGCACGGGCGGCAGGCTTGACTCCAGCTCCGCCACTACCGGGTAGCTGGCGTTCTCGGGTCCGTAGAGCTGCATGACGTCCTGCAGGATGTGGTTGAGATCGACCGGTTCCAGCCTTGCGGTGGGCAGGCGGGCGTAGTCGCGGAATTCATTGACCAGGCGCTGCATGGCTTCAACCTGCTCGACGATGGTCCGGACCGATTTGGTGAGGATGGCCTCCTCCTTCTCGGGCAGTTTGCCACTCAGGCGCATTTGCAGCCGTTCGGCCGACAGCTGGATGGGGGTGAGCGGGTTCTTGATCTCGTGCGCCAGGCGCCGGGCAACTTCCGCCCACGCCTGGGCGCGCTGGGCCGAGACCACGTCGCTGATGTCGTCGATGACCAGCAGCCAGTTGCCGTCGGGCAGCAGGGCACCGCGTGCGACGATGGTCAGCGAGAAGTCCTGGCTGGGCCGGGTGGGGGCGGCGCCGTGCGGGGCGGCGTAGAGCTCATAGGTGTGCTGCCAGTGGCCTACGTCGCGCCCATCGCCCAGCGCCGCGCCGGCCTGGAAGTGCTGCAGGACTGATTGGCCGAATGACTCCAGTCCCGGCACGCTGGGCAGGGCCTTGCCCAGGTAGGCCCCCACTGGGGCACGCAGCACGCGCGTGGCGCCGGGGTTGCAGGCGGTAATCACTCCGTCGGGCCGCAGCACCAGCACGCCGGCGGTGAGGTTGTCCATCATCGTCTGCAGCTGCGCGCGGGAGGCATCCAGTGCCTCTATGCTCTTGCGCTCGGAGTCCCGCGCGGCAGCCAGCTGGTGGGTCATCAGCGCGAAGGCGCGGGTCAGGCCGGCCAGCTCGTCGTTGCGTGGCAGCGCGACCTTGGGCGCGAGGTTGCCTGCGGCCACTTCCCGCACGCCGTCGGCGAGGATCAGAATGGGCCGCAGCAGCTGATTGCCCAGCAGCACGGCCAGTACGATGGCGCCGAACACGGCAAGAAACAGGCTGAGCGTCAGTGTGCCGATGTACATGCGCCGCAGGCCCTCACGCCCCAGCGCGCGCTGCTGGTATTCCCGGTTGGCCTGCTGCACGGCAAAGGCATCGGCAATCAGGGCCTGTGGCACGGGCACGGTGATCTGCAGGAAGCGGATGCCCTCATTGCTCAGGCTGAGGGTGCCGCCCAGGCCGCGCACGAGAACCATGGTTTGCACCTGTACGGGTGAAGTGCCGTCGAGCTCAGCCTGCTCCAGCCCTTCCAGCGTGGCCCATTCGCGGCGCTCGCGCGCAGTCTGGAAGGCCTGCGGTGGCGGGCGGTCCGGGCGCAGCTGAAAGCGCTGCGCCTCGCCGGTGCTCAGCTCGACTTCGCCGTTGGCGCGCCACAGCACTACGGAGGTGGCGTCAAACTGCTCGCGGATTTGTTCCAGCGCAATGGCCAGCGAGGCGGGTCGCACCTGTTCGAGCTGGCTGGCCGAGTAGCGCGCCCGCGCCGTGTTGTTGACAACCCAGGCGTCGAGTGTGGTGCGGGCCATGCCGACGCCGGCCGTCAGCGCACTTTCGACGCGTGCGTCGAACCAGTTCTCGATGGAGCGCGAGACGAACTGGTAGGAGATGACGTAGACCAGCAGACCGGGCAGTATCGCGACGATACAGAAAAGTCCGGCCAGCTTGAGCAGCAGGCGTGAGCCGAACTTGTTCTGGCGCAGCCGGCTGAACAGCCGCCACGCGCCCCACAGCAGGGCCAGCAACAGCATGGCGGCGACGGTGACGTTCACAACCACCAGCCATGGGTAGTAATGCTCGTACAGCTCCTGGTTGTTGGTGGCCAGTGCCAGCAGAAACAGCAGCACCAGCGCAATGGCCGCCGCAACGGCGACGGCAACGCCCAGGGCCCAGCGGGTGCGGCGTGCCGTGCGTGCGGCGGGCAACAGGCCTGCCGGGCCAGAGCTGCTGGCGGATGCAGGACGATGGTCGGGACTTGCAGGCATTGCGTATCAGCGGGGCAGCGGGCGCAGCCCGCCGTCATCCAGCAGCAGGTGCTGGCGGTCGGTCAGAATCAGCTCCCAGCCAGCGCGGCTGTCCGTGTCGAACTGCAGGGGCCGGGGCAGCAGGCTGCGGTCGATTTCAAACTGCAGGGATGCGAAATAGCGGCCGGGGCGCAATGGCGTGACCGGGCTGATTTGCCACGGGCCAATGTGTGCCAGCGCAGCCAGTGCAGCGTCCAACGAGGCAAATCGCTGCGCCAGTCCGGCAATGGTAGCGTCCGGCGCAAAAGGCGTGCTGGAATGCTGCAGCTGCCAGGCGCCCGTCAGCGGCAGATGGCCCAGGCGCCAGTAGCGCTCTGCCGAGGCTTCCAGTTGGGGCCACCACCAGCGGCGCTGACGTTCGAGCTGGGCGCGTGCCATGAAATAGACCGGCACGCCCCGGTGCAACGCATTCAGCACCGGCTGCGACAGCGCCAGATCCACCGAGGCCGTGACGGCAACGTGGCCCCGCGCGTCGATCTGCCATTGCACCGTTTGCCAACCGCCGTGCTGTGCCTGCGCGTTGCGCGTGGCCAGGCCTGCGACGCACAGCATGGCCAGCACCACCATCCAGGAGATGGCATGCCGACGCATCAGCGGGCCTGTGGCAGGCCGTGCCATGCGGGCGCATTCATGCTTTTTCCAGCAGCGCATAGAAAAAGCCATCGTGTTCGCCTGTCTGCGTCTTCACAGCAGCGCTATGGTCCGCTGTGGCGCGCAGGTGGCGGCTGCTGGCGTGGGGCATCGCGGGGGCGGCGTCGTCACGGCTGTGCGGTGCTGCGTCTTCTGGCGCGGCCGGCAGCAGTTGCAGGGCGGCAATCAGTCTTGCATCGGTCTGGCGGGGCAGGAAGCGCTCGATCTGATCCAAGCCTTCTTCCCGGAATACCGAGCAGGTGCAGTACAGCAGCCTCCCACCGGATCGCAAGGTGGGCCAGAGCTGCGCCAGCAGCGTCTGCTGCTGGCGCGCCAGTGCGGCAATGTCGTCCTCGCGGCGCAGCCAGCGCACATCCGGGTGGCGGCGCACGATGCCGGATGCCGAGCAGGGTGCGTCGAGCAGGATGGCATCGAACGGCGCTGCGGCAATCTCTGGCGGCCAGCCTGCCGGTGCCGTGGCGTCGGCCACCACGATGCGGACCTGTTCTGCAAACCCCAGGCGCGTCAGGTTCTCGGTGATGCGCTGCGCCCGTGCGGCATCCTTTTCCATCGCCACCAGATCCAGCGTCACGCCTTGCGTTGCGGCCAGTTCCATCAAGTGCCCCGTCTTGCCGCCTGGCGCCGCGCAGGCGTCGAGTATCCGCAGTGTGCCCGAGGTGGCGGGGAGGGGGGCTTGAAGCAGCCAGGCCGCGGCGTACTGGGCGCCGGTATCCTGCACCGAGAACCAGCCCTCGGCATAGCCGGCGAGCGTGCGTACATCGGCCGGGTGATGCAGCACCAGCCCTTGCTGGCCGACGGGAGTGGCCGCCACGCCCTGTGCGGAAAGTGCCTGTAGATAGTCGGAGCGCGTGATGCGCGCCGTGTTGACGCGCAGCGCCATGGGCGCGCGGCTATTGTTGGCGGCAAGAATGGCCTGCCACTGCGCGGGATAGTCACGCTGCAGGCGTCCGATCCACCATTCGGGATGGTTCCAGCGCGCCTGCGGATCGGCGGCGACGGCCTGTTGCAATGTCTCTGCCTCGCGGATGTAGCGGCGCAGGCAGGCATTGAGAAATCCCGCCTGTCCAGCAAGCCGCTTGTGCTCGCGCAGCGCCTGCACGCTTTGATCGACGACGGTAAAAGGCTGGTAGCCCAGCAGCTGGGGGTCTGCAAGAATAGCCAGTGAAACCATCAGCAGTGCTTGGACGTGGGGGTGTGCAGGCTTGGTCACAAGCTGCCTGGTCAGCGCCTGCGTGAGACCGGCATGGCGCAGCGCATTAAACAGCAGCGCGCTGGCGCCGGGGCGCAGCGGCCGCGGCCAGGCCGCTGTGACTTCTCGGGCCGACTTCCCTTCGCGCACGGCTCGTAGCCCGCGCGCGGCCAGGTCAAGCTGGCGCTTGAGCGCGGGGGGCGGCTGATCAAGAGCGGCGCAACGGGACTGCATGGACACGGGTGCAAATAACTGAAATCGGTAGACCGCATTGGAACAGATCGCGCGTTGGTGCGAGCGCTTCTGTCAATTGTCCGCCGCGAAGAGGCTTCTGAGAACCTGCTTACGCTCTTTTCAGGCATCGCCTTTGGAACAACCGGGGGCGATCAGCACCGCGCGGCACCGTGTTGCACCTCATCACGGCGTGTGCATGGCCTGTGTGTGTGGTGGCCGGGTCAGCAGGAGCGCGGGCAGCATCGCGCATCTTGCATTCACTGGCCATGGATCTATAGGTGATTGACCCTGCCTTGATGTGACGCAATCCCATGATTGGCGTTGCGCACCTTCGCGCTATTGGGTATCGGGGCTATTCGGGGGCCTGTATGCGCGCCGCTTGTTCATGCAATAGCTGAATAAAGCGCGCTTGCTCCTGCGATGGGGGCTCGTTCGTCCTTGTGACTATTCCAAATGGCGCCATCTGCACGCTCAGCCGTAGTGGCAGCGCCTTGACAAGCCCCATGCGTAGGTAATCGCGCAGTGTGGACTCGGGCAACAGCATCAGTGCATCAGTGAGCTGCACGAGTTGTTGCATGGAATAAACCGAGCTGCATTCAATGATGTCGGTCGGAGAGGAAAGCGAGAGGCTATCGAGGTGCTCGGCCAGTGCGATGCGCGCCGGACTGGTATGCGGCTGCAGTATCCATGGCCAGTCGTGTACCACTTCCTCCCAGCCGATTTTGCGGCGGCGTGCGAGCGGGTGCTTGCGACGTACTACGACAAGCAGCCGCTCGTTGCCAAGCGCCTCAAACTGGTAGCCGCGATGGCTAATAGTGCCGCGCCTGGCGATTGCCAGGTCAATGCGACGCTGCTCAAGCAGGTGCAGGACCTGATCGCTCGTATCGCCCATGATGCGCACCCGCAGTTGAGGCAGGCTTGCCTTGAGCTGCGCCACTGCGTTCATTACCAGGTCGGGAGCTGCACCCATGATGGTGCCGATTGCTAGCGAGCCCCAGCCGCCAAGCTTGCGGGCGTTGAGATCCTCCGCACAGCGATCCAGCCCATTGATGGTCGCTTCAGCGAACTTCACGAGCTCGCGACCCAGTGCCGTCGGTCGCATTCCTCGCGCCAGCCGGTCGAACAGCTGGCAGCCGAACATTTCCTCGATTTCGCGCAGCATGCGCGTTGCCGCAGGCTGTGACATGTTCAGCATCAACGATGCGCGGTGCAGGTTCTGGCTTGACCCCAGTGCAACCAGCATGTGCAGGTGCTTGTAACGCAACCGGTTCAGCAGGCTGCGCGTGGCGGCATTGTGGCTGGAAAAGGGGGCCTGCGGCTGAGGTGGTTGGCGCATTTGATTGATAACCTGAAGGTATCGTATGTGGTCTAAATTCTATTTGTGAAGTATCGGCCTGGCCCGTAAAGTCAATCCGCGTACGCAAACAGTCCTGGCCGCCCTCCATCTTTCGGTGGCCTACCAAAAAAGTGCGCATGCGTCGGTATCGGGTTTTGATTACCTGCGCGTGCATCCGAAAAATCGTGCAGGAGACACCATGTTCATTCTCATCGCTTGCTTCCTTGGGTGACCGTTGCGCTGCGTGGCGCTGCATGGCCTCGGTCAGCATGAAATAGCCGATCTGGCCCGTAGCCGCATGTGATGTGACGCACATGCGCGCGCCAGCAGCTGGGCTGCCTACCCGTTCGTCCCGTCTCGTCTTTCGATGTGCGCCTGTTGCGTGCAGGCCCGTCTTCGCCCAAGGGTTTTGCAATGACCTCAAACCGACTTCCGCCGGCGCTGCTGGCCAAGATTTCCTGGCGGCTGCTGCCGTTTCTGCTGCTGATGTACATCATGGCGTTTCTCGATCGCGCCAACGTCGGCTTTGCCAAGATCGCCTACCAGGCCGACACCGGCATCAGCGACGCCGCGTTTGCGCTTGGTGCCGGCATCTTTTTCCTGGGCTACGCGCTGCTGGAGGTGCCTAGCAACCTGATCATGCACAAGGTGGGCGCGCGCATCTGGATGTGCAGCATCATGGTGAGCTGGGGCCTGATCTCGGCGGCGATGATGTTCGCGCACAACGAGATGATCTTCTACGTACTGCGCTTCGCGCTGGGTGTGGCCGAGGCCGGATTCTTTCCCGGCGTCATCCTCTATCTGACATATTGGTTCCCGGCGGCGCACCGGGCGCAGGCAACCGGTTTCTTCTACTTTGGCGCGCCACTCGCATTCATCCTGGGCAGCCCCGTTTCGGGCATGCTGCTGGAACTCGACGGCATGGGTGGACTGCACGGCTGGCAGTGGATGTTCATGGTCGAAGGACTGCTGGCGGCGGCCGTTGGCGTCTGGGCCTACTTCTATCTCACCAATCACCCGAAAGATGCCATGTGGCTAACGCCGCAGGAGCGCGCGCTGGTTGCCGACATGATCGAACGCGGGAACCAAGCCAAGGGCGAGCATGGACATAACCTGCTCAAGGCGCTGACGCAGCCGCGCGTGCTGTATCTGGCATTGATCTACCTCCTGATCCAGGCGAGCGTCTATGGCGTGGTGTTCTATCTGCCGACCCAGGTGGCGGGACTGCTGGGCACAACGGTGGGGCTCAAGGTGGGGCTGATCTCAGCGATTCCATGGCTTTCGCGCTGCTGGCGGCCTGGCTGATTCCTGGCCTTGCCGACCGGACTCAGTATCACCGCGCCATCGCGTGCTTCACGCTACTGGTGTGTGCGGCAGGTATGGCGGCCTCTGTGGGGCTGGCCAGTCCGGCGCTGGCCATTGCCGCGCTGTGCTTTGCTGCTGCTGGCTTTATCGCCGTGCAGCCGGTGTTCTGGACCTTTCCAGCGAGCATGCTGGCCAGCAGCGCAGCTGCTGGCGCAATTGCCCTCATCAACTCGTTCGGAGCGGTGGGCGGTTTCGTGGCGCCCGTCGTCAGAAACTGGATTGAGTCGGCCTCCCAGTCTCCGGCCGCAGGCCTGCAACTGTTGGCCGCAACGACGGTTCTGGCAGCCCTGTTGGTGGTCTGCCTGCGGCCGCGCGCGGCTGTCGTGCGGATCGCCGATAGCGCGTCAGGCGGGGACAGTCCGCTGATGACCGTTTAAGAACGCGCCCACAGATCTTTTGCCTTGCCTTTTTCCCAGCTCAACAACAGGAGCCCACAGATGCCTGGTATCCCTACCATCAAACACGTACGCGCATACACCCTGACCGGTGGCGGAGCGGACTATCACGATCAGGCCGACGGCCACTGGATCGACGACCACATCGCCACGCCGATGAGCAAGTACCCCGAGTACCGGCAGAGCCGCCGTAGCTTCGGCATCAACGTGCTGGGCACGCTTGTGGTCCAGATCGAAGCCTCCGACGGGACAGTGGGTTTTGCGGTCACCACCGGCGGGGAGCCGGCCGCCTACATTGTCGAGAAGCATCTCGCACGCTTTCTGGAAGGCGCGCGTGTGACGGACATCGAGCGCATCTGGGAGCAGATGTATCTGTCAACGCTCTACTACGGTCGCAAGGGCCTTGTCATCAACACGATTTCCGGCGTGGATCTGGCCCTGTGGGATCTGCTGGGACGCGTGCGCGGCGAGCCCGTGCACCAGCTGCTCGGCGGTGCGGTGCGCGATGAACTGCAGTTCTACGCCACGGGCGCGCGTCCCGATCTGGCCCAGAAAATGGGCTTCATTGGCGGCAAGCTGGCACTGCACCATGGCCCTGCCGAAGGCGAGGATGGCTTGCGCAAGAACCTTGAGGAGCTGGCCACCATGCGCGAACGCGTCGGCCCCGACTTCTGGCTGATGCTCGACTGCTGGATGAGCCTGGATCTGAACTACGCCACCCGGCTTGCGCATAGTGCGCGCGAGTTTGGCCTCAAGTGGATCGAGGAAGCCCTGCCGCCCGACGACTATTGGGGGTACGCCGCGTTGCGCCGCAATGTGCCACCGGGCATGCTGGTGACCACCGGCGAGCACGAGGCCACGCGCTGGGGCTTTCGCATGCTGCTGGAGATGGGCTGCTGCGACATCATCCAACCGGACGTCGGCTGGTGCGGCGGCATCACCGAGCTGATCAAGATCTCCGCGCTGGCGGACGCGCATTCGGCGCTGGTGATTCCGCACGGGTCGAGCGTCTACAGCTATCACTTTGTGGCTACGCGCCACAACAGCCCGTTTGCCGAGTTCCTCATGATGGCGCCCAAGGCTGATGAAGTGCAGCCGATGTTTTATCCGCAACTGCTCGGCGAGCCGGTGCCGGTCAATGGCCGCATGCGCATCACGGCCCTGGATAAGCCGGGATTTGGTGTCGAACTCAATCCCGACTGCAAGCTGGTGCGCCCCTATGAACACTGAACGCTGCGCCGTGCGCGCCTTTCGCATGCGCCTGCATCCGGGTCAGGCCGGCAGCTACCGGTGCCGCCATGACAACCTTTTGCCAGAAATTGCCCAGGTGCACGCCGCGTCAGGCATTGCGTTGCGAGGAGCAGTCCTTGCGCAAGCCCATGCAGCGGAGACCAAAGATGACCGGGCCGCAGCACGCTGGCCTTTCGAGAAACGCTCTCACGCGCCGTTGTCGCCACCAGCGGCGCTAGACCTCTCCCCGGCTGGCGCGGCCCCATGTTTGGCGCAGCGCGCAGTCATCTTGCGTCGATCCCGGGGCATCTGTCGGATCCTCGCCCGGCTTATCTTGCCGGGCAGGCAGTATGCATCGCAGCGGAGCCGGTGCGATTCGTCACGTGCGTCGCGTTGCTGGTCGATGGAGGCAGCTTTGCCAATCTGCAGTGGGTGGACATGTTGCTCCATGGCCTGCTTTCTGCGCCCCCGCCGCCATGCCGCTTAGACATGGCATCGTCATTTCATCGTTAGAAAATCGTCATCCACCATGCAGCTTCCCTTCAATCACTTCAAGGCCGCGCTCGCTGGCTCCGGCACGCTCTACGGCATCTGGGCTGGTTTCGGCACGGCCTACGCTGCCGAGGTCGTGGCTACCACTGGCTATGACTGGATGCTTCTTGACGGCGAGCATGCGCCCAATTCCGTGCCCTCGCTGCTGGCGCAGCTGCAAGCGGTCGCGCCCTATTCTTGCGCGCCTGTCGTGCGGGCCAGCCACGGCGATGCCACCCTCATCAAGCAGTTGCTGGATGTGGGCGTGCAGACCCTGATGGTGCCGATGGTCGAGACGGCCGAGCAGGCCGCCACGCTAGTGCGCGCGATGCGCTATCCGCCGGCGGGCATTCGCGGAGTGGGAGGCGGACTCGTTCGCGCCACGCGCTGGGATGCGGTGCCAGATTACATCCGCACCGCCCATGAACAGCTGTGTCTGATCGTGCAGATCGAGTCGCGCCAGGGTGTGGAGAACGCGGCGGCCATCGCCGCCGTGGAGGGCGTCGATGCGGTCTTCATTGGTCCGGCCGACCTGTCAACCAGCATGGACCATGCGGGTGATGCGAGGCAGCCCGACGTGCAGGAGGCCATTGCGAGTACGATCCGAGATGTGTGCGATCAGGGCAAGGCCTGTGGCATCCTCGCGCCCGACGTTGGGGATGCGCAGCGCTACGCCCAATGGGGCTGCCGCTTTGTGGCGGTGGGGATCGACATCAGCCTGCTGCGCCAGGCGGCGCTGCACAACCTGGCGCGACACCGTGGCGAGGGCCTTGTTGCGTCTGCGACGGCTTCATCCACTTACTGATCCATGTGTCGCGCAGCGGGCATGCTGCCGGTGCGCGTCAGTCCTTGTGAACTGAAAAGGGGCTATTTCCATGACCACTGTATTGCGCAACTACATCGACGGCGCGTTCGTCGACAGCACGGAACTGCACGACGTCATCAACCCCGCCACAGGAGAGGTTCTGGCCCGTTCGCCGCTCTCGGCCCAGGCCGACGTGGACCGCGCCATCGCTGCGGCGCGCGCGGCGCAGAAGCCATGGGCACGCAAGCCGGCAATCGAGCGCGCCCAGTACCTGCATCGCATTGCGGCCAAGCTGCGCGAGAACGTCGAGCGCATCGCCCGCATCATCACCCAGGAGCAGGGCAAGATCACCCCGCTCGCCCAGGTCGAGGTGAACTTCACCGCCGACTATCTGGACTACATGGCCGGCTGGGCGCGCCGCATCGAGGGCGAGGTCATCACCAGCGACCGGCCCAACGAGAGCATCTTCCTGCTGCGCAAGCCGCTCGGCGTGGTCGCCGGCATCCTGCCGTGGAACTTTCCGTTCTTTCTGATCGCCCGCAAGATGGCGCCGGCCCTGGTCACCGGCAATACCATCGTCATCAAGCCGAGCGAGGAAACCCCGATCAACTGCAACGCGTTCACCGAGATCGCCGCCGACGTCGGCCTGCCGCCGGGCGTGTTCAACGTGGTCTACGGCAAGGGCGAGACGGGCGGCGCGCTCTCGGCGCACGCCGGCGTGGACATGATCAGCTTTACCGGCAGCGTGGCCACCGGCGTGCGCATCCAGGCCGCCTCGGCCCCGCACATCACCAAGCTCAACCTCGAGCTCGGTGGCAAGGCGCCGGCCATCGTGCTCGCCGACGCGGATCTCGACCTGGCGGTCAAGGCCATCCACCAGTCGCGCATCATCAACACCGGGCAGGTGTGCAACTGCGCCGAGCGCGTCTACGTGGAGCGCCGCGTCGCGGACGAATTCATCAACCGCATCGCCCAGGCCATGCAGGCCACGAAGTATGGTGATCCGATTGCCCAGCCCGACGTGGACATGGGCCCGCTCATCAACCAGGAAGCACTGGAGAGCGTCACCGCCAAGGTGCGCCGTGCAGTGCAGGAAGGCGCGCAAGTCGTCACCGGCGGCGCCCCCGCTGACCTTGGCCAAGGCTTCCATTACCAGCCGACTGTGCTGGCCGGCTGCAACAACAGCATGGACATCATGCGCCATGAAATCTTTGGCCCGGTGCTGCCGATCCAGGTCGTCGAGGATCTGGACGAAGCCATTGCGCTCGCCAACGACTGCGAGTACGGCCTGACCTCCTCGGTCTACACGCGCGATCTGGCCAAGTCACTCAAGGCCATGCGCGAGCTCGACTTCGGCGAAACCTACATCAACCGCGAGAACTTCGAGGCGATGCAGGGCTTTCACGCCGGCGTGCGCAAGTCCGGCGTGGGCGGCGCCGACGGCAAGCACGGGCTCTATGAGTACACCCACACTCACGTGGTGTACGTCGAGAGTTGAACCATGGCGAGGATGCAAATACCCCGTCAGGGGCTATAGCGAATAGCCCTTGGCTGGCGCACCAGCCCCCACAGCTGCAGGTTGGCCGTTCGGGCCACCTGGATTGCGAGCGAGGTGGGGGCTGAAATCGTTGCCAGCACCGGTACATGCAGGCGGGCGCATTTGCGCACCAGTTCGTAGCTGGCGCGACTGGTCATTACAACAAACCCTTCGTCCGGCCATGGCTCAGGAAAAGAGCGTGCGCAGTCCTTGAAGAGACCTGTCTGCGCCATGGCGCGGGCGCCAAGCAGCTTGTCGAGCGCGTTGTGGCGGCCGACGTCCTCATAGACCGCGATGAGATGGCCGTTGGGATCCGCAAAGCCCGCAGCGTGCACCGCCCCGCTGGCACGGTTGAGCGTCTGCAGTGCCGGCATGGCGGACATGGCCGTGAACAGCGTGTGTGGAGTGAGCGCGTGTAGCCAGCCAGGCCGGGTGTTTGGCTGAGGGACGAGATCCAACGCGTTCAGATTGTCGATGCCACAGATGCCGCACCCGGTTCGGCCAGCCATGCTGCGGCGGTGTTCCTTCAAGCGCACGAAGGCGGCAGTGGCAATATCCAGGTGGACCTCAGCGACCGGGAAGTCGGCCGAATCCACCGAGACAGGCGCTGACATACAGCCGCTGGTGTGGACAGTGATGTCGTAGCAGTCACTGGGCGCATCAAGAATGCCTTCACTGAGCGCAAAGCCCAGTGCGAGTTGCGGAAGATCCTGCGGGCTGCACATCATTACCGCGTGCGAGATACCGTTGAATACCAGCGCAACAGGAACCTCGGCGGCAACCTCGTCCGCAACCACCGAAGGATCGTCGCCGCCGTCGTGGCGCTGCACGGAAGTGGTCACCAGCGCGGCAGGCAGTGGCTGTGATTCGTCATCGGTCTGCAAGCGTGCGTTCATGGGCGATGCAATTGGGTGAAGAAGTGGATCGGCGCCCATGTTGCCACCATGGCAAATCCCTTTCCTCCTTGTCCGGCACCGCGTCTGGGCGAGATCCAGCAAAATTTTTCCCCCTTAATGTGCGTCCAAGTGGGTTGAGTTGGTGCTATAGTCACGCCCTCTCGACGCCTGAGGCCAGATGAACTGGTTTGGGTGTTGAGGGGACGGCTTGGAGAGGAAGCTGCTGACGGAGAGGGAAGTTAGCGGTGGGTATCAAAAAGCTGTGCTATAGTGGAGGGCTTCGCTGCTGAGGCGGCTGGTTGGAGGTTTAGGGCTTCTGGCTGGTGAGCTGAAGAGGTGGTGGAGTTAGAAAAAGTTTTCGGAAGTTTGTTTGACTGAAGAAAACGTTGTGCTATAGTAGAGGGCTTCGCTGATCGCGGCGAATGCTTGGTAAGAGGCGGTTCATTAACAAATTACAGCCGATAAGCGTGGGCGTTTGGGCAGAGGCTTTGCTTGCAAAAAGAGTGCTTTGGGTGTGCGAATAGCGTGCTTGGGGTGCTCGAAGGCAGAGATGCCAAGCGCTCATGCAAACAGAAGAAGAAGTGTGTAGGCCGAGAAGAGGTTGAGAGATCTTTTTTTAGCTTACAGGTTTACTTCAATTCCGCTTGAGTGAGTGAGTTTTTAAGAGATCGAACTAAAGAGTTTGATCCTGGCTCAGATTGAACGCTGGCGGCATGCTTTACACATGCAAGTCGAACGGCAGCACGGGTGCTTGCACCTGGTGGCGAGTGGCGAACGGGTGAGTAACACATCGGAACATGCCCAGTCGTGGGGGATAACTACTCGAAAGAGTGGCTAATACCGCATGAGATCTACGGATGAAAGCAGGGGACCTTTGGGCCTTGCGCGACTGGAGTGGCCGATGGCAGATTAGGTAGTTGGTGGGGTAAAGGCCTACCAAGCCTGCGATCTGTAGCTGGTCTGAGAGGACGACCAGCCACACTGGGACTGAGACACGGCCCAGACTCCTACGGGAGGCAGCAGTGGGGAATTTTGGACAATGGGCGCAAGCCTGATCCAGCAATGCCGCGTGCAGGACGAAGGCCCTCGGGTTGTAAACTGCTTTTGTACAGAACGAAAAGGGCTGGGTTAATACCCTGGTCTGCTGACGGTACTGTAAGAATAAGCACCGGCTAACTACGTGCCAGCAGCCGCGGTAATACGTAGGGTGCGAGCGTTAATCGGAATTACTGGGCGTAAAGCGTGCGCAGGCGGCTATGCAAGACCGATGTGAAATCCCCGGGCTCAACCTGGGAACTGCATTAGTGACTGCATGGCTGGAGTGCGGCAGAGGGGGATGGAATTCCGCGTGTAGCAGTGAAATGCGTAGATATGCGGAGGAACACCGATGGCGAAGGCAATCCCCTGGGCCTGCACTGACGCTCATGCACGAAAGCGTGGGGAGCAAACAGGATTAGATACCCTGGTAGTCCACGCCCTAAACGATGTCAACTGGTTGTTGGGAATTAACTTTCTCAGTAACGAAGCTAACGCGTGAAGTTGACCGCCTGGGGAGTACGGCCGCAAGGCTAAAACTCAAAGGAATTGACGGGGACCCGCACAAGCGGTGGATGATGTGGTTTAATTCGATGCAACGCGAAAAACCTTACCCACCTTTGACATGTACGGAATCCTTTAGAGATAGAGGAGTGCTCGAAAGAGAGCCGTAACACAGGTGCTGCATGGCTGTCGTCAGCTCGTGTCGTGAGATGTTGGGTTAAGTCCCGCAACGAGCGCAACCCTTGTCATTAGTTGCCATCATTAAGTTGGGCACTCTAATGAGACTGCCGGTGATAAACCGGAGGAAGGTGGGGATGACGTCAAGTCCTCATGGCCCTTATAGGTGGGGCTACACACGTCATACAATGGCCGGTACAAAGGGTCGCGAAGCCGCGAGGTGGAGCCAATCCCATAAAGCCGGTCGTAGTCCGGATCGCAGTCTGCAACTCGACTGCGTGAAGTCGGAATCGCTAGTAATCGTGGATCAGCATGTCACGGTGAATACGTTCCCGGGTCTTGTACACACCGCCCGTCACACCATGGGAGCGGGTTCTGCCAGAAGTAGGTAGCTTAACCGCAAGGAGGGCGCTTACCACGGCGGGGCTCGTGACTGGGGTGAAGTCGTAACAAGGTAGCCGTACCGGAAGGTGCGGCTGGATCACCTCCTTTCTGGAAAAGACAAGCGAAGGCTTGCCAAACGTCCACACTTATCGGTTGTTGGAAGACGAGCTGTTGATTACATCCTGGTGCCGAGGGTTCTGGGTGTGGTTGGTAGTGCTTGGGTCTGTAGCTCAGCTGGTTAGAGCACCGTCTTGATAAGGCGGGGGTCGTTGGTTCGAGCCCAACTAGACCCACCAAGAATCCAATGGATAGAGGATAGTAGGGGGATTAGCTCAGCTGGGAGAGCACCTGCTTTGCAAGCAGGGGGTCGTCGGTTCGATCCCGTCATCCTCCACCAAGAATCGTTGAACACCAAAGGAGCTTTCGCCAAAAGGCGAAGGATTCTTTGTTGTTTGTCGATGGAGATCGATGAATACGGCTGTTCTTTAAAAAATCATAGAGTCGAATCATTGTTGCTGATGGAAAGAGTGCGAAAGTGCTCACCGTGCCATCAGCGGCAAAATTGATTGCGTCAAGAACGAACATGCGGGCGAGGCGAAAGCTGAGCCTGGATGCTTCAAGTAATTGACGATTGTTCTCAGGGCATGCACGCGAGTGCGTGCCTGGCAAGACAAGCGTGAATTACGGCAATAACGCGTTAGAGAAGTTTGCTTGATTGAGATGGCAGAGGGCTTTGTGGTGAGAGCTGCAGAGGCCAAAGTTATAGGGTCAAGTGACTAAGAGCATGTGGTGGATGCCTTGGCGATTACAGGCGATGAAAGACGTGATAGCCTGCGATAAGCTTCGGGGAGCTGGCAAATGAGCATTGATCCGAAGATTTCTGAATGGGGAAACCCACCCGCGAGGGTATCCTTGGCTGAATACATAGGTCAAGGAGGCGAACCTGGGGAACTGAAACATCTAAGTACCCAGAGGAAAAGAAATCAACCGAGATTCCGAAAGTAGTGGCGAGCGAAATCGGAGCAGCCGTCTAGAGATAGCACAGGGGATATTGGAACGCATTGGAAACTGCGGCCATAGTGGGTGATAGCCCCGTACAAGAAAGACCTGTGTGGTACTAAGCTAGAGACAAGTAGGGCGGGACACGTGAAATCCTGTCTGAAGATGGGGGGACCATCCTCCAAGGCTAAATACTCGTAATCGACCGATAGTGAACAAGTACCGTGAGGGAAAGGCGAAAAGAACCCCGGGAGGGGAGTGAAATAGATCCTGAAACCGCATGCTTACAAAAAGTCGGAGCCCTGAAAGGGGTGACGGCGTACCTTTTGTATAATGGGTCAGCGACTTACATTCAGTGGCGAGGTTAACCGAATAGGGGAGCCGAAGAGAAATCGAGTCCGAATAGGGCGTCTAGTCGCTGGGTGTAGACCCGAAACCGAGTGATCTATCCATGGCCAGGTTGAAGGTGCCGTAACAGGTACTGGAGGACCGAACCGACTACTGTTGCAAAAGTAGCGGATGAGCTGTGGATAGGGGTGAAAGGCTAAACAAACTCGGAAATAGCTGGTTCTCTCCGAAAACTATTTAGGTAGTGCCTCAAGTATTACCTGCGGGGGTAGAGCACTGTTTTGGCTAGGGGGTCATGGCGACTTACCAAACCAAGGCAAACTCCGAATACTGCAGAGTAGAGCTTGGGAGACAGTGCACCGGGTGCTAACGTCCGGACACGAGAGGGAAACAACCCAGACCGCCAGCTAAGGTCCCTAAAATTGGCTAAGTGGGAAACGAGGTGGGAAGGCACAGACAGTCAGGATGTTGGCTTAGAAGCAGCCATCATTTAAAGAAAGCGTAATAGCTCACTGATCGAGTCGTCCTGCGCGGAAGATGTAACGGGGCTAAGCCAGTTACCGAAGCTGCGGATGCACAGATAACTGTGCGTGGTAGGAGAGCGTTCTGTAAGCCTGCGAAGGTGGCCTGTGAGGGCTGCTGGAGGTATCAGAAGTGCGAATGCTGACATGAGTAGCGTTAAAGGGGGTGAAAAGCCCCCTCGCCGTAAGCGCAAGGTTTCCTACGCAACGTTCATCGGCGTAGGGTGAGTCGGCCCCTAAGGCGAGGCAGAGATGCGTAGCTGATGGGAAGCAGGTTAATATTCCTGCACCGATTACAAGTGCGATGTGGGGACGGATCTTAATAGGTTATCTGGCTGTTGGAATAGCCAGTTTAGGCAGAAGTAGGCGTGTGTTAGGCAAATCCGGCACACATAAACCGAGGCTGTCGATCGAGCGGGCTTGCCTGCGAAGTAACTGAACGGGGTCCCAGGAAAAGCCACTAAGCTTCAGCTTGTAACGACCGTACCGCAAACCGACACTGGTGCGCGAGATGAGTATTCTAAGGCGCTTGAGAGAACTCTGGAGAAGGAACTCGGCAAATTGACACCGTAACTTCGGGAGAAGGTGTGCCCTAGTAGTGTGAGGTGAACAGCCGAGCATGAATGGGTTGCAAAAAATAGGTGGCTGCGACTGTTTATTAAAAACACAGCACTCTGCAAACACGAAAGTGGACGTATAGGGTGTGACGCCTGCCCGGTGCTGGAAGATTAAATGATGGGGTGCAAGCTCTTGATTGAAGTCCCAGTAAACGGCGGCCGTAACTATAACGGTCCTAAGGTAGCGAAATTCCTTGTCGGGTAAGTTCCGACCTGCACGAATGGCGTAACGATGGCCACACTGTCTCCTCCAGAGACTCAGCGAAGTTGAAATGTTTGTGATGATGCAATCTCCCCGCGGAAAGACGGAAAGACCCCATGAACCTTTACTGTAGCTTTGTATGGGACTTTGAACAGATCTGTGTAGGATAGGTGGGAGGCTTTGAAGGCAGGATGCTAGTTCTGCTGGAGCCGTCCTTGAAATACCACCCTGGTGTGTTTGAGGTTCTAACCTGCGCCCTTGAATCAGGGCGGGGGACAGTGCATGGTAGGCAGTTTGACTGGGGCGGTCTCCTCCTAAAGCGTAACGGAGGAGTTCGAAGGTACGCTAGGTACGGTCGGACATCGTGCTAATAGTGCATAGGCATAAGCGTGCTTGACTGTGAGACTGACAAGTCGAACAGGTACGAAAGTAGGACTAAGTGATCCGGTGGTTCTGTATGGAAGGGCCATCGCTCAACGGATAAAAGGTACTCTGGGGATAACAGGCTGATACCGCCCAAGAGTTCATATCGACGGCGGTGTTTGGCACCTCGATGTCGGCTCATCTCATCCTGGGGCTGAAGTCGGTCCCAAGGGTATGGCTGTTCGCCATTTAAAGAGGTACGTGAGCTGGGTTTAAAACGTCGTGAGACAGTTTGGTCCCTATCTTCCGTGGGCGCTGCAGATTTGAGGGAACCTGCTCCTAGTACGAGAGGACCGGAGTGGACACACCTCTGGTGTACCGGTTGTCACGCCAGTGGCATCGCCGGGTAGCTATGTGTGGACGAGATAACCGCTGAAAGCATCTAAGCGGGAAACTTCTCCCAAGATGAGATCTGCCGGGGCCTTGAGCCCCCTAAAGGGTCGTTGAAGACCACGACGTTGATAGGCTGGGTGTGCAAGTGCAGCAATGCATTGAGCTAACCAGTACTAATTGCCCGTGCGGCTTGACCCTATAACTTTGGTTTCTCACCAACCAACCAAGGCAAACCAACCAACGCGTTGCCTCGCAATCAATTACCATTCGACTCTATGATAGGCTCGCAGCTTGAAACACCAAAACCCTCAAGCCGCAGCCTCACCAGTTATGCCTGATGACTATAGCAGTCTGGTACCACCCCTTCCCATCCCGAACAGGACCGTGAAACAGACTCGCGCCAATGATAGTGCGGATCCCCGTGCGAAAGTAGGTCATCGTCAGGCTCCTACTCCAACAAGCCCCTTGCAATCCCCTTTGCAAGGGGCTTCGTTCTT
>NZ_LBNQ01000035.1 GCF_001005215.1 Lampropedia cohaerens
CCCCCCGATTTCAGTACCACGCCGAACTTAGTAGAGTCCGTTTTCCGAGCAGGAGACGGTAGTGAAAAAGCGTTTTACAGAAGAACAGATTCTCGACTTTCTTAAGCAGGCAGAGGCCGGCGTGCCGGTGAAGGAGCTGTGCCGGCGGCATGGCTTCAGTGATGCATCCTTCTACACTTGGCGTGCCAAGTTCGGTGGCATGACCGTGCCGGACGCCAAGCGGCTCAAGGATCTCGAGCTGGAGAACAGCCGGCTAAAGAAGCTGCTAGCCGAAGCCCATCTGGATATCGAGGCACTTAAGGTGGTCGCCCGGGGAAAAGGGTAAGCCCGACAGCACGGCGGGAGGCGGTGCAGGAGATGCAGGCCAGAACCGGTATCTCCGAGCGCCGTGCCTGTCAGCTGATCGGGCTGTCTCGCTCGGTGCTGCGCTATCAACCCCGTTCCAGCGAGCAAAACACCAGGCTGCAATCCCAACTTATGGAGCTGGCACAGGAGCGTCGGCGCTTTGGCTATCGGCGCCTGCATATCCTGCTGCGGCGGGCTGGCATGCAGGTCAACCCTAAACGGATCTATCGCCTGTACCGGGCTGCCGGGTTGATGGTGAAGCGCCGGAGGCGCCGCCACGGTGTCGCCGTAGAGCGCGAGCGGCTGAGTCTGCCGAGCGCGCCGAATCAGGTATGGTCGATGGACTTCGTCTTCGATGCACTCAGTACGGGACGTAGGATCAAATGTCTGACGGTGGTCGATGATTTCACCAAGGAGGTGGTGGGTATTCTTGTGGATCACGGCATCAGCGGCTTTCGTGTTACTCGCGCATTAGATGAAATGGCCCGATTCCGCGGTTACCCCAAGGCAATCCGCACCGACCAGGGCCCCGAATTCACCGGCAAGGCTCTTGATCAATGGGCCTATCAGCGCGGCATCAAGCTGAAGCTGATTCAGCCTGGCAAGCCGACACAGAATGCGTTCATCGAATCATTCAATGGCAAGTTTCGGGATGAATGCCTGAATGAGCACTGGTTCTGCTCACTGGCCGAGGCCAGAATCCGCATCGCGGCCTGGCGAAGGGACTACAACGAACACCGACCGCACAGCGCTATCGGGAATCACACCCCGGCAGAATTCGCTGCGCATTGGAGGGCAAGCCAACAGCAACCCCGACATGAAAAACTAACATCAACCCCAGGGCCTACTAACTAGGAAACGGTACTAAAACTGGGGGCAGGTCACCGGAAGGATGAGCAGCCTGTGGGGTTCTGGTTGATGTTTGTGCTCTATGGCGCTGGCGGACTCTGGCTGCTGGTGCTTGCCTTGCGGCTTCTCGTCGGGCAAGCCGAACCGCTGCCACTTCGCTGACCCGCCCCGATCTCCGGAGCCTGGCCGTGGCCGACCTGTTTAACCTGTTGATCAAAATCGGACCCATCGCCTTGTCGTTGGGGGTGACCGTTTCGGTTGCACTGGCGATACTCGGATTCGCACGCCGCAGTGCCGACAAGGCGAAATGGCTTGGCCGATATGTTCTGGGACTGACGATGGTCGGGTTAGTCGCGATGTTTGTCGGTGCGGGGTCGGGAATAGCGGTATTCTGCACGTCCGAGAAGATGGGCAACCTCTGCGGATTGGGTGGTGTTTTCGGTTCAGGACCGCTCCTCGCTGGCATTGCTCTTGCCATCTATGCTTATCGTCGCGTCTTGCAGACAAGTGATGCGCCCTAACAATTCATTCAAGCCGACGCCGCTTCGCAGCGCGGCTTAATTCAGGCGTTGGGCTTCTATTTGATCTGGTCTCATATGACCTATCCTTGGTCTGGCCTGCCATTGCCCGCTAACCCGCCACCTGTGCGGGAAATTCAGTAGCCTTTCGCGCCAGTCCGCGGCGTGATGATTGCACAGCGTCCAATGGCTGTCGCCAAATTAGTGACAAACCTTGTTTCCATTCTCGCGTAGCCTTGCGACGTAGGGTCGCATCGCCACGTGCATGCCCCCCACCACGTTGCCATCAAGGTGTCGCATTCCAAGGAAACCATTACATGACCATCTGGAAAAAATCCGTTTCACTTCAAGCCATTGCAGCAACCCTGACCAACACGGCCGTGTCCCATCTAGGCATCGAGATTACCGACGTTGGCGAGGACAGCCTGACCGGCCGCATGCCAGTTGATGCCCGCACCAAGCAACCATTCGGTTTGCTGCACGGCGGTTGCAGCGTGGTGCTGGCAGAAACGCTCGGATCCATGGGCGCGTACTACGCGGCGCCTGAGGGCCATCATGCGGTGGGGCTGGACATCAATGCCAACCATTTGCGCGCCGTCACCAAGGGCTTTGTGACGGGGATGGCACGTCCTATCCACATCGGCCGTACCACGCATGTCTGGCAGATCGACATCCGCGACGATGCAGGGCGGCTGGTATGTGTTTCACGCCTGACCATGGCAATTCTTGCGGGATAAACAAAGTCGGGGTGGGAACACCGCTACTTTCCGGAAATTCGGTCAGTTCTGCCTGTTGTTCACACCCCGACTACCGTGATTACTTTTTTTTTTGAAAAAAAGGTAATCGTAGTAGTAGGCCTGCCACGTGCCTGTGGATAACGTGCTTTCGCGTTTTCAATCAATGACTTGCGATTGCTAAACCCGGTGGGCCGATGCTGTTTTGTAGCGGCGCGGAATGGGGACAAAACCGGCGCGCAAGGAATTTTGTGGATAACTCGCTGCTTGTTCCTGCACTTGCCCACAGAGTTGTCCCAAGGTTCTGAATGTGCGGCTGAACAACCTGCACGGGTGCGCTCTGCTTGCGACGCGCATGGGTTCCAGATGTGCCTTGGCGGCACCATGCGGCCCATGCCCCGTCGTCGGCCTGATGGCAAGGGATAATCGGTACGCGATGTTTGAAAACCAGAAGACGGCCATGACCGCCTTCGCAACCAACCCACGCCATGACAACCACTGCCATTCGTCAGGACGACCTGATCGAGTCGATCGCGGCCGCCCTGCAGTACATCAGCTACTACCACCCTGCCGACTACATCCAGCATCTGGCGCGTGCCTATGCGCATGAGCAGTCGCCCGCTGCCAAGGATGCGATGGCGCAGATCCTGACCAATTCGAAGATGAGTGCCATCGGCCACCGGCCGATCTGCCAGGACACCGGCATCGTCAACGTCTTCCTCAAGGTCGGCATGGACGTGCGCTGGGAAGGCTTTACCGGCAGCCTGGAGGACGCCATCAACGAGGGCGTGCGTCGTGGCTACAACCATCCGGACAACACGCTGCGCGCCTCGGTCGTGGCCGACCCGCAGTTTGCGCGCAAGAACACGCGCGACAACACCCCGGCGGTGATCGTCACCGAGATCGTGCCCGGCAATACGGTGGACATCACCGTTGCGGCCAAGGGCGGTGGCTCGGAGAACAAGTCCAAGATGGTCATGCTCAACCCCAGCGATTCGGTGGTCGACTGGGTGCTCAAGACAGTGCCGACGATGGGTGCAGGCTGGTGCCCGCCCGGCATGCTCGGCATCGGCATTGGCGGCACGGCCGAAAAGGCCGTGCTGCTGGCCAAGCAGAGCCTGATGGAAGACCTGAACATGTACGAGCTGCAGCAGAAGTCCGCCCGGGGCGAGCCGCTCACGCAGGTCGAGGAGTTGCGCCTGGAGATCTACGAGAAGGTCAACGCCCTGGGTATTGGCGCGCAAGGCTTGGGCGGCCTGACCACGGTGCTGGACGTGAAGATCGCCCTGTACCCCACGCACGCGGCCAGCAAGCCGGTGGCCATGATTCCCAACTGCGCTGCCACGCGCCATGCGCACTTCGTGCTCAAGGGCGAGGGGCCGGTGTATCTGGAGGCGCCATCGCTGGATCTGTGGCCCAAGATCGACTGGGCCCCTGATTACAACAAGAGCAAGAAGGTCAACCTCGATACCCTGACCAGGGAAGAAGTGGCCAGCTGGAAGCCTGGCGACACGCTGCTGCTCAACGGCAAGATGCTCACCGGCCGTGACGCTGCGCACAAGCGCATTCAGGACATGCTGGCCAAGGGCGAGCCATTGCCGGTGGACTTCACCAACCGCGTGATCTATTACGTTGGCCCGGTCGATCCGGTCGCCGGCGAGGCGGTCGGCCCGGCCGGCCCGACCACCGCCACGCGCATGGACAAGTTCACCGAGATGATGCTGGCCCAGACTGGCCTGATTGCCATGGTCGGCAAGGCCGAGCGCGGCCCGGTTGCCATCGAGGCCATCCAGAAGCACAAGAGCGCCTACCTCATGGCCGTGGGTGGTGCGGCCTACCTGGTCAGCAAGGCGATCAAGACCGCCAGGGTCGTCGGCTTCGAGGACCTGGGCATGGAAGCCATTTACGAGTTTGACGTCGTGGACATGCCCGTGACCGTGGCCGTGGATGCCGGTGGCACCAGCGCCCACGTGACGGGACCGGCGCAGTGGCGCGAGAAGATCGCGCGCGGCGAGGCCAAGGTATTGATGCTGGAGCAGGCCTGAGCCTGCTGCGGCCCCTGCACCGTCAGTGCGCTGGCGACGGGCTGCTGGATGCGGCAGCAGGTAGTGCCTGTTCGGCGGGCACGACCTTCTCGCGGATGGCGGCCAGGTCCGCCTCATCCAGCGTTTCGCGCTGCAGCAGTTCCTGCGCGGAGGACTCCAGCAGTGCACGGTTGGCCTCAAGCAGTGCCAGCGTGCGCTGGAACACGCGGTCGATCACGTCGCGCACCTTGCGGTCGATGCGTTCGGCCGTGGCCTCGCTGTAGCGGCGGTTCAGCCACGAGGCCTGGTCGCCCGTGCCCAGAAAACCTGCGCGCTCGGTGTCGTAGCTGACGTTGCCAAGCTCGCCGTCCATGCCGTATTTGGCCACCATGGCGCGGGCAATGTCGGTGGCCTTGACGAGGTCGTCCGCTGCGCCGGTGGAGAGATGGCCAAAGATGATCTTCTCGGCCGCGCGCCCGCCCAACAGCACGGCGATCTTGTTTTCCAGCTCGCTTTGCGTCATCAGAAAGCGGTCCTCGGTCGGGCGCTGGATGGTGTAGCCCAGCGCGCCGATGCCGCGCGGAATGATCGAGACCTTGTGCACCGGATCGACGCCTGGCAGCGCCATTGCTACCAACGCATGGCCCATCTCGTGGTGGGCGACGACCTCGCGTTCGCGCTTGTTGAGCACGCGGTTGCGTTTTTCCAGCCCCGCCACGATGCGTTCAATGGCGTTGTTGAAGTCCGCCATCGTGATGGCATCGGCCTTGCGGCGCGTGGCCAGCAGCGCCGCCTCGTTGACCAGATTGGCCAGATCGGCGCCGGAAAAGCCCGGCGTCAGCGCCGCGATGGTCTCGGCATTGACGTCATCCGCCAGCTTGACCTTCTTCATGTGCACGCCCAGGATCTGGATGCGCCCTTTCTTGTCGGGGCGATCGACCAGCACCTGGCGGTCGAAGCGCCCGGCGCGCAGCAGCGCCGGATCAAGAATTTCCGGGCGGTTGGTCGCCGCCAGCAGCACGATGCCAGAAGAGGGATCAAACCCGTCGAGTTCGGTCAGCAATTGGTTGAGCGTCTGCTCGCGCTCATCGTGGCCACCGGAGAGCTGGCCCGACGCGCGCGCGCGGCCCAGCGCATCAAGCTCGTCGATGAAGATGATGGCAGGTGCACTCTTGCGGGCCTGCTCGAACAGGTCACGCACGCGCGCCGCGCCCACGCCTACGAACATCTCGACGAACTCGGAGCCGGAGATCGAGAAGAAGGTCACGCCCGCCTCGCCTGCCACCGCGCGTGCCAGCAGCGTCTTGCCGGTGCCGGGCGGGCCAACCAGCAGCACGCCCTTGGGGATGTGCGCGCCCAGTCGGCCATACTCGGCCGGGTTCTTGAGAAACTCCACGACCTCTTGCAGCTCGGCCTTGGCCTCGTCGACACCCGCCACGTCGTCGAATGTCACGCCCGTCTGCTTCTCCATGTAGACCTTGGCCTTGCTGCGGCCCACCTGCATGAAGCCGCCAAAGCCCTGCCGCTCGGCAAAGCGCCGAAACAGCAGCATCCACACGGCAAAGAACACCAGCGCCGGCACGACCCATGACAGCAGCGTGCCCAGGAAGGTGTTTTCCGGCATGCCGGTGATTTCCACGCCCGAGCGGTCGATGCGCTCAAGCAGTGCCGGATCGACCACCGTGGTCACGAACTGCGTCTTGCCGCCGATGGGATCGGTGAAAGTGCCGCTGATGCGGTCGGCGCGCACCGTGATCGATGCCACGCGGCCTTCGTCGAGGTAGGTCTCGAACTGGCTGTAGCTGATGGGGGCGACCGAACTCCAGCCGGAGATCAGGCTTTGAATGTAGATCACCGCCAGAAAGGCCATGATCCAGTACCAGATGTTGTACTCGGTGCGTTTTTCCATCGAAGTCCCTCCGCTGTCAGGTGCAGGCGCAAAGCATGTAGGGCCCGGCGCGCGTGCTTTCAAGCTGCCAGCACCCTGATGCCCCAGAACGCGTGCAAGGCGTCGCAACGCAGCGCTTTTTTGTGCGCCCGCGCCCTACTCCTGCAGCAGGACGGGATCGATGTCGGCAAAGGTTTCATCGCCCGCATCCCCGGCCTGCCACATGCAGATGGCGAAAGTCGCAGCATCATCGAACACCGTCATGCCGTGGTGCCAGGTATCGGCAAAGTAGGTGACGCCCTGCTGGCCGTGGACCAGGAAGGCACGCGCCTGCGCCATGTCGGGTCTGCCGCTTGCACCGTGTGGCGCCACGAGCACCAGATAGCGCGCCACCTGGATGGGAATGAAAGTCTGCGAGGAATAGGGATGTCGCTCCATCTGGTGGATCTGCATCGGCAGACCGGCAGATGGTGCGTAGCGGGCCAGCGACAGCGACGGCCCCGCATGGGCGCGCAGATTGGCCAGCGCGTCGTTGTAGTACACCCGTCCCGGCGATTGCGGCAGCTGCAGCACCGCCCCGAACGGCGCAAAGGCTTCGCAAGTCAGAGGTTCAACCCGCAGTGTGTGCATGGTTGCAATTCTTGCACGCGCGGCGGTGCGATTCGCGCCATGGATCTGTCCATGGCATCACCGACCGGCGGCGCATGCGGCCGTTTCTCACTCCAGATACGGTTTCAGATAGCGCCCGGTGTGGCTGGCCGAGTTGGCCGCGACCTGCTCGGGCGTGCCCTGTGCCACCACCGTGCCGCCGCCCTGCCCGCCTTCGGGGCCCATGTCGATGATCCAGTCAGCGGTCTTGATGACATCGAGGTTGTGCTCGATGACGACGATGGTGTTGCCCGCATCGCGCAGCTGCTGCAGCACCTGCACCAGCAGCGCAATGTCGGCAAAGTGCAGGCCGGTGGTGGGCTCATCGAGGATGTAGAGCGTGCGCCCGGTGTCGCGCTTGGACAGCTCCAGCGCCAGCTTGACGCGCTGCGCCTCGCCGCCTGAGAGCGTGGTGGCGCTTTGGCCCAGGCGGATGTACGACAGGCCCACGTCCATCAGCGTCTGCAGCTTGCGGGCAATGCCCGGCACATCCTGGAAGAAGGCCAGCGCATCCTCCACCGTCATCTGCAGCACATCGGCGATGTTGCGGCCCTTCCAGAGCACTTCCAGCGTCTCGCGGTTGTAGCGGCGGCCCTGGCAGACGTCGCACGGCACGTAGACGTCGGGCAGAAAGTGCATTTCCACCTTCACCACGCCATCACCCTGGCAGGCCTCGCAGCGGCCGCCGGCGACGTTGAACGAAAAGCGCCCCGGCCCGTAGCCCCGTTCCTTGGCGGTGTTGACCTCGGCAAACAGCTCGCGGATCGGCGTCATCAGGCCGGTGTAAGTGGCGGGGTTCGAGCGCGGCGTGCGCCCGATGGGCGCCTGGTCGACATTGATGACCTTGTCGAACTGTTCGATGCCGAGGATGTCCTCATACGGAGCCGGCTCGGCGTGTGCACGGTAGAGCCTCTGCGCCACGGCCGCATACAACGTGTCGTTGACCAGCGTGCTCTTGCCCGATCCCGACACGCCGGTCACGCAGGTCAGCAGCCCGACGGGAAAGTCCACGGTGACATGGCGCAGGTTGTTGCCGCTGGCGCCGACGATGCGCAGCGCCTGCAGCTGCGCTTCAGCCTTGGTGCCATTCGTGGTGGCCGACCCGGGCGTAAAGCCGTGGCGCGGTGCCACCAGTGCTGCGGCATCCGCCGCGCGCACGGGCTGCCATGGCGTGCGTCGCTGCGGCACCGCGATGCGCCGCCTTCCGCTGAGGTATTGACCGGTCAGGGAGTGGGGATCGGCGGCAATGGCTGCATAGTCGCCCTGCGCCACCACCTGGCCGCCATGCGCCCCTGCACCCGGGCCCATGTCGATGATCTGGTCGGCCGCACGCATCATGTCCTCGTCGTGCTCAACCACGATGACGCTGTTGCCGATATCGCGCAGATGCTTGAGGGTGGCGATGAGCCGGTCATTGTCGCGCTGGTGCAGGCCGATGCTGGGCTCGTCGAGCACGTACATCACGCCGGTCAGCCCGGAGCCGATCTGGCTGGCTAGGCGGATGCGCTGGGCCTCGCCGCCCGAGAGTGTCTCGGCACTGCGATCCAGGCTCAGGTAGTTGAGTCCCACGTCGTTGAGAAAGCGCAGTCGCGTGGCGATCTCGCGCACCACCTTGGCGGCAATCTCTCCCTTGGCGCCGGGCAGCTGCAGCTGTTCGAACCAGCGCTGCGCCTGGCTCAAGGTGTCGTGGCTGACAGCGTGGATAGGCCGCGCGTCGGCGCCCTCGCCGATCATGACCCAGCGCGCCTCGGTACGCAGGCGTGCACCGCCGCATTCGGGGCAGACCTGGGTGCTGCGCAACTTGGCCAGCTCGTCGCGCACCACGGTCGAGTCGGTCTCGCGCCAGCGCCGCTCCATGTTGGGCACGACGCCTTCAAACGGGTGGGTGCGCACCACCGACTGGCCCTTGTTCGGACCGCTCTCGGTGGTGTGGGTGAAGGCGATGGCCTCGTCGCCCGAGCCATAGAGCACGATCTGACGGATGCGCTCGGGCAGTTCCTCGAACGGCGTCTGCTCGGCATCGAAGCCGTAATGCGCCGCGACGCTGCGCAACTGGCCGAAGTAGTAGGCGTTGCGCCGGTCCCAGCCTTTGATGGCGCCGGCAGCCAGGCTCAGTGTGGGAAAGGCGACAATGCGCGCGGCATCGAACACCTCCTGCTGGCCCAGCCCGTCACAGCCTGGGCAGGCGCCCATCGGCGAGTTGAAGGAAAACAGCCGCGGCTCCAGCTCCGCCAGCGTGTAGTCGCAGTGCGGGCAGGCGAACTTGGCCGAATAGCTGTGCTCGATGCCACTGTCCATCTCCAGCGCCACCACGCGGCCACTGGCATTGGCACCGCCAATGGCCAGCGCCGCCTCCATGCTCTCGGCCAGGCGCTGGCGCATGTCCGCGCGCACCCGCAGGCGGTCGACCACCACATCGATGTCGTGCCGCTCGTTCTTCTTCAGCACCGGCAGCGCGTCGTCGGTGACCACCTGGCCGTCAATGCGAAAGCGCACGTAGCCGCGCGCGCGCATGGCCTCGAACAGGTCGCCGAACTCGCCCTTCTTGCCGCGCGCAACCGGTGCCAGCAGCATCAGCCGCGTCTCCTCGGGCAGCGCCAGTACGGCATCGACCATCTGGCTGACGGTCTGCGAGGCCAGCGGCACGCTGTGCTGCGGGCAGTAAGGCGTGCCCGCGCGTGCATACAACAGGCGCAGGTAGTCGTTGATCTCGGTGACGGTGCCAACCGTCGAGCGCGGGTTGTGGCTGGTGGCCTTCTGCTCGATGCTGATGGCGGGCGAGAGGCCTTCGATCAGATCCACATCGGGCTTGTCCAGCCGCCCGAGAAACTGCCGCGCATAGGCTGACAGACTCTCGACATAGCGGCGCTGGCCCTCGGCATACAGCGTGTCGAAGGCCAGCGAAGACTTGCCCGAGCCGGACATGCCCGTAATCACCACCAGCCGGTGGCGCGGAATGTCCAGATCGATGTTCTTGAGGTTGTGCGTGCGTGCGCCGCGGATGCTGATGACGCCGCTGTCCAGCCGCTGGCCAAGGTAGGCGCCGGCGCGCGGGTCTGCGTTCACGTCTTTGGGCGTGTGGGCACTGGGCGCGGGAAGATCGGATCGTTCAGAGGTCACGGCAGAAGGCAGGAAAACAGCACCGGCGCTGGAGGAAAACGCCCTGTGCGCGGCCCGCATCGGGCACGCACATGCAAACCCGCCATCATAACGATCTGGCCCGCGGCCTGACAGCCGCCGGACTGCGCGCAGCTACAGCGTCGGTGCGGCCTCGATGATGCCGCCACCCAGGCAGACTTCCCCGTCGTAGAGCACGGCCGACTGGCCCGGCGTGACAGCCCACTGGGGCGTGTCAAACTGCAGATGAAACCGCTCCTGGGCGATGCCGACCTGCAGCGCACAGGCCGCATCGCTCTGGCGGTAGCGCGTCTTGGCGGCATAGCGCCCGGGCGTGGGTGCTGTGCCGGCGATCCAGCTGGCCTGCCCTGCTTCCAGGGCCGGCGAAAGCAGTGCCGGATGGTCATGGCCCTGCACCACGTGCAGGGTGTTGCGCTGCAGGTCCTTGCGCGCAACAAACCATGGCTGGTGCGCGCCAGCGCCGCGCGCCGCTCCCTTGTCCTTGATGCCTCCGATGCCCAGGCCCTGGCGCTGGCCGAGGGTGTAGAACGACAGGCCGACGTGGCGGCCGACGGTGCGGCCCGCCTCATCGACGATGTCGCCGGGCTGATGGGCGATGTAGCGGCTGAGAAACTCCCGGAAGGGCCGCTCGCCGATGAAGCAGATGCCGGTCGAATCCTTTTTCTTCGCGTTGGGCAGGCCGATTTCCTCGGCAATGCGGCGGACCTCGGACTTATGGATTTCTCCAACTGGAAACAAGGTCTTGCTCAGCTGTGCCTGGGATAGCCGATGCAGAAAGTAGCTCTGGTCCTTGCCCGGATCCACTCCCTTGAGCAACTGGTGCAGGCCGCTTTGCACATCCAGGCGCGCGCGCGCGTAATGGCCGGTGGCGATGCGCTCGGCCCCGAGCCGCATGGCATGGTCGAGAAACGCTTTGAACTTGATCTCGGCGTTGCACAGCACATCGGGGTTGGGTGTCCGGCCGGCCTGGTACTCGCGCAGGAACTCCGCGAACACGCGGTCCTTGTAGTCGGCGGCGAAATTGACGTGCTCGATGTCGATGCCGATCACGTCGGCCACAGCGGCTGCGTCGAGAAAATCCTGCCGACTGGAGCAGTACTCGCTGTCGTCGTCATCTTCCCAGTTCTTCATGAAGATACCCACGACTTCATGTCCGGCCTGCTTGAGCAGCCAGGCGCTGACGGCCGAATCCACGCCGCCGCTCAACCCCACCACGATGCGATGCTTGCTAGTCATGGCGCCATTATCGAGCCAGGGCCACGACCTTGCAGCGCGTGCAGAAGCCGTTCAGCGCAGCCTGCGCTGCAGATGGGCCATGCCCGGCAGCAGTTCACGCGACCACGGCCAGGCCATGGCCCACTGGGAATACCACGCAGGCAGACCGCGACAGGGCGGATAGTCGATCCAGTGCACCTCCCACTGCGGCCCCAGCCACTGGCGCAGCCGGCCGGGCAAGGCACTGGCGTTGATGCCCCAGTGCATCGGCGGCACCCGGTAGTGCGCAGTCTTCCAGAGCCCTGCCGGACTTTGCGTGAGCAGCGCCACCCACGGCGGCACCACATCGAACATCACCTCCAGCTGCGCAAATCGCGCGGCTACGCCCTGCAGCAAGGCCCTGACCTGATCGGGGTGTAGGTACATCAGCAGCCCCTGCGCGGAGACAAACACCGGGCCAGCGGCGTCCACCGCGTCCATCCACTGCAGCGCGCAGGCGTCGCCGCGCCAGTGGTGCAGACGCGCATGGGGCGTGATGAAGCGCTCGCGCAGCGCCATGGCCTGTGGCATGTCGACGGCCAGCCAGCGCACCTGGCCATTGTCCAGCCGCAGGCACTGCGTCTCCAGCCCGCAGCCGAGCTCGACCACCGTGCCATCTGGATGCTTGGCCAGCCAGGCACTCAGGACCGCGTCAAACGCCAGCGCCCGTGCTGCATGCGAAGAGTCCGCCGCGCCGAAGTGCCGCTCGAACGGGTAGTCCAGCGCTTCAAAGATGCGTTCGGCATCACGGTCGTGGAAGAAGGCGTCGTCGCGCAGCGACTCGCTGGCGCGGTTGTAGAGCGTCCACAGCATGGTTTCGGACACCCCGTGCACATCCAGATGGTCTGCCATGTGTTGTCTCCTCATTGCGCTGTGTCCGCGCTTTTTCAGCAAGGCCCGCATGCAGGACGCCGCGGTGGCCGGTGCCGTCGTTCTGCCGCATGATAAGCATGCAGGCATGCATGCGTTGCCGCAATGCCCCGCCGTGCCGTGCCGGCAATGTGGCGAGCAGCGCGAAAAGCGTGTCAGCCGCGCGGCCGCACGCGATCGAGCAGCACGACGACCGCGCCTGCGCCCCCGTCACTGGCCTTGGCCTGCACGAAGGCCAGCACCTCTTTCTTCTGGACCAGCCAGCGCTGCACCCGCACCTTGAGCACCGGCACGCGCCCGGGCGAGCCCAGCCCCTTGCCATGCACGATGCGCACGCAGCGCACACCGCGCTGATGCTGCAGCCGGATGAAGCCGCCGAGCGCCTCACGCGCCTCGTCCAGCCGCAGGCCATGCAGGTCCAGGGTGGCCTGAATGCTCCAGTGGCCAAGCCGCAGCTTGCGCGCCACTTCCGGTCCTACGCCGGGCTGCCGGTAGCTCAGGCCTTCATCCGTTTCCAGCAGGCTGGAGACATCGAAGTCATCGCTGATGGATTCGCGCAGGGCGCGCTGCTCGTCCAGCACCAGCTGCAGCGGCACGGGCGCTGCGGGCGCAGGCTGCGCTGCCACGCGCGGTGCGTGATGGAGGGGCTGCACCTGCCCGATGCTGTGACGAAACAGGTTGCGTTCGCGCTCGGCGGCGGCGCGGCGCGCCTCATGCTGCCGTTGCTGCTCCTGCTGCATTTCGCGCTGACGCCTGAGCGCGGCGGAGATCTGGCGCAGGTCCGACAACGCATGCACCCGCAAGCCCGAAGCCACGCTGCGCCTCCTGCTCACAACAGCCCCTTTTCCGCCAGGGAAAGGCTGCCGCCCTGCGTGACGATGATGTGGTCCAGCACGCGCACGTCCAGCAGCTCCAGCGCATCGCGCACGCGCTGTGTGATGGCCACATCCGCCTGCGAGGGCTGCAACGCGCCGCTTGGATGGTTGTGCGCCAGGATGACCGCATGCGCGTGCAGCTGCAGAGCCCGCAGCGCAATCTCGCGCGGGTAGACGCTGGTCTGCGTCAGCGTGCCGCGAAACAGCTCCTCGAAGGCGATCAGGCGCAGCTGGCTGTCGAGAAACAGCACCGCAAAGACTTCGTGGCGCAGATGCCCCAGCTGCGCTTGGATGTACTGGCGCACTGCGGCTGGCGACTGCAGCGCATCCTGCACCTGCAACTGCTCGGCCAGGGCGCGCTTGGCCAGCTCCATGATCGCCAGCAGTTCGGCGCGCTTGGCTGGCCCCAGGCCCTTGATGCCTGTCAGGTCGGCATTGCTGGCCTGCAGCAGCGCCGCCAGGCCGCCAAAGCCGCGTATGGCCGGGTCGGAGCCGCTCTGCGCAGGCGGTGGTTCACGCGTTCCTTGCGGTCCTGCTATCGCCTGCGCCGCCGCACGGCCCGGCATGCGCAGCAGATCGGCCGCCAGCGCCATCACGCTGCGCCCGGCCGTGCCGGTGCGCAGCACGATGGCCAGCAGCTCCGTGTCCGATAACGCGGCCGCACCGCGTGCAAGCAACTTCTCGCGCGGACGACTGTCGGGGGGAAGATCCTTGAAAGACATGGCAGGCGTCGGGTCACAGCCGGGCGGCGCACAGGCCGCCCAGGGTGCAAACGTACAATGCGCACAGTGTATGCAAAGAGAGAATTCCCATGTCTGACGATGTGCTCACCCCCGCCCCGCCGCGCCAGGTCGAACCCGGCGCGTTTTTGACGCTGCATTACCGTCTGGCCGGGCCGGCGGGGGACATCATCAACACCTTCGGTGGACAGCCCTCGACGCTGACGCTGGGCACGGGAGCGCTGTCTCCAGCAATGGAAAATCGTCTGATTGGCATGCGCGAGGGCGAGCGCGCCATCTGGGAGATTCCTGCTGGTGAGGCCTTTGGTGAGAAGAATCCGCAGATGCGCCAGTGGGTGGCGCGCAAGCTGCTGGCCGAGCTGGGAGATCCGGACGAGGCGTACCGGATCGGTGACGTCGTGCAGTTCCCCACACCCAACGGCGTTGGCAGCTATGCCGGGGTCGTGCTGGAGGTCTCGGCCGACGGCGCCGTGCTGTTCGACTTCAACCATCCGCTGGCTGGCCAGCCGGTGACCTTCGAGGTTGCGCTGATCGGAGTGTTGTGAAATGAGTGCCCGCGAAGTCATTCTGGCTGAGCCGCGTGGTTTCTGCGCCGGGGTTGACCGCGCCATCGACATCGTCGAGCGCGCGCTGCAGAAGTTCGGTGCGCCGATCTACGTGCGCCATGAGATCGTGCACAACACCCATGTGGTCAACGCGCTCAAGGGCAAGGGCGCCATTTTCATCGAGGATCTGGCCGAGGTGCCACCCGGTGCCACGCTGGTGTTCAGCGCGCATGGCGTAAGCAAGGCCGTGCAGCAGGAGGCCAAGGCGCGGGGGTTCAGAATCTTTGACGCCACCTGTCCGCTCGTGACGAAGGTGCATGTCGAGGTGACCAAGCTGGCCCGTGAGGGCTACGAGTTCATCATGATCGGCCACAAGGGCCACCCCGAGGTCGAAGGCACCATGGGCCAGCTCAGCGACGGCATCCATCTCGTTGAGGATGTGGCCGATGTCGCGCAGGTGCAGCCCACCCAGACCGAAAAGCTGGCGGTGGTGACGCAGACCACCCTTTCAGTGGACGACGCGCGCGAGATCGCGGCCGCCGTGCGAGCGCGTTTTCCCAATGTCCGAGAGCCCAAGCAGCAGGACATCTGCTATGCCACGCAGAACCGCCAGGACGCCGTCAAGCATCTGGCCAGCCAGGTGGACGTGGTCATCGTCGTGGGCAGCCCGACGAGCTCCAACAGCAACCGCCTGCGCGATCTGGCCGAGCGCCTAGGCACGCCCGGCTACATGGTCGACGATGCCAGCGAGCTCAGGCCTGAATGGTTCGACAACCGGCAGATCGTCGGCCTGACCGCAGGCGCCTCCGCGCCGGAAGTGCTGGTGCAGCAGGTCATTGCGCGCCTGCGTGAACTCGGCGCGGTGTCCGTGCGCAAGATGGACGGCGTGCAGGAAACCATGCATTTCCCGCTGCCCAAGGGCCTGAAGCTCGATACCCCGCAGGCCGAGACGGCCGCCTGAAAGCGCCCTGCGCTCAGCGCCGCTTTCATTCCGAACCCCATCATCGCATACACCATGAGCACCATCGGCACCCCGCTCAGTTCCACGGCCACCCGCGTCATGCTGCTGGGCAGCGGCGAACTGGGCAAGGAAGTTGTCATCGCCCTGCAGCGCCTTGGCGTGGAGACCATCGCGGTCGACCGCTACGCCAACGCGCCCGCCCAGCAGGTTGCGCACCATGCCCGCACCATCACCATGAGCGATCCGGCCGCCCTGCGCGCGCTGATCCTGCAGGAGCGGCCGCAGCTGGTGGTGCCCGAGATCGAAGCCATCGCCACGGCCGAGTTGGAACAACTGGAGGCAGAGGGCGTCGTGCAGGTCATCCCCACCGCGCGCGCCGCACGCCTGACGATGGACCGCGAAGGCATACGGCGGCTGGCGGCCGAAACGCTCGGCCTGCCGACCAGCCCTTACCGCTTCTGCGATTCGCAGCAAGCACTGCAAGCTGCCATCGACGGCAGCGACGGCCAGACGGCGATTGGCTACCCCTGCATCGTCAAGCCGGTCATGAGCAGCTCCGGCAAGGGCCAGAGCCGCATCGATTCGGCCGCCGACATTGCCACGGCCTGGGACTACGCCATGGCGGGCGGGCGCGTGGCACGCGGACGCATCATTGTCGAAGGCTTCATTGACTTCGACTACGAGATCACGCAGCTGACCGTGCGCGCCAGAGGCGCGGACGGTGCCATTGAGACACACTTTTGCGCGCCCATCGGCCACCTGCAGCAAAGTGGCGACTACGTCGAGAGCTGGCAGCCCCATCCCATGAGCGCTGCCGCGCAAGCCGAGGCCCAGCGCATTGCCAAAGCGGTGACCGATGATCTGGGCGGCCTTGGACTCTTCGGCGTCGAGCTGTTCGTCAAGGGCGACCAGGTCTGGTTCAGCGAGGTCAGCCCGCGCCCGCATGACACCGGCATGGTCACCATGGCCACCCAGTGGCAGAACGAGTTCGAGCTGCATGCCCGCGCCATTCTCGGCCTGCCGGTGGACACGGCGCTGAAGTCCCCCGGCGCCAGCGCCGTGATCTACGGCGGCGTGGAGGCGCAGGCGCTGGTTTTTGAAGGGGTGGAACAGGCCCTGGCCGTGCCGCAGACCGACCTGCGCCTGTTCGGCAAACCCGAGAGCTTTGTCAAGCGCCGCATGGGCGTGGCACTGGCCCATGCCGATGACGTGGAACTGGCCCGCCAGCGCGCCAAACAGGCGGCAGGTCTTGTCAGACCGAGAGTGGCCGACTGACGGGCGGCTAGCGTCCGTTCGCGCTGCGCTGCAGGGCCAACAGGCCACCCAATGCAGCACCGGCGGCCGTGCCACAACCTGCCCCCAGGGCCAAATGGCCGAGTGCCAAGCCAATGGCCGTGCCAAATCCCGCACCCAGGGCGATGCCAATAGCCACGTAAACCTGCCAGGGCGAAGATTGACGACGGCAATTGGCCTGGCCCTGCGGCGCTCCGCCAGCAGGTAACTGCGGCACGCTCAAAACGCCTCCAGCGGCAATTCCGTCACGCTGTGCGCGCCGTGCAACACTGCGTCGCGCAGCGCGGCGGTGCGGGGCAGGATGTGCTCGGCATAGAAGTGCGCAGTCGTGATCTTTGCTGCGAGGAAGGCCTTGTCCTCGCCCGCTGCCAGCTGCTCCTTGGCCACCAGCAGCGCGCGACCCAGGTTCCAGCCAGCCACCAGGTTGCCCGCCAGCATCAGGTAGGGCACGCTGCCGGCATAGGCAGCGTTGGGGTTTTCGGCGCTGTTGGCCACCATGAATTCCACGACCTCAAGGAAGGCTTGGCGTGCCTTGCCCAGTTCACGCGCCACCGCTTCGGCAGGTTCGCCACCGGCAGCCCTAAGTGCGCTTTCGGTCTTTTCGATCTGTGCAGCGATGGCCTTGGCGACGTTGCCGCCATCACGCGCGGTCTTGCGGCCCACCAGGTCATTGGCCTGGATGGCGGTCGTGCCTTCGTAGATGGTCAGGATCTTGCAGTCGCGGTAGTGCTGCGCGGCGCCGGTTTCCTCGATGAAACCCATGCCACCATGCACCTGCACACCCAGCGCGGTGACTTCCTGGCTGATCTCGGTGCTGTAGCCCTTGACCAGCGGCACCATGAATTCGTAGAAGGCCTGGTTTTGCGCGCGCACTTCGGCATCCGGATGCTTGTGCGCCGCGTCGTAGGCGGCCGCAGCGGTGATGGCGGTGGCGCGCGTGCCTTCAATGAGCGCGCGCATGGTCATCAGCATGCGGCGCACATCCGGGTGGTGAATGATGGTGGCGCTGCCCTTGACGGATCCATCGACCGGGCGGCTTTGCACACGCTCCTTGGCGTAGGCCGCGGCAAGTTGGTAGGCACGCTCGGAGACGGCAACGCCCTGCACACCAACCGCGTAGCGGGCGGCATTCATCATGATGAACATGTACTTGAGGCCTTGGTTTTCCTCGCCGACGAGGTAGCCCACGGCACCGGGTCCGGTGCCGTTCACATCCGTCGCCGCCGTGCCGTCCCCGAACTGCAGCACGGCGGTGGGCGATGCCTTGATACCCAGCTTGTGCTCGATGCTCACGCAGTGCACGTCGTTGCGCGCGCCCAGCGCGCCATCGGCATTGACGAGGAACTTGGGCACGACAAACAGGCTGATGCCCTTGACGCCTTCGGGTGCGCCTTGCACCCGTGCCAGCACGAGGTGGACGATGTTCTCGGCCATGTCGTGCTCACCGTAGGTGATGAAGATCTTCGTGCCGAAGACCTTGTAGGTCCCATCAGGCTGGCGCTCGGCGCGGCTGCGCACCAGTGCCAGATCGGAGCCGGCCTGCGGCTCGGTCAGGTTCATGGTGCCCGTCCACTGGCCGCTGACCAGCTTTTCCAGGTAGATGGCCTTCAGGTCATCGCTGCCTGCTGTCACCAGCGCCTCGATGGCGCCGTCGGTCAGCAGCGGACACAGCGCGAAGCTCAGATTGGCGCTGTTGAGGATTTCCTGGCAGGCCGCGCCAATGGTCTTGGGCAGGCCCTGGCCCCCATAGGCGGGCTCGTGTTGAAGGCCCTGCCAGCCGCCCTCGGCGTACTGACGGTAAGCTTCCTTGAAGCCCGGCGTGGTGGTGACTTCGCCGTCCTTCCAGCTCGAGGGCTGCGTGTCGCCAACGGCGTTCAGCGGTGCAATCACATCCTCGTTGAATCTGGCGCATTCCTCCAGCACCGCTTGAGCGGTATCAAGGCCAGCATCCTCGAAGCCTGGTAGCTGGGCGATCTGGTCGATGCCTGCCAGATGCTGGATGTTGAACAGCAGGTCTTTGACGGGGGCTTTGTAGCTCATGGTGGTCCTCGTTGGGGCGATGCATGACGGGCGCCGCGATGCGGCAGACAGAAAGACCGTGATCAGGTCTGCGGATGGCTTGTGGAAAAAAATGGCACCGCCACGGATGCCATTTCTTCTTTCCCATCAATGGATCAGAGCTTTTCGATCAGCTCAGGCACAGCGGTGAACAGGTCACCGACCAGGCCATAGTCGGCCACGGAGAAGATCGGCGCTTCCTCGTCCTTGTTGATGGCGACGATGACCTTGGAGTCCTTCATCCCGGCCAGATGCTGGATGGCGCCGCTGATGCCCAGCGCAATGTACAGATCCGGCGCAACGATCTTGCCGGTCTGACCGACCTGCAGGTCGTTGGGGGCGTAGCCAGCGTCCACGGCCGCACGGCTGGCACCGATCGCAGCACCAAGCTTGTCCGCCAGCGGTGTCAGCACCTCCTTGAACTTTTCTTCGCTGCCCAGCGCCCGACCGCCGGAGACGATGATGCGCGCTGCAGTCAGGTCGGGGCGGTCGCTCTTGCTGACTTCCCGCCCCACGAAGCTGCTCTTGCCGGTATCGGCCACGGCAGCGACGGTTTCCACCGCCGCCGAGCCGCCCGAGGCAGCAGCGGCATCAAAGCCCGTGGCGCGCACGGTGATGACCTTCTTGGCATCCTGGCTTTGCACCGTGGCAATGGCGCTGCCGGCGTAGATCGGACGCTCGAAGGTGTCCTCGCTCACCACTTTGGTGATCTCGCTAATCTGCGCGACATCCAGCTTGGCTGCTACCCGGGGCGCTGCGTTCTTGCCAACCGAGGTGGCGGGAAAGAGGATGTGGCTGTAGGCATCGGCAACAGCCAGAACCTGCTCCGCCAGGTTCTCGGCCAGGGCATGTTCCAGTGCCGGGCTGTCGGCATGCAGCACTTTGCTGACACCGGCGATCTGGCTGGCAGCCTGGGCGACGGCAGCGGCATTGTGGCCTGCTACCAGAACGTGAATTTCGCCCCCAATGGCAGTCGCTGCCGCTACGGTGTTGAGCGTGGCGCCCTTGAGTTCGGTGTTGTCGTGTTCGGCGATGACGAGTGTGGTCATGATCGTGTCTCCCCTCTATCAGATGACTTTGGCTTCGTTCCTGAGCTTGTCGACCAGCGTGGCGACATCGGGCACCTTGATGCCAGCGCTGCGCTTGGGCGGCTCGCTGACCTTGAGCGTCTTCAGGCGGGGGGTGACATCCACGCCCAGATCGGCTGGTTTGACATTCTCCAGCGGTTTTTTCTTGGCCTTCATGATGTTGGGCAGCGTGACGTAGCGCGGCTCATTGAGGCGCAGGTCAGTGGTGATGACCGCAGGCAGCGCCATGCGGATGGTCTCAAGTCCCGAATCGACTTCGCGGGTGACCGTGGCCGTGCCACCCTCGATCTCGATCTTGGAGGCAAAGGTGGCCTGCGGCAGATCGGCCAGCGCGGCCAGCATCTGCCCGGTCTGGCCGGCATCGTCGTCGATCGCCTGCTTGCCCATGATGACCAGGTCGGCGCCTTCCTTCTCGCGCAGCACCTTGAGGATCTTGGCCACGGCCAGCGGCTGCATCTCGCCTTCGGCCTCGACCAGGATGGCACGGTCAGCGCCGATGGCCAGCGCCGTGCGCAGCGTCTCCTGCGCCTGCGTCGGGCCGATGGAGACGGCAATGATTTCGCTGACCACGCCCTTTTCCTTCAACCGCACCGCTTCCTCTACGGCGATCTCATCGAAGGGATTCATGCTGTGCTTGACATTGGCAATGTCCACACCGCTGTTGTCGGATTTCACGCGCACCTTGATGTCTTTGTCGACCACGCGCTTGACGGGTACCAGGACCTTGGTCATCGGAATATCTCTCCTAATGGGGCCACTTCGGGCCGGTTGCAGTCAGAGGGTTTGGAAAATCGCACGAACGTTCTATTTTAGACGCGGTTGCGCAGCAGGCGTGCAAGCCGCGGGCAGCGTGGCAGGCAACCCGCGCCCTGCGGTGCGGCATCGCTCAGGTATCGGAGGCGCCGTCGGAAGCTGCTGGCGCGTGACCGGCCTGCGCAAACAAGGCCTGCAGCTGGCCCCAGTTGATGCTCTGGCTGGTGGTCGCCAGCGTCACGCCATGGGCGGCGAAAGCCTTCAGCACGGCCAGGTTGATCTCCGAGCGCAGGCTCTCCAGTCCGCCCAGATGCACGTCGGCAATGTAGTAATTCAGCTTCAGCTCCAGGCCATCGGGGGAGACGTTCACCAGCGTCGTAAACGGAGCGGGTTTAGCCAGCACGCGGCGGCAGGCCTGCGCGGCTTGCACCATCAACTGCTGCGCCAGCGCCAAGTCATTGCCGTGGGTAATGAGCAGCGAGGTCGACTGCAGCGCGTTGCTTTGTTCGGTGGAGACCTTCTCCACCATTGAATTGGTCAACATCTCGTGTGGCACGATGGCCTGCCTGCCGCTGCTGGCCATGATGGAGGCATAGCGGCCGGACATCTCCGTGATGGTGCCCTCGAAGCCATTGACGCGGATGACATCTCCCACGCGGATTGCGCGTTCGGTCAGCAGCACGAAGCCGCTGACGTAGTTGGCCGCCAGCCGCTGCAGGCCCAGGCCGATGCCCACACCGAGCGCGCCGCCGAAAACCGACAGCGCCGTCAGGTCAATGCCGGCCATGTTCAGTGCAACCAGCAGACCAATCAGCAGCAGCACCGCGCGAATCGTGGTGGCAATCGCCTTGCGCACCGAGGGGCGTGCGCCGATGGCCGGTGCCATCAGCTTCTTCTCAATGATCGATGAACCCCACAGGCTGACGAGCAGAAAGATGACCGCAGTCACGGCCGACTCCAGCAGGCGCCGCAGCGAGACCGGGCTGCCACCGATGGTCCACGTGATGGCATCGAGCTCACGCAGGATGGTCGGCCCCAGGCCCACGATCCACAGTGCGACCCAGCCCCAGATCAGCCAGGAAATGCTGCGCGAGATCGGCTGCACCCATGCCTTGCCGGGAAACGCCGCCTTGAGCACCTTCACGCCCAGCTGGATCAACAGCAGCGATGTCAGAAGCGCCGAGGCCAGCGGCAGCACCAGTACCGGCTGCACACGCGCCAGCAACGGCTGGAGGATGGCCAGCAGGCCCACCGCCAGCAGTGGCAGCAGCACGCCGTCATAGATATGCCGACCAAACAGGACGGAGTCGGGATTGTCGTAGTCCAACCCCCGCTTGAGCGCACGCAGCGCGCCCCACAGGACGAACAGCATGAGCAGGACCAGGCCCAGCTCCAGCAGGGCCTGGGGTCCGCTGAACTGGCCCGCCCAACTGATCAGCGAGTTGCGGGCGAGTTCGTCGCCGATGGTAGGCATGGCAGCGGCTGAGTCGGAGGCAGGCGCAGTCAATGGCATGGTGGCTTGGAGGTCCGTGGTGTCCGTCTGGCGACGCACTGCGTGCCGTCCTTGACGGTCCGCAGCCGAGTCGGTGCAACAGATCCGGATTGTGCGTCAGTTGCAATAATGCCGCGTGAAGACGCGGCGCATTCCGACGGCCCTGCCGGCTGCCCGGCCAGCGCGCATGCGGCCCCTGTCACAGCCCGGCCAGCACACGCACGTGCGCTTCCACGCTGCGTGCCAGTGGCTCCATCACGTAGCCGCCTTCCAGGCTGGAGACGATGCGCCCGCCGGCATGGCGCCGGGCAATGTCGACGATCAGCTGGGTGATCCAAGCGTAGTCGCTCTCGCTGAGCATCAGCTGGCCCATGTCGTCGTCGCGGTGGGCGTCAAAGCCCGCACTGATGAAGATCATCTGCGGCTTGAAGGCCTCCAGGCGAGGCACCCACATCATGTCGATGATCTCGCGCACATCCATGCCCTTGGTGTAAGCCGGCACGGGGATGTTGCACATGTTCTCGCCTTTGGCCTGCTCGCCGCTGTTGGGAAAGAATGGACTTTGAAAAAAACTGACCATCAGCGTGCGCGCATCGCCGGCCAGAATGTCCTCCGTGCCATTGCCGTGATGCACGTCGAAATCGATCACCGCCACACGCTCGAGCTGGCGCCGCTGCAGCGCGTACTTGGCGCCAACGGCAATGTTGTTGAAGAAGCAAAAGCCCATCGCCTTGTCGCGCTCGGCATGGTGTCCGGGTGGGCGTACGGCGCAAAACGCGTTGTCGAGCCTGCCTTCGATCACCATGTCCGTGGCGGCGACTACCGCACCGGCCGCGCGCAGCGCGGCATTCCAGGTGTGCGGCGACAGCAGCGTGTCCGTATCGATCTGGGAGTAGCCATCGCCGCCAGCGGCAATTTCCTCCTGCATCAGCAGGTCCAGCCCGCGCATCGCCGCCACATGCATGCGGCTGTGCGCCAGTTCCAGATCGTAGATGGAGGCCTTGGGCGCATCGTGCCGTTGCAGCACATCCATCACACCAGAGATCAGCAACCGGTCCTCAATGGCATCGAGCCGCGCTGCACATTCAGGGTGACCTGCGCCCATGTCGTGCAACCAGCAATCCCGGTGCGTGAAATATCCTGTCGCCATGGCGTTGTCTCCCAAGTGCCTTACCATTGAAAGCCATATTTACAGGTGCTTACGGTTGTGCCCTGCACCTTGTATTCGTAGCCGAGCGGGTTTCCCCTACCCGGCGCTCTGTGCGCATGCAAATACTCTACACGCAAAAATGGCTTTTCACGCGCAAATCAACGCCGTACTGGCGCAGCTCAACGGCCTCATCGTGGGCAAGTCCGACCAGGTGCGCGACTGCGTGACCTGCCTGCTGGCTGGCGGCCATCTGCTGATCGAGGATGTGCCTGGCGTGGGCAAGACGACACTGGCGCACGGGCTGGCCCACACCTTGGGCCTGCAGTTCTCGCGCGTGCAGTTCACCGCCGACCTCATGCCCAGCGACCTGACGGGCGTGTCGGTCTACGACCGTGCGCGGGAAGGCTTCGTATTCCACCCCGGGCCGATCTTTGCGCAGATCCTCCTGGCCGACGAAATCAACCGTGCCAGCCCGAAGTCGCAGAGCGCGCTGCTCGAGGCCATGGAGGAGTACCAGGTCACCGCCGAAGGCAGTACGCGGGCGCTGCCGCAGCCTTTTTTCGTCATCGCCACGCAGAATCCGCGCGAGCAGCTGGGCACCTACCCGCTGCCGGAGTCGCAGCTGGATCGCTTCCTGATGCGCGTCTCACTGGGCTATCCGGACCGCGAGGCCGAGCGCCGCATCCTGGCGGGCAACGGCCATCGCCGCAAGGCGCAGGAGCTGCTGCCGCTGCTGGATGCCACCGAGTTGCTGCGCATCCAGCAGGCCGTCACAGAAGTGCATGCGTCCGCGCCGCTGCTGGACTACGTGCTGGATCTGGTCGAGGCCAGCCGCAATGGCCAATGGTTCGTGCAGGGCCTGAGCCCGCGTGCGGCCATTGCGCTGCTGCGCGTAGCCAAGGCGCGCGCCTTCATTGAGGGACGTGCGCATATCTCGCCCGACGATGTGCAGGACACCATCGTGCAGACCGTGGCACACCGGCTGGTGCCGGTGGCCCAGTCCGGCCGCAGCCCCGTCGCCCAGGTGCAGGCCATGGTTGAAAGCGTCCCGCTTCGCTGAGGACCGGTCATGGCTGTTCACGCCCTGCGGCAACGCCTTGATGCCTGGCTGCGCGGCCGCATGCCGGCCACCGACGTCTGGACGCTGACGCAACGCAATCTCTACGTGCTGCCCACCGGCACCGGCTGGATGCTGGCCGTTACATGCACGCTGCTGCTGGTCGCCTCGGTCAACTACCAGATCAACCTCGGCTTCCTGTTCACCTTCATGCTCGCGGGCGTGACCTTCGTGAGCATTCTGGTGGCGCATGGCAACCTGCGTGGCCTGACGCTGCGGGCGCAGCCAGCGGCACCTGCGTTCGCGCACCAGGCCCCGGTGCTGACGCTGCACGTGGACAGCGGCCCCGCCGCCAGAAAGCGCTTTGCCGTGCAGCTACAGGTGCGTGATGCGGCAGACTCGTGTGGGCAGGTGCTCGATCTCGCCCCGGGCGAGCAGGCCTTGGTGGAGCTGCCGCTGCCGCCGCTGCCGCGTGGCCTGCACGCCTGTCCTGTCATCACCGTGCAGACGCACTATCCACTTGGCGCATTCCGGCTCTGGTCGTTGTGGCAGCCTGCCACGCAACTGCTGATCTATCCCGCACCGGAGCCAAACGCTCCGGCGCTGCCGCACAGCCGCTCTGCAGGCTTGGCTGGCGTGGCGTCCACGCGCGCCGAGGCATTCGAGTACGACGGCTTTCGCGCCTACCAGCGCGGCGACCCGATGCGCACGATCCTCTGGAAGAAAACCGCCACCGCGCTGGCAACCGGGCATGGCGACTGGGTACGGCGCGACCAGGCGCAAACCGGTGCCACCGAGCTGTGGCTGGACCATGCCGCCACGGGCCTGCAGCAGCCGGAGGCAGTGCTGGCGCGCCTGTGCGCATGGGTGCTGCAGGCCGATGCAGCCGGCCTGCGCTACGGGCTGCGGCTGCCGGGCCATCAGCTGGCGCCGGATGCCGGCGCCGCCCACAGACATGCCTGCCTGCGGGCATTGGCCCTGCAATGACGCGGATGGAGCCAGCGCGATGAACTTCCTTGTGCAACGCTGCAACCGGCTTTCGCGCACCACGCGCGACGAGCTGTTTCTGCTGGCGGTACTGACATTGCTGACGCTGCAGATGGCGCGCGCCCTGCCACTCTGGGCGGGTGCCTATGCCCTGTCCCTGCTCGGCTGGCGTGCCTGGATCAGCCTGCGCAGGCAGGCCCTGCCGCGGCGCTGGACGGTCATAGCCCTGCTGTTGCTGGGCATGGCAGGCGCTGCATGGGAGCTGGTGGCGCAGCGTTCGATATCCGGTGCGGCACTGGTGTTTCTGCTGCTGCTGCTCGCGCTCAAGACGCTGGAGTTGCATGCCCGCCGGGATGCGCTGGTGCTGTTCTTTCTGGGGTTTTTCTGCATCGTCACCACCTTCCTGTTTGCGCAGACCATCTCCGTGGCACTGCTGATGCTGCTGGTCTTCTGGGGTCTGCTGACGGCCGTCATCAATGCGCAAAAGCCCGTGGGCCGGCCCCCGATTGGCGAGGCGGCACTGGCAGCAGCCAGGCTGGTGGCCATCGGCCTGCCACTGATCGCCGTGCTGTATGTGTTCTTTCCCCGCTTTCCACCGCTGTGGGGCATTCCGAACGCGCCGGTACAGGGTGTGACCGGGCTGTCGGGTGCAATGGAGGTCGGCACGATTGCCGATCTGGCACAGAACCGTGCCATCGCGCTGCGCGTGCAGTTTGCGGCCGATTCGCCGCGACCGCGTCAGGCACAGATGTACTTTCGCGGGCCAGTGCTTTCGCGCTTCGATGGCAGGCGCTGGACGGCAGGGGACGCCTATCCCCTGATGCCGCAGGCCCCTGCCGGCAGCAGCCAGAATCCAGTGGTTGCTGCTGGCACGCCTGTGCGCTATGAGGCCATCATCGAGCCGCATCGCCAGCGCTGGCTGCTGCCACTGGAGCTGTTGCCCGCAGCCATCGATGACAGCATGCCGAACTTCCTCGACCAGGAGCTGGTCTGGCACAGCGTGCGTCCGGTCAACAGCGCCTTGCGTTACCAGGCACAGGCTTATCTGCAGAGCCAGGTTGCGGCACAGGCGCAGCCAGCGCAACTGCGACGCTATCTGCAGCTGCCCGAATCGGGCAACGCCCGCACGCGCGCCTGGGCGCAGCAGCTGCGCGCCAGCTATGCGCCTGGCCATGGCGACCGTGCCCTGGCTGAACACGTTCTGCGCACGCTGCACGAGCAGGACTACCACTACACCCTGCAACCGCCGCTGTACGGCGACGACACCGCCGACGCATTCTGGTTCGTGCACCGTGCAGGCTTTTGCGAACACATCGCCTCGGCCTACGCGGTGCTGATGCGCGCTGCCGGCATTCCTGCGCGCATCGTCACCGGCTACCAGGGCGGCGAGGCCAATCCCTACGACGGCGTGTGGACGGTGCGCCAGTCCGATGCGCACGCTTGGGTGGAAATCTGGCTGCCGGGCGAGGGCTGGGTGCGCATCGATCCGACGGCAGCAATTGCGCCGCAGCGCATCAACCTCACGCAGTCGGAAGCGCTGGCGCAGCAGGGCAGTGACACACGCACTGGTGGCTACAGCAGCGCCTTCAGCTGGCTGGCGCAGTACCAGGCAGTGCGCGACGCCATCGACTACCGCTGGACCCAGTGGGTGCTCAACTACGACCAGCGCAACCAGCGCACGCTGCTGCAACGGCTGGGCCTGCGCAGCAGCAGCTGGTTGGCCATTGCCCTGACGGCAGTGGTCGTGATGGGCGTGACCACGCTTGGCTTCCTGCTGCTGCCCTGGCTGCGCAGCCGCCGACGCGATCCCTGGCAGCGCCTGCTGCAGGACACCCGCGCCCGGCTGGAGGCCGCAGGTCTGCCGCTGCCGCCGCATACGCCGCCGCGGCGCATGGCACAGGCGGCCGACAGGTTTTTTGGCGCCGCCGCAGCGGATGTATCACAATGGCTCATCGCGCTGGATGCTCAGCGCTACGGCACGCATGCCGATGCGTCCGTGGCCGCACTGGCGCGCCGCTGGCATCACCTGCAATGGCCAGGCGATGCACATCCACCGAAGTAGCCTGAGATTGTCGTTTTGCCTGTTCACGCCCGCCGTTGCCACCTGATTGCCCTTCCCTCGCGCCGTTTGGTTGCCGCTTGCGCCGCCCTGGCGCTGGCCATGGTTGCCGCGCCCACTGCCAACGCCCAGCCCGCGCCGCAGGCAGCCAGTGCGCAGGAGGCGCAGCAGCGGCAATGGCGCATGCAGCTGCAGACCTTCGCCGGCAGTCTGACCGACGATGCGGAACTGCCAGCGCAGTGGGTCGCCCAGGTTTTGGGCCAGGCCCAGTACAACGCGCGCGTCAAGCGTCTGATGACGCCAGCGCCCGGCACCACGACCACCGTGCGCGACTGGCAGGCCTACCGCGCGCGCCTACTCACGAGCGCCCGCATCGAATCGGGCGTGATGTTCTGGCGGCGCCATCAGCGCACGCTGCAGGACGCCGAGTTGCGCTGGGGCGTGCCTGCCAGCGTCATCGTCGGCATCATCGGAATCGAGAGCTCCTACGGCCAGAACACCGGCAACATTCGCGTGCTCGATGCACTGGCGACGCTGGCCTTTGACTACCCTTCAGAACACCCACGGGCACTGGAGCGCGCCGACTACTTTCGCCGCGAGCTCGTGCAGTTTCTGCGCATGGCGCGCAGCAACGGGCTTGACCCGCTGCAGCTCAGAGGCAGCTATGCCGGTGCCATGGGCATTCCGCAGTTCATGCCCTCGAGCTGGATGCTTTACGGACAGGATTTCGACGGCGATGGCCGCGTCAACCTGATCGACAGCCCGGAAGATGCCATCGGCTCGGTAGCCAACTACCTTGCCGCGCACGGCTGGCGCGCCGGCCAACCCGCGTACTTCGACGTGGCGCTGCAGGCCGACGACGCGCAGAAAGCGGCCTTGCTGGCACCCAGTATCCTGCCGACCTTTGACCAGCCCGGCCTGGTGGCACTGGGCGCGCAGCTGCTGCCGGCTGGCCAGCGCTACGACGGGCAGATGGCGCTGATTGAACTGCGCAACGGTGCGCAGCCGGCCGAATATGTCATCGGCACGGAAAACTTCTACGCTGTCACCCGCTACAACCAGTCCAGCTACTACGCGCTGGCGGTGCTGCAGCTGGGCGAGGCGGTGCAGCAGCGCCTGCAGCAGCAAGCCACTTCCGTGGCGCCTCCGGCGAATTTCTAGGAGCCCGTTCACCCCCTCGTGCGCTGCGCTCGCGACCGGCGCAGGGCGAGAAAAGATCGTAAACAGGTTCTCAGGATCCGGCCGTTGCTGTCACCCCTTGCGCCTGCCATTGCTGCACCAGCGTTGCCACCAGCTGCGCCGCGGGCAGCGCACGCGCCAATGGCGCAGCCTGCCCGGCCCAATGCGCAGCGTAATCGTGGCAGCCGTGCTGCACGGCCACCTGATGCAGGGCCTTGGCAGCGCTGTAGGCCACCGGGTAGTCCGGCAGCGCCGGTGCATCGGCACGGGCACCGAGCGCGTGCAGGCGGCCTGCAATGCCACGTGCCGGCCTGCCAGAAATGGCACTGGTCACGGCGGTTTGCAGCGCCTGGTCGCTCTGCAGCGCCGCGCGGTAGGCGGCACTGGCAGAGGATTCGGGGCAAAGGATGAATGCCGTGCCCAGCTGCACAGCGGCAGCGCCCAGCCGCAGGGCCGCAGCCATGCCGGCGCCGTCCATGATGCCACCTGCCGCGATTACCGGCACGGGCAGGCGCGCGGCCAGCATGCGCACCAGTGCGAAGGTGCCCAGCATCGGATCCTGCGCGGGATCGAAACAACCGCGGTGCCCGCCCGCCTCGGCGCCCTGCGCAATCAGAATGTCAATGCCGCTGCGCACGATCTGCGCGGCCTCCTGGACGTTGGTGGCACAGGCCATGGTGACGATGCCGACCTCGCGCAGCGCGTCGATGGCGCTTTGCTCCGGCAATCCGAAATGGAAGCTGACCACCGCCGGACGCAGTGCCAGCAGCATCTGCAGTAGTTCCACATTGCCGACCAGGGTGGCATAGCCCTCCTGCAGCGCCGTCGGCGGTTGCGCGCCGAAACGCCGAAACTCGGGCGCCAGAAACTCCAGCCAGGCGCGCTCACGCGCCGCGTCGCGGTGGGCCGGGCGGTGGCAGAACAGATTGACGTTGAAGGGCCGACTGGTGCGCTCACGGGTCTGGGCAATCAACTCTGCAGCCTGCGCTGCGGTGCACGCGCCCAGCCCCAGCGAGCCCAGCGCACCAGCCTCGCTGACGGCAGCCGCCAGCGCCGGGGTACTCACGCCCGCCATGGGCGCCTGTATCAATGGCCAGGTGATGCCCAGCCGAGCCAACAGCGATGCGGATGCCGCCATACGTGCCTTTCATGATCTACCAGCGAAAGTCCCATTATGCGTGGGTCGCGCGGCGCAAAGGATGCGTCAGGGGTAGTGAGGCCGGCCGCTACGGAAACAGGCGCCTAGCCAGCGCAGCCAGCAGCACGATGGCCAGCAGCTCGACCACCGACTGCAATACGATGGTCGTGCGCGTCAGCGCAAACGCATCACCGAGCGCCCAGGCCAGCGGCAGCATCACAAAGGAGTTGCGTGTGGCAAGACTGATGAGGAGGGTGCGTGACTGCGCCATCGGCAGGCGCGCCAGGCGCGCCAGCAGCCATGCCAGCGGCACGGTCAGCGCAGCAAAGAGCGCAAACACGAGCAGTGGCTGCCACAGGCGTGCATGTGCCTGCATGATGGCCTGCGGCTGTCCGGCGGCGGCCAGTACGATCACCAGGGCCAGCAGCGGCACCGGCCACCAGCCCGTTTGCGCCAGCCGCCGCTGTAGCATGGGTCGGCCCCGCGCACAGCGCTGCAGCAGCCATGCCAGTGTCAGCGGCAAGAGGATCAGCAGCACGGCAGCGCCGATCACGCGCGGCTGCCACAGCAGCTGCGCCACATCGGCCTGTAGCAGCCAGTGCGCGTACAGCGGCAACAGCAACAGCTGCAGCAGCAGCGACAACGGCGTCCACGCTACCGCGCTGGGCACATCACCTCCGGCGCTGGCGGTAAAGGTGATGAACCAATCCGTACAGGGCACGCACAGTACGAGCACGACAGCCAGCTGCACCGCCGGCAGGGGGCCGGCCAGTGGCAACAGCATGGCCACCACCAGTGGAATGGCGACGAAGTTGCCGATCAGCAGTGTCAGTAACAGTGGCCGGTTGCGCAGCGCCTGCGGCAGTGCCGCCACCGGCGTTTGGGCAAAAGTGGCAAACAGCAACGCAGCCAGCAATGGCCACCCCAGGGCATCCAGCACGGGAACCCACTGTGGCTGGGCCACGCCCAGCAGCCAGCCCAGCGCGATTGCCAGCAGATAGCACAACAGCTGATTGCGCTCCAGCCAGTCGCGGGAGGGGATCAGGGCCATGCGTTCAGCCCGGGGCATGCAGATGCGGCCGCAACAGCTCCTGCATCCACGCGATGAACAGGCTCAGACGCCGCGAACGCTGCCTCCGGTGCGGGTACAGCACGGTGACGGGCATCGGCGCCGGCAGCCAGTCAGGCAGCACCTCCTTCAGTTCCCCGCAGGCCAGCAGTGCGGCAACGTCGTAGCGGGGGACCTGAATCAGCCCGAGACCGGCCCGGCAGCAGGCCAGATAGGTTTCGGCATTGTTGACGGTGACGCGGCAGGGCAGCGTCAGACTGTGTGAACGACCCTGTGCATCAAGGTAATCCCAGCTGGCGGTCTTGCCAGTGGCGGACTGGTAGCCAATGGCCCAGTGCTGCAGCAGATCATTGGGCTCCAGCGGCATGCCGTGGTGCTGCAGATAGGCCGGATGGGCGCAATTGACCATGGCGACGGCGCCCAGTGGACGGGCCACCAAGCTGCTGTCCTCAACCGGCCCTATGCGGACTACGCAGTCCACGCCATCCTCGGCCAGATTGATGCTGCGGTCACTGGAGCCCAGCGTCAGGCTCAACCCCGGGTAGCGGCGCAGCAGCTCTGGCAGCGCCGGCGCCACCAGCTTGCGGGCCACGCGGCTGGGCACGTCGATGCGCAGGTGACCGGCAACGCTGCGCTGCTCGGGCTGGAACAGCTGCTCCAGCGCCTCGGCTTCCTCCAGCAACGGACGCAGCCGCTCCAGCAGGCGCACGCCATCGGCACTGAGACTGACCTGCCGGGTGGTGCGATGCAGCAGCCGGGTGCCCAGCACCTGTTCCAGCTGCTGCACGGCGGTCGAGACAGTGGCTCGCGGCAGGTTCAGCGCGGCCGCCGCGCGCGTGAAACTGCGCGATTCGCTCACCTGCATGAAGATGCGGTACTGCTCCAGCCTGTCCATGGCGCGCCTGCTCCTGCGGGGGGTGCCGTGGCGCGACCCGGAGCTGGCCGAGCCGCTGCTTGCCCGCAGCACTGTCCAAAGGGCCAATTATGACGCCTGCCGTGGCGCTGGCGCATCCGCACCTTCCGCGCTCTGCTACTTGGTGGTGTAACCGCCGTTGATCAGGATTGTCTGGCCGGTGATCCACCAGCCATCGGTTACCAGATGCCGGATGAACGGCACGACATCCTCAATGTGCGTCAGGCCCGTGGGGCTGAACGGCGACAGGGCCGCTGCGGTCTTGTGGTAGGCCACGGCATCCTCGCCTTCGGCGGGATAGAAGAACGGCGTGTCCATCGGGCCAGGGCCGACGGCGGTGACGGAAATGCCACGTGCGCCGAATTCCTTGGCGGCTGCACGGGTATAGTGCTCCACAGGCGCCTTATTGCCGGCGTAGGCTGCATAAAACGGCGTAAAAGCCCCCAGCAGTGAGGTGACAACGGTCACGATCTTGCCGTGGTCGGCCAGTTGCCGGCCCGCCTCGCGCAGGAACAGGAAGGCGCTCTTGTTGTTGACCGCATCCATCGCGTCGAATTCGGCCTCGCTGATCTCGACGATGGGCTTTTTCAGCACCTTGCCCACGGTGTTGATCGCCACATCGATCTGGCCGAAACGCGCTTTGGCATCGGCAAACAGTTGTTCAACAGCCGCGCCATGCGTCAGGTCTGCCTGAAAGGCCAGCGCATCGGCCCCCTGTGCTTTGACAGCCTGCACGGTCGCCTCGGCATCGGCACGGGTAGTGTCGCTGTTGTAGTGCACCACCACCGCCTTGGCGCCCTGCTGGGCAAAGTCCCGGGCGATCAGGCCGCCGAGATTCTTGGCGCCACCGGCAATAAGAACGACTTTTCCACGCAATGAATGGTCGGTCATGAGAGGGCTCCTGTCTGGTCTGAAAACAAGCTTCAGAGTCTAAAAGTGGCCCTCGTGCGGATAAACCGTCTGCGGCTGAATGAACTTGTCGAATTTCCAGAACAAAACGACAGTTTGTTGACTGATTCTGGCTAGTGAACCGGCGCCAGTTGGTCAAACAGCGGATAGACCGTCAGCCAGTCGCCTTCCGCGATGCAGGCACCGGGGGCGGTTTCCGCCAGAGCGTTGGCTTGCGCCACTCCCGAGAGCATGTTCGAGCCCTGCCTGGCCACCGGCGTGGCCCGCCAGCCTTGCGCATCCTGCGTCAGCACCACGCGCACGAATTCGCGGCGCGGTTCCGGCCGGCTGCGGCCAAAGCCGGCACGCGCCTTGAACTGCAGCGGCCGTGCCTGGTCCACTGGCCAGCCAGCCAGGCGCCGCAATGCCGGTAACGCCAGCTGCTGGAACGTCACCAGGCTGGAAACCGGGTTGCCAGGCAGCATGAAGACGTGGCAATCCTTCGCGGGGCCGGAAATATGCCCCCAGGTAAAGGGCTTGCCGGGTTTGATGAACAGGCGCCACTGGATCAGCGTGCCCACTTCGGTCAGGGCGTTTTTCAGATGATCCTCCTCGCCGACCGAGACACCGCCGGAGCACAGGATGGCATCGGCCTGCTGCGCTGCCTGCTGCAGCGCGTCGCGGGTGGCATCGAGCCGGTCGGGCAGTGCGCCGCCATCGGTGACGGCAAATCCCAGTGCCCGCAGCCAGGTGATCAGCATCACGCGGTTGCTGTCGTAGATCTGGCCGGACTGCAGCGGCTGGCCGGGCTGCACCAGTTCGTTGCCGCTGGAGAACACGGTCACGCGCAGCTGCGCCACTACGGGCACTTCGGCATATCCCTGAATGGCCAGCAGACCAATGGTGGCAGGATTCAGCCGCTGTCCCTGTCTGAGCAAGGTATCGCCCGTGCGCAGCTCCTCGCCGCGGCGGCGGATATGCTGGCCCGGCTGGATCTGGGCATCGGCGGCCAGTGTGATGGTGTCCGCCTCGCGCTGCACGTGCTCCTGCATCACGACCGAGGTGGTTCCCGCGGGAATCGGCGCACCGGTGAAGATGCGCGCGGCCTGGCCCGGCTGCAATGCCACGCCAGCCGCATCGTCACCTGCGGCAATGCGCTGCACGACCTGCCACTGGCCGAGCGCATCGCCATGGATGGCATAGCCGTCCATGGCGCTGTTGTCAAAGGCCGGCACGTCCAGCCGCACCGGTACGTCGCTGGCAAGCAGGCGGCCGTTCAGTTGCGCCAGCGCGACGGTCTCGCTGCGGTCGATGGGGCGGTGCGTCTGCAGCAAGGTGGCAAGCGCGTCGTGGTAATCGAGTAGGGCGTTGGACATGGAGTTCGCAGTTCGGAAAATGGAAAAGGGCGCAGTGCCCGTCACGCGCGCTGCAATCGCTGCAGCGTCGCGGGGTCATTGACGTTGATGAAAGCCTGTGCATCCTCGAAGAAGACGCGTTCATAGCCGTGCTGGGTCAGCCAACCGCGAATGCTCAAGTCGGACTGGTGCGCCACAGGCGCTCGTGCCAACAGCCCCAGCAGCATGGCGGGCCGACACAGCAGAACACTGGGGTGCGGGCCGTCGGCCGTTTCGGCGATGACCGCAGGCGCCGCATCCGGGGTGAACAGCGTCTGCGCCAGTCTGGCCACCAGGTCTGCTGGCAGACGCGGCGTGTCGCACGGCACGACCAGCAGCGCATCCAGATGCGGCGGTAAATGTGGTGCGCAGCTGGCCAGCCCGGCCAGCGGCCCCAACCCCTGCCATGCTTGCGCATCCGGAAATACCGGCCAGCCTAGCGCCTGGTATTGCGCCAGCGCATCGTTGGCACTGATGGCCAGGTAGCCAACTTGCGGCTGGATGGCACGCACGACATGCTGCACTAGCGGCAGCCCATCGAGCGGCAGCAGCCCCTTGTTACGCCCGCCCATGCGACGACCCTGGCCGCCAGCGAGAATCAGCGCGCCGATGCGCCGCCCACCTGCAGCCACGCCAGCAGGCGCGACCATCCAACGCTGCTGGGCCGCCTGGTCGCTCGATTTGGCCTCGACCCAGTGCGCCTGGCCATCGGCAAAGCACTCCTGCTTCCAGAAGGGCGCCTCGGTCTTGAGGTAGTCCATCACGAAGGCGTTGGCCTCATAGGCATCACGGCGGTGCGCACTGGCCGTCTCGACCAGCACGATGGGCTCGCCCACGGCAATGTGGCCAACGCGATGCACAACGCGCACCGCCTGCAGCGGCCAGCGCTGGCGCGCCTGGGCAACGATGCGTCCGATTTCCGCCTCGGTCACCCCCGGGAAGTGCTCCAGCACCAGATGGCTGAGCGCAGCGCCACGCGCATCATTGCGTACGCGCCCAACGAAGCGTACCACCGCACCACACTGGGCCAGCTCCGCGGGGGCCTGCTCCGGCACCCGCGCATCGGTCAACAGAATGGGTTGGTCTTGAATCTGAACTGTGAACACACGGCATCCTCGGGAACGCGAAACAGACGCCAAGCATAGCGCCCGCGCAAGCCGTTTGCCCGCTCACGCCAGTGTGTGGCTGGTCTTGAGGATGGTATTGGCGTGGGCCTGCAGGCGCTTGAGCGGTGTTTCCACCTCGGGCAGCAGGCGCGCAAAGTAAAAGCGCGCCGTCTCGATCTTGGCCGGATAGAGCGGATCGTCACGGCCGTCGGCGATCGCCTGCAATGCCGTCTGGGCTGCGCGGGCCCACAGCCAGCCAAAGGTCAGGTGACCGGCAATGCGCAGGTAATCGACCGCTGCCACACCGACTTCATCGGGATTGCGCTGCGCCCGTGCGCCAATGGCCTGCGTGACCTCGGTCAGGCGCTCGCCCAGATCCTGCAACGGCAGCAGAAACTCGGCCATCTTCGGATTGTCTGCGTGCTCGGCGCCCCATGCGGCAATCTTCCTGCCGAACTGCGTCAGGGCCTTGCCGCCATCGCCCAGCACCTTGCGGCCCAGCAAGTCCAGTGCCTGCACGGCGTTGGTGCCTTCGTAAATCAAGTTGATGCGGGCATCGCGCACCAGCTGCTCCATGCCGGTTTCACGGATGTAGCCATGGCCGCCAAATACCTGCTGGCAGCCGATCGTGGCGGCCAGTCCGTTGTCGGTCAAGAACGCCTTGACGATGGGCGTCAGCAGTGCCAGCTCGGCCTGCGCGCCGGCGCGCTCGGTCTCGTCCTCGGCCGCGTGCGCCTTGTCCAGCAGCACACCGCAATAGGCGCTGAGCAGGCGACCGCCTTCGGCATAGGCCTTGGCAGTCAGTAGCTGATGGCGCACGTCCGGATGCACGATGATCGGGTCGGCGGGTTGCTCGGGGGCCTTGGGCCCGGAGAGCGCGCGCATCTGCAGGCGCTCCTTGGCGTAGGCCAGTGCATTCTGGTAGGCGATCTCGGTCAGCCCCAGCGACTGGTTGCCCACGCCCAGGCGTGCCGCATTCATCATCACGAACATCGCCGCCAGCCCTTTATGCGGCTGACCCACAAGGTGACCGACAGCGCCCTCAAGACTCAGCTGCGCCGTGGCGTTGCCGTGGATGCCCATCTTGTGCTCCAGCCCGGTGCAGAAGATCGGGTTGCGCGCGCCCAGCGAACCGTCGTCGTTGACGAGATACTTGGGTACCACAAACAGGCTGATGCCCTTGCTGCCTGCCGGAGCATCGGGCAGGCGCGCCAGCACCAGGTGCACGATGTTCTCGGCCATGTCATGCTCGCCCGCGCTGATAAAGATCTTGCTGCCGGTGAGCAGATAGCTGCCATCGGCCTGCGGCTCGGCCTTGGTGCGCAGCAGGCCGAGATCGGTGCCGCAGTGCGGCTCGGTCAGGCACATCGTGCCAGTCCACTCGCCACTGGTCAGCCTGGGCAGGTAGCGTTGCTTGAGTGCGTCACTGCCGTGGGCATGCAGGGCCTCATAGGCGCCATGGGAGAGGCCGGGATACATCGTCCAAGCCTGGTTGGCGCTGTTGAGCATCTCGTACAGGCATTGGTTGACGACAAACGGCAGGCCCTGGCCACCATAGGCCGGATCGCAGGACAGTGCCGGCCAGCCGGCCTCGACATACTGCTGGTAGGCCTGTCTGAAACCGTCGGGGGTCTTGACGCTGTGGCTTTGCTTGTCCAGCGTGCAGCCCTGCAGATCGCCGATGCTGTTGGTGGGCGCAACCACCTCGGCGGCAAACTTGCCGGCCTCCTCCAGTATGGCGTTGCAGGTATCGCGGTCGAAATCGGCAAAGCGCGGCAGCTTCTGCAGCGTTTCCACCGCACCGAGCACCTCGTGCAGGGCAAAGTGCATGTCGCGCAGCGGGGGGTTATAGGTCAATGGCATGGTCTTGTCTCCTTGTGATGGTTGTCACTCTCATTGCCGATGCATCGCGCGGGCAGACCGCCGTCGCGTGCACCATGGCGCGGTTCAGCACCTGTTGCCGTGGCCTTCAGTGTGCATGCACGTTAGCTTTGCCGCGGGGGCCATTGGATGCGGCCAACAGCGCGCGCGCTTCCAGGTCGGCCAGTACGGTGGCATCCGTTGCATGGTCACGCAGCAGCCGCTGCAAGCCTTCTATGGCGCAGCGCAGGGAATCGTCGTTTTGCAGAAAGCGGGCGTCGTAGTGCAGTGCGAGTACCAGCGCATGAATCTCGAACACCAGCTGGCGGGCGGACACCTGCGGCGAGAGATGTCCTTCCTGCTGGGCCATCTCGGCAGCGCGTTGCAATGCCGCCATCCAGGTGCGTACCGAGTGTTGCAGGGCTTCGCGCACGGGCCCTGGACGGTCATCAAAGTCCACTGCGCCGCTGATGAAAATGCCGGAGTCGAGATCGGAAAGGATCCGCTGCATCCAGCGCGTGACCATGTGCTGCAGCCGTGGCAGTCCGCGTGGCAGCCGCAGCGCAGGCAGGAATACATCACGCTCAAAACTCTGGTGGTAATGCCCAATCACCGCGATCTGTAGGTCCTCGCGCGAGCCAAAGTGGGCAAACACGCCGGACTTGCTCATGCCAGCCACTTCCGCGAGTGCGCCGATGGACAGGCCTTCCAGACCGACCTGGGCCACCAGACGCAAGGCGGCATCCAAAATGGCCTGGCGTGTCTGTAGGCCCTTGGCCGATGTGGTTCTGTCCGCATCCGTGCTGCGGTTTGTTCTTTTTGTAGCCATGGTGGGGATGCGTAAAAAAATAGAACGGTCGTGCTATTTTATGCAAAATCCCCTTGTCTGTCTGTTTTCCTATACGACTGCGATGTTTTCTTTTTTGAAAGAAAAGAATAATCGTAGTAGTAAGTGGCGCTCGAACCTGTGGATAGGCATTTTTCCCATTCCACATCAATGCTTTACGTGCCGCGGATGCGGTGGAGCAACCGGCCGTTGGTCGCGGCGCGTTTGGGGACAACTTGGGCCGGCTGCGCGTGCTGTGGGTAACTGCGCAGTTGTTGTGTCACTTGCCCACAGGGTTGTGAACCTCGGCCGGGCGGCCGGGGTTCAGTCGCGCGGGCTGGCCAGTTCCTGCAGCGAGGGCAGCGGTTGTACGGGCAGCATGGCGTCGCCGCCCAGCGCGCGGTAGAGCGTCAGCTGGGTGCGCAGCTGCTCCATGCGGTTGCCTGACAGCGCCAGCTGCGCGTTGCGGCGCGATTGCTGGGCGTCGAGCCAGTTGCGCAGTGGCGTCGCGCCTGAGCGATAGCGCACCTCATTGAGGGATTCAACCTGCTGCGCAGCGTGCAGCTGCTCGGCCAGCCAGCGGCGCTGTTCGGCCAGCTGCACGCGGCTTTGTAGGGTGTCCTCGACTTCCTGCAGCGCAGTCAGCAGCGTCTGTTGAAAACCTGCCGCCGCCGCCTCGTAGGTAGCACGGCTGGCGGCGTTGGACAGGCGCATTTCCGTCTGGCGAAGAAATGGCAGTGCTAGATTGGCACTCAGCGAACCGATTGGATTCGACAGCAGATTGCCCAGCGCACTGCTGGATGCGCCCAGCCCACCCGTCAGACTGAGGGTGGGGTAAAAGCTCGCCCGCGTGGCATCCGCATCGGCGAGCGTCGCGCGCAGGCGCGCCTCGGCGGCCTGCACGTCGGGGCGGCGCGCCAGTACCTGCGCGGGCACCCCGGCCGGTACATCCGGCACTTCGGAAGTCGGCAGCGACGCGGGCTCATTGGGCAGTACGGTTGCCAGCGCGGCATCCGTGGGCGGCATTCCAAGCAGCACCGCCAGCGCGTGGCGCGTGGTGGCGCGCTGCTGGCGCAGCTGCGCCAGGGCGGCTTCCTGGGTGGCGACGCTGCGTCGCGCTTCCTGCACTTCCAGGCCGGAGGCGCTGCCTGCTTCGTACTGCGCCTGTACCAGTTCTTGGGTGCGGCGTACGTAGGCCAGGCTTTGTTCGCCAGCGCCGATCTGCTCATTCTGGTAGGCCAGCTGCCAGTACAGCGTGGCGACGTTGGTCACCAGCGCCAGCGCGGCAGTCTGCAGGTCCTGCTCGGTGGCCTGCAGACGCCACTGCGCCGCATCCTGCTGGGCGGACAGGCGCCCCCACCAGTCCAGTTCGTAGCTGAGGCTGAGATTGAGGGCGTGGCTGCGGCTGGTGGGGCCGCCATCCAGGCTGCGGTTGGCGCCGGCGGAGGCACTGGCGCCCAAGGTGGGCGTGCGCCGGTCCTGCGCAAGTCCCAGTGTGGCCTCGGCCTGGCGGATGTTCCACGCTGCGACGGTGAGGTCACGGTTGGCAGCCAGGGCCTGTTCGATCAGTGCGTTGAGCTGTGCGTCACCAAAGCGCGTCCACCACGCGTCAGCGAGCGTGCTGGCTGCGCGCAGGGGCTGGGCGGTCTCGGCCACGGGTGCGTTCCAGGCCGCGGGGATGGCCGAAGCCGGCGCCTCGAAGGGGGTGTGCAGGCTGCTGCAGCCCGCCAGCAGCACGGCAGCGGCCAGTGCGGAGAAATGCGAAAGCGTTGGCATAGTGATCATGGCAGTGCGCCTCAGTCGCGCGAGAGCGCATCAATGGGGTTGAGCTGGGCGGCGTTGCGCGCCGGCAAGTAGCCGAACACGATGCCGATGCCGGATGCGCAGAGAAACGCCACCACCATGGACTGCATCGAATAGATGAGCTGGAAATCGCTGTTGAACTGTGCGAACACCTGTCCGAACAGCAGGGCGAGCGCAATTCCGAGGACGCCGCCCAGCACGCACACCAGTACGGCCTCGATGAGAAACTGCTGCTGGATGTCGCTTTGGCGCGCACCCACAGCCATGCGCACGCCAATCTCGCTGGTGCGCTCGGTCACTGACACCAGCATGATGTTCATGACGCCGATGCCGCCGACCACCAGCGAGATCACGGCAATCGAGGAGATCAGCAGGGTCATGGTCTGCGTGGTGTTCTCGATGGTTTCGCGGATCGTGTCGGAGTTCATCAGGAAGAAATCCTGCACGCCATGGCGCTGTACCAGCAACTGCGTGATGCCCGCCTCGGCTGCCTGCGTGGAGACGCTGTCGGCCACGCGCACGACAATGGAGTTGAGGTGGCTCTGGCCGGAGATGCGGCTCATCACCGTGGTATAGGGCAGGTACACCGTCACCGTGCCGAAGTTGGGGCCAAATGCCGCCGACTGCGCCTGCAGTACGCCAATCACGCGCACCGGCACCTTGCCGAGAAACAGCACCTGGCCAATCGGATCGCTGCCATCGGGAAAGAACGTGGTACGGGCGTTGTCGTCGATGACCGCAACCTGGCTGCGCGCATGCACGGCCTCGCGACCAAACAAGCTGCCCATCGCCAGCTTCATCCCGCGCACCTGGAAGAACTGCTCGCCTACGCCCTGGATCTGGCCGCTGGCTTCCACGTTGCCGTAGCGGATAGTGGCATTGCTGTTGACGCTGGGCGTGACGCTGTCGGCGTAGCTTTGCTGCGCCAGTGCGTCGGCATCGCTAGCCACCAAGGTACGGATGCGATTGGCCCCCCGGTCGCCGAATCCGGTGCCCGGGCGCACCTCGATGGTGTTGGTGCCGATGGAGGCAATGTTTTGCAGCACGGCCTGTTGGGTGCCGGTGCCGAGCGCGACGACCGATACCACCGAGGCAATCCCGATGATGATGCCCAGCATGGTCAGGAATGTGCGCAGGCGGTGCGCATTCATCGCCAGCAAGGCCATTCGGAACGCTTCCATGAAGCGGTCCAGCGCCGCCGAAAACGCCAGCCGGCTCGGCTTGACCACCTGCGTCTTGGGCGCGGCGGCGGATGTGGCCAGCGGGTTGCGCGGGGTATTGGGGCGATCGCTGATGATCTGCCCGTCGCGGATCTCGATGATGCGCTGGGCATGCTCGGCCACCTGCATGTCGTGCGTGACGAGGATGATGGTGTGGCCCTCGGCGTGCAGTTCGCCCAGGATTTGCATGACCTCACGCCCGGATGCGGAGTCCAGCGCGCCGGTGGGCTCGTCGGCCAGGATGACCAGGCCGCCGTTCATCAGCGCGCGGGCGATCGAGACGCGCTGCTGCTGGCCGCCCGAGAGCTTGCCCGGTGTGTGCTCGGTGCGCCCGGCCAGACCCAGGCGTTCGAGCAGTGCCTTGGCGCGCTGCGCACGTGCCTCGCCGGGCATGCCGGCGTAGATTGCCGGGACTTCCACGTTGCCTTGTGCGGTCAGGTCCGACAGCAGGTGGTAGCGCTGGAAGATGAAGCCGAAGTACTCACGGCGCAGCGCCGCTAGCTCATCGGCATCGAGTTGGCCTGTCTCGCGCCCCTGGACGCGGTACGAGCCGGCAGTGGGTTTGTCCAGGCAGCCGAGGATGTTCATCAGCGTCGACTTGCCCGAGCCAGACTGGCCGACGATGGCGACCATCTCGCCGGCGTGGATGTCCAGGTCGACGTCCTTGAGCACGGCGATGGTGCCCTCGCCGGCGGGAAATTCGCGGCGCAGCTGGCGCAGCTGCAGCAGTGGCTGATTGCTCACGGCGCGATCCCTTCCTACAGCCGCATGCCGCGAGGCGCGCGCCCCGCACCGCCGGGCAGGCCGCCGGCTGCGCCGCCTTCGGCCACCACCACGCGCTCGCCCTCCTGCAGGCCATCGAGAATCTGCGCCTGCAGGTTGTTGTTCAGGCCAACCTGCACGGTACGCGGCCGGGCCTGGCCGTCCGCATCCAGCACGCGCACCTGATAGCTGCCGTCAGGCTGGCGCCGCAGCGCGCTGGCTGGCACGACGAGCGCATCGTCGATGGCGTCCTGCACGATGTGCACCTGCGCTGTCATGGAAATGCGCAGTCGGTGCTCCGGATTGGGAACGTCGAACAGGCCGTTGTAGTAGATGGCGGTGGCGGTTGATGAACTGCTGCTGGAAGCGGCCGAGGTGCTGCTGCTGCTGATCGATTCGGGGGCAGGTTCAATGCTGCGCAGCGTGGCCTCGTAGCGGCGATCGGGCTCGCCCAGAATCGTGAAGTACACGCGCTGGCCGGGTGCGACCTGCACCACGTCGGCTTCGGAAATCTCCGCCTTGATGGTCATGGTGTCCAGCTGCGCCAGGATGACGATGGTGGGCGCCTGCTGGTTGGCGTTGACGGTCTGCCCTTCCTTGGTCACGATGGCCACGACCTGCCCGTCCATGGGCGCCACGATGCGTGTGTAGCCCACATTCACGCGCGCGGTGTCGGCGGCGATTTCCGCCTGCGCGATGCGTGCCTTCTGTGATTCGATGTTGGCCTGCGCGACCTTGTAGGCCAGCTCGGCGGCCTCGAAGTCGGCGCGCGAGCTGGCGTCGGCCGCGCGCAGTTGGCGCTGGCGCTCATACTCGGCGCGGGCCTTGGCCAGCGTGGCCTGCTGCGCAGCCAGTTCAGCGCGGGCCGTCACCAGCGCCGCCTCGGCATTGCGCAGGGCGTTTTGCTGCGGCAGCGAGTCGATTTCCGCAATCAGGTCGCCCTGCTTGACGTTCTGCCCCAGCTCCACGGCCAGGCGTGTGATCTGCCCGGAGACCTGTGCGCCCACGTTGACCTGCTGAAAGGCTTCCAGCTTGCCCGAAGCCAGTACGGACTTCTCGATGCTGCCACGCACCACGGGGGCGGTGGCGTAGGCCGGGGCGGGAGCGGTCGCGAAAAACTGCCGGTAGCCCCAATAGGCCAATACGGCGAGTACCAGCACGATGGCAAAGGTTTTCCACCCAATTCGTAATTTCTTGCGCATGGTTTTTCAGATTGCGTGAACTCGGCACGGTGATTGCATGCGCAATTGTGCGCTGCACACTGGTGCGGGCCTGTAGGCGCAGCGTAAAAGCTTGGTAAAGCGCACGGTGCGCGCCCGCGTAGCCAGGCGAGCACGTCGCGTCGTGCAAAATTGACGGTGAAGGGTCCGCACGGTTGCCCTGCCAAGCATGCTGCCCCACCATCCATCTGCAAAGGAGGTTGAACATGCCCGACTACTCCCACATCATGGTGCCCATTGACGGCTCGGACATCTCGCTGTGCGCCATTGAGCACGTCAAGGCGCTGGCCAAGGCGTTTGGCAGCCAGGTACTGGTGCTCTACGTGGTCGACCCCTATCCCTTTACCGGCATCGGCACGGATCTGGCCTATGGCCAGGCCCAGTTCGTCGCAGAGTCGAGCGAGCAGGCCAAGGCGGCACTGCAGCAGGCGCGCAATGCGCTGGAAGCAGAAGGCATTGCGGTCGAGACGTTGTCGCTGGAAGGCTCGATCGTGCAGAACACCATCGCGCAGGTCGTGCAGGAGCGCCATGTGTCACTGATCGTCATGGCTTCGCATGGCCGCTCGGGGCTGGAAAAATTCCTGCTGGGCAGTACCACGGACAGGGTGCTGGGCTCGGTGCAGGTGCCGGTGCTGGTAGTGCGCGGCACGGCCGAGCAGCAGGACCGCGGCGCCGATGCGCCGGTGAGCGAGCCGCCGCTGGTGCCGCCGGTGCTGTGAACAGGGTCTGAGCGCACTGCGGCGGATCAGTCCAGCAGTTGCACCGGATCGCCCACGCGGATCTCGCCTGCCGCGTGCGCGTAGAGGTTGACGCCAAAGCATGCGCCCAGCGGCAACGCATGCGTGCGCGCGAGCGTCCTGAGCGGCTCCTTGTCGGGAGACAGCATGGCCGTATCCGGATCCAGGTTGACGATCTTGCAGCGCGCGCAGGGCTTGAAGTTGGTGAAGATCAGGTTGCCTATGCGCAGCGTCTGCCAATCGTCCTCGGCGTAGGCCTGCAAGCCGTCGATGACGATGTTGGGTCGGAAACGCGCCATGCCAACGGGAGGCAGGCCTTGCTGCTGCAACTGCTGGTTCAGCGCGTGCAGCGATGCCTGCGTGGTCAGCAGATAGGGCGCGCCATCTGCAAAGGACAGTGCCTGTCCATTGACTGCCAGCCTTCGCGTTGGCGCCGTGCCGAGGTAGACCAGCCTGCATGCCATGCCCAGTTGGTTGCTGAGCCATGCGTCGGTGGCCGCAGGTCCGGCGCAGGCCTGAAAGGTATCGCGCCAGACTGTCACCGTCATCGCGGTGGTGTAGTCGGCCACGTGCACCTGGCGAGAGGCGCCATCCGGCGCCTTCAAATGCAGTCGACCGTTGTCGGCATTGGCCTGCCAGCGCAGCAGCTGCGGCGCTGTCCGGGCGGTGATGAAGTGACCCTCGGTATCGGTGATCAGCCACTGCCGGTCGTGGGCAAAGCCTTCCAGCCGTACTGCTGCATGGTCCACGGCCAGGCCGCGCATGGACTTGACGGGATAGCGGTGCAGGGCAGTGACGTGCATGGTAAAAAGTGTAAACAGGTTCTTGGTGGCGCAATGCGGCCAGCTTACCTGCTTTGTCAGCCGGTGTCAGGTGCTGCAAGCGCGTGCCAGCGCCGCCATGCAGCGTTTGCGCGCGCCGCCTACACTTGCGCGTTCTGCCATTCATGTGCGGTGCTTGTGGAGTACACCGGCGCCGGCCTTTGCCTATCCATTGCAATGCATTCCTCTTCCAAGAGCACGGCCTCACCGCAGCTCCTGTTTCTCATGGCCGTGGCCTGCGGTCTGTGTGCGGGTTGCAACTACATCAATCAGCCGCTGGTGCACTCCATCGCGCATGGCCTGCGGGTGAGTGAGGAGCAGGCGGCGCTGAGTGTGACCATCTCGCAACTGAGCTATGCGGCAGGCCTGCTGCTGCTGGTGCCGTTGGGCGATCTGCTGGAGCGGCGCAGGCTGATCGTGACGCTGATGGGACTGGCTGCGGCCGGATTGCTGTTGTGCGCGCTGACGGACAACATCGTCTGGTTCTGGGTGGGTTCGGCCGTGGCAGGCGTGTTTTCCGTCGCGGCGCAGGTGCTGGTGCCGCTGGTGACGCTGCTGGTGGCGCGCGAGCACGCAGGCCGTGCGGTGGGGGTGCTGATGACCGGGCTGTTGATCGGCATCCAGTCCGCCCGCAGCGTGGCCGGGCTGTTCTCGGCCACCGCGGGGTGGTCATCGGTGTATGGCTTTACTGCCGCGCTGATGTTGCTGGTGGCGGCTGCGCTGTGGTTTGCGTTGCCTGCGCAGGCCGCAACGGCGGGCGCGCAGGGCGGCGTGGCGCGCTATGCGGCGGGGCTGCTGTCGATGCTGCAGCTGTTTGTTGCCACGCCCCGCCTGCGCAGCCGTGCCTGGATGGGTGCGCTGAGCTTTGCCAGCCTGAGCGTGCTGTTCTCGACGATGGCACTGCTGCTGGGTGCCGCGCCCCATTCCCTGAGCGATCTGCAGATTGGCTTGCTGAGCCTGGTGGGGGTGGTCAGCGCGCTGGTGGCCAAGCCCGTAGGTCGCCTTGCCGACCAGGGCAGGGAGGCAGTCACTTCACTGGTGGCGGCGTTGACGCTGGTGGCGATATGGCCGGTGGTGTGGCTGAGCGTATACAGCGTGACCGCCTTTGCGTTGGGCTTGCTGGTGCTGAGCGTGGCGATTGCCGCCATTCACATCAGCAATCAGAGCGTGATCTTCGGGCTGCCCAGCCAGGTGCGCTCGCGTGCCAATGCCGTGTACATGACGGCCTATTTCCTGGGCGCCGCGGGTGGCTCGGCAGCCGGTGTGCTGGCATGGCGCGCCGGCGGCTGGATGGGCGTGTGCATGCTGGGCGCGGCGCTTGCCATTGGTTCGCTGCTGGCGACCCTCTGGGATCGCAGGCTGCGTAGCGCCTGAGCGTTCTCACCTGCGCTGCGGATCGGTCAGCGCAGTGCCTGCGGCGTGACCGTGGCCTCGCCCTGATCGCTCTGTATGTAGGCGGTGCCGTCCTGGATGTGGATGTGCAGCGTCATCTGGCGTGCGGCCAGGCGGGCCAGTGCCTCGGCTGCATCGGCGGCGATGGCCTGCACGCGCAGGTTGCGGGCGCGCGCGATCTTGCTTTCAATGCCCTTCCACCAGATCGGCACGGTGCGTCCATAGGCCAGCACAAGCACATCATCGGCCTTGCCGCAGGCCTTGAGGATGCGGCGCTCGTCGGGCAGGCCCAGTTCGATCCAGGCCTCAATGCGTCCGGTCAGGTCGTGGCGCCAGAGGTCGGGCTGCTCGGTGTCGCTCAGTCCCTTGGTGAAGGCCAGGCGCGCATCGGCATCCACCTCCAGGGCATAGGCGAGCAAACGCAGCATCATGCGCTCGTCGGTTTCCGATGGATGTTTGGCCACGGTGAGGGCGTGGCTGGCGTAACGATGGCGGTCGCTGTCTGCGATGTGCAGTTCGACCTTGTGGATGGTGGCGTTCAGGGCCATGAGAGGGAAAAAAGGTGCTGAGCAGGCGACATTCTCATGCTTGCACGGGGCGCTGCCAGAAGGAGGGGCTTTCATACTGTTCGCGCAGAAAGTCGATCCACAGGCGCACACGTAGCGGCAGATGGCGGCGTTCCGGCACGACCGCATAGATGCCGTTGGGCGGTGCGGCGTAGTTCTGCAGCAGCTGCACCAGGCGGCCTGCGGCGATGTCGGCCTCGACTTCCCAGGTGCTGCGCCAGGCAATGCCATGGCCTGCCAGACACCAGTCGTGCAGTACCTGCCCGTCGGTGCAGTCCAGCCGGCCCCGTGGCTTGATATGGATGATACGGCTGGGGCCATCGGGCGTCTCGCCCGGCACGGCGAAGGCCCAGCCACGGCTTTGCGAGGCTTCGCTGGACAGGCCCAGGCAGTTGTGCTGCAGCAGGTCGCTGGGATGCTGGGGGCAGCCGTGCATGGCCAGGTAGGCGGGCGCGGCCACGCAGAGGCGGCGATTGTCGGCCAGGCGGGTGCTGACCAGGCTGGAGTCAGGCAGATCGCCCACGCGCACGGCGCAGTCAAAGCCTTCGCCGCCGAGATCGACCAACCGGTCGCTCAGATTCAGCGAGACGCGCACATCGGGATGCTGGCGCTGGAACAGCGGCACCAGTGGCGCGACGTGGCGGCGCCCGAAGCCCGCTGGAGCGGTCAGCCGCAGATGGCCGGTCGCGCGCACGCTGCCTGCGGCCACGCTGGCCTCGGCGTCGGCCCAGTCAGCCAGCAGCCGCTGGCAGTTTTCGAGAAAGGCGGCGCCTTCATGGGTCAGGGACACGCGCCGCGTGGTGCGCACCAGCAGCTTGACGCCGAGGTGGTTCTCCAGTGCGTCCAGGCGCCGGCTGACGATGGCCGGTACCACGCCTTCGCCCTGCGCGGCCGCAGTCAGGCTGCCCTGCGTGGCAACGCGTACGAAGGTTTCAATGGCCTTGAAGCGATCCATGGGGTGTGGCAACGCAACCGATGCCCGGATCGGTTACTTTTGCGTTTTGGTAAATAGTCAAAAGACGATCATGGTATTTATTGTCATCCATTGATGTAATAAAGTGGGCATCATCGGTGACTTGCCCGTGGCCCCAGGTGCACTGCGCCTGCATCGGCCCGCGCCCCGTTTTTCCAATTACCACAAGGAGATATTCATGCCGACCCAACGTATCCAGGTTCATGGTTTACAGGTGGATGCTGCGCTCAAGACGTTCGTGGACGAGCAGGTGCTGCCCGGCACCGGCGTTGACAGCGCTGCCTTCTGGAAGGGGTTTGACGCCCTGGTGGCCGAATATGCACCGAAGAACGCCGCGCTGCTGCGCGAGCGTGAGCGCCTGCAGGCGGAGCTCGACACCTGGCACAAGGCCCATCCCGGGCCGGTGCAGGACATTGCCGCCTATCGCAAGTTTCTGGAGGACATCGGCTACATCGTTCCCAATCCGGCCGATGTGCAGGCAACCACGGCCAACGTTGATGATGAGCTGGCGCAGCTGGCTGGTCCGCAGCTGGTGGTGCCGATTCTGAATGCGCGTTATGCGCTCAATGCGGCCAATGCCCGCTGGGGCTCGCTGTACGACGCGCTGTATGGTACGGACGCCATTCCCAGCGACGATGGCGCTGAGCCCGGCAAAGGCTACAACCCCAAGCGGGGCGCCAAGGTGATCGCGTATGCGCGCCAGGTGCTGGATGACTCCGCACCGCTGGCCGAAGGCTCCTACAGGGATGCAACGGGCTTTGCCATCGAAGGCGGCAAGCTGGTGGTGAGCCTGGCCAACGGCAGCAAGACCGGCCTGAAGAACGCCGCGCAGTTCGCCGGCTACCAGGGCGATGCGGCTGCGCCTTCTTCGGTTCTGCTGGACAACAACGGCCTGCATATCGACATCCGCATCGACCGCAGCACGCCGATCGGTCAGAGCGACGCGGCTGGCATCAGCGACGTGGTATTGGAAGCGGCGCTGTCGACCATTCTCGACCTGGAGGATTCGGTCGCGGCCGTCGATGCCGAGGACAAGGTGGCCGGATACGCCAACTGGCTGGGCATCCTCAAGGGCACGCTGACCGAGGAGGTGACCAAGGGTGACAAGACCTTCACGCGCCGGCTTAATCCGGATCGCGAATACATCGGTGCAGACGGCCAGCCGCTGAGGCTGCACGGGCGCTCGCTGATGTTCCTGCGCAATGTCGGCCATCTGATGACCAATCCGGCCATTCTGTGGGGCGACGGCCAGGAAATTCCCGAGGGCATTCTCGATGCGGTCATCACCACCGCCATTGCTATCCATGACCTCAAGGGCCATGGTGCCAACGGCATCCGCAACTCCCGCAAGGGTTCGGTCTACATCGTCAAGCCGAAAATGCACGGTCCGGCGGAGGTGGCATTTGCCAACGCGCTGTTTGGCGCTGTCGAGCAGATGCTGGGGTTGCCGCTCAACACCGTCAAGTTGGGCATCATGGACGAGGAGCGTCGCACCTCCCTCAACCTCAAGGCGTGCATTGCCCAGGCACCGGCGCGCGTGGCATTCATCAATACCGGTTTTCTCGATCGCACCGGCGATGAAATCCACTCCGTCATGCAGGCGGGCCCGGTGTTCCGCAAGGGCGACATGAAAACCAGTGCCTGGATTGCTGCCTACGAGAAGAACAATGTGTTGGTGGGCCTGTCCTGCGGGCTGCGCGGGCGTGCGCAGATCGGCAAGGGCATGTGGGCCATGCCCGATCTGATGGCAGAAATGCTCAAGCAGAAGATTGCCCACCCGCAGGCCGGTGCCAACACCGCGTGGGTGCCTTCGCCGACTGCCGCGACATTGCATGCCCTGCATTACCACCAGGTGGACGTCAAGGCTGTCCAGGAAGAACTGGCCAAGACAAATTACGAGAGCGTGCGCGACAGCCTGGTGGCCGATCTGCTGACGATTCCTGTTGTGCCCGAAGCCAAGTGGAGCGAGGCCGAGAAGCAGCAGGAACTGGACAACAACATCCAGGGTATCCTGGGTTATGTGGTGCGCTGGATCGACCAAGGCGTGGGCTGCTCGAAAGTGCCCGACATCAACAATATCGGGTTGATGGAAGACCGTGCCACGCTGCGCATTTCCAGTCAGCACATTGCCAACTGGTTGCTGCACGGCGTGGTGACCGAGCAGCAGGTGCGCGAGACGTTCGAGCGCATGGCCGCGGTGGTTGATGCACAGAACGCGGGCGACCCGAACTATCGCAAGATGGCCGGTAATTTCGAAACATCCTATGCCTATCGCGCCGCCACGGATCTGGTGTTCAAAGGCGTGTCCCAGCCGGCAGGCTACACCGAGCCCTTGTTGCACGCCTGGCGCCTGCGATTCAAGGCGGCAGCGTAAATGACGGCCAGTAACTGACAGGCCATCGGGCAGCCCCTGCAACGAAAAAGCCACCCTGAGGTGGCTTTTTCGTTCTGCGACGCAGTGGCAAAAGGCCCTGCTCAGGGCTTGCTGCTGGTCGGAAACGGCCAGGCAGCCTGTGGCGCAAGTTTGGTCTTGGCGGTTTTCTTGGCGGGTGCCGCCGACTTCTTGGCGGCTGCCTTCACGGGTGCGGCGGCCTTGCTGGTGCCTGATGCGGCCGTCTTCTTGGTCGCCGTTTTGGTGGTGGATGCAGAAGTCTTCTTCGCAGCTGCCGTCTTCTTCGCAGCAGTTGCCGGTGCTTTCGCTGCAGTTGCTGATTTCTTTGCCGGCGTCGCTACTTTTTTGGCAGCAGGCGCCGCCTTCTTGGCAGGCGCTTTTACCGGAATCTTGCTGGTTGCGGCAGTGGACTTCTTAGCTGCAGGAGTCTTCTTGGTAGCCGCTGCCGTAGTCTTTGCAGTTGCCGCGGTTTTAGCCGAAGAAGCCTTTTTCGCTGCAAGAGCAGGTGCTACGGCCTTTGCAGACTTGGCTGCGCCAGCGGATTTGACCGCTGCGGTCTTCTTGGCGGCCGTCTTGACGGATTTGACAGCAGGAGCGGATTTGGCTGCAGCCGATTTGGTGGCAGCGGCTTTCTTGGCGGGGGCTGCCTTGGCGGTGGTTTTCGCCGTAGATTGTTTTGCGGCAGGCTTGGCGGTTTTTTTAGCAGTAGCCATTTATTACTCCTCTAGAAAACATTTTGCAGTGGCGGGACATTCTCACCATGCGCATGAAAGCCGATTCCCTGACCCGATACTGCCGCACCGGCTGTCTCTGCAAAGACAGCGCCGACGATGGCTGCGTGTAGGTCACGGCCGCCACACCTGAACCTGGTGCGTGGAAATGACGACTGTCAGAGCCCAAACGGGCATTCAGCGCAGCAGTTCAAGACGCAGCAAATAGCTGAACGAGAGTACTGCACGGGACCGCGACCACGTTCCCATTTCGTCACCCAATCGCACCGGGCATGTTGCAAACCCGCATAAACGCGCATTCTGATTGGCATGTTCTGGGGCGTCTACTCTGCGCAACTGATTTGTTGTAACTTTTTGTTTCATTTGCCGCAAGGCGACGAAAAATTGCACTGTCGCGATTAACACGGATTCGCCGACACACGGCGGTGCGCAGCACGCGTGTGTCGCATCTCCGGCCGCGACAGATTGGAAATCCCAGGAAAAATCCGTCGCGGCGGCGGCATAAACAGTGGCCGCCGCCATTGCGTCGATTTTTCGGAATCAGCGTGTGATGGACCGCCTACGTAAAACGCGGTGACGCATTGTTGCGCGATAACAACAGGTGCTGCGGGCGTCACTGCGACGGTGCTGACTGCGCATCGGTTTCCAGCAAGCGCGAGAGTGCCTGTAGGCCTGCTTCCATGTCGGACTGCAGTTGGCCCATATCGGGCTGCAGCGCCGCCAATGAAATATCGGCCTTGAGGGCGTTCTCCAGCGCCTCCACCTGATGGCCAAGCGTGCCGAGCCCAAAGGTTCCGGCGGTGCCCGCGAGCTTGTGCAGGGCCGCGATGGCCGCATCGCGCTGCCCTGCTTCCAGTGCGTGCAGGCAGTCTGTCAGCAGCCCACGGCTTTGCCGGATGAACGCGTGCGCCAATGCCTGTGCGCGCTCCTTTGGCAGGGCGGTGCACAGCTCGTGCCATGCGTGGATGTCCATGGTCGCGGCGGCAGGCACCTCGCGGGTGCCTTCACGTGCAGTCGCCGGGGAGTCTTCTGCGGGTTGCTGATCGACGGTGATGAGTCGATGCCGCACGAGCACTTCGCGCAGCGCCTGCTCGACGATGGGTTTATGGACGAAGTCGGTCATGCCGGCATCCAGTGCCGCCGCGCGCTCGGCCTCGCCGCGGTGGGCGGACAGCGCGAATATCGGCACGGTCTCGTAGCCCGCGATCTTGCGGATAGCGCGGCTGGCGCTGTAGCCGTCCATGGCCGGCATTTGCAGGTCCATGAAGATCGCGTCATAGGGCCGTGGCGCAGCGGCGATGGCCGCAAGTGCCTGATGGCCGTTTTCGGCAAGGTCCGTATCCGCCTGCAGTGCCGGCTGGGCGTCGATGAGCTCGGCCGCCACGGCCCGGTTGAGTGCGTTGTCGTCGACGATCAGCAGACGTTTGCGAGGTCGGATCGGCCCGCCGGCTTCGCCGCGCGGCGGCGGTGGGGGGTCGGCTGACAGTGCGCCCTGCTGTTGCGAAGCGCGTTGCAGGGCAATCAGGCCCAGAGGCTTTTCCAGCAGGCGGTCAGCGCCCACGTCGGTCAGTGCCTTGGCAGTATCGAAGTCCAGCGGCCATGCGCTGATCCAGCGCACCATGTATCGGGAAGGCGCCTGGCGTTGCAACGCCACGAGCAGCTGCCTGGCGTCCATGTCGGCCATGCGCTGGGCGGCAATCAGAAGGTGCGGCCAGGCTCGCGCCTGCAATGCGGCAATGCAACTGCCGCCGTCGGGAAATTCCAGAACCGTACATTGAAAACGGCTGCGCAACAGCTGCTTGAGGCTGGCGCGAACGCCAGCATGGCTCTCGATGATGGCCACCTCCTTTTGTTGTAACCAGGTGGTTGGCGGCGCCGGAGATGGCGGTGCGGGCCGCAGCGGCATCTCGAACCAGAACACGCTGCCCTTGCCCAGGGTGCTCTGCACACCGGTCCTGCCACCCATTAGCCGAGCCAGCTCGGCCGAGATGGACAGCCCCAGGCCGGTGCCGCCATAGCGGCGGGTAATGGAATCGTCGGCCTGGTGGAACGGGCGAAACAGGTTGCGCTGTTGCTGCGTCGAAAGTCCAATGCCCGTGTCATGGACTTCAAACCGGATGGCGTGCGCCGTCGCCCCCGGATCGTCCGGTGGCGCCAGGCACACGCGCAGGCAAACATCGCCTGCGGGCGTGAACTTCACCGAGTTGGAGAGGTAGTTCGTGAGGATCTGGCGGGTTCGGTAAGCATCGCCCAGAAGTTGGTCAGGCACGTCCGGTGCTACATCCAGCCACAGTTCCAGGCCTTTTTCCGCTGCGCGTGGCGCAAGCAGCTCAGCGGACTGCGCCAGTAGCGCGTGCAGATCGAACGGCAGCTGTTCGGGCTGGACCTGACCGCTCTCCATCTTGGAGTAATCGAGCACATCGTTGACGATATCCATGAGCTGCAGGCCCGCCTGCTGCGCTTTTTCCAGCCGCTGCCGGGTCTGGTCATCAAGCTCCCCCTTGAGCGCCAGTTGCGTCATGCCCAGCACGCCATTGAGTGGCGTGCGGATTTCATGGCTCATGACGGCCAGAAGGCGTGATTTCTCACTGGCCTGCTGTTCGGCCAGAAGCCGGGCCTGCGCCAGCGCCTCATCCCGGGCGATGGTGTCGGTTACATCCAGCCAGACGCCGCTGACAAGCAGGGAGCCGTTCGCATCGGGCTGGACGTTGGCCAGCGTGCGGATCCAGCGCGCGTCATGCGCGTTGCGGATCTGGGTGTCGAACGCCAGCGAGGTCTGCGTGTGTGCGATGTGTGCCATGCGGCTGCTGAGGCTGCGTGTCAGCGCAACCGGTACGTGGGCGTGCGCAAGCGTCGCGGTTTCGTCCGGCGCCTGAGATGCATATGCGCACGCGTTGGCAGGGCGCGGGCGATCAAAGAACACATCGACCTGCGGACTGACGAAGTGGCACACCGATGTGCCGTCGGGCAGATACTCGTACTGGAACACCACGCCGGGAATGGCACGCGTCAGCTCCAGCCATTGCGTCGACGCAGATCGGCTGGCAAACCGCCGTGCGAAGTCGGCAATCAGGCGCTCGCTTTCCTCCAGCTGGCGTGCGATATGCTGCAGGTCCGCCTCAGGGGAGGGCGCATCCGAGGGTGGGGAGCCGCCTCCCACCTGGGGCGCCCAGTGGCTGCTGATCGGCAGCTGCCGTGACGCCAGCGCGTGCAGCTGCCTGCGCAGTCGCGCCAGCGGCAGCGCCCACAGCTGCAGCGCAAGCAGCAGCGTGCCAAGCAGGCCCAGCAGTGCCGCGCCCGATAACCATCCAGCCAGAACCCTGCGGGTGTGTGCGGCGGCGAGCACCGATGCGTTGGCCAGCACCAGCGTGTCCTGGTGCAAGGCCTGCTCCAGCTGCAGCCACAGCGCAGCTGGCTGCCTCGCGGCAGCGTCGCGCTCACCCTCACCTTCAGTCAGCGCCTGTAGCAGCTGGGCGGTGCGTAGCACCGGTGGCCTCGTTGCGGGCAGCGCAGACAGGCGCTGTCGCAAATCGTCGAGCCGATGCTGAAGGGCCTGCGCAGACGGCTCGGGCAGGAACACCGCACGCTCCAGTTCCGCGTTGACCTCTGTCCAGACCTGCAGCACGGCGTGCTGGCGCTCCGCCATCGCCTGCGCGCTTTGCTGCGCTTGCCAATGGCTGTGCCATGCCATGCCGCCAGCGGCCACAGCGCCAGCCATGCTCATGACCATCGCCGTGCGCAGCGCGCCCAGGCGTCTGGCCGCACGGGCCGACAGCTGGGAGTGAGGTGTTGCCACGGGTATGGAAGGCATGCGGGCGCGAAGAAGGGGCGAATGACGGGACGGCGGCGATTCGGCCGGCTGCAATACGGCGGCGCGAGGCGCGGCTGCTATAGAGGCGACGTAAGGCAGTGCGATTTTGCCGCCGGGACAGTCGATTTTCGCATCCAGACTCAAAAAGTTATGCTACAGTCTAACGTTTCGGAGGGATGGCCGAGTGGTTAAAGGCAGCAGACTGTAAATCTGCCCTCTTACGAGTACGCTGGTTCGAATCCAGCTCCCTCCACCAACTGGGTTTTGCTTGGTTTGGTGTCTTCGAGAACGCGGACTTGCGGGAGTAGTTCAATGGTAGAACCCCAGCCTTCCAAGCTGATGATGCGGGTTCGATTCCCGTCTCCCGCTCCAGTCGCTCCGGCTTCTGCTTGGGCGTTGTATGGTCGATAAAAAGTGCCCATGTGGCTCAGTGGTAGAGCACTCCCTTGGTAAGGGAGAGGTCGCGGGTCCGATTCCCGCCATGGGCACCAGTCGTACCTCTTGTGGGTCGGCTGGTTTTTTATAATTCATCCCTTGTACGTCTTTCCCATTGAGGTTTGAGAAATGGCAAAAGGTAAGTTTGAGCGCACCAAGCCCCACGTGAACGTGGGCACGATCGGGCACGTGGACCATGGCAAGACGACGCTGACGGCGGCCATTGCCACCGTGCTGTCCAAGAAGTTTGGCGGCGAAGCCAAAGGCTACGACCAGATCGACAACGCGCCGGAAGAAAAGGCGCGCGGCATCACCATCAACACCTCGCACGTTGAATACGAGACCGCCAACCGCCACTACGCCCACGTGGACTGCCCGGGCCACGCCGACTACGTCAAGAACATGATCACCGGTGCTGCGCAGATGGACGGCGCCATCCTGGTGGTCTCCGCTGCCGACGGCCCCATGCCGCAAACGCGCGAGCACATCCTGCTCTCGCGCCAGGTGGGCGTGCCCTACATCATCGTCTTCCTCAACAAGGCCGACATGGTCGATGATGAGGAACTGCTGGAACTGGTCGAAATGGAAGTGCGCGAGCTGCTCTCCAAGTACGACTTCCCCGGCGACGACACCCCCATCATCCGCGGCTCGGCCAAGCTGGCGCTCGAAGGCGACCAGAGCGACATTGGCGAGCCTGCCATCCTCAAGCTGGCTGAGGCGCTGGACACCTACATCCCCACGCCCGAGCGCGCTGTGGACGGTGCCTTCCTGATGCCGGTGGAAGACGTGTTCTCCATCTCCGGGCGTGGCACGGTGGTGACTGGCCGCGTCGAGCGTGGTGTCATCAAGGTGGGCGAGGAAATCGAAATCGTCGGTATCCGCGACACGCAAAAGACCACGGTCACAGGCGTGGAAATGTTCCGCAAGCTGCTCGACCAGGGCCAGGCTGGTGACAACGTCGGTCTGCTGCTGCGCGGCACCAAGCGTGAAGACGTCGAGCGCGGCCAGGTGCTGTGCAAGCCCGGCTCGATCAAGCCGCACACCGAGTTCACCGCCGAGGTGTACGTGCTGAGCAAGGACGAAGGGGGCCGTCACACGCCGTTCTTCAGCAACTACCGCCCGCAGTTCTACTTCCGCACGACCGACGTGACCGGCTCGATCACCTTGCCTGAAGGCAAGGAGATGGTGATGCCTGGCGACAACGTGGCCATCACGGTCAAGCTGATTGCGCCGATCGCCATGGAAGAAGGCCTGCGCTTTGCGATCCGCGAAGGCGGCCGCACGGTGGGCGCCGGTGTGGTGGCCAAGATCATCGCCTGAT
>NZ_LBNQ01000036.1 GCF_001005215.1 Lampropedia cohaerens
TTGTGCTATAGTAGAGGGCTTCGCTGATCGCGGCGAATGCTTGGTAAGAGACGGTTCATTAACAAATTACAGCCGATAAGCGTGGGCGTTTGGACAGAGGCTTTGCTTGCAAAGAGAGTGCTTTGGGTGTGCGAATAGCGTGCTTGGGGTGCTGCGAAGGCAGAGATGCCAAACGCTCATGCAAACAGAAGAAGAAGTGTGTAGGCCGAGAAGAGGTTGAGAGATCTTTTTTTAGCTTACAGGTTTACTTCAATTCCGCTTGAGTGAGTGAGTTTTTAAGAGATCGAACTAAAGAGTTTGATCCTGGCTCAGATTGAACGCTGGCGGCATGCTTTACACATGCAAGTCGAACGGCAGCACGGGTGCTTGCACCTGGTGGCGAGTGGCGAACGGGTGAGTAACACATCGGAACATGCCCAGTCGTGGGGGATAACTACTCGAAAGAGTGGCTAATACCGCATGAGATCTACGGATGAAAGCAGGGGACCTTTGGGCCTTGCGCGACTGGAGTGGCCGATGGCAGATTAGGTAGTTGGTGGGGTAAAGGCCTACCAAGCCTGCGATCTGTAGCTGGTCTGAGAGGACGACCAGCCACACTGGGACTGAGACACGGCCCAGACTCCTACGGGAGGCAGCAGTGGGGAATTTTGGACAATGGGCGCAAGCCTGATCCAGCAATGCCGCGTGCAGGACGAAGGCCCTCGGGTTGTAAACTGCTTTTGTACAGAACGAAAAGGGCTGGGTTAATACCCTGGTCTGCTGACGGTACTGTAAGAATAAGCACCGGCTAACTACGTGCCAGCAGCCGCGGTAATACGTAGGGTGCGAGCGTTAATCGGAATTACTGGGCGTAAAGCGTGCGCAGGCGGCTATGCAAGACCGATGTGAAATCCCCGGGCTCAACCTGGGAACTGCATTAGTGACTGCATGGCTGGAGTGCGGCAGAGGGGGATGGAATTCCGCGTGTAGCAGTGAAATGCGTAGATATGCGGAGGAACACCGATGGCGAAGGCAATCCCCTGGGCCTGCACTGACGCTCATGCACGAAAGCGTGGGGAGCAAACAGGATTAGATACCCTGGTAGTCCACGCCCTAAACGATGTCAACTGGTTGTTGGGAATTAACTTTCTCAGTAACGAAGCTAACGCGTGAAGTTGACCGCCTGGGGAGTACGGCCGCAAGGCTAAAACTCAAAGGAATTGACGGGGACCCGCACAAGCGGTGGATGATGTGGTTTAATTCGATGCAACGCGAAAAACCTTACCCACCTTTGACATGTACGGAATCCTTTAGAGATAGAGGAGTGCTCGAAAGAGAGCCGTAACACAGGTGCTGCATGGCTGTCGTCAGCTCGTGTCGTGAGATGTTGGGTTAAGTCCCGCAACGAGCGCAACCCTTGTCATTAGTTGCCATCATTAAGTTGGGCACTCTAATGAGACTGCCGGTGATAAACCGGAGGAAGGTGGGGATGACGTCAAGTCCTCATGGCCCTTATAGGTGGGGCTACACACGTCATACAATGGCCGGTACAAAGGGTCGCGAAGCCGCGAGGTGGAGCCAATCCCATAAAGCCGGTCGTAGTCCGGATCGCAGTCTGCAACTCGACTGCGTGAAGTCGGAATCGCTAGTAATCGTGGATCAGCATGTCACGGTGAATACGTTCCCGGGTCTTGTACACACCGCCCGTCACACCATGGGAGCGGGTTCTGCCAGAAGTAGGTAGCTTAACCGCAAGGAGGGCGCTTACCACGGCGGGGCTCGTGACTGGGGTGAAGTCGTAACAAGGTAGCCGTACCGGAAGGTGCGGCTGGATCACCTCCTTTCTGGAAAAGACAAGCGAAGGCTTGCCAAACGTCCACACTTATCGGTTGTTGGAAGACGAGCTGTTGATTACATCCTGGTGCCGAGGGTTCTGGGTGTGGTTGGTAGTGCTTGGGTCTGTAGCTCAGCTGGTTAGAGCACCGTCTTGATAAGGCGGGGGTCGTTGGTTCGAGCCCAACTAGACCCACCAAGAATCCAATGGATAGAGGATAGTAGGGGGATTAGCTCAGCTGGGAGAGCACCTGCTTTGCAAGCAGGGGGTCGTCGGTTCGATCCCGTCATCCTCCACCAAGAATCGTTGAACACCAAAGGAGCTTTCGCCAAAAGGCGAAGGATTCTTTGTTGTTTGTCGATGGAGATCGATGAATACGGCTGTTCTTTAAAAAATCATAGAGTCGAATCATTGTTGCTGATGGAAAGAGTGCGAAAGTGCTCACCGTGCCATCAGCGGCAAAATTGATTGCGTCAAGAACGAACATGCGGGCGAGGCGAAAGCTGAGCCTGGATGCTTCAAGTAATTGACGATTGTTCTCAGGGCATGCACGCGAGTGCGTGCCTGGCAAGACAAGCGTGAATTACGGCAATAACGCGTTAGAGAAGTTTGCTTGATTGAGATGGCAGAGGGCTTTGTGGTGAGAGCTGCAGAGGCCAAAGTTATAGGGTCAAGTGACTAAGAGCATGTGGTGGATGCCTTGGCGATTACAGGCGATGAAAGACGTGATAGCCTGCGATAAGCTTCGGGGAGCTGGCAAATGAGCATTGATCCGAAGATTTCTGAATGGGGAAACCCACCCGCGAGGGTATCCTTGGCTGAATACATAGGTCAAGGAGGCGAACCTGGGGAACTGAAACATCTAAGTACCCAGAGGAAAAGAAATCAACCGAGATTCCGAAAGTAGTGGCGAGCGAAATCGGAGCAGCCGTCTAGAGATAGCACAGGGGATATTGGAACGCATTGGAAACTGCGGCCATAGTGGGTGATAGCCCCGTACAAGAAAGACCTGTGTGGTACTAAGCTAGAGACAAGTAGGGCGGGACACGTGAAATCCTGTCTGAAGATGGGGGGACCATCCTCCAAGGCTAAATACTCGTAATCGACCGATAGTGAACAAGTACCGTGAGGGAAAGGCGAAAAGAACCCCGGGAGGGGAGTGAAATAGATCCTGAAACCGCATGCTTACAAAAAGTCGGAGCCCTGAAAGGGGTGACGGCGTACCTTTTGTATAATGGGTCAGCGACTTACATTCAGTGGCGAGGTTAACCGAATAGGGGAGCCGAAGAGAAATCGAGTCCGAATAGGGCGTCTAGTCGCTGGGTGTAGACCCGAAACCGAGTGATCTATCCATGGCCAGGTTGAAGGTGCCGTAACAGGTACTGGAGGACCGAACCGACTACTGTTGCAAAAGTAGCGGATGAGCTGTGGATAGGGGTGAAAGGCTAAACAAACTCGGAAATAGCTGGTTCTCTCCGAAAACTATTTAGGTAGTGCCTCAAGTATTACCTGCGGGGGTAGAGCACTGTTTTGGCTAGGGGGTCATGGCGACTTACCAAACCAAGGCAAACTCCGAATACTGCAGAGTAGAGCTTGGGAGACAGTGCACCGGGTGCTAACGTCCGGACACGAGAGGGAAACAACCCAGACCGCCAGCTAAGGTCCCTAAAATTGGCTAAGTGGGAAACGAGGTGGGAAGGCACAGACAGTCAGGATGTTGGCTTAGAAGCAGCCATCATTTAAAGAAAGCGTAATAGCTCACTGATCGAGTCGTCCTGCGCGGAAGATGTAACGGGGCTAAGCCAGTTACCGAAGCTGCGGATGCACAGATAACTGTGCGTGGTAGGAGAGCGTTCTGTAAGCCTGCGAAGGTGGCCTGTGAGGGCTGCTGGAGGTATCAGAAGTGCGAATGCTGACATGAGTAGCGTTAAAGGGGGTGAAAAGCCCCCTCGCCGTAAGCGCAAGGTTTCCTACGCAACGTTCATCGGCGTAGGGTGAGTCGGCCCCTAAGGCGAGGCAGAGATGCGTAGCTGATGGGAAGCAGGTTAATATTCCTGCACCGATTACAAGTGCGATGTGGGGACGGATCTTAATAGGTTATCTGGCTGTTGGAATAGCCAGTTTAGGCAGAAGTAGGCGTGTGTTAGGCAAATCCGGCACACATAAACCGAGGCTGTCGATCGAGCGGGCTTGCCTGCGAAGTAACTGAACGGGGTCCCAGGAAAAGCCACTAAGCTTCAGCTTGTAACGACCGTACCGCAAACCGACACTGGTGCGCGAGATGAGTATTCTAAGGCGCTTGAGAGAACTCTGGAGAAGGAACTCGGCAAATTGACACCGTAACTTCGGGAGAAGGTGTGCCCTAGTAGTGTGAGGTGAACAGCCGAGCATGAATGGGTTGCAAAAAATAGGTGGCTGCGACTGTTTATTAAAAACACAGCACTCTGCAAACACGAAAGTGGACGTATAGGGTGTGACGCCTGCCCGGTGCTGGAAGATTAAATGATGGGGTGCAAGCTCTTGATTGAAGTCCCAGTAAACGGCGGCCGTAACTATAACGGTCCTAAGGTAGCGAAATTCCTTGTCGGGTAAGTTCCGACCTGCACGAATGGCGTAACGATGGCCACACTGTCTCCTCCAGAGACTCAGCGAAGTTGAAATGTTTGTGATGATGCAATCTCCCCGCGGAAAGACGGAAAGACCCCATGAACCTTTACTGTAGCTTTGTATGGGACTTTGAACAGATCTGTGTAGGATAGGTGGGAGGCTTTGAAGGCAGGATGCTAGTTCTGCTGGAGCCGTCCTTGAAATACCACCCTGGTGTGTTTGAGGTTCTAACCTGCGCCCTTGAATCAGGGCGGGGGACAGTGCATGGTAGGCAGTTTGACTGGGGCGGTCTCCTCCTAAAGCGTAACGGAGGAGTTCGAAGGTACGCTAGGTACGGTCGGACATCGTGCTAATAGTGCATAGGCATAAGCGTGCTTGACTGTGAGACTGACAAGTCGAACAGGTACGAAAGTAGGACTAAGTGATCCGGTGGTTCTGTATGGAAGGGCCATCGCTCAACGGATAAAAGGTACTCTGGGGATAACAGGCTGATACCGCCCAAGAGTTCATATCGACGGCGGTGTTTGGCACCTCGATGTCGGCTCATCTCATCCTGGGGCTGAAGTCGGTCCCAAGGGTATGGCTGTTCGCCATTTAAAGAGGTACGTGAGCTGGGTTTAAAACGTCGTGAGACAGTTTGGTCCCTATCTTCCGTGGGCGCTGCAGATTTGAGGGAACCTGCTCCTAGTACGAGAGGACCGGAGTGGACACACCTCTGGTGTACCGGTTGTCACGCCAGTGGCATCGCCGGGTAGCTATGTGTGGACGAGATAACCGCTGAAAGCATCTAAGCGGGAAACTTCTCCCAAGATGAGATCTGCCGGGGCCTTGAGCCCCCTAAAGGGTCGTTGAAGACCACGACGTTGATAGGCTGGGTGTGCAAGTGCAGCAATGCATTGAGCTAACCAGTACTAATTGCCCGTGCGGCTTGACCCTATAACTTTGGTTTCTCACCAACCAACCAAGGCAAACCAACCAACGCGTTGCCTCGCAATCAATTACCATTCGACTCTATGATAGGCTCGCAGCTTGAAACACCAAAACCCTCAAGCCGCAGCCTCACCAGTTATGCCTGATGACTATAGCAGTCTGGTACCACCCCTTCCCATCCCGAACAGGACCGTGAAACAGACTCGCGCCAATGATAGTGCGGATCCCCGTGCGAAAGTAGGTCATCGTCAGGCTCCTACTCCAACAAGCCCCTTGCAATCCCCTTTGCAAGGGGCTTCGTTCTT
>NZ_LBNQ01000037.1 GCF_001005215.1 Lampropedia cohaerens
CGCTCATGCAAACAGAAGAAGAAGTGTGTAGGCCGAGAAGAGGTTGAGAGATCTTTTTTTAGCTTACAGGTTTACTTCAATTCCGCTTGAGTGAGTGAGTTTTTAAGAGATCGAACTAAAGAGTTTGATCCTGGCTCAGATTGAACGCTGGCGGCATGCTTTACACATGCAAGTCGAACGGCAGCACGGGTGCTTGCACCTGGTGGCGAGTGGCGAACGGGTGAGTAACACATCGGAACATGCCCAGTCGTGGGGGATAACTACTCGAAAGAGTGGCTAATACCGCATGAGATCTACGGATGAAAGCAGGGGACCTTTGGGCCTTGCGCGACTGGAGTGGCCGATGGCAGATTAGGTAGTTGGTGGGGTAAAGGCCTACCAAGCCTGCGATCTGTAGCTGGTCTGAGAGGACGACCAGCCACACTGGGACTGAGACACGGCCCAGACTCCTACGGGAGGCAGCAGTGGGGAATTTTGGACAATGGGCGCAAGCCTGATCCAGCAATGCCGCGTGCAGGACGAAGGCCCTCGGGTTGTAAACTGCTTTTGTACAGAACGAAAAGGGCTGGGTTAATACCCTGGTCTGCTGACGGTACTGTAAGAATAAGCACCGGCTAACTACGTGCCAGCAGCCGCGGTAATACGTAGGGTGCGAGCGTTAATCGGAATTACTGGGCGTAAAGCGTGCGCAGGCGGCTATGCAAGACCGATGTGAAATCCCCGGGCTCAACCTGGGAACTGCATTAGTGACTGCATGGCTGGAGTGCGGCAGAGGGGGATGGAATTCCGCGTGTAGCAGTGAAATGCGTAGATATGCGGAGGAACACCGATGGCGAAGGCAATCCCCTGGGCCTGCACTGACGCTCATGCACGAAAGCGTGGGGAGCAAACAGGATTAGATACCCTGGTAGTCCACGCCCTAAACGATGTCAACTGGTTGTTGGGAATTAACTTTCTCAGTAACGAAGCTAACGCGTGAAGTTGACCGCCTGGGGAGTACGGCCGCAAGGCTAAAACTCAAAGGAATTGACGGGGACCCGCACAAGCGGTGGATGATGTGGTTTAATTCGATGCAACGCGAAAAACCTTACCCACCTTTGACATGTACGGAATCCTTTAGAGATAGAGGAGTGCTCGAAAGAGAGCCGTAACACAGGTGCTGCATGGCTGTCGTCAGCTCGTGTCGTGAGATGTTGGGTTAAGTCCCGCAACGAGCGCAACCCTTGTCATTAGTTGCCATCATTAAGTTGGGCACTCTAATGAGACTGCCGGTGATAAACCGGAGGAAGGTGGGGATGACGTCAAGTCCTCATGGCCCTTATAGGTGGGGCTACACACGTCATACAATGGCCGGTACAAAGGGTCGCGAAGCCGCGAGGTGGAGCCAATCCCATAAAGCCGGTCGTAGTCCGGATCGCAGTCTGCAACTCGACTGCGTGAAGTCGGAATCGCTAGTAATCGTGGATCAGCATGTCACGGTGAATACGTTCCCGGGTCTTGTACACACCGCCCGTCACACCATGGGAGCGGGTTCTGCCAGAAGTAGGTAGCTTAACCGCAAGGAGGGCGCTTACCACGGCGGGGCTCGTGACTGGGGTGAAGTCGTAACAAGGTAGCCGTACCGGAAGGTGCGGCTGGATCACCTCCTTTCTGGAAAAGACAAGCGAAGGCTTGCCAAACGTCCACACTTATCGGTTGTTGGAAGACGAGCTGTTGATTACATCCTGGTGCCGAGGGTTCTGGGTGTGGTTGGTAGTGCTTGGGTCTGTAGCTCAGCTGGTTAGAGCACCGTCTTGATAAGGCGGGGGTCGTTGGTTCGAGCCCAACTAGACCCACCAAGAATCCAATGGATAGAGGATAGTAGGGGGATTAGCTCAGCTGGGAGAGCACCTGCTTTGCAAGCAGGGGGTCGTCGGTTCGATCCCGTCATCCTCCACCAAGAATCGTTGAACACCAAAGGAGCTTTCGCCAAAAGGCGAAGGATTCTTTGTTGTTTGTCGATGGAGATCGATGAATACGGCTGTTCTTTAAAAAATCATAGAGTCGAATCATTGTTGCTGATGGAAAGAGTGCGAAAGTGCTCACCGTGCCATCAGCGGCAAAATTGATTGCGTCAAGAACGAACATGCGGGCGAGGCGAAAGCTGAGCCTGGATGCTTCAAGTAATTGACGATTGTTCTCAGGGCATGCACGCGAGTGCGTGCCTGGCAAGACAAGCGTGAATTACGGCAATAACGCGTTAGAGAAGTTTGCTTGATTGAGATGGCAGAGGGCTTTGTGGTGAGAGCTGCAGAGGCCAAAGTTATAGGGTCAAGTGACTAAGAGCATGTGGTGGATGCCTTGGCGATTACAGGCGATGAAAGACGTGATAGCCTGCGATAAGCTTCGGGGAGCTGGCAAATGAGCATTGATCCGAAGATTTCTGAATGGGGAAACCCACCCGCGAGGGTATCCTTGGCTGAATACATAGGTCAAGGAGGCGAACCTGGGGAACTGAAACATCTAAGTACCCAGAGGAAAAGAAATCAACCGAGATTCCGAAAGTAGTGGCGAGCGAAATCGGAGCAGCCGTCTAGAGATAGCACAGGGGATATTGGAACGCATTGGAAACTGCGGCCATAGTGGGTGATAGCCCCGTACAAGAAAGACCTGTGTGGTACTAAGCTAGAGACAAGTAGGGCGGGACACGTGAAATCCTGTCTGAAGATGGGGGGACCATCCTCCAAGGCTAAATACTCGTAATCGACCGATAGTGAACAAGTACCGTGAGGGAAAGGCGAAAAGAACCCCGGGAGGGGAGTGAAATAGATCCTGAAACCGCATGCTTACAAAAAGTCGGAGCCCTGAAAGGGGTGACGGCGTACCTTTTGTATAATGGGTCAGCGACTTACATTCAGTGGCGAGGTTAACCGAATAGGGGAGCCGAAGAGAAATCGAGTCCGAATAGGGCGTCTAGTCGCTGGGTGTAGACCCGAAACCGAGTGATCTATCCATGGCCAGGTTGAAGGTGCCGTAACAGGTACTGGAGGACCGAACCGACTACTGTTGCAAAAGTAGCGGATGAGCTGTGGATAGGGGTGAAAGGCTAAACAAACTCGGAAATAGCTGGTTCTCTCCGAAAACTATTTAGGTAGTGCCTCAAGTATTACCTGCGGGGGTAGAGCACTGTTTTGGCTAGGGGGTCATGGCGACTTACCAAACCAAGGCAAACTCCGAATACTGCAGAGTAGAGCTTGGGAGACAGTGCACCGGGTGCTAACGTCCGGACACGAGAGGGAAACAACCCAGACCGCCAGCTAAGGTCCCTAAAATTGGCTAAGTGGGAAACGAGGTGGGAAGGCACAGACAGTCAGGATGTTGGCTTAGAAGCAGCCATCATTTAAAGAAAGCGTAATAGCTCACTGATCGAGTCGTCCTGCGCGGAAGATGTAACGGGGCTAAGCCAGTTACCGAAGCTGCGGATGCACAGATAACTGTGCGTGGTAGGAGAGCGTTCTGTAAGCCTGCGAAGGTGGCCTGTGAGGGCTGCTGGAGGTATCAGAAGTGCGAATGCTGACATGAGTAGCGTTAAAGGGGGTGAAAAGCCCCCTCGCCGTAAGCGCAAGGTTTCCTACGCAACGTTCATCGGCGTAGGGTGAGTCGGCCCCTAAGGCGAGGCAGAGATGCGTAGCTGATGGGAAGCAGGTTAATATTCCTGCACCGATTACAAGTGCGATGTGGGGACGGATCTTAATAGGTTATCTGGCTGTTGGAATAGCCAGTTTAGGCAGAAGTAGGCGTGTGTTAGGCAAATCCGGCACACATAAACCGAGGCTGTCGATCGAGCGGGCTTGCCTGCGAAGTAACTGAACGGGGTCCCAGGAAAAGCCACTAAGCTTCAGCTTGTAACGACCGTACCGCAAACCGACACTGGTGCGCGAGATGAGTATTCTAAGGCGCTTGAGAGAACTCTGGAGAAGGAACTCGGCAAATTGACACCGTAACTTCGGGAGAAGGTGTGCCCTAGTAGTGTGAGGTGAACAGCCGAGCATGAATGGGTTGCAAAAAATAGGTGGCTGCGACTGTTTATTAAAAACACAGCACTCTGCAAACACGAAAGTGGACGTATAGGGTGTGACGCCTGCCCGGTGCTGGAAGATTAAATGATGGGGTGCAAGCTCTTGATTGAAGTCCCAGTAAACGGCGGCCGTAACTATAACGGTCCTAAGGTAGCGAAATTCCTTGTCGGGTAAGTTCCGACCTGCACGAATGGCGTAACGATGGCCACACTGTCTCCTCCAGAGACTCAGCGAAGTTGAAATGTTTGTGATGATGCAATCTCCCCGCGGAAAGACGGAAAGACCCCATGAACCTTTACTGTAGCTTTGTATGGGACTTTGAACAGATCTGTGTAGGATAGGTGGGAGGCTTTGAAGGCAGGATGCTAGTTCTGCTGGAGCCGTCCTTGAAATACCACCCTGGTGTGTTTGAGGTTCTAACCTGCGCCCTTGAATCAGGGCGGGGGACAGTGCATGGTAGGCAGTTTGACTGGGGCGGTCTCCTCCTAAAGCGTAACGGAGGAGTTCGAAGGTACGCTAGGTACGGTCGGACATCGTGCTAATAGTGCATAGGCATAAGCGTGCTTGACTGTGAGACTGACAAGTCGAACAGGTACGAAAGTAGGACTAAGTGATCCGGTGGTTCTGTATGGAAGGGCCATCGCTCAACGGATAAAAGGTACTCTGGGGATAACAGGCTGATACCGCCCAAGAGTTCATATCGACGGCGGTGTTTGGCACCTCGATGTCGGCTCATCTCATCCTGGGGCTGAAGTCGGTCCCAAGGGTATGGCTGTTCGCCATTTAAAGAGGTACGTGAGCTGGGTTTAAAACGTCGTGAGACAGTTTGGTCCCTATCTTCCGTGGGCGCTGCAGATTTGAGGGAACCTGCTCCTAGTACGAGAGGACCGGAGTGGACACACCTCTGGTGTACCGGTTGTCACGCCAGTGGCATCGCCGGGTAGCTATGTGTGGACGAGATAACCGCTGAAAGCATCTAAGCGGGAAACTTCTCCCAAGATGAGATCTGCCGGGGCCTTGAGCCCCCTAAAGGGTCGTTGAAGACCACGACGTTGATAGGCTGGGTGTGCAAGTGCAGCAATGCATTGAGCTAACCAGTACTAATTGCCCGTGCGGCTTGACCCTATAACTTTGGTTTCTCACCAACCAACCAAGGCAAACCAACCAACGCGTTGCCTCGCAATCAATTACCATTCGACTCTATGATAGGCTCGCAGCTTGAAACACCAAAACCCTCAAGCCGCAGCCTCACCAGTTATGCCTGATGACTATAGCAGTCTGGTACCACCCCTTCCCATCCCGAACAGGACCGTGAAACAGACTCGCGCCAATGATAGTGCGGATCCCCGTGCGAAAGTAGGTCATCGTCAGGCTCCTACTCCAACAAGCCCCTTGCAATCCCCTTTGCAAGGGGCTTCGTTCTTTCTAATTCCCCCCTCTTGCCTTCGCGCCTCGGGCGGGTGAGCTAAAGTGAAGTGCTTCGTGCCGCCGCGCACACCTCGTGGGGCAGCAGGAGCGTGATTGCATGACAAGTGGTCAGGTCGGCCGCGTGTCTTCCGTTCCTATCCCCTCGCGGACAACGTGGTGTGCCCTAAATCTCGTGACCAGGTCTTGGAAATGGGTTGTCGTCTTTCAGACGCGCGGCACAATGGCTGCTTTGCAGCGTTTGGGCAGCGAGACTTCGGGTGAGGCGTCTGCCGCTTTGGTTTCCCCTTTTGGACAGGCAGGAATGCGACGATGATTAAGTCCGCAAGTGGTGCATTGACTGCGGTCACTCTATCGCCTCGCCAACGCGCGTGGAGGCGCTTTAAGCGCAACCGGCTGGGTTATTGGAGTCTGCTGCTGTTTGCCATGATGCTTGTGCTCAGTCTCGCTGCAGAGCTGTGGTCAAACGACAAGCCACTGCTGCTCAAGTATCAGGGGCAGTACTACGTGCCGCTGCTCAAGACCTACTCCGAAAAGACGTTTGGCGGTGATTTTGACGCGGAGGCCGATTATCTGGACCCGTTCATCCGCGAGCGCATCACGACGGGGGGCAATTGGGCGCTGTTTCCGCTCAACGAGTATGGCGCGCGAACCATCAATTACTACAGTACGACGCCCGATCCGGCGCCTCCCTCTGCGGACAACTGGCTGGGGACGGATGATCGCGGGCGCGATCTTCTCGCACAGCTGGTTTACGGGTTTCGGGTCAGTGTGTTGTTCGCGTTGGCGTTGACGGCAATCGGCGTGGTGCTGGGGGTGCTGGCAGGCGCCATCCAGGGTTTTTTTGCCGGCAAGGTGGACCTGGTGGGTCAGCGCTTCATCGAAGTGTGGAGCTCGATGCCCGAGCTTTTCCTGTTGATTATTCTTAGTGCCATCTTTCAGCCAAGTATTGGCCTGTTGCTGGTAATTCTCAGTCTGTTCGGTTGGATGGGCCTGTCAGATTATGTGCGTGCCGAGTTCTTGCGCAATCGGCAGCTCGATTACGTACGCGCCGCGCGCGCACTTGGGGTGTCGAACTGGCAGCTGATTCGTCGGCACATTCTGCCCAACAGTATGACTCCGGTCGTGACTTTTCTGCCGTTTCGCATGAGTGCGGCGATTGCATCGCTGGTCGCGCTGGATTTCCTGGGGCTTGGTGTGCCCCCTGGTACGCCGTCCCTGGGCGAGTTGCTCAATCAAGGCAAAAGCAATTTGGACGCATGGTGGATAGGGGTGTTTACCTTCGGGCTGATGGTATTGACCCTGTTGCTGTTGACGCTGATGGGCGATGCGTTGCGTGACGCATTGGATCCCCGCAAGACAGTCGCCACAGAAGGTGGCGCGTCATTGTCAGGGAGCGCGTGTGAACACGCGGTGGATAGCCTTCCGGATGGATCTGATGCACCGGCACTGAAAGGTGGTACGTCATGAAGGTGGAACAAACATCCGCGGATGGGGGAGGCAGGGACCACGCTGCGCCCCTTCTTTTGGTGCGGAATTTCTCCGTACGATTTGGCGGCGCCGCGGCGCGCGCGGTTGTCGATAACGTCCACTTCGACGTTGTGGCCGGTGAAAAACTTGCGTTGGTGGGTGAGTCCGGCTCCGGCAAGACGGTCACTGCGCTGAGTCTGCTGCGCTTGCTCGAAGGAGCGCAGCTGTCAGGCCAGGCGGTGTTTGATGGCCAGGATTTGCTGCGATTGCCCGACAAGCAGTTGCGTGCTGTGCGCGGTGGTGACATCGCCATCATTTTCCAGGAGCCGATGACAGCACTGAATCCGCTCATGTCGGTGGGGCAGCAGATTGCGGAGGTGGTGCAGCTCAAGCAAGGGCTGCAGCAGCGCGCAGCGTGGCAGCAGGCCATCGCGCTGCTGGAGAAAACTGGTATTCCCGAGGCGCAGCGCCGCGCGGCCAGTTACCCGCACCAGCTAAGCGGCGGGCAACGGCAGCGTGCCATGATTGCGATGGCACTGGCCAATCGGCCGAAGCTGCTGATTGCTGATGAGCCGACCACGGCGCTCGATGTAAGCTTGCGCCAGCAAGTCATGCAGCTGCTGGGCGATCTGCAGGCCGAGACGGGTATGTCCATCTTGTTGATCACCCACGATCTGCATCTGGTGCGTCAGTTTGCTGACCGGGTGGTCGTGATGCGTGCTGGCCGCGTCGTCGAGCAGGGGCCTGTCCAGCGGGTGTTTGACGCGCCTGCACAGGCCTATACCAGGCAGCTGCTCGATAGCCGCCCGGTTCGTGACGTGGCAGATGTGCCGGCGACAGCGTTGCCCGCTTGCATCGAGGCCAGTCAACTAGCGGTGCATTATCCGATCCGTGAGCCTGGCCTGCGTGGCTGGTGGCGCGCAGGGCGGTTCACTGCGGTCCACCCGATGGACTTTACGATGCAGCCGGGAGAGACACTGGCGGTGGTCGGAGAGTCAGGTTCTGGCAAGACGACGCTTGCTCAGGCCGTACTGGGCCTTCTGCCGTTCGACGGCGCGCTAAAGCTTGGCGGGCAGCACTGGCAGCAGCCAGCGATGCGCAACTGCGCGCACAATCGGCGCCTGCGCCAACGGGTGCAGGTCGTATTTCAGGATCCTTTTTCGGCGCTGTCTCCGCGCTTGACGATCGGTGAGATCGTGGAGGAGGGGCTCCTCGTGCATGCGCCAGCGCTGTCTCAACAGCAGCGACGTGAGCGCGTGCTGGCGATGCTGGCTGAAGTGGGGTTGACGCAGGTGCAGTTTCCCGGTCTGCTGGAGCGGTACCCGCATGCTTTTTCAGGAGGCCAGCGACAGCGCATTGCCATTGCGCGTGCGCTGATGGTCGAACCGGAAGTGCTTGTGCTGGACGAGCCGACCAGCGCGTTGGATGCAACAGTCCAGCAACAAGTGCTGATGCTGCTGCAGCGTTTGCAGCGCGAACGCAAGCTGGCCTATCTGCTCATCACCCATGACGTGGATGTCGTGCGCGCGATGGCGCACCGCGTGCTGGTCATGCGGCGCGGCGAGGTGGTCGAGTGCGGCGCTGTGCAGGCGGTGCTCGGTGAGCCGCAGCACGCATACACGCAAGCGCTGGTTGCCGCTGCCGGATATGGTCGGCAGCAGTCTGCGCCGAGCGTTGTGCGGGAGGCATGAGAGCTGGCGCAGGGCGCTGCCGTAGCCGCCCGCTCAACGCGTTCGCTTCCGGCGCACGGGGCTACTGAGTGGCCGACGGCACCTTGTCAGCCCGTTGGGCATCTGTGGTTTTTGCGTCCTTGTCAACGCCAATGCCGGCGCCATGCAGGATCAGGTCGATGGCGTCGATCGTGGCTTCGCGCAGGTCGAACGCGCCCGGGGTGAGGACCCAGCTGTCAATCATGCCCATCAGTGCATGTTGCATGGTACGCGCGACGGCTTCCGGCTGTACGCCCGGCCGCAATGCTGCCATGACACGGGGATGCCGAAAGGCGGCCAGGTTGCGTGCGTAGACGGCACCTCGCGCCTGCAGCATGCGCTGGCGCACGGCCGCCATTTCCCCGGTGTACTCCGTCTGGTAGGAGCAGATGCTCAGCAGGCGCTGTACTTGGGCGTCTCGTGCGATGATGTCCACGCATTCGAGCATCACGGCTCGCAGTGCGCCAATGGGATCGTCCTGTTCTCTGACACTCGTCTGATCTTCGCGGTACAGATAATCCCATTCAATGGGCCAGGCGATGCGGTCCATCATCGCGTTGAAGAGGTCGGCCTTGTCCTTGAAGTGCCAATAGATGGCTCCGCGGGTGATGCCGGCTTCCGCGGCGATGGCCTGCAGCGTGGTGCGCGAGACGCCGTCGCGTTCGAACAGGCGCTCCGCAGCGTCCAGAATGTCCTCTCGCGTTTTCAGCGCATCTTCCTTGGTACGACGAGCCATGACAAGTGTGTCTCCTTCATGATCCAGGTGCCGTCGCGCACCGTTGCGTTTGTGTTCCGAATTTCAGTCGCCTGTCAAACAACCGCAGGAAACGGACAGATACCTTTGGGGATTCTATACATGCATTCATGAATGTATATATACTCCGCGGCTTCGACTCAAGTTTTCAATCCGCCTTGCCTTTTCTCATTCGATGTGCTGCATGGCGCTGTCGGGAATGAGCCAGATCCCTTGGCCAGGGTACCGATCGCGAGAGCGTGCGGTGATCACGAACTTGTATTTGTTGCCATGCACAATGACGTGCTGACACGCATGGTTCTTGCTACTGTGTGCGGTGCTCGTATGATTTCCAGCCCTACCTCTATGACTAGGCTTCCTATGCTTGATCCTTTGCACTCTCCTGCCAGTGGTGATGCGCCCGCGCACCGCCGTGGTCCGCTGTCGCTGCGCGCTGCGACCTTTTCCGCTGTTCTGGTGACCGCGTTGGCGCTGGCTGCCTGCTCGCAGGATGGCGGCCAGACTTCAGAGGCCGCTGCGGGCGGTGCCGCTGCGCAGGCTCCGGCGCCAGAGGTTGGCGTGGTGATTGCCAAGCGCGAGGTCGTTGGAATGATGGCCGATTTGCCGGGCCGGGTGGAAGCCTCCCGTGTCGCGCAGGTGCGCGCACGCGCGGCCGGCATCTTGCAGAAACGACTGTTTACCGAAGGTAGCGACGTCAAGGCAGGTGAGCTGCTGATGAAGATCGATCCGGCGCCCTATCAGGCCGCCGAGCAGAGTGCACGGGCGCAGCTGGCGCGTGCAGAGGCCGCACTGGCGCAGGCCAAGGCGGTGGTCGATCGCTATCGGCCACTGGTAGCGGTCAATGCCGTCAGCCAGCTGGAGTTCGACAACGCCGATGCAGCCTTCAAGGCGGCGCAGGCTGATGTTGCGGCCAGCCGCTCGGCCCTGCGCACGGCACAGATCAACCTTGGCTACGCGGATGTGACGGCCCCGATCTCGGGACGTATCGGCCGCGCGCTGGTTACCGAAGGTGCACTGGTGGGGCAGGGCGATGCGACGCCGCTCGCAGTGATTCAGCAAATCAACCCGGTGTACGTCAATTTCACGCAGTCCAGCACGGAGATGCTGGAGTTGCGTCGCCGCATGCGTGAGGGGCAACTGCTGCGGGTTGAGGGCGAGGATGCGGCGCAGGTCCAGCTGGTTCTGGAGGACGGTACGATCTACGGCGAGCCGGGCAAGCTGCTGTTTTCCGACGTGTCGGTTGATCCGGCCAGCGGCCAGGTCATGCTCCGCGCGGAGGTGCCCAACAATGACGGCACGCTGCTGCCAGGCATGTATGTGCGCGTCAGACTGGAGCAGGCCAAGCTTGCCGATGCCATTGCCGTGCCTCAGGAGGCTGTCACGCGCACCCAGAATGGTGATTTCCTGACGATTGTTGATGCCAAGGGCAACCGCCAGCAGCGCGAGGTGAAGATCATGTCCGCCAGCGGCAACCGCTGGTTGGTCACGCAAGGCCTGGAGGAGGGCGAGATGGTCATGGTGGACGGGCTCTCGCGTCTGCAGATGTTGCCACCCAATGTGCAGGTCAAGCCGGTTGTAGTGGATGGAGCAGGGGGCCAGCCCGTTGCACCAGCTCCCGTGCAGAGTCAGGCAGCGGGTGGTAGTGATGCGGCGTCGGAATAAGTTGGCCCCAGCAGCAGACCCAGGAAAGTCGCATCATGCCTAAGTTTTTTATTGACAGACCCATTTTCGCTTGGGTCGTATCGCTGTTCATCATCATCATCGGTCTGGTGTCGATCACGCAGCTGCCCATTGCGCAGTATCCGCCGGTAGCGCCGCCTACGATCAGCGTCTCGGTTACCTATCCTGGCGCGTCCGCCGAGGTGCTGGACGAGACGGTGCTGTCAGTCATTGAGCGTGAAATGAACGGCTCGCCCGGCCTGGCCTATATGGAAGCCAGCAGTGAAGCCAATGGCCGCGGCCAGCTTTCGCTGAGCTTCGAGCCGGGCACCGACCCTGACATGGCGCAGGTGGACGTGCAGAACCGGTTGGCGCGTGCCACACCCAGGCTGCCCGCGGCGGTGACGCAGCAGGGCATCCGGGTCGAGAAGTCTTCCTCCAACTTCCTGATGTTCGTGACGCTGGTATCGAGCCGCGACGAGCTGACGGTGTATGACCTGGGTGACTATGTCTCCCGCAACGTGTTGCCGGAGATCCAGCGTATCGATGGCGTGGGGCAGGCGCAGTTGTTCGCCGCCGAGCGTGCGATGCGCATCTGGCTTGATCCCCAGCGCATGGCCGGGTTTGATCTGTCCGTTGCCGAGGTCAACGCTGCCATTGCTGCGCAGAACGTGCAGGTCTCGGCCGGCACCATCGGCGCGCTGCCGAGCGTGGATGAGCAGACTATGTCGGCGACGGTGGTACTGCGCGGGCAGCTGACGACTCCCGAGCAGTTCGAGGACATCGTCTTGCGTGCCAACACCGATGGCTCGACGGTCCGGTTGCGTGACGTTGCACGGATTGAACTGGGCTCCGAGAGCTATGCATTCTCGTCGCGTTTTGACGGTCAGCCTTCCACCGGCATCGGTGTGCAGCTGGCGCCCACGGGCAATGCGCTGGCCACGGCCACGGCCGTGCGTGAACGCATGGAAGAACTGGCGCCGTACTTTCCGGAAGGTGTCAGCTGGGCAGTCCCCTATGACTCGTCCACCTTTGTGAAGGTCTCCATCAAACAGGTGGCCAAGACGCTGCTTGAGGCGGTGGTGCTGGTGTTCCTGGTGATGTTCCTGTTCCTGCAGAACTGGCGCTACACGGTCATTCCGACGATTGTCGTGCCGATTGCGCTGCTGGGGACCTTTGGCGTGCTGCTGGCGGCGGGATTCTCCATCAACGTGCTGACCATGTTTGGCATGGTGCTGGTGATCGGTATCGTGGTGGACGATGCCATCATCGTGGTCGAGAACGTCGAACGCATCATGAGCGAGGAGGGGCTACCGCCTCGCCAGGCGGCGTACAAGGCGATGAAGCAGATTCAGGGCGCCATCATCGGCGTGACGCTTGTGCTCATTGCGGTGTTTGTGCCGCTGGCGTTCTTCGCCGGCTCGATTGGCAACATTTACCGCCAGTTCTCCGTCACCATGGTGGTGTCGATTGCATTTTCGGCTTTTCTCGCGCTGTCGCTCACGCCGGCGCTCTGCGGCTCGCTGCTCAAGCCGGTCAAGGCAGGTCATCACCACGCCGGTCGTGGTTTCTTTGGCTGGTTCAATCGGTCGTTTACACGTACTGCCAAGACCTACGAGCGGGGGGTGTCCTGGGCGCTGCGGCGCAGCGTGGTCATGATGGCCGCTTATGTGGCGGTCGCCGCTGCCGCCGCATGGATCTACATGAAGCTGCCAACGTCTTTTCTGCCCAATGAGGATCAGGGCTTTGTGGTTGTCAATGTGCAGCTGCCGCCTGGTGCTACGCAACAGCGGACGCTGGAAACCGTCAAGCGCATTGAGCAAGTTGCACACGGCATCGATGAAGTGCAGCACGTGGTGTCGATTCTCGGCTTCAGTTTCACAGGGCAAGGCCAGAACGCTGCATTGATGTTCCTGCCGCTCAAGGATTGGTCCGAACGGCATGGTCCGGGTCAGAGTGCGGAGGAGATTTCCGCGCGTCTGATGGGGGGCGCAGCAGATGTGCGCGATGGGCTGGTTTTCGCACTGTCACCGCCTCCTATTCCTGAGCTTGGAACCGGCTCCGGTTTTGATCTGCGTCTGCAGGACAGGGCCGCGCAGGGCCATGCGGCGCTGCTGAATGCACGCAACCAGCTGCTGGGCATGGCCCGACAAAGTCCGTTGCTCAAGGATGTGCGACCGGACGGACTGGAAGATGCGCCGCAGTTGCATCTGGAGATCGACCGCGACAAGGCCAATGCGCAAGGGGTTGACTTCGCGGCCATTGCCAACACGCTTTCGAGCAGCCTTGGGTCTGCTTACATCAACGATTTTCCCAATCGGGGGCGACTGCAACGCGTGATCGTGCAGGCCGAAGCCGCAGCGCGCATGCAGCCGGAAGATCTGCTGGAACTCAACGTTGTCAACAACCAGGGTGTCTCGGTGCCACTGTCGTCGTTCGCCACCACGCGCTGGGAGGTCGGTGCCATGCAGGCGGTGCGCTACAACGGCTATCCGTCGATGAAGATCACTGGCGAGCCTGCGGCGGGCGTCAGCAGCGGCGAGGCCATGGCGGAGATGGAGCGACTGGTCGCGCAGCTGCCGTCGGGCTTTGGCTATGAGTGGACCGGCACGTCCCGCGAGGAAAAGCTTGCCGGCAATACGGCGCTGATCCTCTACGCTTTCTCGGTACTGGCGGTGTTCCTGTGTCTGGCAGCGCTGTATGAGAGCTGGAGCATTCCGTTTGCGGTGATCCTGGTGGTGCCGCTGGGTGTGCTCGGGGTGGTGTCCGCTGTGTTCCTGCGTGGACTGCCGCAGGACGTGTATTTCCAGATCGGTCTGGTGACCATCATCGGCCTGTCTGCGAAGAATGCGATTCTGATCATTGAATTTGCCAAGGACCTGCAGGCGCAGGGCAAATCCGCCCTGGAGGCGGCATTGCAGGCGGCGCATCTGCGGTTCCGCCCTATTCTGATGACCTCGCTGGCCTTCACCTTCGGCGTGATTCCGCTGTTCTTTGCCTCAGGCGCCAGTTCAGCCAGCCAGCGTTCCATCGGCACCGGCGTGGTCGGCGGCATGATCACGGGCACCGTGCTGGCGCTGGTGTTTGTACCCACGTTCTATGTGGTGGTGCGCAAGCTGTTTGGCTCGCGAACAAAATCGGAGCACGGCACCGGCGCTTACGATCCGGTCGACCCGAGCGTGCCTGCTTTGGACCAAGACAATGCAACCCGGGGATAAGCATGCCTGATTCCACCATGACGTTTTTCCTGGCTCGCAGCCTCACTGCGGCCGCTGCAGTGGCCGTGCTGGCAGGCTGCTCCCTGATGCCGACCTATGAGCAGCCGCCTTCACCGGTGGCTAGCGACTGGCCGCTGCACGGCCTCAGTGATGTCGACGCGCAAAATGCGCAGGGCGGCCAGGCGCTGCTGCAGTGGCAGCAGTTCGTGGCCGATCCCAATTTGCGCGAGTTGATTGCGCTGTCGCTGCAGAACAACCGTGACCTGCGCGCAGCCACCCTGGCCATTGAACAGGCGCGCGCGCAATACAACCTTGCTGGCGCCGGGCCGTTCCCGACTATCAACGCAGGCGTAACCGGGCAACGCCAGAGCACAGGCGAAGACCAGCCCATCACCTCGATGTATCAGGGCGGACTGATGGTCAGCGCCTGGGAGATCGACCTATTTGGTCGCCTGGCCAGCCTCACCGAAGCCGCGCGTGCGCAATTCTTTTCCACGGCCTATGCCCGTGAAGCCGTGCAGACCAGCCTGGTTGCCGGTGTGGCCAGCGCCTGGCTGAACCTGCAGACGGCCGAAGCAATGCTGGCGCTGACCGAGCAGACACTGGCCACCCGTGAAGAGTCGCAGCGGCTGATGCAGTTGCGATTTGATAACGGCGTGGCCTCGGCGCTTGAGATGCGCCAGGTCGAAACCCTGACCGCAACGGCCCGCGCCACGCTGGCAGAGCAGCGGCGTCTGCGGGCGCAGGCGATCAATGCGCTGGAATTGCTGGTTGGACAGCCGATTGCGGAGCAACTGCTAGTCAAGAGTGATCTGCCGCTGGATGTGTTTGCCGATGTGCCCGCAGGACTACCCTCGGATCTTCTCATTCGCCGGCCCGATATTCAGCAGGCGGAATGGACGTTGCGCGCGGCCAACGCGAATATTGGTGCGGCACGTGCGGCGTTCTTCCCAAGCATTTCTTTGACTGCCAGCCTCGGTTCGGTCAGCTCCAGCCTTTCTGACCTGTTTTCCAGTGGCACTTTTGGCTGGTCACTTGCACCGCAGGCCATCCTGCCAATTTTTGATGCCGGTCGCAATCGTGCCCGTCTTGAAGGCGCGCAAGTGGAGCGCGACATCGCTGTGACGCGCTATGAGCAAGCGATTCAGACCGCATTCCGCGAGGTTTCCGATGCGCTGGCTGGCCGCGCTACCCTGGGCGAGCAGTTACAGGCGCAGCAAGAACAAGTGCAGGCCGAGCAACAGCGCTATGAGCTGGCCAATATGCTCTACCGCAGCGGGGTTTCCAGTTTCCTGGACGCGCTGGATGCACAACGCGCGCTTTTCAGTGCTCAGCAGGCTGTGCTGCAGACGCGCTCGGCGCTGCTGGCCAATCGCATCGAGCTGTACCGTGTGCTGGGAGGGGGCTGGTCGCCCGAGCAGGCCGAGACGGCTGCCATGCCTTCCACCAGTTCGTAGCAGGAGCGGGAGGAAGTGCTGCCAGGCGTGTCCTGACGCGTGTCGTGTACCTTGCGCAGTTGTGGCGTCGGCGCCCGGCAGCATTGCCCACTGCATGATTGCCGAACTGCGCAACGCATGAAGAGATTGTGAGCAGATTCTGAGGGATGGCACCTGCAGCGCTTGCGCGGGGCATGCTGCATGGCTTGCTGTGCGCGCCTTGTGTTGGTCGGCAGAGGGCGCGATGCGTGCTATCCAGCGGCTATTTCTGCGGTCCTGCGCGTTTGCGCAGGGCCGCTCATCGTTCTGGGCCTCGGTTAGGAGTGTGCAGACGGGTTCTGTCAAAGGTTGTTTGATTATTTCTTTGGGAGAGACAATTTGTCGCGTGGATGCGGATTGTTCTTTTGATTGGCGTTTCTACAATGGCAGCAGGCCCGTATTGGGTGATGAGGAAATCTGCCATGATGCAACGTCGCCATTTGCTGGGTGCCCTGTCGGCGCTGGCCAGTCCCGGATTTGCCGCACCTCAGGTGCAGCCCCTGTCTGCTGCCACTCTGGCGCAGACCTTTGGTGGTCTCAGGCCGTCCACGCGCCAGCCCGTATTGTTCGTGGGGCATGGCAGTCCGCTGAACGTGCTGCCCGGCAATGTCTGGCACGATAGTTGGCGGCAGCTGGGCGCGCGTTTGCTCGCACAGGCAGAGCCTCCACAGCTGATTGTCAGCATCTCGGCCCATTGGCTTACGCGGGGGGGCTGGCAGGTCACGGGCATGGCCACGCCGCGCACCATCCATGACTTTGGGGGATTCCCCGACGCGCTGTATACCATGCAGTATCCGGCGCCAGGCCATCCAGCCGCCGCAGCTGCACTGGCTGACGCCTTGGGGCAGGGATTGCCCGAGGGCATCGGAATGGAAGTGGACACGCAAGACTGGGGGTTGGACCATGGCACCTGGTCGGTACTGCTGCCCATGTTTCCACAGGCTGCGATACCGGTGCTGCAGCTGAGCCTGGACTACGCCATGCCCTGGGCCGAGCACTATCGGTTTGGCCAGCAGTTGCGGCAGTGGCGCGACCATGGTGTGCTGGTGCTGGGCAGCGGCAATATCGTCCACAACTTGCGCCGCATGCAGTATGAGGCGTCGCCGCATCAGGCCTACGACTGGGCCTTGGAATTCGACGAGGCGGTGTACCAGCGCATCCAGCGTGGCGAATTGGCTGCCCTGGCGGAATTCTCGCCAGATGACCCGCTGGTGCGCCTGGCGCATCCCACGTACGACCACTATTTGCCGTTGCTCTACGCGGCAGCGGCCACGTATCCAGACGAGCCGGTGGAGGTCTTCAATCGCGGCTTCCAGCTCGCCTCCGTCTCGATGCAGTCCGTTCTCTGGGGAGCCGCGTCTTCCTGAAGCCGCGCGCCTGACTGTTCCGAGGGGATTGCGGTGCCGGCGGCAGCGTGCCGGTCAATGGCAAGGTGCAAGCGGACAATCGCGCGGCGGCGCCGCTGCCGGCCTGGCCTCGGCATGCGGGCCAGTCCCCGCGCGTTAATGCACGCTTGCGCAAATTGCCCCGGTGCGCAAGTGCCCTGCGATATTGCCATGCGAAAAGGTCTGTCAAGCCATTTCACCTATTGATATTTGCGGGGGCAAGGGCCAGAATACGCCGCTTTCGCAATTACTCGTTTTCCCTAGTTTTGACCATGTCGACAATCCAGGTTCGAGCCGCCACGCTTCGCGATGCCAAGGCCATCGCGCAAATTCACACCGCAGCCATGCAGGCCGCCTACAAGGGGCTGGTGCCGGACGAGCATCTGAAATCGATCAATCTGGAAAAGCGCATCGCTTACTGGCGTGAAGCCATCGAGTACTGCGAGCCGCAGGTCAAGGTCGCACTCGAGAACGACAAGATCGTCGGTTTCGTCGGTTTCGACCGCTCCCGTGATGAGAAGACCCGTCCCACTACTGGCGAGATCTGGGCCATCTACATCGCGCCGAGCCATTGGAACAAGGGCGTTGGTGCTGCACTGTGGCAGGCCGCACGGGAAGGACTGCACGAGGAAGGCTGCACCAACGTGACGGCCTGGGTGCCGGTGCAGAACGAGCGTGCCCTCAAATTCCATGAAACAGCGGGCTTCGAGCGTGACACCTGCAGCGTCAAGACTGCTGTGATCGGCGGCATGAAGCTTGAGGAGATCCGCGTCAAGCGTTCGCTGACTACCGGACGAATCTGATTGGTGCAGGGCCCACTGTCAATTGAATGGGTGCCGGGAGCGGCAGACCGTTGCAGAGGCCGCTCAGATGCGGCCTTTGTCATGTGGGCAGGCGCTGCGTCTGCCGTGGGAGTGCCGTGCGGTAGGGACGTGATGGATAATGGACCGGGCGATGCGTCCGATGGTATCTGGCTATTTGCGTCCGATGCAAGAAGGAGAGATGTGCGGTGATGGTGACAAAAACTATGCAGGGCGGTGTGAGTAAAAAACTGCTCGTTGCAGTCGCGCTGGCTGTCACGGTGGCCGGGTGTCAGCTTAACGACGGCATCCTGAATGCCGGAGGCAAGGCGCTGGCGGCTGCCTTTCTGAGCGATCAGGATGTGGCTGCGCTGTCGCAGCAGGCCTGCGAGGCCGCCGACGCGGAGAACCGTGTTGCCGCCAGCGGCAGTCGCTACGCGCAGCGTCTGGCGCGACTGGTTCAGCCGTTCCCGCGGCAAATCAATGACCAGCCACTGAACTACAAGGTCTATGAGGGAGAGGAAGTCAACGCGTGGGCCATGGCCAATGGCTGCGTGCGCGTCTACACCGCGCTGATGGACCTGATGAACGACGCAGAACTGCAAGGCGTTATCGGCCATGAAATCGGGCACGTTGCGCTGGGGCACTCGGCCGCGCGGCTTCGCACCGCGTACATGACATCGGCAGCGCGCGAGGCCGTTGCTGCCAGCGGCAGCACGACAGCGGCGGTGTTGTCGCAATCGGTGGCGGGGGACCTGGCGGAGACCCTCATTCACGCGCAGTTCTCGCAGGCCAACGAGCTGGCTGCAGACGACTATTCAGTGAGCCTGCTGCAGCAGCTGGGCATCGATCCGCGCGCGCTGGTGACGGGTTTCCAGAAACTCAGTGCGCTCAGCAGTGGCGGTGGTGCCATCGCCAATCTGGTCAGCAGCCATCCGCCTTCGGCGCGGCGCGCCGAGCATATCGAGCGGCGTCTTGCTGGCGGCCGATGAGCGGCTGCACCGACCGCCATATTCTTTTGCAACCAGGAGCTGTATTGCCGTGACTGATGAATCGCCATCCAAATACGCTGCGGACATCCTGCCCGAGCAGGCCTGGGAGTGGGTGCAGCGCGGTGAAGCGGTGCTGGTTGACGTGCGCAGCGATGCCGAGCGCGAGTGGGTCGGCGCGGTGCCGGGCGCACTGGCCGTGCCGCTGAAGCAGTGGCCGGGGATGGCCATGAATCCGGACTTCGACGCAACACTGCTTGCCCAGGTGCCGGTGGGAAGCAAGAAGCTGCTCATGCTCTGCCGCAGCGGCGTGCGCTCGATGGCTGCCGCAGAACGCGCCACGGCACTGGGCTACGAGGCCTACAACGTGCTGGAAGGCTTTGAAGGCCCACTCGATGAGAACGGGCACCGTGGCACATTGGGCGGCTGGCGCAAGCGCGGTTTGCCATGGGTACAGCGTTGAGGCGCTGTTGACGGGTGCCCCCAGAGGCCCCGGGCAGTCGGGCAATGCCGCTGCACCGGGCGTAGCCCAGCGGCCCGTGGGCGTTTAACCTGCCAGCGGCCTCGCTGCTGCGTGGCAATTCCTCGGCGAGCATCCTGCCCGGATGGGTGTTTGTGCCTTGCAGGCCATTCCCTGGAAATGCTAGCGGTGGGGCCTTGCTGTGTCGCAGCCGCAAAAAAAACGGCGCCACGAGGCGCCGTCCATGGTTGTTGGGTGGCACTGGACCCTATGACGTCAGAGGGGCGGGATGCGCAGCTTCTGGCCAGGATAGATCTTGTCCGGATCGCTGAGCATGGGCTTGTTGGCTTCGAAGATCACCATGTATTTGTTGGCATCGCCGTAGTATTTCTTCGCGATGGCCGAGAGCGTGTCGCCTTTTTCGACGTCGTGATACTGCGCCTCGGGCTCCGGGTTGGTGACGGTCAGCTGGTTGTCCACCTCCGTGACGTTGGCCACGTTGCCGGCGCTGAGGATGACCTTTTCCGCGTCCTGCTGCGTCGCCGCCGTACCCTTGACGGTGACCTTGCCGGTGTTGCCATCGAACGTGACATGCAGATCCGTCACGTTGAGATTCTGGGCCTGGATGTATTTCGTGATGGCTTGCGCGGCGCTTGTGTCAAGCTGCGCCTGTGTGGCCGCACCGTTGGCATCAGCGGCGGGAGCCGCTGTAGCTTCCTTGCCTCCAAACAGTTTCTCCCCTGCGCTTTGGATGAACTTGAAAAGTCCCACAGTCAACCTCCTGGATGAACGTGCCGCGCCGACATGGCGCAGCTTGTATACCCGGAGTGTAGCAACCTCGCAGGCCGAGCCCAGCTGGCTGGCGCGCATACCCGAGCGTATGATTTTGCCCTTGCGTCCCACAATGGTTCCATCGCGATGACTTTTCTTGCTATCGACATAGGCAATACCCGATTGAAATGGGCGCTCTACAGCCAGGCCCGCAAGGGCGCTAAACTGCAGGCGCAGGGCGTGGAGTTTCTCGATCACATCGATCGCCTTTCGGAGAATCATTGGGCGGGTTTGCCCGCACCGTCGCTGATGCTGGGCTGTGCGGTGGCCGGCGATGCGGTGCGCCGCCGCGTCATTGAGCAGCTGGAGATCTGGGACATTGAGCCCCAGTGGGTGCATTCCAGCAAGCAGGCAGCGGGGGTGATCAATGGCTACGACCATCCCGGTCGGCTGGGGGCCGATCGCTGGGTGGCGATGATTGGCGCGCGCAATCGCATGCTGGCCCGAGAAGCCGAACCGCGGCCGATCATTCTCGTCATGGTCGGCACTGCCGTGACGGTGGAGGCCATTGATGCGCAGGGCCATTTTCTGGGCGGGCTGATCCTGCCTGGGCATGGCATCATGCTGCGGGCGCTGGAATCGGGAACGGCGGGCCTGCATGTGCCAACCGGCGAGGTCAAGCCGTTTCCGACAAATACCAGCGATGCCCTGACCAGCGGCGGTACCTATGCCATTGCCGGGGCGGTCGAGCGCATGACGCAGCACCTGCAGCAACGCACCGGCCAGGCGCCAGCCTGCATCATGACTGGCGGTGCAGGCTGGAAGATGGCGCCCAGCATGGTGCGGCCCTTCGAACTGGTGGAAAGTCTCATCTTCGAGGGATTGCTGGCGCTGGCCGAGGAGCGCGCCGACGCGGCCGTCGGCGCATAGCGGCGCAGGCCGGGATGCGGCGGCGCATTCGTTTCTGACAGACCCTGGCGGCGTAGAGCAATGGCCGGCAACAGGGCCTGTCCTGCGCTGTAGCTGAAGCGGGGGTGAGAACGGGGCCTTGTAGGGTCAAGGCCCCTTGAAAAGGCCCCTTCGTTGCCGGAGCGAGGTCGGGCGCGGCTAGTGACTTTCCCTAGATGTGAGACAGGGTCAGGGAAAAGTCAGGTTTATCTCCTTATGCTCACGTCAGGCGCGGGCCTGCCGAGCGCTGACACGGGTTTCCGGGAAGAACGAGAACTGGAGTTGGAATGCTGATAAAGAGCCAAAAGGATTTTTTTGCCGGGTTGATGTTTGCGGTTGTAGGCGTGGCCTTTGCCGTGGGCGCTACGAACTACAGTATCGGCACGGCGGCGCGCATGGGGCCGGGATACTTTCCGCTGCTGCTGGGGATTTTGCTGGCCGTGCTGGGGGGGCTGATCATGTTGACAGCCATTTTCCGCCGCAACCCGCGGGCCGACGGCGATCCTGTCGGGTCGTGGGCATGGCGACCACTGGTGCTGGTGCTGGGGGCGAACTTTGTGTTTGGCATCCTGCTGGTGGGGCTGCCAAGCCTGGGCATACCGTCGATGGGGTTGATGGTGGCGATTTTTGCGCTTACGGTCATTGCCAGTCTGGCCGGTCATGCCTTTTCTTGGCGCAGCGCCATCGTGCTGGCTATCGTGCTGTGCATCGGCAGTTATCTGGTCTTCATCAAGAGCCTGAATCTGGTGATTCCCGTCTGGCCCAGCTTTTTGGGTGGGTGATGGACATTCGGATCGTTTCTAGGAGCCATTGCCATGTCTGACATGCTTGCCAACCTGTCGCTGGGTCTGAGCGTTGCGTTCACGGCCACCAACATTCTCTACGCCTTCGTCGGCTGTCTGCTGGGCACGCTGATTGGCGTGCTGCCCGGGCTGGGGCCCGTGCCTACGATCGCGATGTTGCTGCCCATTACCTATGGGCTTGAGCCGGTCTCGGCGCTCATCATGCTTGCCGGAATTTACTATGGGGCCCAGTACGGCGGCTCGACCACGGCGATTCTGGTCAACCTTCCGGGGGAGGCTGGATCGGTGGTGACCGTGATTGATGGACACCAGATGGCCCGCCGTGGCCGGGCCGGGCCTGCGCTTGCGGCAGCGGGCATCGGCTCGTTCATTGCCGGCAGCTTCGCGACGCTGGTGATTGCCGCCTTTGCCGTGCCGCTGACGGCGGTGGCGTTCATGTTTGGTCCCGCAGAGTATTTTTCACTGATGGTGCTTGGCCTTATTGGCGCGGTCGTACTGGCTTCGGGCTCGCTGCTCAAGGCCATCGCGATGATCGTGCTGGGACTGCTGCTCGGCATGATCGGCACCGACATCAACTCCGGGGTGGCGCGATATGCGTTCGATATTCCGGAGCTGACAGACGGTATTGACTTCGTCGCCATTGCCATGGGGGTTTTTGGGTTCGGCGAGATCATCGCCAATCTCGGGCGGCCTTCCGAGCAGCGCGACATCGTGGCGACCAAGGTCACGGGCCTGATGCCCACCCGGGATGACTTCAGGCGCATGGCACCAGCCATCCTGCGCGGTACGCTGATGGGATCGGTGCTGGGCATCTTGCCGGGCGGTGGGGCATTGCTGTCGTCCTTTGCGTCGTACACACTTGAGAAAAAGACCCGGCTACGGCCGGGCGAGCTGCCGTTTGGCCAGGGCAATATCCGCGGGGTGGCCGCGCCGGAGTCTGCCAACAATGCCGGTTCGCAAACCTCGTTCATCCCGCTGCTGACACTGGGTATTCCATCCAACGCGGTGATGGCGCTGATGGTGGGCGCCATGACTATCCATAACATCCAGCCCGGTCCCGAGGTGATGAACAGCAATCCCGAGCTGTTCTGGGGTCTGATCGCATCGATGTGGATCGGCAATGCCATGCTGATTGTGCTCAACCTGCCGCTGATCGGCATCTGGGTGAAGCTTCTGACTGTGCCTTACCAGTGGCTGTTTCCCGCCATCGTGCTGTTCTGCTCGCTGGGGGTCTACACCACCAACAACAATGTGTTCGACATATGGATGGTGGGAGTTTTTGGCCTCGTAGGCTACCTCTTCCACAAGCTGGACGTGGAACCTGCGCCGCTGATCCTGGGCTTCATCCTGGGGCCGATGATGGAGGAGTACCTGCGCCGGGCACTGCTTCTGTCGCGCGGTGATTGGTCCGTGCTGGTCACGCGCCCGATCTCGGCGGGGCTGCTGACTGCTGCCGCCATACTGTTGTTGGTGGTGCTACTGCCCTCGGTGCGCAAGAAGCGCGAGGAAGCCTTCGTCGAGGAAGGCTGATACGCCTTTTGCAGACGATGGGTGCGGCCGCTCCGCGCGCACCGGGCCTACCCGGATCTGCGGCTGCGCGAGATGGGTCGCCAGCTTGGCGGTTATCCGATGGTTTCTTTGCTGCCGGCGGCGCTGCAAACCTGCGTACGATTGTGGCATGCGTAGTGCAGCGGACGCGGCTCGCAGCCCACAAACCGCAAACAGGTTCTAATGCGCAATAACAGACGTTCAGCAACGCAATTCAAGGAGGCTTTAGCGATGGATGTTGCACTCAGAGTAGGCTTTGCCGCGAACGTGGCGCATCATCAGAGCGTGTTGCGCGACTGTCTGTCTGCGTGCGAGCAGGGTGTTCGTGAACTGGGCGTGCAGCTGCGGGTGGTGGGCCGCACGTATGACGCGATTGCCGAAGCAGGCCTGCTGCAGGGCTACGACGGCTTGCACAAGTATCCCTACGGCAGGGATGGCGGGCTGATGCGTCTGGTGGCCGAGGTCGTCGGACTGGGGCCGGACCGCACGCTCGACGGGGTGATTTACCTGATCGATCCGGTCGATCCCTCGTCGATATTTCCGGAGGCCCTGGCGCTCAAGCGCCAGTGCGTCATTCATGGCAAGCCCTTCGTTTCCACGATGGCGGGCTTGCGCGACTGGCTGGAGATGGAGCGAGTGACGCGTGGCCTAGCGCCGGACGCGCAGGTCGACGATCTGCACCAGTTCGAGGCGCAGACGCTCGCGCTGATTGCGCACGATGCGCTCAAACCGCAGATGCTGGCGTTCGTCGAGCGCAATTTTGCGCTGCTCTCACGCTTTGGCCAGCGGGTGGGCACGGGAACCACGGGCCAGCAACTGAACGAGCTTGCGCGGCGCCTCGGCTGGCAAGGCCCCGGAGACTGGATACAGCGTTTTCAGAGCGGCCCGCTCGGCGGCGACGCGCAGATCGCCGATCTGGTGTTGCAGGGGCGATGCCAGCGCGTGATCTTTTTCGAAGACCCGCACGTGGCGCGCCAGCACGAAGCCGATATCCAGTTGCTCGAGCGCGCCGTCACCACCCGCACGCGCAGCGTGGTGTGCACGACCAGCCCGCCGGTAGCACAGCGCTGGTGCGACGCCGCGCAGGCGCGTGCCCGCGCGCGCGGCGCCTCACACTGATACGCGTTGCCTCACCGGGCGAGCGCGCTGGCTTCACGCGCGAGTTCGGTGATGCGGCGCCAGTCGCCGGCGCGCACGGCGTCATCAGGCACCAGCCAGGAGCCGCCGACGCAGGCGACGTTGGGCAGGGCGAGGAACTGCCCGACGTTCTCTGCGGAGATGCCTCCCGTCGGGCAGAAGCGGATGTCGCCGAACGGCCCGTGCCACGCCTTGAGCAACGCAGCGCCGCCGGCCGGCACGGCCGGAAAGAACTTGAGCACCTCGTGGCCGTCATGCGCAGCCTGCATGATCTCGCTGGCGGTGGCCACGCCGGGCAGCAGGGGCAGGCCGGCCTCGCGGCAGGCCGCGCCGAGCGTGCCGCAGTAGCCAGGGCTCACCGCAAAGCGGGCACCGGCGGCAGCCGCCGACGTGACGTCCGCAGGGGTGCGTACGGTGCCGGCGCCCACGACCGCCTGCGGCACTTCGCGGGCAATGGCGGCAATGCAATCCAGCGCAACAGGTGTGCGCAAGGTGACTTCGAGCATGCGGATGCCGCCCGCCACCAGAGCCTGGGCAAGGGGCACGGCATGCGCCGTCTCACGCAGGACGATCACGGGAATGACGGGTGCGTCGGCCACCACGTCGTGGGCAGAAAGAGAATGCTTGAGTGTCATGATGTCAGGCGCACCGGGGTTGGGCGCAGATCGATTCGAGTTGGGCACGAGTGGGCAGGCCGTCGGAGTCGCCCGGAAACTGCACGACGCGCGCGCCGATGGCATTGCCACGCGCGGCCGCCTGCGGCAGGCCCAGCCCTTCGAGCAGGGCGCTGATGACGCCCACTGCAAAGCCGTCGCCCGCCCCCACCGTATCCACGACGTGAGCGACGGGGATGGCTTCGGCGATTCCGCCTTCGCTGGCGTCCTGCCACCAAGCGCCTTGCGGACCGAGCTTGACCACCACGCGCTGCGCGCCGGCTTGCAGATAGTGGCGGGCGATCGCCTGCGGATCGCGCGTGCCGAGCAGCACTTCGCCTTCCGCCCTGCCCGGCAATATCCAGTCGGCCAGGGCGGCGATCCGGTTGAGCGTATCGACCATGATCTGCTGCGAGGGCCACAGACGCGGACGCAGGTTGGGATCGAAGGAGATGCTCGCGCCGGCCGCACGAGCGCGCGCCACCAGTTCCAGCACCATGGCGAGCGTGCTGCCCGACAGCGCGGGCGTGATGCCGGTCAGGTGCAGGTGACGCGCGGGAAAGACGCGGGGCAGATCGTCCACCCCGAGATGGCTGGCGGCCGAGCCCGCGCGATGGTATTCGATCTGCGGGTCGCTGCCGTCGTCGGTTTTCGACTTGAGCATGAACCCGGTGCGCTGCGCGGCATCGCGCACAACGTAGCTGTCGTCGATGCCTTCCCGGCGCAGTTCGCCCGCGAGATAGTCGCCGAACGAATCCTGGCCGAGCCGCGTGATGTAGCCGCAGCGCAGCCCGAGCCGGGACAGGCCGATCGCCACGTTCAGTTCGGCGCCGGCGGCGCAGCGCACAAAGCGCGATACGCTGTGCAGCGGCCCGGGATCGGCCGCGGCAAACAGCACCATGGGCTCGCCCACGGTCAGGACGTCCAGGCGCGCTGAGGCGCCGGAGGGTGTGTCGGACATTACGGAGACGGTCATGCGTTGCGTCACATTACAGCGCCGAGTTGCCACGGCAGGAATTCGTTGTCGCCCAGGCCATTGAGCTCGCTCTTGCTGCGCTCGCCCGATGCAGTGGCGATCATCAGCTCGAACAGCGCCTCGGCCGCCTCATCGATGCGCATCGTGCCGTCGATGATCTCGCCGCAGTTGAAGTCCATGTCGAGCTCCATGTGCCGGAACATCGCGGTATTGGTGGCGAGCTTCAGCGAAGGCGTGGGCTTGCAGCCATACGTCGAACCACGGCCGGTGGTGAAACAGATCAGGTTGGCGCCACCGGCGACCTGGCCAGTGGCCGAGACCGGATCGTAGCCCGGGGTGTCCATGAACACCAGCCCTCGGGCGGTCACGGGTTCGGCATATTCGTACACGGCCATCAGCCCGCTGGAGCCGGCCTTGGCGACCGCGCCCAGGGACTTCTCCAGAATCGTGGTGATGCCGCCGGCCTTGTTGCCCGGCGACGGGTTGTTGTCCAGGTCGCCGCCGTGCAGCGCGGCGTAGCGCTCCCACCACGCCAGACGCTGCATCAGCCGCTCGGCGACCTCGGGGCTCGCGGCCCGGTGCGTGAGCAGGTGTTCGGCGCCATAGATCTCGGGCGTCTCCGAGAGGATGGCCGTGCCGCCGTGCGCGACCAGCAGGTCGACCGCGGCGCCCAGCGCGGGGTTGGCGCTGATGCCGGAGTACCCGTCGGAGCCGCCGCATTGCAGGCCGACGACGAGGTGATCGAGCGGCACGGGCTGACGCCGACACGCGTTGGCCTGTGGCAGCATCGCCTGTACCAGTTGACGGCCCCGCTCGATGGTGCTGCGCGTGCCGCCTTCTTCCTGGATCGTCAGGGTTGCGAGCAAGCCCTCATCGCGCGGCTGCAGCGTGCCCAGCAACGGCGCGATCTGGTTGACTTCACAACCGAGCCCGATGATGACGATGCCCGCGAAGTTCGGATGGTTGGCGTAGCCGCGCATGGTCCGCTGCAACAGTGCCAACCCCTCGCCGTTGCCGCCCATGCCACAGCCGCTGCCATGCGTGATGGCCACCACGCCATCGACGTTCGGAAATGCCGAGGACACGTCCGCAAAGCCATTGGCGATGTGCCGACAGACCGTCGCCGAACAATTGACGCTGGAAATCACGCCGATGTAGTTGCGCGTGCCCACGCGTCCATCGGCGCGCACGTAGCCCGCAAAGGTACGGGGCTGTGCGACCGGTACGGTGGGGACGTAGCCAGCCCCGGCCTGATGTTGCTGGTGCGAGGCCACCATGCCCAGGTTGTGCACGTGAACGTGCTCGCCCGGCGCGATGGCCTGCGTGGCCACGCCGATGGACTGGCCGTACTTGCGCACCACGGCCCCGGCCGCAATCGCCTCAAGTGCGAATTTATGGCCGGGCGCCACGGCCTCGGACAGGGTGACCTCCAGATTACCCAGGCGAACACGGCGCCCGGCTGACAGCGGCACGCGCGCCACGCCGACGTTGTCGCTGGGCGACAGGCGTATGGCCGTGATCGCATTGGGCGGGGTTATGGCGGATTCAGTCATGATACAGAGATCCTGGAAGGGGTGGCTTGCGCGCTTTCGCGGCCCGAACACGTGGCCAGCGCCGCGCGCAGACGCGGCTGTGGCAGTTGCAGCCCCAGCGCCTCGGCCCGGGCAATGATGGGCGCGAGCCGCCGCTGCTTTTTCTGGGCATGGTTCTGCGCGATGTCGGCGAGTCGATGGTGCAGGAAGGGATTCTCGAAGCGCTCGCGCACGGACCCGACATACGCGAGCGCGACGGCGTGGCCCGCGCTGCCGGATGCGCCGAAGACAGGCAATATTTCCTCGGCCCAGAGCGCTTCGAGCTCGGCGCGCAGGGCCGCATCGCACATGGCCTGACGCACGATTTCATCGGCCGGGCGGCTGCCGTCGGCCTGGCCTTGCAACCAGCGCTCGGCCAGAAAGGTATGGGCGGCATTGAGCAGAAAGAGCTTGAGCTGCTCGAACTGCTCGAGGTTGTCGGTGAGCGTAATGGCCGGATGCTCACACGGCAATTGCAGGCCGTCCTGGGCTTCGATGGCCCACAGCGCATACGGCTCGGCGACGGCGCCCACGGGCTCAATGGCCTCAGACACGATGCGATCGACCAGCGAATTGGCCCACACGCACCGGGTGCCTAGCCAAGCGATGAACGCCTCATCCAGGCGCCACCGCGCGGCCAGGGTGCAGACCAGTTCGTGCAGCACCTGCCCGTTGCGCTCGATCAGCTCGCAAGGCAGCAGCGTGAGCGGCGCATCAGGGCTGCTCGTCCAGCGCCCATGCAGCAGTACCAGCAGCTTGGCCGGAAAGCTTGCCGGGGCGGGCGCATCGGCCGCCAGGGCGGCCGGGCCGTCCTCATCGCGCAGGGCATATCCGCGATCGGCGGTGTTTGACAGGATCACCCTGACGGCCGGACTGGCCACGCCGGCGCGCAACGCCTGCCAGTGCGCAGGATCGTGCGTGCGCAGGGCCTGGCGCACGGCCGTGCATTGCACGCGCTCATCGACCTGCCTGCCTGCTCCGATCCCGCGGATTACCACGGGATAGCCGCTGCCCGCGGCGAGCGCGGCAACGCGCGCACTGCTGGCCGGATTGTCGGTGGTTTGCACGACGGTGATTCCGCCGATGGCCGAGTGCGCGCCCGCGCACCCCTGCAAGGCATCGGAGACGAACAGGTCGGCATGGGCAAGGAGAAATCGGCTGGTGCCGAACTGGACGATGGGTTCGATCATGACAGGAAGGACGTCGGGCAAGCGCATGTGCGCGTTCGAAAGAGCACATGCGCGGCGAGCCACAGCGGCTCGGAAATCAGGTGAGCGCCAGAGAAATGGCTGGAATGTAGGTCACCAGCATGAGCGCCACCAGCAACGCGAGAAAGAGCGGCAGGCCCTGCTTGAGAAAGTCGTTCATCTTCACGTTGGTGATGTTGCAGACCAGCAGCATCACGGTTCCCACCGGCGGGGTGAGCGTACCGATCGAAAGATTGAGGATCATCACCAGCCCGAAATGCACCGGGTCGATGCCCAGCTGCAGCACGACCGGCTTGAGCAGCGGCACCAGCACGATGATGAGCGCGGTGCCTTCGATGAACATGCCGACCGTCAACAGCAGGATGTTGACCAGCGTGAGAAAGACGTACTTGTTGTCAGTCAGGCTGGTGATCCAGTCGGCCATGGCCACGCCGGCCTGCTCCAGCGAAAAGATCCATGCCAGGGCGGAACTGGCCATGATCACCAGCATCACGGCGGCCGTGGAGCGAGCCGTGTCGACCAATGCCGATGCGACGTGCGAGACCTTCATTTCCCGGTAGATCACGAAGCCGATGAAGGTCACCAGCAGCACGGCCGCAGCGCCAGCTTCGGTCGGCGTGAAAATGTTGGCCCGAATACCGCCAACCACGCCAACGAGCACGAATACTGCAGGCCAAGCGTGAATCAGCGCGCTGCCGTACTCCCGGGGCTTGGGCCATTCCTTGAGGGCGGGCTGATAGCCGCGTTTGACGGAAATAAGCCAGATCGTGAGCATCAGCAGAACCGCGCACAGCAGCCCGGGCAGAATGCCCGCCATGAACATGCTGCCGATTGACACGTCGGCGACCATGCCGTAGATGATGAGCGCGATGCCGGGCGGGATGATGGGAGTGACCAGAGAGCCGCAGCCCGTCACCGCCGCGGCGAACGCGCGGTTATAGCCCGAACGCTCCATCTCGGGCACCATCATGCGCGAGAGCATGGCCGCATCGGCAAGGTTCGAGGCACTCACGCCTCCCATCAGCGTGCTCATCATGACGTTGGCCATGGCCAGGCCGCCGCGCAGCCTGCCGACCAGCAGGCTCGCCAGGCGCAGGATGCGTTCGGCCACGCCGGTGTGCGAGAGCAAGGTGCCCAGCAGGATGAAGAAGGGGATCGCCAGCAGCGAACTGTTCTGCGTGGGTGCCACCAGACGCTGTACTGCGATGCCCATGGGCACGTTGCTGAAGAAAACGAAATAGATGATGATGGCCGTGAACATGGCCAGGTAGATGCGCATGTTCAGCAGCATTAGCGCGAACATGATGGGCAGTATCAACATCCAGCTCATGGCGTGGTCACTCCTTGACGGCCCAGCAAATGGCAAAGATTTCGCTTGATCTGGGGCAGGGTAAACAGTGCGGTCAGACAGGCACCGATAGGGACGGCCAGGTACACCCAGTACCAGGACACCTTGAGAATCTGGGTGAGGCGAAACTTAGCGCCACCGGCAAGCTGCCAACCCAGCCAGGCCATGTAAAGCAGCAACGCTACCGACAGCACGCACATGATCAGGTTCACCAGTGCGGCAAGTTGCGGGCGCATGGCATCAGTCAGGAAGGAGATCGTCAGATTGCTCTCCTGGCGCTCGGCCACCGCCATGCCGAGAAAAACGATCCAGACCATCAACAGACCGGACATTTCTTCCGTCCAGTGCCAGGGGCTATTGAAAAAGTAGCGCATGATCACGCCGCCGATCGTGATCGCTACCAGCGCGAACAAGGTGCATCCGGCCAGAATCATGGCCAGTCTTTCAAGGGTTTTCATAGGAAGAATCTGTCTTCGACACGCCTGCAGAAGGTGTGTAGGAGGAGATGGCCAGCCCGCATCTAACTGCAAACCAGCCTGACCCGTAACATGCAATGAATCTGGGCCGACGCTGCGGGCTTGTGTGTCACTTCAGCTGCTGCTGAATCGTCTCGTAGAGATTTGGCGACCATTCGGGAAACTGCTGGTAGACCGCCAGCGCTTTTGCGCGGAACGGCGCAAGATCGGGATAGATCACCTCTACGCCGGCAGCCTTCATCGCCTCGATGATCTTGGCGTCTTCTTCCGTGGCGACCTGCTGGCTGTACAGACCCGCTTCGCGGCCAGTTTCGTGAATGATCTCCACCAGCTGCGGATCCAGTGTGCTAAAGAACGCTTCCCCACCGACCCAGACCGAAGTATTGGTGATGTAGCTGATCATCGAAAGGTATTTAGCCTGCTCATGCAGCTTCTGGCCATACAGCACCGGTAGCGGATTTTCGACTCCGTCGATCATGCCCTGCGTGAGTGCGGGGTAGACGTCACCCAACGGCATTGGCGTTGGAGTGGCGCCCATGACCTCGAAGGTCTTGATCTGCATGATGTTGTTGGGCACGCGAATCTTCATGCCCTGGAGATCTTCTGGCGTGTTTACGGGCTTCTTGGCCAGCAACTGGCGCACGCCGTACAGGTAGTTGGTCATTACCAGATGCACGCCCTTCTGCTTGAGCGACTCGTTCTTCTCCTTGAACCAGTCACTCTCGTAGATGGCGAACAACTTGTCCGGATTGTCCGTCAGGTAAGGTCCGAACAGCACGCCTAAGTCTGGTTCGTAATCCGCCAGAAAGGCCACGTCACTGAGCGTGATGACGTTCATGCCCATCATCGCCTGGTCCATGACGTCGTTTTTGGAGCCCAGTTGCGAGCTGGGGTACAACTCGAACTTCACCTTGCCACCGCTGCGCTCTTTGACCAGATCGGCCCAGTGGCGCATGACCTTGTCCAGCGGCTCGCCAGGATGATTCTCGTAGGCCACCTTGATGGCAACAGACTCTTGCGCCAAGGCGCCGGACGCTAGACCTAGGGCCAGCACGCTGGAGGTCAAGAAGGTCTTGCACACTGAGGAAAGTTTCACGGTTGTCTCCTGTGAGTAGAAAAGAAAAGTAAAAAGCGCGGGCCGTTCGTCCTGAATGCCGTGTCTTTCCACCTGGCGTGCCCTGTGGTTGGCGCAGGGCTGATTAAGTCAGCACTCGATGAGCACCTTCAGCGTCCTCGCGCGCTCGGCGTCCCAATACGGCAGCGCCTGGTCTGCCTGCGCTAGCGGAAATACACGGCTGATCAGCCGGTCGGCATCGTCGCGTCGCTCAAGGAAGTCGATGACGGCGGCGAAGTCGGCCATCGTGGCGTTGCGAGAGCCGTGTATATCGAGCTCTTTCAGGTTGAAGAACTGAGTCTGGTAAGAGACGGGCTGCTTGGCGTAGCCGACATAGACAACGCGTCCGGCGTAGCACGCCAAGTCGATCGCCTGCGTGAAGGTCAGTGGCAAACCCACGGCTTCAATCACGACGTCGGCGCCATGGCCATCGGTTAAAGCGAGAATCTGCTCGGTAAGGTCGGCAGCAGTTGCATTGACCGTATGGGCGGCGCCGAAGTCGCGGGCCAATGCGGTCTTCTCGGCACTTGGATCGATGGCAATCACTTCGCCACCGTAGTGTGCGGCGCCAGCCACCGCGCCCATGCCGATCATGCCGCAGCCTATTACCACCACCTTGTCGCAAGGACCGACGCGTCCACGCGCGGCAGCGTGAAAGCCAACCGAAAGCGGCTCGACTAGCGCAAGGTGTTGCGGCGCGAGCGTGTCGTTGAGAATCAGCTTTTCGTAAGGCAGGGCAATGAACTCGGCAAGCCCTCCCTCCTGCTGTACGCCCATTGTGCGGTTGTACTTGCACGCATTGACGCGGCCTTTCAGACATGAAGAGCAATGGTTGCAATTGGTATAGGGCATCACAATCACCCGCTTGCCAGGCGCGTAGGTGGCAGGGACTTCTGCGCCGACCTCTGCAATCTCGCCACCGATCTCATGCCCGGGCACGCGCGGTAACTGCACCAGCGGATTCAGCCCCTTGAAGGTGTTGAGGTCACTGCCGCACAGACCGACGTGGCGCACGCGTACCAACACCTCGCCTGCATTAGGTTTGGGGATCGGGATATCCTGCAAGACGCTTTTGCCTTCGGCAGAGATCAGTAGGGCTTTCATGGATATTAATGTGGTTGACGAAGTTTGAAGGTGCCAGCGTCCGTGGTATGCAGGACTGAGCAGAAGATGTCTAGCGTTCCTCGGCGGAACTGACATCCTCGCTATGCGCAAAGTGTTCTAGCAGTGCCTGCTGCATGCCCTCAAGTGACTGCTCGCGCAGTGCCTGAACGATCTTGCGATGCTGGGCAGTGGCCTTGGCGTTGTGGGCGGAGTTTGACTTGCCGATTTCGAGGTAGTAGATCAGCGTCGGCGACATCACCCTGTAGAGCTGACTGAAGACTTCATTGCCGGCGGCATGTAGCAGCGCCGCGTGAAAGTCATGGTCCGCCTGCGCAGCTTCGTGCATCGTCATGGCCGTATCCATGCGCGCGTTCGCTGCGTCCATTGCGGCGATGTCCTTTTCGCAGGCATGAAGCAGTACATCAGGAAGGCATCCATATTCGACGATGCGACGAAAGCGCAATACGTCACGCAAGGTCTTCCGGGTGGTGCCGAATGCATCGTTGAGCAAATGGAACATCGGCTCGAAAGACGGCTCGCGCACGCGCGCGCCGCGCTGGGTCTTCTCAACGAGTTGGTAGGCTTCAAGAAAAATCATGGCTTCGCGCACTGTGTTGCGGCCTACCTGAAAGCGCTCGGCCAGTTCTCGCTCGGTGGGCAGCACATCGCCAGGCTTGTAGCTGCCTTGGATGTCTTTCTTGAGGGTATCGAGAACGTGTTGAACAGCAGAAGTACGCATGATGGTTGCTTGGTCCAACAATTGGGCCAAATATGTTTCGCGAAATATATGACAGAGCCGTCAATTCCTGATGAGGGGTATCCCTAGGTCTGATTTACTGTGGCACCGACGCTGCTTGGAAGGCGGCAGTGCATAGCGCGGTGGGCAGGATGGGCAATGCGGACGCTGGGCTCGCCAATGGGCGCTCATAACCTGTTGCGGGTATGGCATGGCCTGTGCTGCTGCAACACCATGCATCTTCACTCGCGCGCCATCATCTACTTTGACATGATTCGCCGCTGCGGCTCGATCCGCGAAGCGGCGCGGCGACTGCACGTGTCGTCTTCCGCAGTCAACCGCCAGCTGTTGCAGCTGGAAGAGGAGTTGCAGGCACCGTTGTTCGATCGGTTGCCGACCGGGCTGCAGCTCACGCCCGCCGGGGAGGTTTTTTCCCGCCATGTATTGACGGTGCTGCAGGACCAGCACCGCCTGGCGTCCGAACTGGGGCTGCTGCGCGGTGTGCACCGCGGCTCGGTTAGCGTCGCCGCGGTCGAGGGACTCAACGCCGACATCCTGCCGCTCGCCATGCGGCAGATGCACCAGCGCCATCCTGGCATCACCATGCGTGTGCAGACCTGCGGATCCACGCAGGTGGTGCAGGCGCTGATTGCGGGCGAGGCGGATGTGGGCATTGGCTTTGCCATCGAGCGCCACGAACATATCCGGCAATGCGCGCTGCGCAGCTTCGGCCTGGGCGCCGTGGTACCGGGTGCGCATCCGCTGGCTGGCCGTGCCCGCGTAACATTTGCCGATTGCGCCGCCTATCCGTTGATTCTGCCGACGCCGGCGCTGTCGATCTGGGCACTGCTGCAGCCGGTCATGCGCCACTTTAAGGGCCGTGTGCATGTCGGCGTGGAGGTCTCCTCGGTGGAACTCGGCAAGAACCTCGCGGCCCAGGGCCTGGGTGTGTTCTTTCAAAGCCGCATTGGGCTGGAGCGTGACATTGCCGAGGGCGTGCTGGCACACGTGCCGCTGGATGCACCGCAGGCCATGCTGTCCGAACTGGGCGTCTACGTGCGCGCCGGCCGTGCGCTCTCACCCGCGCTGGACGCGTTTCTGCAAATTCTGCTGCAGGTGATCGAGCGCTATCCGCAGCCTGCCGATCCAGAGGCCGTCCTGCCCTGAACGGCGCCCCGGTTGGGGCGGTCGCCCCCGTCCATCGGGCGCAGTGCACCGGGGCATTGCCTCACAGCAAGGCGCGCCTCGGCGCTGTCCCATGCCAACAATGCTGTGACCGCGCCTGATCTAAGAACCTGTTTACGATCTTTTCATGCGCCGCGTCCTCCCGCCAAGCGCCTTGCACGCGCGGCGATGCAGCGGCAGCGCACTGTAGGAAGCGATCGTCAACGAGCTCCTCGATATTCTGGTGCATGCACTGGAAAAGTGCATAGTGCAATTACGGTTTTGGTGCGAAGGGCTGCTGTGCACATTTTGGCATCGCCCATGGCGAAAAAAACTGCTATTCAGCGCAGCGGCGGATTCCTACACTGCACGGACATTACAGCTGCATTGCCTGCTCGCCTCCTGTTTCCATTTTTGCCATGTCCAGCCCTTCCTGCCTCCCAGTTATTGATGTCGCTGCATTGCATGATGGCAGCCTTGCCGAGCGTCGTGCCGTGGCCGAGCAGTTGGGCCGCGCTTGCGAGCAGCATGGCTTTTTCTATATCGTCAATCACGGGGTGGATGCGGCGCTGATCGATGCGGTGTTTGCGGCCAGTCGCCGCTTTTTTGCCCTGGATTTTCCGGTCAAGGCAGCGCTGGACAAGCGGCACTCCCGCTGCAATCGTGGCTATGAGCCGCTACGAGCCCAGACGCTGGAGGCCGGCGCCGCGCCGGATCTGAAAGAGAGCTTTTATATCGGCGCAGAGGTGCCGGGGGACGACCCGCGCGTGCTCGCCGGGCGTTTCAACACTGGGCCCAACCAGTGGCCTGTGCAACTGCCCGCATTCCGCGCCGTGATGCAGGACTACTATGCCCAGGCCTACGCACTGGGCGTGCGTCTGATCCGCGGCTTCGCCCTGTCGCTGCAGCTGCGTGAAGACTACTTTGACGCCTACCTCGATGATGCGGCTGCGACGCTGCGCTTGCTGCACTACCCGCCACAGCCGGCCAACCCAGCGCCCGGTGAGAAGGGCTGCGGCGCACACACCGATTTCGGTGGGTTGACGCTGCTGCTGCAGGATGCCGCAGGCGGACTGCAGGTATGGGATGCGCAGGCCGGCGGCTGGATCGACGCACCCCCGATTGCTGGCGCCTACGTCGTGAACATTGGCGACCTGATGGCGCGCTGGACGAACGATCGATACGTTTCCACGCTGCATCGCGTCATTAATCATTCGGGCGGTGCACGCTACTCCGTGCCATTTTTCTTCACGGGCAATCCCCTGCACGAGATTGCCTGCATCCCTTCCTGCCTGCGGCCCGGTGAGCAGCCCAGGTATCCTGTCGTGACGGTTGAGCAGCATCAAAGAGACTGCTATCAGCGTACCTATGGCTGAGTGCGCGCCCCTGGCTGGAACTGGCCCGATTCCGGTGCGGCACATCGTGCTGATTCACGGCGCCTGGCAGGGCAGCTGGGCGTTTGCGGCCTGGCAGCCGCTGCTGCGTGCTGCGGGCTGGCAGGTGCATGCGGTGGACTTGCCAGGCAATGCGGTGCCGGCCTTTCAGCCGTGGCCCGGAGGTTCATCGCCGGATCTATGCGACTACACCGAGCACGTCCTGCAACTGCTGAACCGGCTGGATGGGCCGGCGGTTCTGGTCGGCCACAGCGGCGGTGGCATCACCGCCGCGCAGGTGGCTCAAGCGCGCCCGGACGCGGTCGCCGCCCTGGTGTTTCTGGCGGGCATGATGCTGCCTGACGGCATGGACTTTGCCGCGTTGATTGACGCGTGCAGGCAGGCCCATCCGCACTTTGCCTATACCGGGGTCGGCCCGCTGTTGCAGTGGGATGCCAACGGCAGCGCCAGCCGCGTGCCGGTTGCCGTGGCCCGCGAAATATTCCTGCATGACTGCCCACCGGCGCTGGCCGCTCAGGCGCAGGCGCGACTGGTGTGGCAGCCGGAAAGTGGCCGTGCCATGCGCAATCGCCTGACGGCGTCGCGCTACGGCCGTGTTCCCCGTATCTATGTCGAGTGTCTGCGTGACCGCTCCGTGCTGCACGTGCTGCAGCGGCACATGCAGCAGCTCTCGCCGGGCGCGCTGCGCGTCACGCTCGATTGCGGGCATGTCCCGCAGCTGGCTTGCCCGCAGTTGCTGACGCAGCGCCTGACCGATGCACTGGTACGCGTTCAGGTGCAGGCGCGTCGCGACGATGGCATGCCCCTTGCTGTATGTACGCAAGGGCGAGCATTGCCGGGCGCGCAGAGTTCCTCCCACCCCTTGCCATGACCGTCGAGCGCGGTTGCTTGTTTTGACTCCAGGAGAATTTCCCATGACCTTGCGCCCCTTGTTCGCTTCCCTGATGCTGGCCTGCGCCAGCCTAGCCGGTGCCGCTGCACAGGCTGCCGACAAGCTGACCGTCCAGCTCGACTGGCTGCCCGGCGGCGACAAGGCGTTCGTCTATTCGGGCATCGAGCAGGGCTTTTTCGAGGAGGAGGCCCTGGATGTGACCGTGTTGACCGGTCGAGGCTCGTCCGATGCCGTCACCAAGATCGCCACCGGCACTGCCGATGTCGGCTTTGCGGGCATCTCCGCGCTGATGATGGCCGCAGCCGAGGGCGAGGTGCCGGTCAAGGCTGTGCTGTCGCTGTATTCCAAGCAGCCTGATGCGCTTTTTACCCGTGCCGGCAGCGGCATCGCTTCCCTCAAGGATATGGAAGGCAAGACGGTGGCGATGCCGACCTTCTCGTCGTCCAATGCGCTGTGGCCGGTCGTGCTGCAAAAGAACGGCGTCGATGGTGACAAGATTCGCGTCATCAAGACCGATCCGTCAACCATGGCGCCGATGCTCGCGCAGGGGCGGGTGGATGCCACCATCAATTGGGTCACCGTCGCGCCGGCTTTTCGCCAGGTGCTGGGTCAGGCCAAGCAGGAGCTGGCCGTGCTGCCCTGGAGTGACTTCGGCCTGGACGGATACGGCTGGTCGGCCATGGCCAGCACCCGTTTGATTGACGAGCAGCCTGAGGTACTGCAGCGCTATCTGCGCGCCCTGCGCAAATCCGTGGCGTTCGCCATTGCCAATCCGCAGCAAGCCGCCAAGGACCTGCAGGCGCACGTACCGGAGGCCAACGTCGAGGTGGTGCAGGCCGAGTTCGAGGCCTCTATCCCGCTGCTGCAAAACGAGGTCAGCGAGCAGTTCGGCTTCGGCACTTTCGATCCGGCCTTGCTGAAAGCCACCTGGGACTGGGTGGCCGCATCCATGAACTATGCGGCTGACAAATTGGATCCGGAAACGTTGGTCGAGCGCGGTTTTGCCGCGCCCTGAGGCGCAGGGCAGGCCCGGCGCCGCCCGATTCTGCATTGGAACCACCCGCGAGCTACTTCATGGAACATGTGATCGACCTGGATGCGGTCGGACAGGTCTTTGCTGCCAGTGACGGCGGCAGCGTCACCGCGTTGCAGGATGTGCAACTGCACTTGCGCAGAAACGAGTTCGTCTCGCTGATCGGCCCATCGGGCTGCGGCAAATCGACCATTCTGCGGCTGATTGCCGGACTGCTGAGGCCGACTTCGGGCCTGATACGTATCTTCGACACGCCGGTGACGGAGCCGCGCGATGAGATCGGTATGGTGTTTCAGAAGCCCACGCTGCTGCCGTGGCTGACGGTGCTGGACAACATCACTTTCCCGATGAAGCACAAGTACGGGCGCGTCACGGTGCAAGAGCATGCGCGTGCGCGAGAGCTGTTACGCATGGTGGGCCTGACGGACTTTGGCCACAAGCGCCCCGGCGAACTCTCCGGAGGCATGCAGCAGCGCGTGGCCATTGCGCGTTCGCTGCTGCATGACCCTGACATCTTGCTGATGGACGAGCCGTTTTCCGCACTCGACGCACTCACGCGCGACGAGATGAGCTTCGAATTGCTGCGCATTTGGAGCGAGCGGCCCAAGACGGTGGTGTTCGTAACCCACTCGATCCAGGAAGCGCTGCTGCTGTCTGACCGCATCGTCGTGATGAGCGCGCGCCCCGGCAAGGTAGACGATGTCATTGACGTGCCATTGCCGCGTCCTCGGGACATGGCGACCCTGGCCGATCCGCTTTTTACCGAGATGGCTAACGCGATTCGTGTGCAGGTATTCAGCCGCGCGCCAGCCTGAGGACACCATGCCCACTCCATCTTCCCCTTCTGCAACAGCTCCGGAGACGCCAGGCGGCGTGCCGCAGCCGGGAGCGCTGCGCGCCCTGGTTGGCCGCAATGCGTCGCTGCTGGTGTTCCTGCTGGTATTGCTCGCCTGGGAACTGGCCTGCCGGTTGGCCACCATTCCGGAGTACGTGCTGCCTGCGCCAAGCGCGATTGCCCATGCGGCTACGGCACTGACGCCGTCGCGCTGGCTGGAGCATGCCATGGCGACACTGCAGGTGGCGCTCGGCGGCTATCTGGTGGCCATTGCGCTGGCGCTGCCGCTGGCGATCACGATCACCCGTTCCGCCTTGCTCTCGCGCATCATCATGCCGTGGCTGGTGGTCATCCAGTCCACCCCCATCGTGGCGATCGCGCCCATCATCGTCGTCACGCTCGGGGCGGGATGGCTGCCGCGCATTGTCATCACCACGCTGATCGCGTTCTTTCCGCTGGTAGTGTCCACGGCGCTGGGGCTGTCCTCGGTGCCCGCCGAGCTGATTGAGCTTTCGCGCTCGCTGCGAGCCAGCACCTCGCGCCAGTACTGGCAGATTCGCATGCCGTATGCCGTGCCTTATCTGTTTTCCGCGCTCAAGGTGTCGATCACGCTGGCCATCGTCGGCGCGGTGGTGGCCGAGTTCGTGGCGGCGGAAAAGGGGCTGGGTTACCTGATCCTGTATGCCACATCGTCCTTTCAGGTACCGGTGGCGTTTGCGGCGTTGGTGTTGCTGGTGCTCAGCAGCCTAGTGCTGTACGGCCTGGTTCGCTGGCTGCAGCAGCGCCTGTTTCCCTGGAGCCAGGGGACCCAGGCCTGATGCCCGTCGATGCCCGTTGTTGCCCAAACCGCAGCGCCGCTGTGGCCTTTCTCCTTGCCTTGCAGTCATGACTCACGCCCAGATTCCTCTGTCTCCTCCGTGCACGGCGCCTACCTCGGCGCAGATCCAGCGTCATCTGCGCCGCGCTGGCGAGGTTGCGCAGCGCGCCGTCTCGCTGGGGCGGCATCCGTTCGGGGCCATTCTTGTGGCGCCCGACCATGAGACAGTGCTGCTGGAGCAGTGCAACATCGATACCGTCAACCACGCGGAATCGACGCTGGCGCGCATTGCTGCGCTCAACTACAGCGCAAGCTATCTGTGGGAATGCACGCTCTACACCACGGTGGAGCCGTGCTGCATGTGCGCTGGTACGGTGTACTGGGCCAACATCGGCCGTGTGGTGTTCGGCATGACCGAGCATGCATTGCTGGCCTGTACCGGTGCGCATGGCGAGAATCCTACGATGAGCGTCGCTTCGCGCTATGTGTTCGATCATGGCCAGAAGCCGGTCGAGCTCATCGGCCCGGTGGCGGCGCTGCAGGATGAAATCCAGGCCCAGCATCAGGCTTTCTGGGCCGGACGCTGAGTGCGGGCGTCGCGGCCATGCGCCTGATTCGTCCACCCTCGCCGCAGCAGGCCCAGCAGCTGGCCGACAGGCTGGGCCCGCTGGCGCGCTATCTGGCCGGCGCGACCGTGGTGCAGCAGGAGTGGCCCGAGCCGCGCCTTGCACCGACGCAGACCACGTTCATCGATGTGATGGGCTGGCCACAGACGCAGCAGATCACGCTCGCGGAGCAGGGCCTGCGTGTGGGGGCCGCGGCGCGGCTGGAGACGGTGCGCTGCCACAGCCTGGTACGCCATCACGCGCCGCTGCTGTGCGAGGCGCTTTCGCAATTGGGTGCGCCGGGTGTGCGCAGGCTGGGGACACTCGGCGGCAACGTGGGCTGGGGCGAGGGCGATTGTGGCCCGGTCCTGCTCGCGCTGGACGCGCAGGTCGAACTGGCCGATGGTGTGGTACTGCCGCTTGAAGCGCTCGCGCAGCGAGCGTCCAGACCGTTGATGGTCGCGTTCTGGTTGCCGCGCGCCGACAGGAGGGCGCTTGGCCGCTGCGTGTTCGAGAAGGTGGGGTACCGCGCGGCATTCTCGCCCGCGCGCATTCGTCTGGCGCTGCGTTGGAGTCCGGGGGACGCGCAGATCGTACGGGTGGCCGCGGCAGCACCGGGCACGCCGTTGCATCGCCTGCACGCGGTGGAAACAGCGCTGGCGCGCCAGGCGGTGACACCGCCCGATCTGCAAACAATCCGGGCGGCCTGCCGCATTACGCTGCCTGCGGATCTGGCGTTGATTGCCAGCCGTCTGATTGCCGGGCATCACGGCTGTCTGGAGGGAGTCTGATGGCCCTTGCATTCGATGCGCCGCATCGCATCGTGCCTCTGCACGAGGCGCAACTGGACCGCCGACCCGACGTACAGGCCAAGCTGGGCGGTACGCCGGGCTATCTGACCGACCGTGTCGCCACGGGCCAGCTGCGCGGCTTGGTGCTGGGCAGTCCATGGCCGCATGCCCGTATCCTTCGCATCGATACCCGCGTCGCCCGCGCCATGCCAGGGGTGCACGCGGTGGTGACACATGCGGACATTCCCTCTCAGGCCTACTATGGCCTGCGCAAGGTGGACCGTCCGGTGCTGTGCGACGACAAGGTGCGCTATGTGGGCGATGCCGTGGCGGCAGTGGCCGCAATTGATCTGGAGACGGCACGCGCAGCGTTGCGAGCCATCGTGGTGGACTATGCGCCCCTGCCCGTCGTGGACGATCCCGACGCGGCGCTGGCGCATGATCTGCCGGAAGCCTGCCATGTACATCCGCAGGGCAATCTGTTGCATCAGGCAACCTACCGCCGTGGCGACATGCAGGCCGCGCGAGCGCGTGCGGTGCACGTGGTTGAGCATGTCTATACCACGCCGCGCCAGCTGCATGCCTATCTGGAGACGGAAGGCGGTGTGGCCGAGCCCGACGGGCGCGGTGGCTTGCGGCTGTTCTTTGGCGGGCACAACCCGGCGCGGGAATGCCGGGTCGTTGCCGACATGCTCGGCCTGGCGCCGACGCAGGTGCAGGCCACCGGCTCACCGGTGGGCGGCTCCTACGGTGGCAAGGACGAGCTAACCATTCAGCCGATTGCCGCGTTGCTGGCGTGGAAGGCGCAGCGCCCGGTACGTCTGCATCTGACGCGGCCCCAATCCGTGGATTTTGGCGTCAAGCGCCATCCGATGCGCATCCGCATGCGCACCGGTTGCGATGCACAGGGCCGACTCTGTTTTCACCAGGTGGACATTCTTGCCGACACCGGTGCCTATGCCACCCACGGGCCAGAAGTGCTGGATGCGGCGCTGGAGCACGCGCCGGGCCCGTATCGCTACGACGCCGTGGACCTGCGTGCGCGCCTGGCCTATACCAACAACGGGGTTGCCGGTGCGTTCAGGGGCTTTGGCGCGGTGCAGGTGCAGTATGCGCTGGAGCAGCAGATCGCCCAGCTGGCCGCGCTGGTGGGCCTGGATGAGGCCGAACTGCGTGCCCGCAACCTTGCCGAGCCAACGGCACCGGGTCCTCTCGGGCAGGCGGTGGTGCCATTCGATGGCGCGCAGCGCGCTCTGGACGTGGCGCGCCAGCATCCGCTGTGGCTGGGGCCGCACCGCTGGCGCAGCGAAGCTGGTCGCTACCTGCATGGAGTCGGGCTGGCGCTGGTGCATCGCAGCGACGGCTTCGGCAAGGGCGGACCCGGCGATAGCCGCATGGTATTGGCGCTGGCTGCCGACGGCCAGATTGAACTGCGTTGCGGCTTCACGGAGCTGGGTCAAAACCTTGCCGGCAGCATGCGCAACGTCTGCGCGCGGCATCTGGGCTGTGCGGAGGAGGACGTGCGTGCAGTGCTGGGGGACACCGCCTGTACACCAGACTCCGGGCCCGTGGCGGCCTCGCGCGCCACCACGCTGGCGTGGCGGGCCGTGGTGCGGGCGCGTAAGCCATGGTTCCACGCCATGACGGCAGCGGCAGCGCGGCTGCTACGATGTCCGCCTCAAGCGCTGCACCCGGGGCGTGGAGGCATGTTTCGCGACGGCCAGTGTGTGCTGTCTTACGCCGAACTCGCGGCAGGCACGGGCGATGCACGGCCGTGCATTGCCATCGAGCTGCCGGCTGAAGATCCAGCGGGCAATGCACCAGACACCCATTTCGTGTTCGGCGCCTGTGCGGCCTTGGCACAGGTGCGCGTCGACTGCTGGAGTGGCGCCGTAGGCGTCGAGCGCATGGTGATGTGCGCCGCGCTGGGACCGGTCGTTTCCGTACAGGGCCTACTCGGACAGATGGAAGGAGGTGCCGTCATGGGCATGGGGCTATGCACGCAGGAGTCGCTGGAGTGCATTGGGGGCCACTACACTGCGCGCAATCTGGATGCCTACTTCATCCCTACATTTGCCGATGCGCCGCAGATGGAAGTGCTGGCCATCGAGAACCTGCCTGCAGGCGATCCCATCGGGCCACGCGGGGCAGGCGAGATCAGCGTCAACGTCGCCGTGCCAGCAGTGGCCAATGCACTGGCGCAGGCGCTGCAGCGCCCGGTCACGCGCCTGCCCGTGTTTCCCGCTGATGTGATTGCCATGCTGGAGCGCGACAATGCCATCTGAGCGTGCCGCTGCGCGGCAGACCGAGACGCAAGACGTGACCGCGATCGTGCTGAAGTTCTCACTCAACGGCAGCGTCGTCAGCGTGCGCTGTCGTCCCGACACCCGTCTGCTGACGCTGCTACGCGAGCACTGGCAGCTGTTGGGCGCCAAGCCAGGGTGCGAGGTAGGCCGCTGCGGCGCCTGCATGGTGTGGTTCAATGGCGCGCCGGCCAACGCCTGCCTGCTGATGGCCTACCAGCTACAGGGCCAGTCGGTGCAGACCATTGAGTTGCTTCGCGAGACGGCCCAGGCCCGGCCAGTGATGCGGGCGATGGACGCATGCGGTGCCGTGCAGTGCGGCTACTGCACGGCCGGCATGGTGGTGCATCTGACCTGGCTGCACCAGCAGCGGCCACAGCCATCGCGCGCGGACGTGGAGGCGCAGATGTGTGGCAATCTGTGCCGCTGCACAGGCTATGGTGGAATTCGCCGCGCCATCGCGGCATTGTTTCCTGCCGAGGCGGCGCACAAGTGAACGTCCAATGAATGTCCAATACGAACCGGACATGCAAGCGCATGCAACGGACGTGGTTGTGCTGGTGCTGGCGGGTGGGCAGGGCTGCCGGTTTCGCGCCGCAGGCGGGCAGGGCCACAAACTGGACGCGGTGGTGGCAGGGCGCACATTGCTGGAGACCACGCTTGCGCAGGTCGCCGCCAGCGGTCTGCCCTGGCGGCTGGTTTGCCCTGCGCACGATAGCCCCAGCATGGGCGATACGATTGTGCGTGGCGTGCAGGTCACTGCCGAGGCGGCGGGGTGGCTCATTCTGCCCGGCGACATGCCGTTGGTGCAGCCCGGCAGCCTTCGCACCGTGGCCCGAGCTTTGCAGGCGAAGGTCGCGCCGGTGGTGGTGCCGAGCTACCTTGGCCAGCGTGGCCATCCGGTTGGCTTTGCTGCAGCGTATCGTCAGGCCTTGCTGTGCCTGCACGGCGCAGGCGGTGCACGCAGTGTCGCCGCACGGGCAGAGGCACAGGGGCAGATGGTGGTGCTGCCGCTGCAGGATGCCGGGGTGGTGTTTGACGTGGATACGCCCGAAGATCTGGCCTTGGCCGAAGTGCGGCTGCGCACGGTTGGCGCGCAGCACCAGTGAGAAGACGCTGGGCGAGCCAGCCAGACGCCCGTTATGCGCTGGGAGGCACGTAGCCTTGCGCCGCGTCAGCGCCACTGCCGAAGAAGTGCTGCTCCATCTGGCGCGCCAGGTACTGGCGGGCACGTGCGTCGGCAAGGTTCAGGCGGTTTTCGTTGACCAGCATGGTCTGGTGGCGCAGCCATGCGGCCCAGGCTTCCTTGCTGACGTTTTCGTAGATACGTTTGCCCAACTCTCCCGGGTATGGAGGGAAATCCAGACCTTCGGCCTCGACTCCTAGTTTGACGCAGTGGACCATGCGGGCCATGTGAGATGCTCCTTGCAATGCGATCAATCAACAGGGCGGTCGCCACGAGATGCAGCGGTCGCAACAGTGGCTGCACTGTAGCAAGAATTCTCCGAACTGGGATTATCCCGCTGGCTGGTGCGGAAAGTGCACAGATGGTGCAAAGTGCATGTCCAACGGAACGCGGTGCAACGGCTTGCGCGCATGTAGCGACAAGCCTCGCGGACTAGGCTCAAGCAGGCCCATCAGGCGGATTGAAGCAAGAATTGCTGCGATGGGGAAAAAAAGCCTGGCTAATCCGCACGCGCACATTGGTGGGCGTTTGGCTGGCAAAAACGACCTTTTGAGAATCCTCAAGAGGATTGTCGGTCGCCCCACGATGAAACGGTCAGAGATGTGGATGCTGGTGCAGCAGCAGTATCAACAGGGCTGGGTGGGTGTCGAAAAAAATGCCTGGCTACCGGGCCAAAGCCATTGGCTGGCAAAAACGACCTTGATGGAGACTCCAAGAGAACTCCGGTCGCCCCACGATGAAAAGGTCCTGCGCGTGCTGTTGCCGCTCCACGTCCAAGGTTCTTTGCTTACTTTGTCAGAATGAGTTTGCCCAGTTTGGTGGCCTGCAGGCGATAGAGCGCACCGTTGTGCTGAATGGTGACCGACTTCTGGCCCTTGAGCAGCTCCAGGCTATCCAGGTCGGCGCCGCGAGGCAGCAGATTGCGCGATGCGCCAAGAGAAGCTTCGGTGGTCGACTTGCTGGCGGGTGTCATTGCAAAGTAGCTTCAGATGCTGGTTGGTGGGAATGCAGGCATCACAGTGAACGGCTACCTGCTGTTGTTGAAGCTAATGATAATTATTGTTATTCATGAATGCAATAGTTTTTTGCGAATGCCCCTACGATTTTTCGGATACCTGATGAAATCAGTCAGGTAATGGCGCGCCCTGACGTGCCATATGCGCGGAGCCGTGCGTCGTAGCGGCCAGATCACTGCGGAATTTCGCGTGATCAGGTTGTCAGGGACGCTCGTGCACATCCAGGTAGCGCCACTGGCCCAGGGGCAGCTGACCCAGCGTCAGGCTCCCGATGCGCACGCGCTTGAGCGCGGTCACATGCAGGCCGACCTGCTCGCACATGCGCCGGATCTGCCGCTTGCGGCCTTCGCGCAGGACGAAGCGCAACTGTTCGGGGTTCTGCCAGTCGACCTGTGCGGGCTTGAGGGGGACGCCGTCCAGTTCCAGTCCATGGCGCAGGCGCGCCAGCTGCTCTGCCGGAAAGGCCTGGTCCACGGCGCTGTCGATGACCGCGCCGTCTGGCGCGTGGTAGCGTACCCGCACCAGGTATTCCTTGTCGATCTGGCTGTCTGCGCCGATGATTTCGCGCGCGATGCGCCCATCCTGGGTGAGGATGAGCAGTCCGGTGGAGTCGATGTCCAGGCGGCCAGCGGGCGCGAAGCCCTTGAGCGAGTGCGGCGCGGGTTGGTTGGCCAGGGGATCGTGCCGCCAATGGTTGGCATCGGTGAGCAGAACCAGCGCCGGTTCATGCCCGTCCTCGGGCTGACCACTGACGTAGCCGACCGGCTTGTGCAGCAGGATCGTGCGCTGGGTGCTCTGCTGCGCGTGCGCGGCTGGCAGGATGGTGATGCGGTCCTCGGTCTGGATGCGCTGACCCATCCGGGCGGGCCGTCCGTTGACGAGCACCCAGCCGCGCTCGATCCACACATCGGCCTCGCGCCGCGAGCAGTACTGCGCATCAGCAAGGTGCTTGTTCAACCGGATGCCTGAGGGCGCAACGCTTGAACGGACAGGGCTGGCGGCCGCGCGCTCGTGCGCGTGCGTGCTGGGGCGCTGCGAGGTTGTCTTCCCGGCTGCCGGGCGCGTCTGCGCGCCTCGCGACGCGGGCGCGTCCCCGCGTTGGCGCGTGCGCGCGGTCGGCGAGGCTGAGCGGGAAGGTGCGACGGTCGGAGCGGCCGTTTTGCCGCTGAGCGAAGACGCGGTCTTGCCGCTGGATGGGGCGCGTGCGCTGCTGCCACCGTTGGTTCCGGTGGCCTTTTTGCCGCCCGGGCGCACGGGCTTGGTACGCCGGCTCTCGGTGGTGGATTGGGGCTTCTGGGGAATACGCAGGGTGGGTCGGGGGGATGGAGCGGACATGGCCAGCGGCATGCAATGCGGAATCGTCAATCCCGCACTGTAGCCCAACGCTAGGCAGTGTGGGCGCTGGCGGCGCGGTCATCCGCGTCGTCACCAAGGTAGCGCTTGCGGCGACTGGCCTTGAGGCGGTGCAGGTCCACGACCACGAGCGCATCGATGCAGTTGCCGAACGCGGCGTCGCGGCCGAATGCGACGAACTGCGTGCCGCCGGGTTCGCTGACCTCGCTGTACTGCTTGAACAGCGGGGGAATGGCCAGGCCCGCTTGCGCCAGCTGCAGCTTGAGCTGCTGAAGCCCGCTGCGGCTGTCGGTAGCAGCCCAGTCCACCGGGCAGACATCCTGCGGCGGCTGATAGGGCACCCTGGCTGTGGCCAGCGGCGTCTGGGCCGGCCAGTGATGGCGGTAAAAACCAATGAGCGCGCTCTGCGCCCAGGGTGGGAACTGCGCACTCAGCGTAACCGGCCCGAGCAGATAGCGCAGCTGCGGATGGCGCTGCAGGTACGCACCGATGCCACGCCAGAGCAGGTCCAGCCCATTCTGGCGCCAGTAGCGTGGCTGCACGAAGCTGCGTCCGAGTTCCAGGCCTTGCTGCAGCACCGGCAGGGCCTGCTCGTGGTACTCGAACAGGGTGCTGCTGTAGAGCGCTGCGCTCAGATGCCGCACGGTCGCAGCCGCCCCGGCAGGAGCAGCGGCTGCGCGCTCCTGCTCCTGCTCCTGCTCCTGCGCAATGCGGCGCAGGCGGTAGGCCCCGACGATTTCCAGGGCCTCGTCGTCCCACAGGACAAGGTGTTCGTAAAGCGCATCGAAGTGGTCGATGTCGCGCTTGCGCCCGGTGCCCTCGCCGACGGCGCGAAAACTGATCTCGCGCAGCCTGCCAAGCTCGCGCAGAATGCACGAATCCTGCTCGTATTGAAACAGCCGGATGTGCAGGCCCTCGCGGGTGGTGCCCAGCAGCTCGCACTGGCGCAGCGCCTCGCGCAGTGCCTGCCTTGCCTCCGGATGGGCCACGCTCTCTGGCATGCTGCGAAACGGCGCGGCCGAGCGGCCCTTGCCGACCCTGTAGACATGGTGCTTGAAAAGCTTGACCTGATCGGGCAGCGTGCCCGGCAGTGTCCGATACTGCGCGAAGGGAATCGGCAGGCCGATGCGCACCTGCACCGTATCGTTGGCGTGCTTGAACATTTCGCGCACCAGCCACAGCGTTGACAGCGGCTTGGCAAGCATCGACAGCGCATAGAAGAACACCGAGTTGTGTGCCTCGATGCAGATGGGCAGGATCGGCGCCTGTGCGCGCCTGGCAAAACGCAGAAAGCCGGCGTTCCAGCGTCCGTCGCGCACGCCCTTGGGGCTGATGCGTGAAACCTCGCCGGCGGGAAAGATGATGACTGCGCCATTAGCCTGCAGGTGCGCGTCGATGGCGCGCAAATGTTCATGTGCGGTGCTGCCACCCATGTTGTTGACGGGCAGCAGCAACTGCTGCAGCGGCGCGAGGTGCTGCAGCATGTCGTTGGCAACCACACGGACATCGCGGCGGACCTGGCCCACCATCTTCAGCAGCGCCAGACCATCCAGGCTGCCAATGGGATGGTTGGCGATGATGACCACACGCCCCCAGGCCGGGATGCGTTCGCGGTCGCGGTCCGTCACTGCAGTGGCAAACCCAAAGTGGTCTAGCACCTGCTCGACGAAGTCAAAGCCACGCAGGTGCGGATAGCGCTGCGCGAACGACTCGAACTCCGATTCCCGGAAGACGAACCGCAGCAGTGTCAGCAACGTGCCGTAGGCGCGCGGGCTGCGCTGGCTGAGTTGCGGAAAGCGGGACTGGAGCACATGGTCAACGGAAAACATGACATCAGGCGTAAGGATGGCAAGGTGCCCCAGTCTAGTGACCGGTTATGAACGCTCTGTGACGCCGGGTGTGTCGCGTGCCAGACATCGGCGCGCGTACCGCACGGTTATCGTGGCGCGTATGAAAACCTTTGCTAACTATGCCGAGCTGGCCGCGCTCCAGGGACAGGAAGTGGCCGTGACCGGTTGGCGCACGGTCACGCAGCAGCACATTGATCTATTCGGACAGGCCACGGGCGATCAGCAGTGGATCCATGTGGATCCGGTGCGTGCCGCGGCGGGGCCATTCGGCACCACGGTGGCACATGGCTTTTTCACGCTGTCACTGCTGGCCTCGTTCATGGAGGAGGCCTTTCGCATCAAGGGCGTGGACATGGCCGTCAACTATGGATTGAACAAGGTGCGCTTTACCGCACCCGTGCCGGTGGGCAGCCGGCTGCGCGCGCGGCTGGTGCTGCTGGAGGTACAGCCCGTTGCGCCAAGCGGATTGCAGATGACGTGGCAGGCAACCATTGAGCGTGAAGGTCAGGACAAGCCGGTGTGCGTGGCCGAATCGTTGACGCGTGTCTACGGCGGCAGTGGGTGAAGGCGGGAATGTGCCGTCCGCGGCGACGCCGAGCATGACGCATGTTCCAGTGAGCACCGCGCCGACAGGGTGGCGGAGCCGCATGCCATGGAAAAAAGCGCCCATTGGGCGCTTTTTAGATAGGGTGGCCCGTCGCAGGGCCGCGCTGACAGGATCAGCGTTGCCCGATGGGCTGGACCTGGCGCGGGGCGTGGCCGGTAAAGAGTTGGCGTGGACGGCCGATCTTGTACTCGGGATCGGAGATCATCTCGTTCAGCTGCGCAATCCAGCCCACGGTGCGGGCCAGCGCAAAGATACCGGTGAACAGGTTCACGGGAATACCGATGGCACGCTGCACGATGCCGGAATAGAAGTCCACGTTCGGGTAGAGCTTGCGCTGCACGAAGTAATCGTCTTCCAGCGCGATCTTTTCCAGCTGCTTGGCCAGCGCAAAGAGCGGATCCTTTTCCAGGCCAAGCTCGGCCAGCACCTCGTTGCAGGTTTCCTGCATCAGCTTGGCGCGCGGGTCGTAGTTCTTGTAGACACGGTGGCCAAAGCCCATCAGCTTGACCCCGGAGGACTTGTCCTTGACCTTCTCCATGAACTCGCCGACCTTGGCCACGCCGCCGTTGCGCTGGATGTCCTCGAGCATGTTCAGGCAGGCCTCATTGGCACCGCCGTGCGCCGGCCCCCACAGGCATGCGACGCCAGCTGCGATGGCGGCAAACGGGTTGGTGCCCGAGGAGCCGCACAGGCGCACGGTGGAGGTGGAGGCATTCTGCTCATGATCGGCGTGCAGGATGAAGATGCGGTCCATCGCCCGTTCCAGCACGGGGTTGACCTTGTACTCCTCGCAGGGGTTGCCAAACATCATGCGCAGGAAGTTGCCGGCGTAGCTGAGGTTGTTCTGCGGGTACATGTACGGTGCGCCGATGCCGTACTTGTAGGCCATGGCAACCAGCGTGGGCATCTTGGCGATCAGCCGGATAGCGGCGATCTCGCGGTGCTCCGGATTGTTGATGTCAGTGCTGTCGTGGTAGAAGGCTGACAGCCCGCCCACCAGCCCGGTCAGGATGGCCATCGGGTGCGCGTCCCGGCGGAAACCGCGCAGGAAGAACTGCATCTGCTCGTTGACCATGGTGTGGCGCGTGACGCGCTCATCGAACTCGGCTTTCTGCGTGGCATTGGGCAGTTCACCGTAAAGCAGCAGGTAGCAGGTTTCAAGATAGTCACAGTTGGTCGCCAGCTGCTCGATGGGATAGCCGCGGTACAGCAGCTCGCCCTTGTCGCCATCGATGTAGGTGATGGCGGACTGGCACGACGCGGTGGAGAGAAAGCCCGGATCATAGGTAAACATGCCGGTCTGACCGTAGAGCTTGCGGATGTCGATGACATCCGGGCCCATGGTGCCTTCGTACACGGGCAGCTCAACTGCCGCTTTGCCATTAGAAAATGACAGGGTTGCTTTGTTGTCGGACAGCTTCATATTTACCTTCCTCTGATGGCGCCTGGCATGGGTGTGCAGCAAGGCTGCACGACCAGGCATAGATTTCAAAAAGGGGTGTGACAGCAGTGCAGCGCGTAGCAGCAGCCTGTAGTGCGTCAGGACGCAGCAGGCAGCGGCGCTGGGCGCAGCAACTCCAGCACATGACGAATCGCGGGGGTGGCAATCTCTCCTTGTGGTTCGGTTCGGCGCAGCAGCAAATCCAGCAGGTCGTTGTCGGGCAGGTTCATCAGGGCCGTCATGGCCTTGCCCTGTTCCACCGTCAGGCTGGCGCCGTGGCGGGCAAAGAATTTCTCGATCAGCAGGTCGTTTTCCAGCAGCCCTCTGCGGCTGCGCCATTGCAGCTGGCGCAACTCCAGGTCGGTCATCAAGCGTTGTTCCGAGTCGGTGGTTGCAGCAGTCATAGGGCGGGGCCAGTGGGCAACGGGTGATGGGATGGGACTCGACAATGCGTTGGTACGCGTTGTCAGGGCGGGATGGAAAAACGCGCGCCGAATTGGCGCGCGCAGCTCAGGCAGACTCAAATGGCGCGGCGGACCATGAGTTCCTTGATCTTGCCGATCGCGCGCGTGGGGTTGAGGCCCTTGGGGCACACATCCACGCAGTTCATGATCGTGTGGCAGCGGAACAGGCGGTACGGATCCTCAAGGTTATCCAGGCGGGCGCCGGTAGCGTCATCGCGGCTGTCGGCAATGAAGCGGTAGGCCTGCAGCAGGCCAGCGGGGCCGACGAACTTGTCCGGATTCCACCAGAACGACGGGCAGCTGGTCGAGCAGCTGGCACACAGAATGCACTCATACAGGCCGTTGAGCTCCTCGCGCTCCTCGGGCGACTGCAGACGCTCGCGTTCGGGCGGGAGATGGTCGTTCTGCAGGTAGGGCTGGATGCTGTGGTACTGCTTGAAGAACTGGGTCATGTCCACGATCAGGTCGCGGATGACGGGCAGGCCGGGCAGCGGCTTGAGCACAATGGTGCCCGGCAGCGTGTTCATGTTGGTCAGGCAGGCCAGCCCATTCTTGCCATTGATGTTCATGGCATCGGAGCCGCACACGCCCTCGCGGCAGGAGCGGCGGAACGCAATGGACGGATCCTTGGCCTTGAGCTTGACGAGGGCGTCGAGCAGCATGCGCTCGTGGCCGTCGAGCTCGACTTCCACCTCCTGCATGTACGGCTTGGCGTCCTTGTCAGGGTCGTAGCGATAGATCTGGAATTTGCGGATGGTCATGGTGTTCTTCTCTCGTGGGCGGTGATTAGAAGGTACGCACCTTCGGTGGCACGCTGTCTACCGTGAGCGGCTTGAGGTTGACCGGCTTGTAGTCGAGGCTGTTGGTGGCGCTGTACCACAGGGTGTGCTTGAGCCATTCCTTGTCGTTGCGGCCCAGTGGGAACTCGGGGTGATCCGCCGGGTGCTCGTAGTCGTAGACGGTGTGCGCGCCACGGCACTCGTGCCGTGCGGCCGCCGAGGTCATGGTGGCCTGTGCCACTTCGATCAGGTTGTCGATCTCCAGCGCCTCCATACGCGCGGTGTTCCAGACCTTGGACTTGTCCTTGAGGGTGACGTGCCCGACCTTTTCGCGAATGGCGTTGATCTTGACGACGCCCTCGTCCATGCCTTTTTGCGTGCGGAAAACGCCAGCGTGGTGCTGCATGGTTTGCCGGATTTCGTTGGCCACTTCCTGCGAATAGATGCCGGAGTTGGAGGTTTGCAGGCGGTTGAGGCGCTCAAGCGTACGGTCGGCGGCATCGGCGGGAAGTGGCTTGTGCTCGTGCTGGTTACGCACCGATTGCACGATGTGCTTGCCTGCGGACTTGCCGAACACCAGCAGGTCAAGCAGCGAGTTCGTGCCCAGGCGGTTGGCGCCGTGCACGGACACGCACGAGCATTCGCCGACGGCATACAGACCATGCACGACATCGGCGTAGCTCGATGCCGTCTTGACGACGACCTGGCCGTTGATGTTGGTCGGGATGCCGCCCATCTGGTAATGGATGGTCGGCACGACAGGAATTGGCTCCTTGGTGATGTCGACGTTGGCGAAGTTGTGGCCGATTTCTTCCACCGATGGCAGGCGCTTGCGGATGGTCTCTGCACCCAGGTGGGTCATGTCCATCAGGATGTAGTCCTTGTTCGGGCCGCAGCCGCGGCCTTCCTTGATCTCCTGATCCATGGAGCGCGAGACGAAGTCGCGCGGCGCCAGATCCTTGAGCGTCGGCGCGTAGCGTTCCATGAAGCGCTCGCCTTCGCTGTTGCGCAGCACGGCGCCTTCGCCGCGGCAGCCTTCGGTCAGCAGCACGCCTGCACCCGCCACGCCGGTGGGGTGGAACTGCCAGAACTCCATGTCCTGCAGCGGAATGCCCGCACGTGCCGCCATGCCCAGACCGTCGCCGGTGTTGATGAAGGCGTTGGTCGAGGCGGCAAAGATGCGGCCGGCGCCGCCGGTCGCCAGCAGCACCGCCTTGGCGCGCAGAATGTACAGGTCACCCGTTTCCAGTTCGATGGCAGTGACGCCCACCACATCGCCGTCCTGGTCGCGGATCAGGTCCAGCGCCATCCATTCGACAAAGAAATTGGTCTTTTCCTTGACGTTTTGCTGGTAGAGCGTGTGCAGCATGGCGTGGCCGGTGCGGTCTGCCGCGGCACAGGCGCGCTGCACGGGCTTCTCGCCGTAGTTGGCAGTGTGGCCGCCGAACGGGCGCTGGTAGATGGTGCCATCAGGGTTGCGGTCGAACGGCATGCCAAAGTGTTCGAGCTCGATCACCACATTGGGCGCCTCTCGGCACATGAACTCGATGGCGTCCTGATCCCCCAGCCAGTCCGAGCCCTTGATGGTGTCGTAGAAGTGGTAGTGCCAGTTGTCCTCGCTCATGTTGCCCAGCGATGCCGACACGCCACCTTGTGCAGCCACGGTGTGCGAGCGCGTTGGGAAAACCTTCGACAGTGACGCCACGGAAAGGCCGGCGCGCGAGAGTTCGAGCGCTGCACGCAGGCCGGAGCCACCCGCGCCGACGATCACGACGTCGAATTTGCGGGTGATGATGTTCTCTTTGGTGTAGCTCATGATGTGAGGAATTCTTCTAGGTGTCAGAGTGGGGCGATGGACGGCATGCGGGACTTAAGCGCCTGCATGCGGGCAGCGCATTCAAATGTTCCAGAGAACCTGGAAAACCCAGCCAGCGCAGCCGACCAGCCAAACGATGGCCAGTACATCGACCACCAGGCGCAGCGCAACGTTGGAGACGTAGTCCATGCCGATTTCGCGAATGCCAACCCATGCGTGCCAAAGCACGGCCACGGCAATGACGAAGGTGAAGATGCGCATCCACTGCGCAGCGAAGATCGACTGCCAGGCGGCATAGTCGATGGGGCCACTGATGCAGAGTACCTGCACGATGAGCGTCAGCGCGTACAGTGCAATCAGCACTGCGGTGACGCGCTGGCTGAGCCAGTCGCGCAGGCCGTAGTGAGCACCGACGACGATGCGCTTGGAACCGTAGTTGACGGACATGGGGCTATCTCCTTGCTAAAACGTGAGGGGCGGTGCCTTACCAGAGGCCAAAGACCTTGGCGCCGAAGATGACCGTCAAGCCCAGGCTGATGGCAAATGACGCCAGTGCCGAGCTGCGACCGAATTGCTTGGTCACGCGGTGGTGGTCGATGTCCATCCAGACGTGGCGCAGGCCTGCGCAGAGGTGGTGCAGGAACGCCCACAGCAGCACCAGCACGCCCAACCGCACCAGCACGCCGGGGAAGATCCACAGCCCCTCATGGAAGATGCTGGTGACGCGGGCATACGTCTGCGGTGAACGCAGCGACTGGTCAAACACCCAGATCACGAATGGCAGCAGCAAGAACATGATGGCGCCGCTGGCACGGTGCAGGATCGACAGGATGGCTGCGGGAGGCATCCTGTAGGTGCGCACATCGTTGAAAAGGTTGATGTTGCGAAACTCTGGCCGCTTCTTGGTGATTTCATTCATGGGATTGATGACGTTATGTGCTGCGAAGGTGGAGTCAGCCTGCCTAGGGCAAACCAGCGGATTTTAGTGGCAAGCGCGTCACGTGTGTCGGCGCGCCTCGCGCGCCCAGGCAGGCGCAGCAGCAGCGCGCCGCAGACGCGTGCCGAGGATGGTTAGCATAACGGGAAACCCTAGCAATTCAGTGCGGCATGACTGGTCGCTGCACGGTGCAGATAGTTGGTTGGGTGACTGCCGGGACATCAGTTGAGCTCGTTGAGGTAATGATGGGTGTCGGTGCGGTAGAGTCCGCGCCGCAGCTCCATCGGCACATCGTTGTAGGTATAGGCCACACGTTCGACCTGCAGCAGCGGCGTTGATGGGGGTACCTGCAGCAGCTGCGCCGCTTCCGCATTGGGTGCGGCAACAGCCTTGATCTTCTCGACGGCGCGCACCATGTGCACGCCGAACTCCTTTTCCAGCAGCGCGTAGGTCGGCCCCGCGTACTCGGTGACGAGCTCGGCGGTAATGGCCTTGAAGGTGTGGCCGGGCAGCCAGATGTCCTCCAGCACCGTGGGCGTGCCCTGCATGGAGAGCGTGCGGCGCATGTGCACGACCGATTCGCCCGCCCGCAGGCCCAGCGTACCGGCCAGCTCCGCCGAGGCCCGCTCGCGGCGGCAGTAGAGGATCGTGCGCTGCGCCTGGCCTTCGTCGTCGAGGTCGCCGGTGTCCGGACGCAGGCGCAGAAAGCGGTAGCGCACGTGCCGCTCCGAGTGCGTGGCCACGAACGTGCCCTTGCCTTGCTTGCGCACCAGCAGGTTTTCGGCGGCCAACTCGTCGATAGCCTTGCGCACCGTGCCCTGGCTGACGCGCAGTTGCTGCGATAGCTCCATTTCGCTCGGAATGGACTCGCCCGGGCGCCATTGCCCGGCTTGCAGGCGCTGCAGCAGCAGACCCTTGATTTGCCGGTACAGCGGGCTGAACGCTGGCGCGGCCATGGCAGCGCCCACTTCCTCCGTTGAAGTGGGGGGCGGCGGTGAATGGGGCTGACTCATGCGCTGCAACGGTCACGGTGTGAAATTGCCCGGGATTCTACGCATGAACCGCAATAGCTACAACGTCTTATATAAGACATAAGAATTTTTGACGGCCTGTTTGCAACGCTAGTAGAATGCAGCCCGCTTTCCCCATGAACCCGGCTTTCGTCATGCGCCAATGGCGTGCAGGCGCCCGAGGCTTCCGCGACAGGGCCGGGTGACCCGTTTTCAACCTCAATGCTGAGTGGAGATTTCTATGAGCAAAAAAGCGGCCCGCGTCGCGGTGACTGGCGCAGCTGGTCAGATTGGATATGCCTTGCTGTTCCGTATTGCTGCGGGCGAGATGCTGGGCAAGGACCAGCCGATCATTCTGCAACTGCTGGAAATCCCGGACGAGAAGGCCCAGAAGGCGCTGCAGGGTGTCATCATGGAACTGCAGGATTGTGCCTTTCCATTGCTTGAGGACATCATCGCCACGGGCGACCCTGAAGTCGCATTCAAGGATGCCGACTACGCGCTGCTGGTCGGTGCCCGCCCACGCGGCCCTGGCATGGAGCGTGCCGACCTGCTGGCTGCGAACGCACAGATCTTCACCACGCAGGGCAAGGCCCTCAACAAGGTTGCCAGCCGTGACGTCAAGGTGCTGGTGGTCGGCAATCCGGCCAATACCAACGCCTACATCGCGATGAAGAGCGCGCCGGATCTGCCCCGCGAGAACTTCACGGCGATGCTGCGTCTGGACCACAACCGCGCGGCCAGCCAGATTGCTGCCAAGACGGGAGGCAAGGTCGGTGAGATCAAGCATCTGACGGTCTGGGGTAATCATTCGCCGACAATGTACGCGGACTATCGCTTTGCCACCATTGGCGGCAAGTCGGTCAAGGCGCTCATCAACGACCAGGACTGGAACGTCAATGTGTTCCTGCCCACCGTCGGCAAGCGCGGCGCCGCGATCATCGAAGCGCGCGGCCTGTCCTCGGCGGCCTCGGCGGCCAATGCCGCCATCGACCACATCCGCGACTGGGCGCTGGGCTCAAGCGGCGAATGGGTGACGATGGGCGTGCCGTCCAATGGCGAGTACGGTATTCCGAAGGATGTCGTATTCGGCTTTCCGTGCACGACGGAAAACGGCAAGTACAAGATCGTCGAAGGCCTGGAGATCGACGCCTTCAGTCAGGAACGCATCGACAAGACGCTGGCCGAACTGCTGAGCGAGCAGGAAGGCGTCAAGCACTTGTTGTAAGCACCGCAAGGGGCGCCGTGGCGCCCCGTTTTGTATCCGAGTGGACAGTTTGCGTGGGGCCGCGCTGCATCGGGCCTGGATTGGCAGACGCCTTGCAACCACGCTGTCCTGATAGCGCCGATTCATTCCATGTTGTTTGCTGCCGACCATCCGCGTGCCGTCCTGCTGGCCAGCCAGTCAGGCGGGTTCGCGCTGCCGGTCTGCGACCATTACAGCGGCACGCCGCCGCGCATGCGCAAAAGCCTGCAACTGCAGGCCGAGCTAATGCAGGAATTTGGCCGCTGCGTCGCCGATGTCACCCTCGACTGCGAAGACGGCGCGCCGACGGGCGGCGAGCGGGAACACGCCCATCTAGTGGCGGAGCTGGCACTGGGCGCGGCGCCTGGCCAACGCGTGGCGGTGCGCGTGCACGCACCGCAGCATCCCCGCTTCAGCGATGATGTGCACATCATCGTCGGGCGGGCCGCTGGCCGACTGAGTCACGTCATGCTGCCCAAGATCGATACGCGCAAGACGCTTGAGCAGGCCCTGCAGGCCATTGATGCTGCTGGCGGCGCGGCGCTACCGGTGCACGCGCTGATCGAGTCGCCGCTGGCCGTGCACAACGCCTTCGAGATTGCCGGGCATCCACGGGTGCAGTCGCTCAGCTTCGGGCTGATGGATTTCGTTTCCGCGCACGGTGGCGCCGTGCCTGCCAGTGCTATGGAGGCGCAAGGCCAGTTCAGTCACCCGGTTGTGGTGCGCGCAAAGCTGGCAGTGGCAGCGGCCTGCCACGCCCATGGCAAGATACCATCGCATTGTGTCGTCACGGAATTCTCCGATACCCAGGCGCTGGTGCAGGCGGCGCGCCAGGCCGGGCGCGAGCTTGCTTACACCCGCATGTGGAGCATTCATCCCGCACAGATTCGCCCGATCCTGGAGGCATTCGCGCCCGAGCCAGCGGAGGTCGATCTGGCGGTGGCGATCATTGAGAAGGCGCATGCTGCACAATGGGCGCCCATCAGCCACCAGGGCGTTCTTCATGACCGCGCCAGCTACCGTTATTACTGGCAGGTGATCGAACGCGCCCATCAGAGCGGCCATGCGCTGCCGGCGTCCCAGCGGCGCTGGCTGGATGGCCACGCGGTGGCTGATGCGTCACGAGATGCCTCCATTTCGCCCCCGAATTGATAGACGAGAGACTATGCGACTTGCCCTCACTTTCCCCGTTGCCGCGTTGCTGGCCGTTGGCCTGACTGCCTGCGATACCTCCACTTTTTCGTTGTTTGCCAAGCATGATGATGCGGCGACGGTGTCGAGCGCCGGCAACGATCCAATCGACAAGGCGTTCGCCGAGCCGCCTGCTGCGGCCCCTGCGGCGGTGCCCAGCAGCATCGACGGCGTCATTGCCCGTGCGCGCACCGGTGACTATCTGTGCGCCGGCAAGGTCGTCGTCAACGTCAGTGCGGCAGCTGACAACCCGCGCGAATTCATCGTCAAGAGCAAGAGCTTCAGCCATCGCATGGTGCCGGTGGTGACGGCCAGCGGCGTCGTGCGGCTGGAGGATGCACCCAACGGCATCGTCTGGCTGCAAGTGCGCGAGCGCGCGATGCTGATGAACCAGACCAAAGGCCAGCGTGTGGCCGCGGAGTGTTTGCACCAGTAGGGCGGCGGTACGCATCAGTGCTGCAACCCGGGCAGCGGGCCGCGGAGACACAGGCCGTGATCTGCCGATCCCCTTTTAAGAATTGACAGCCCCAGGAGAAAAAGACCATGTTGAACGAATACCGCCAACACGCACAGGAGCGCGCCGCGCTGGGCATCCCGCCCCTGCCGCTCAATGCCCAGCAGACTGCCGAGCTGATCGAGCTGATCAAGAACCCGCCGGCTGGCGAGGAGGCGTTTCTGCTGGATTTGCTGACGCACCGCGTGCCGCCCGGGGTGGACGACGCGGCCAAGGTCAAGGCGTCGTTTTTGGCCGCAGTGGCGCATGGCGATCTGCAGGTTGGCCTGATCTCCAAGTCCAAGGCGACCGAACTGCTCGGCACCATGGTGGGGGGCTATAACGTCCATCCGCTGATCGAACTGCTGGACGACCCGGAAGTGGCCGATGTGGCGGCCCAGGCCCTCAAGCACACGCTACTGATGTTCGACTTCTTCAACGATGTCGCAGCCAAGGCCAAGGCGGGTAACGCCAAGGCCCAGGAGGTGTTGCAGAGCTGGGCCGAGGCCGAGTGGTTTACCAGCCGCCCGAAGGTGCCGGAGAAGATCACCGTCACCGTTTTCAAGGTGCCGGGCGAGACTAATACCGATGACCTTTCCCCTGCGCCCGACGCATGGAGCCGCCCGGACATTCCGCTGCATTACCTGGCGATGCTCAAGAACACCCGCCCTGACGCGGCTTTCAAGCCCGAGCAGGACGGCGTGCGTGGCCCGATCCAGTTCATCGAGGATCTGAAGAAGAAGGGACACCTGGTGGCCTATGTCGGTGATGTGGTCGGCACTGGTTCCAGCCGCAAGTCGGCCACCAACAGCGTGATCTGGGCCACCGGGCAGGACATTCCGTACGTGCCCAACAAGCGCTTTGGTGGTGTAACCCTGGGCGGCAAGATCGCGCCGATTTTCTTCAACACGCAGGAAGACTCGGGCGCACTGCCGATCGAGGTGGACGTCTCGAAGATGGAGATGGGTGATGTCATCGACATCTTTCCGTATGCGGGCCGCATCGAGAAGAATGGCGAGACCATCGCCGAGTTCCAGCTCAAGAGCGATGTGTTGCTGGACGAAGTGCAGGCCGGTGGCCGCATCAACCTGATCATTGGCCGCTCGCTGACGGCCAAGGCACGCGAAGCGCTGGGTTTGCCGGCCTCTACGGTTTTCCGGCTGCCCAAGCCGCCGGCCGAGTCGAACGCTGGCTTCACGCTGGCGCAGAAGATGGTCGGTCGTGCCTGCGGGCTGCCCGAAGGGCAGGGCATTCGCCCGGGCACCTACTGCGAGCCGCGCATGACGACCGTGGGCAGCCAGGACACCACTGGCCCGATGACACGCGACGAGCTCAAGGACCTGGCCTGCCTGGGCTTCTCCGCCGACATGGTGATGCAGTCCTTCTGCCACACTGCCGCCTATCCCAAGCCGGTGGACGTCAAGACGCACCGCGAGCTGCCCGCCTTCATCTCCACGCGTGGCGGCGTGGCGCTGCGCCCTGGCGATGGCGTGATCCACTCCTGGCTCAACCGCCTGCTGCTGCCCGATACCGTGGGCACGGGCGGCGACTCCCACACGCGCTTCCCGATTGGCATTTCCTTTCCTGCCGGCTCGGGGCTGGTGGCCTTTGCAGCCGCAACCGGAGTGATGCCGCTGGACATGCCCGAATCCGTGCTGGTGCGCTTCAAGGGCGAACTGCAGCCGGGTGTGACCTTGCGCGATCTGGTGCATGCCATTCCGCTCTACGCCATCAAGCAGGGCCTGTTGACCGTGGCCAAGGCCGGCAAGAAGAATGTCTTTTCCGGTCGCATCTTGGAGATCGAGGGGCTGCCGGATCTGAAGGTGGAGCAGGCGTTCGAGCTCTCGGATGCCTCTGCTGAGCGTTCCGCAGCGGGCTGCACGATCAAGCTCAACAAGGAGCCGATCATCGAGTACCTCAATTCGAACGTCGTGTTGATGAAGAACATGATCGCCGACGGGTACCAGGACGCCAAGACGCTGCAGCGCCGTATCGAGAAGGTTGAAGCCTGGCTGGCCGACCCGCAGTTGCTCGAGGCCGACAAGGATGCCGAGTATGCCGCGGTGATCGAGATCGACTTGGCCGACATCAAGGAGCCCATCGTCTGCTGCCCGAACGATCCGGACGATGCCAAATTCCTCTCGGAAGTGGCTGGCACCAAGATTGACGAGGCCTTCATCGGCTCGTGCATGACCAACATCGGCCATTTCCGTGCCGCAGCCAAGCTGCTGGGCGGGCAACGCGATATTCCGGTCAAGCTGTGGGTGGCGCCGCCAACCAAGATGGACGAGAGCGAGCTCATCAAGGAAGGCCATTACGCCGCTTTCGGTACCGCCGGTGCGCGCACCGAAATGCCCGGCTGCTCGTTGTGCATGGGCAACCAGGCGCAGGTGCGTGAAGGCGCAACGGTGATATCCACCTCCACCCGCAACTTCCCCAACCGCCTGGGCAAGAACACCAACGTGTTCCTGGGTTCGGCTGAGCTGGCAGCTATTGCTTCTCGCCTGGGTTATCTGCCTACGCCCGAGGAATACCTCAAGGAAATGGGGGTGATCGATGCGGACAAGGCCAGCGTTTACCGCTACATGAACTTCAACGAGATCGACGAATACGTCGAGAACGCCAAGACCGTGACGGCGTGACCTTCGTCGTTGCTGTCACCGGTTGACAACCGCCCTTCGGGGCGGTTTTTGCTGCATGGGAGCGCGTTGCATGCGTGTGCTGCAGCGGTAGGTGGGAAGCTGTGCCCTTGACCAGAGGCTCTCATGTGGAGAACTGCTGCAACGTCGTGATCGCAAGCGCGGCTACCTGCTGCAGTTGCGCTCTCGTTGCGCCATCTCGCGCCTGTATCGCCATGCCCTGCACAATGGCGCCGAGATAGCGGGCCAGTGCCGTGCTGTCAGTTTCAGGTTTGAATTCGCCTTGCGCGATTGCCCGGTCGATGCGCTCTCTGAATGCGCCGATGGTTGCTTCGCGCAGCTGGGCCACATGGCGCACTTCCTCCTGGTTCTCAACCGCACAGGCCAGTGAGGAAGTTGAGACCATGCAGCCACGCGGACGCCGACTCCTGCAGAACTCGGTGGCTGATTCCGTAAGGATGCGCTTGAAGGCCTCCAGTGCGGTCGGCTCCTGTTGCAGCGCAAGCGCAGTATAGGCACCAACTGTATGTTGGTAGTGGTGCAACGCTTCGCGATACAGCGCGGACTTGGAGCCGAATGCTGCATACAGGCTCTGTGCGGTAATGCCCATCGCCGCTGTCAGATCGGCAATGGACGCGCCTTCATAACCAAGCGCCCAGAACGTCAGCATGGCCTTTTTCAGCACCGCTTCGCGCTCGAAGCTCGGTGGCCGGCCTCGCCGGCGTGGGGAGGTTGCCTCTTTTTTCATATCGATCACTGTTGAAAATATGTTCAATCAAGTATAGATTTATGAGTGGTCATGGTGATTATTCTGGCGGCACGGTGGTGCATGCATGACGGCACCAGCGACTTCCAGACTGTACGCAATGCTTGAATCAACCATGACGCTTTCTCGCCTGATGACCACGATGTTCGCCTCCGTCTTGCCCCTTGCCAATGCACAGCCCCCCTCTTTCGCCGTACTGGATACGGCGATAGACCGCGCCATCGAGCACGGGCGCATTGTCGGTGCGGTGGTGCTGGTAGCCCATGAAGGGGAAATAGTTTTCCGCCGTGCAGCTGGCTTCGCGGATCGGGAGCAGGGCCGACCAATGCGGGAGGATGCGATCTTTCGGCTGGCCTCCGTGACCAAACCCATCGTCTCCGCGACGGTGTTGCGATTGGTGGAGCAGGGCAAAATGGACTTGCAGGAGCCGGTAACGCGGTGGTTGCCGCAATTTCAGCCCCGGATGCCCGATGGCAGCGCGCCGCAGATCACCATCCACCAGCTGCTGACGCATACGGCAGGTTTGAGCTACGGATTTTTGGAGCCGATGGATGGTCCATACCGTCGCGCTGGCGTGTCTGATGGACTGGATGCGCAGCTGACGCTGGAGGAAAACTTGCGCCGTATCGCTGGCGTGCCGCTGGCATATGCGCCAGGCACAGGCTGGCACTATTCGGTGGCATTGGATGTGCTGGGCGCCGCCATGCAGGCCAGCGCAGGAAATGGACTTGCCGAGCTTGTGCGACAAGAGGTCACCGATCCTTTGGATATGCGCGATACAGGGTTTCGTGTCATTGATGCGGGGCGCCTTGTCACTCCCTATCAGGATGGCAATCCAGAGCCTGTCAGAATGCCGGCTGTCGCCGAAGTGCCTTATGCACAGGCAAGCATCCGTTTTCGACTCGACAACGCGACGACCCAGTCCGGCTATCCATCTGCAGGAGCTGGCATGAGCGGCACTGCGCTGGACTTCATGCGCTTCCTGCTGAGTCTTCGTGCCAACAGCCCCCACCGGCTGCTGAATCAGGAAACCATTGCGGCCATGATGCAGGCGCCCGTTGGGCAACAGGCGCAGACGCAGGGGCCAGGTTGGGGCTTTGGCTACGGCTGGTCGGTGTTGGTGGATCCGCAGCTCGCCGGTACGCCCCAGGGTAGGGGGACGATCCAGTGGGGAGGCGTTTATGGGCACAGCTGGTTCTTCGATCCGGTGCACGACATCGCTGTAGTGGCACTGACCAATACGGCCATCGAAGGCATGGCAGGCGACTTTCCCATTGCGGTTCGCGACGCAGTGTATCGCGCGCTGAAAGACGTTTTGCCTCGGTAGGGGGCAGGTGACTTATCTTCGCGTCCAGTCCTGCCGCAGGGCGCGCAGGGCCTGCGTGCGTTGTGCTTTCGTCAGGCCGGTCATTTGCTGCAGCACGTGGCGGGTGCGGGTTGTGTCGATGCGTCCGGTACGTGCCCAGCGGGTGGCGTGGTAGTCCGGGCGGTGCAGCATGGCCGCCAGCCAGGCGGCCTGGGCGGCGTTGAGTGCGCTGGCGGGAATGCCGAAGTAATGCTGCGCGGCTGCCTCGCCACCGCACACACCTTCTCCCCAATGCACGCGCTGCAGGTATTGTTGCAAGATGGTGGCCTTGCCCAGCGTGGCCTCCATTTCCACAGCCAACAGCAGCTCGCGCAGCTTGCGCTGGGGAGTGCGTTCGTTGCCGGTATAGGTGATCTTGGCCAGCTGCTGGGTCAGGGTGCTGGCGCCGCGCAAGGGGCCTGCATCTGCGCTGGCGCGCTCCTGGTTGGTCTGCAGGCTGGCCTGCCACTCCGTCAGGTCGTAGCCCGGATGACTGTAAAAGCGTTGATCCTCGGCTGCGATGACGGCCCGGGCAAGCAACCCGTCGGGGGCGATCTGCACTTCGTCAAATCCGCAGCCGTTGGGGCGTGTGGGCAACGTTTCCGTGCCCATGCCGCGCACTGCAAAGCCGTGCAGTATCGGCTCGATGCGGACGTGCCAGCCCGGCAGCTCCAGCTGCGCATACAGGTCAAAGGTGCCACTGATGCGTGCCTGGTGTAAATCCGGGATTTCGCGCTCGAACAGGGCAAAGGCCGCTTGCAGAGGCTGCTGCTCCAGCTTCAGCGTGCCCCGGAAGTGCTGGCGTGTCAGTTGCCCCTGCCATTGGCCTTGCAGCGCCCCGGCGGTGATCGCTCCATGGAGCTGCGCGCCTGCACGCTGCAGGTCAATGCGTGCCTGCCCGATGCGTACGGGATGCGCGCCCAGTGCAGGGAGGGTGGCCGAGCAGGGGGCGCAGGAGATGGTTTGCGTGCTGCTTTGCGCATCCCAGCCAAGTTGGAACTGGCCAAAGGGTGTGGACCATGTCGTACCGGCCAGCCATTGCGCCACTGCAGGATGGGTCACCCACGCCACTGCCCTGGCAATGCCAATAGGGATGGTGACGGGGCGCCTGGTGTCGCCCGGGCCCTGTGACGAGGAGGAGGCTTCATCGGTTGGGGATGTCCACTTTGCAGGCAGCCACCGCGCCAGCGGAGTGGCGATGGGCAGCCGCAGCGTGGTCTGCCAGTCGCCCGGTTGGGGTTGAAGCTGTTGCAACGCAGCGACGGCCAGCGTGCACGCGCCAGCCGCCAACAGCAGCGTGCTCCAGAGGGTGTGCAGAGTCGCGCAGGCGAGCAAAGGAAGGAAACGGCGAATGGACGACATGGGCTGCTCGCATTGTTGCATTGCCGTCAGGGGAAAGCGCATGTTCCTTGACCGGAAATGTACAAGCCTTTGCGCACGGCAGCGCTGTGCGGCGCCGGGCCGGGGCCTCCATACCATGGCGCCCGCCCCATGCGTGCTGTGCTATTGTGCGTGGCTTTGTGGATGGCGCACAGTGCCGCCTGTTGTTGCTTCGATGTTCCATGACCCAATCGCATAGCTCGCTCGATTGTTCCTCCTCCAATACACCGCGGCCGTTCTGGCGCTGGATGGCCGTCGCTGCCGTAGTGGCCGTGCTGGACCAACTGACCAAGCAATGGATTCTGGCGACCTACCAATGGGGCGACGCCACGCCGGTGACCAGTTTTTTTAACATCGTGCGCGTGCACAATACGGGGGCGGCATTCTCGTTTCTTGCCGGACATGGTGGCTGGCAGCGTTGGTTCTTCGTGGCCATTGCGGTTGTCGCTGCCATCTTTATCCTGTGGCAGTTGCGCCTGCATGGCCAGCAGCGGCTGTCGTCATTTTCGCTGGCGCTGATCCTGGGTGGGGCGGTCGGCAATGTGGTCGATCGCATGCTGCATGGTTATGTGGTGGATTTCCTGGATTTTCACCTTGGCGGCAGACACTTTCCGTCGTTCAACCTGGCTGACACCGCCATCACCATCGGCGTGATTGGCATGCTGTTGGCCGAACTGCTGCGCTGGCGGCAGGAGCGGCGCACGAGCGTGCAAGGGTGACGGGCTCTGCTTCTACAATTAACGGCCATTGACTTTCTGAAGGAACGTTGCCATGCCGCAATCCATCGCCGATGACATTCTCGCGCAGCTGCGGGGAGGCTCCTTGGGCCAGATCGCCCAGCAACTGGGCGCGAGTGAACAGCAGACCGAAACTGCGGTCAGCACGGCCCTGCCATTTCTTCTCGGTGCGCTGGGCGACAGCGCGCAGCAGGGTGGGGTGCAGCAGCTGTTTGGCGCGGTACAGCGCGACCATGTGCCGCAGCAAGGAGAGTCCTCTGGTGGATTCGACGTGGCGGGCATGCTGGGATCTTTGTTGGGAGGAACCGGCGGCAGTGGCACCGGCGCGCTGGGAGCGCTGCTCGGCAGTGCAGGTGGGGGCGCATTCGATGGCGAAGGGATTCTGAGCCACATTCTGGGCGGCAAGACAACGCAGGCCGAGCACGGGCTGAGCCAGGCAACTGGGCTGGAGACCAATCGCGTGCACCAACTGCTGCTGATGCTGGCGCCAATCGTCATGGCATACCTGGGCAGGAAAGTCAGCAGTGGCGAGGTCGCCTCGCCCGAGGATTTGGGAGCGGTGCTGGGGCAGGAGCGTGAGCATGTCCGGCAACAGGGTGGCGCAGCAGGGGGATTACTTGGCGCGCTGCTGGATCAGAATGGCGACGGCAAGCTTGACGTGGGCGACCTGTTCAAGCTTGGCGGGCAGCTTTTTGGCGGTAAGCGCTGACGGTTTCGTCTGGCTGCCGTTGGGGAGGTATTCCTTCAACAGGCCGCCTGCGCGTTGCAGATCGTTGCGGAGTAGCGCGTCAGGTACGGCGACCCATGCCTCCATGCGCTGGCAGGCTCTGTGGTGTAAATGGGGCCGAGGGCAGCTTCTTAATGGGGTTTGGTTTCCTGCGTCAGATGCTCGGGTGGCTCGGGGCGGAACCAGAGCCAGGTTCCGACGATGGCCATGCACGATGACGCTGTGATCAGTGCCCACAGCGGCACACCCACCAGCACCATGATGAGGGCGCAGGCCAGCATGGTCAGCGCGGCCATGCGTTTGCCCTTGCGGCTGACATAGCCGCCAGCCTCCCAGTTGCGCAGGCTGGGGCCAAAGAGGCGGTGCTGGCGCAGCCATTCGTGCAGGCGCGGCGAGCTGCGCGCTGCCGCCCAGGCCGACATCAGAATGAAGACCGTGGTCGGCATGCCCGGAATGAAGGCACCGAGTATGCCGAGGAAAAGAAAGAGCAGTGCGAGCACATACAGTACGCCACGGCCCAGCCAGCTCGGGCAGCGCCGTGCGGAGGGCGCGTCTGGCTTGGAGGGCGGCGGAGGCGTGCTCAAGGTGTCGGTTTCAGAATCAAAGTTGCAGCAGAAGACTATCAGTCATCCTGCAGGTGGCAATCAATCCTCGCGGCGGCCTAGCATGAGGTATTCCATCAGCGCCTTTTGCACGTGCATGCGGTTCTCCGCCTCGTCCCAGACGACGGATTGCGGGCCGTCAATCACTTCGGCGTCGACCTCCTCGCCGCGGTGAGCTGGCAGGCAGTGCATGAACAGCGCATCGGGTTGCGCCACGGCCATCATGCGCTGATCGACCTTCCAGTCGGCAAAGGCGGCAAGGCGCTGCGCATTTTCCTCCTCATATCCCATGCTGGTCCAAACATCGGTGGTGACGAGGTGCGCACCCCGGCATGCATCCAGTGGATTGGCAAACGTCTGGAAGTGGGCCGGATCGGCACTGCTGCCCAGTGCCAGCTTCTCATCCAGTTCATAGCCCCGCGGAGCGCTGACGTGCAGTTTGAAGTCCAGCAGCTGCGCCGCCTGCAGCCAGGTGTTGGCCATGTTGTTGCCATCGCCTACCCAGGCGACGGTCTTGCCCTTGATGGCACCTCGGTGCTCGATGAAGGTGAAGATGTCGGCCAGGATCTGGCAGGGATGGAACTCGTTGGTCAGGCCATTGATGACGGGCACGCGCGAGTGCTCGGCGAACTTTTCCAGCTTGCTTTGCTCGTAGGTGCGGATCATCACCAGATCGACCATGCGGCTGATGACGCGGGCACTGTCTTCGATGGGTTCCGAGCGGCCGAGCTGGCTGTCGCCAGTGGTCAGGTGCACCACTGAACCACCCAGCTGGTACATACCCGCCTCAAAGCTCACCCGCGTGCGGGTGCTGGCCTTCTCGAAGATCATCGCCAAGGTGTGGTCCGTCAGGGACTTGTGGTTCTCATAGCGCTTGAACTTCTGCTTCAGGCGTGCGGCGCGCTGCAGCAGATAGGCGTACTCGTCGGCGCTCAGGTCACTGAACTGCAGGTAATGCTTGATGGTGGCGGTCATGGCAAATCCTTTGAATGGTGCAACAACCCTGGCCGTTGCCGCGCTGGGGCTGAAGACGACGCCTCAGCGTCAGGCAGACGCTGAGGTCGCGATGTTGGCAGGTGGCTCAATCGTGCGACTGTTCCAGAAATTCCCGCACGACCGGCAGCAGCCGCTCGACCAGTTCATCCGCGTCGGCTTGCGTGAAGATCAACGCTGGCAGCAGGCGGATGACGCGGTCTGCGGTCACGCTGATCAGAAGGCCGGCATCGGCGGCCTGCTGGATCAAGGCGCCGCAGGGGCGGTCCAGCTCAATGCCCAGCATCAGGCCCTGACCGCGCAGCTGCACAAAACCGGGCAGCTTGCCGATGGTTGCAAGAATGCGCTGCTGCAGGTGTGCGCCGACCCTCTCGGCATTGGCCAGCAAGCCGTCTTCTTCAATGATGCGCAGCGTCTCGATGCCCGCGCGCATGGCCAGCGGATTGCCGCCGAAGGTGGTGCCATGGTTGCCCGGCTGGAACAGGTTTGCAGCCTTGGGGCCGGCGACGACTGCACCGATGGGAATGCCCGATGCCAGGCCCTTGGCCAGCGCCATCACGTCCGGTTTGATGCCCGTCCACTGGTGAGCGAACCATTTGCCGGTGCGGCCCATGCCGCACTGCACTTCGTCAAGCATCATCAGCCAGTCGCGCGCGTCGCACAGCGCACGCACCTGCTGCAGATACTCAATGCGGGCAGGGTGGATGCCACCTTCACCTTGGATGACTTCGAAGAATACGGCGGTGACTTCGGGTTCATTTTCGACGGCACGCTTGAGCCCTTCGAAGTCATTGAACGGCACGCGGATGAAGCCCTCCACCAGCGGCAGAAAGCCTGCGTGGATCTTGGGGTTGCCGGTCGCGGACAGCGTTGCCAGCGAGCGGCCATGGAAGGCATGCTCGCAGACCACGATCTTGGGGTGCTTGTAGCCGCGCTCGTTACCGAGCTTGCGGGCCAGCTTCAATGCCGCCTCGTTGGCTTCCAGGCCGGAGTTGCAGAAGAATACGTTGGTCAGGCCGGACAGTGCTACGAGCCTGCTGGCCAACGCCTCCTGGCCCGGCACGAAGTAGTAGTTCGACGAGTGGATGATCTTGCCGATCTGCTCTCGCAATGCCGGCACCAATTTGGGGTGGTTGTGCCCCAAGGTGTTGACGGCGATGCCGCTCAGGGCATCCAGATATTCACGCCCTTGCGTGTCCCAGACACGCACGCCCTGGCCGCGCTCCAGTGCAATGTTGACACGCCCATAGGTGTGCATCACATGGGGCTCGGCGAGCCGGCTGTTTTCGCTCATGGCATTTTCCTTGCGTAATCAGGCTTGGCAGCAAAGCAGCAATTCTATGCGAGCGCGATGCGGGCATGCGCTCCCATGCAGCGGCGTTCTTGCCCTGGGGGCTATCACGAATTTTTCGCACAGCTCTGTAGCATCGAGACTAAAGACGCTTGCGTTTTGCGATGAAAATGTTAATTTATTGAAACAAGTCACGGAAAGTCTTATATGGGGAATCCACGCATCCAGACCTTTCGGCTCGGGTACTTCGGCTTGCCTCCCATTGAGGTTGAGCTGCTGAAACTGCTCGTGCGTTTGGCTGGTGATGGCAGGACGTATGCGTGGCAGACCTGTCGCAAGGCGCCTTTTGATGCGTTGGTGACCGATGCGGCCAATGCCAACGATCCACGTCGCGTCAGGGCGATCGAGCAGGTCGGCTGTCCCGTGATGTTCATTGGTCAAGCCGTCTCTGCCCAGAGCGACTGGACGTTCGAATCGGCGCATTTGCCAAGGCCCCTGTGTGCGGCGCCTCTGGGCGACTGGTTGACCGAGCTGGCACAGCGCGCGCTGCGCGTTGGCGCCAGCCCTTCGGGCCCCGCTCCGATCTGCGAGTTTGACTTGTCTCAGCCCCTGCCGCTTGACGTGGCACCACTGACGGCCGAAGTGCGGTCGGCGGCAACGCGCCGTTTCGCGCTGACCGGCGCTGACGGCACGCATCGCACGCAGTGGAACGCGGCCGGGCATGCGGTGGCACCGTCTGATGAACACGCGGGCGCAAAAGTGCCGAATGCAGCAGGCCATGGGACCGACGCGTTATTGGTGGCCAATGGAGGCACTACCAATCCCGCACCGGAGAGTGCCCCGCAAAGCCGCAGGCGCAGCGGCGCTTCCGCTGCCAGTGAGCGCTTTGGCAGCCTTGTCAACGCCTGGCGCGAATGGCAGAAGCTGGGGGTGGAGGTCGACACGGCGCTGCGGTACAAGCTCGTGCGCTGGCCCAGCCAGGAGTGGCTCGGTAAGGATCCCGTACGCTTGCGGGTGGCCTCGTTGCTGGCGCGTCGGCCCCTGCTGCTCGACGAGGTGTGTGCCGCATCCAGCATTTCCTGGGTGCAGTGCCAGGCGATCTTCTGCAGCCTCAAGGCGGCGGGCTATCTGGACAGTGAGGAAAGTGGGCTCGTCAAATCCGCGTTGCCGATCGGCCCGGCAGTGCCTGCTGTCAGCGCTGTGGCGGGTGCGCCCGAGGCGTCGGTGATGGCGCCTGCAGCGGGAAATGCTGAAAACGGGCGCGCAAGCCGCGCCTGGGGCACGGAACTGGTCGCGCAGATCCGCCTGCGCCTGCAGACATAGAGGCCTGTTCACGATTTTTTCATATACGCGGTGCTGAGGAGGCGCTGTCAGCGCAGAGCGAGGTGACTCGCATGCGCGCGCTGTTTGTTTGGTAACTCCCTGAGCGGCGCGGGCGCCTTGCCTTCCGCGGTCTTGCTTGGCTGCGCAACGCATGAAAGGAGCGTAAACCTGTCCTTGCTGCCTGGCCGCTGTCTGCGAGCTGCCTGCAAAGGGAAGCCGGGCACTGCCGTAAGCGGCAGCGTTAGCGAAGCGCTTGGCGCGTGTGCGCGTGCCGTAGCGTCCTCGCTGCAGCACGCGCGAGCGGGAAATGGCTTCACCGCAGCGCCCGCCCATGGTGGGGGCATGCCTGTTCTACAATGCCGCCGACCCGGGTTTAGCGCGGCCGCTTGTGCTCGCTACAACGTCCGGCATCAAGTACCGAATCCCTTTTCGTTTCCATCACCACATCATCAATCGAACGCCATGTCCCTGAACAACGTCACGCCTGGCAGCAAGGCTCCCGAAGTTTTCAATGTCATCATCGAGATCCCGCAGAATGCCGATCCGATCAAGTACGAGGTAGACAAGGAAACGGGGGCCATCTTCGTGGACCGCTTCATCAACACGGCGATGTTCTATCCCGCCAACTATGGGTATGTGCCGCAGACTCTTGCCGGCGATGGCGATCCCGTGGACGTGCTGGTGCTCACGCCCTACGCGCTGTTGCCTGGTGTGGTGGTGCCGTGTCGGGCGCTGGGCATTCTGCGCATGGAAGACGAGTCCGGCGTGGACGGCAAGGTGCTGGCGGTGCCCACGGAGAAAATCCTGCCCGCCTACGCGCACATGCAATCCCTCAAGGATGTGAACGAAGGCACACGCAATGCCATCAGCCATTTCTTCGAGCACTACAAAGACCTGGAAAAAGGCAAGTGGGTGAAGGTGCTGGGCTGGGGCGATGTCAGCGAAGCCCATCAGGAAATTACCGAAGGGATTGCCAACCTCAAGCGCTGACGGCCTGGGGCGGCGTTGCGTGGCGCCGTCTGCTGGCTTTCGAGAGGCTGCCTGCACAGAGTTGCTCCTGCAGACAGTGGGAAAAAGGTGTCTGCTTCGTGCCACCGGACCTGTCAGCCTGAACCGGAGGGTCAGGTGGGTACGGTCAATCTGGCGTTGGGTTCATCTGACGCGAGACGATCACGCTCACCAGATGATGTTCCGAACCCGAGCTCAATGAGCATTGGTTCAAGGAAATATAGAGCCCGGCGGTGAAGCAGACGCTGCCATTTTAACGTGGAAGCCCGCCGATTGCAGCCATGGCGCAGCGATGGCCTTTCATTGCGCGAATAGTGTGCTGGCATGTGGCACTGTGGGCAGGTCTCCATGCCCGGCAGAGATGTCGCCTGGGGCAAGCACTGGCCGTGTTCATGCGTTGTCAGAAAAGCCCGTTTGCTGCGCTGGTGTTCCGGCCTCGGCAGGGGCTGGGGCGGCCAGTACGGCGTCCAGGCGAGCCACGATCGCGGCAAGTGCGGCGGATTCTGTGGCCTTGTCGTTATCGGCAGTCTGTGTGGGCTGGGGCATGGATGCCATGGCCTGACGCAGGTCGGCGAGCTCGAACGCGAGATTGAGCGCTGCCAGCACCGCAATCCTCTCGCGCGCACGGACCTTGCCGGCATCATGGATGCGCGTCATGGCGTCATCGACTACCCGCACCGCCTCCAGCAGGCGCTCTTCCTGTCCCGGTTTGCAGGCCAGCAGGTAGCTTTGCTGCAGGATCTTGGCTTGCACTTGGTTCATTTCTGCGTCTCCTCGCTCCCGATCTCGGGAGGCAATTGTGCGAGCACGGCATCCAGCCGCTCGCGCGCCTGGTGCATGCGTTCCTGCAGGGTGTGGTTCTCGGCGTTGACGGTGGCCAGCTGCTGGCGCAGTTGCTGGTTGTCGGTCTCGGCAGCGGCAAGGCGTGCGAGCAATTGGTCGATTTGCCAGGCGAGGCGCTCGGTCAGGGATTGCGGTGTGTCCATAGGCTGGAAATTGTAGTCGCGGCGTTCCAAGGCCCGCAGACCCGAGCCTGCGGGCAAATGCTGAAATAATCCACGCTGAACGGATCCTCCGCGCCATTTTCTCACTCCTCCATGCATTCCTTTCTCTGGCACGACTACGAAACCTTCGGCGCCGATCCACGCCGCGACCGTCCGGCGCAGTTTGCGGCCATACGCACCGACTGGCAGCTCAACGAAATCGGCGCGCCGATGGAGTGGTTCTGCCAGCCACCGCAGGACTACCTGCCCGACCCACAGTCCTGCCTGATTACCGGCATTACGCCCCAGCAGGCATGGCAACAAGGCGTTCCGGAGTACACCTTCGCGCAGAGCATTGAGCAGGCCTTCGGGGAGCCAGGGACGGTGGGCGTTGGCTACAACACCATTCGGTTCGATGACGAGTTCACGCGTTTTCTGTTCTGGCGCAACCTGATCGATCCGTATGGGCGCGAGTGGCAGAACGGCAACGGCCGCTGGGATCTGCTTGATGTCGTGCGCATGGCCTATGCCCTGCGTCCAGACGGCATCACCTGGCCGAGTGGTGAGGATGGCAGGCCGAGCTTTCGGTTGGAGTTGCTGACTGCTGTCAACGGCCTGGCGCATGAGGCCGCGCACGATGCGGTCTCCGATGTGCGAGCGACGATTGCGCTGGCGCGGCTGATCCGTGACCAGCAGCCGCGGCTGTTCGAGTTTGCGCTGAAGCTGCGCGACAAGCGGCAAGTCGCCGCGGAGCTGGGCCTGCCAAGTGCGCCGGGGCAGGCCAGGCCATTTGTGCACATCTCCGGGATGTTCCCGGCCGAGCAGGGCTGCCTGGCCATCATGTGGCCGCTGGCAAGTCACCCGAGCAATCGCAACGAATTGCTGGCCTGGAACCTTGCATTCGATCCCACCGAACTGGTCGAACTCGATGCCGAGACCGCGCGCCTGCGACTGTTTACGCGCCAGGCCGATCTGCCCGAAGGCGTGACCCGCCTGCCGCTCAAGAGCGTGCATCTGAATAGGTCACCAATGGTGGTGGGCAATCTCAACGTGGTCACGCCCGCGCTGCGCGCGCGCTGGGGCCTGGACTGGGACCGGCTGATGCACCATGCCGAACTGGCCCGCCGGCTGCCCGACCTCAGCGGGCTGTGGTGCGAAGTGTTTGCACGTCCACAGGCGCAGCAGACACCGCTCCATCCCGAACAGGCGCTGTACGAAGGTTTTCTTGGCGACGCCGACCGGCAGCGGTTGCAGGCATTGCGTGCGTTGCCCCTGGCACAATGGGGCCAGCAGCAGCCCGCCTTCGACGATGCGCGGCTGCAGACGCTCGTGTTTCTCTGCCGCGCCCGCAATGCGCCGGAGAGTCTCAATGCCGCCGAGCAACAGCGCTGGCAGGCGCATCGCAGGGCGCGGCTGATCGACGGCACAGACGGCGCGCGCTCGGCCACCGAGTTGATGGCGCAGATCGATGCGCTGTCCGAGGATGCCAACGATGCGGAGCAGGAAATTCTTGGTGCACTGTACGAGTGGGCCGATTCCATCACCCCGGATGCCTGATCCGTGCAGGCCGCGGAGGGGAAGAATTCACTGATTCACTGGGCAGGTTGCAAGGACAGAATTTCGATGCAGATTTCCTTTACCAAGATGCAGGGCGCGGGCAACGACTTCGTCGTGCTGGACGAAACCCGTGGTCCGCTGGGCCTGAGCGCGGCCCAGTACCGCTGGCTGGCTGATCGCCATTTCGGCGTGGGGGCCGACCAGATCCTATCGGTGCGTCCGGCGCCACAGGCCATGGCCGGGCAGGTCGACTTCGAGTATGTCATCCACAACGCCGATGGTGGCGAGGTCGAGCAGTGCGGCAACGGTGCGCGCTGCTTTGCGCGCTACGTGTTCGACAAGGGGCTGACGCGACAATCCCGGCTGCGGGTGCTGACCAAGGCCGGCGTGATCACGCCGCAGCTGCAACCCGATGGACGCGTGACGGTCAACATGGGGCGCCCGCGCCTGGCGCCGCAGGAGGTGCCTTTCGATTCCGTCGGGTTGACTGCGCAGCGCGTGGGCCGCGCCGATGTCTGGCAGCTGCCACTGCAGGGGGTGGCCGGGCTGGATGCGGTGCAGGTGACGGTACTGTCCATGGGCAATCCGCATGCGGTGCAGCGCGTCGATGACGTCGCATCCGCGCCGGTACAGCAGGTGGGTGCGGCGATCGAGCGGCACGCGGCCTTTCCGCAGCGGGTCAATGCCGGGTTTGTGCAGGTCCTGGCGCGCGATCGCATTGCGCTGCGCGTGTTCGAGCGCGGCGCAGGCGAGACGCTGGCCTGCGGCACGGGCGCCTGCGCCGCTGTCGTTGCGGGAATTCTGTGGGACGCGCTGGATTCGCGCGTGGATGTCGTCACGCGAGGCGGTGTGCTCACCATAGAATGGTCTGCCGATCCGGCCTGCGACGTGCTGATGACCGGCCCGGCCGAGACGGTTTTCGAGGGCACGGTTTGCATTCCGGAGCTCTCTGACTGACGCTGGGGCGCTGCGCGCTGGCGCCCCGCAATTTCTGCTCACATCGATTGAATGCCATGACTGTTGATTCCCTGCCGCACGGCGGCCTCACCACGGAAGAGGACATTGCCAGCTATCTGTTGACCAACCCCGGCTTCTTCGAGCGTTTTGCCGAAGTGCTGGGCAGCGTGCAACTGGCGAGCCCCCATGGCGGCAAGACGGTCAGCCTGCACGAGCGCCAGACAGCCATGCTGCGCGAGAAGATCAAGGGGCTGGAGGCCAGCATTGTCGAGATGATGGGCTATGGCAGCGAAAACGCCCAGATCATCGCCAAGGCGCACGCGTGGACGGCGGCCATGCTGCGAGAGCAGGATGCCGCCAGACTGCCGGACGTGCTGACATGGCAACTACAGCGCTTGTTTGATGTGCCCCATGTCTACCTGCGGCTATGGGATCTGGATGCGGCCTACAGCGACCTGCCCCACGTGCAGCAGGTTATCGCCGAGAGCAAGGGTCACATCGCCGCGCTCGACAAGCCCTACTGCGGCCCGCGTGGCAGCATCGAGGGCCTGCAGAGCCTCGCTGGCACGCAGGCCGAACTGGCTGACGTGCAGTCGATTGCCCTGTTGCCGCTGCGCGCCGGAGCCATTGCGGAGAACCGCATGACCTTTGGCTATCTGCTGCTGACCTCGCCCGACAGCCACCGTTTTACCCAGGACATGGGCATTGACCTGCTCAACCGTCTGGCGGAACTGGCAGCTGCGGCCATGGAGCGCTTGCTGCCGCAGCAGACCGTTGCCTGGCTCAAGGAGCAGGAGCGGCTGGCCAGACAGGAAGGTGGTCAGGCGGAACTGCCGCTGGAATAGGCGTCCATACAATCAGCCCGGGCGCATGTCTGCTTCACCTTCGGCCTCGCCTGCCACTTCGAGAGCGACTGTGGCGCCGGTCGCATTGAGCGAGCCGGCGCGGCGTTATCTGGACTATGTGCGCGTCGATCGTCGCCTGGCCGCACGTACCCTGGCGCTGTATCGCGAGGACTTGCACAAGCTGGAGCAGGTAGCCGCGGACGCAGGGGCCGCCGTGCTGGCACTGCGGCCCTTTCACATCCGCAAGGCGGTGGCCGGCATGCACAGCCGGGGCCGCTCAGCGCGTGGCATAGCGCTGATTCTCAGTGGCTGGCGCAGCTTCTACCGCTGGGCGGTGCAGGAGGGGCTGATCGTTGCCAACCCGGTGCAGGACGTGCGTGCGCCCAAGGCACCCAGGCCGCTTCCCAAGGCGCTGGCCATCGACGAAGCGGTGCAGTTGGCGGCCTTTCGCGCCCCTGCGCAGTCCGACCATGATGTGGCGCAATGGCTGGAGCGCCGCGACGCAGCGCTGACCGAGCTGCTCTACAGCAGCGGCTTGCGCATTGGCGAGGCATTGGGGCTGGACCTGCGCGCCAGTGCCCAGACCGAGCAGCAGGGCCGTGGCTACATCGACTGGGAAGCAGCCGAGGCGCACGTCATTGGCAAGGGCAGCAAGCGTCGCAGCGTTCCTATCGGTGCGCCGGCCATGCAGGCACTGCGGCAGTGGTGCGCCGTGCGTGATCTGTCGCAGCGCTGGCCGGACCAGCCTGCGCTGTTCATCAGCCTGCGAGGTGCGCGCATGAGTGCACAGAGCGCATGGCTGCGTATGCGCCAGCGCAGCCAGCAGGCCGGGCTGGCACAGCCGGTGCATCCGCACATGCTGCGCCACTCCTTTGCCAGCCATGTGCTGCAGTCCAGCAGCGATCTGCGCGCCGTGCAGGAATTGCTGGGCCATGCCAACATTGCGACGACACAGGTCTACACCCGGCTGGATTTCCAGCATCTGGCCAGGATCTACGATGAGGCCCATCCGCGCGCCCACCTGAAGCCGCAGTCCGGCGCTGCACCCGCCACAGACGCGGATGACGAGGTGGACGAATGAGCGCGTGTACCTATACGCTCAAGGCCGCCGCGACGCGAAGTCGTCCGCCTCTTCGCCAGCCAGTTTCACGCGCGGGTACAGCCAGAAAAACAGCAGCACTGCCGGAACCGCCACCACGGCCGTGAGCACGAAGTAGCTGCCATAGCCCTGGTAGGTCTCGACGATGCGCCCGGAGAAAAATCCCAGTACCTTGCCCGGCAGCATGATCAGCGACGAGAACAGCGCGTACTGGGTGGCGGTGTAGCGCTGATTGACCAGCGCCGACATGTAGGCCACCGCCGTGGTGCCGAGAAAGCCCTGCGCCAGGTTCTCGCCCGAGATCACCAGGGTCAGCAGGCGCGTGTCGCCGTCGGCGCCGATCAGTGCCAGATACAGCAGGTTGCTGGCCGCGCCCAGCACGATGCCCGCCAGCAGCGGCCAGCGCACGCCCCAGCGGGCCACGGCCACGCCGCCGAGGAAGGCGCCGGCAATGCCGACCCAGATGCCGTAGACCTTGGTCACTGCCGCGATCTGGGTCTTGCTAAAGCCCTGGTCGAGATAGAACGGCCCGATGATGCCGCCGACGATGGCCTGGTCGGAAATCTTCATCGACAGGATGAACACCAGAATCATCAATCCCAGCGCGCCGCCGAAACGGCGAAAGAAGTCGGCAAACGGCTCGACCACGCCCTCGCGCAGGCCCTCGGCGAAGTTCTGCACCCGGACCCGCACCACGTCGGGCTCGCGCGCCAGCAGCACGGTGGCGATCGGCACCAGCATCAGCGCGGCCATGGCCCGGTAGACGTTCGGCCAGACTGTGTGGTCCGCCAGCACCAGCGCCAGTGCGCCGCTGGCAATGAGTGCGAGGCGGTACCCCAGTGAATACGTGGCGACCAATGCGCCCTGCGCCACGGGCGGTGCGATCTCCACGCGATAGGCATCCACCGCAATGTCCAGCGTGGCACCGAACACGGCCACCGCAACGGTCACCCAGACGAACACGGTCAGCCGCTGCGGCGTGAGCCCGGCCATTGCCAGCAGGCCGAGCATCACCGCCAGCATCGCCAGCAGCAGCCAGCCGCGGCGCTGGCCCAGGCGCCCGAGGACGGGCAGCCGCCAGCGGTCCACCAGCGGCGCCCACAGGAACTTGAACGAGTACGCCATGCCGGCGCTGGCGATCATGGTGATGTCGCGCAGCTGCAGGCCGCCCTCGCGCAGCCAATAGGCCAGCGTGCCGGCCACCAGCAGGAACGGCAGGCCAGATGCGAACCCGAAGAAGAACATCGTCCACGCCGCAGGTTGAGTGAAGGCCTGCCAGACGGAGGGTTTCTGAGTGTCACGCATCGTTAGGCAATCGGTGCAGATGAAGCGGAAGGGGCATGCGTGGCAGGCCCGGGGTGGGATTGTTCGTGGCCGCGCATGCTGGCAAGCTGATCGGCGCAGGCCGGCGCAACCGCGTCACGTGCCGCCAACGAAGGGGTTGCTGGCGCGTTCGCGCGCGAACGTGCTCTCCGGTCCATGGCCTGGCACGAACCGTGTGGCGCCGCCCAGTGGCCAGAGCTTGGTGATGATGCTGTCGATGAGTTGCTGATGGTCGCCTCTTGGGAAATCGGTCCGCCCGATGCTGCCGGCAAACAACACGTCACCCACAAACGCCAGCGACGCGGCTGAAGAATGGAAGATCACGTGCCCGGGTGTATGGCCAGGCGTGTGGTAGACGTTGAGCGTCTCGTTACCGATCTGCACGGCGTCGCCATCGTCCAGCCAGCGGCTGGGAGTAAAGGACTGCGCCAGGGGAAAGCCGTAGGCCATGCTCTGCGCCGGCAGGCTGTCGATGAGAAACTGGTCTTGCGGATGTGGGCCGATGATGGGCAGGGCGTGCGTTTGTGCCAGTTCGCCGGCCGCGCCGGCGTGGTCAATGTGCGCATGGGTGAGCCAGATGGCCTTGAGCCGCACACCCAGTTCCTTTACCTTGGCGAGAATGCGCGGCAGCTCCCCGCCGGGATCGATGACCGCAGCATCCAGCGTGGCATCGCACCAGACGATGGAGCAGTTTTGCTGAAACGGCGTGACGACAATGGTGTGGTACTTGAGCATGACAGGGCGGCAGGCGAAGATCAGAGGTGGTGCGCTGCACGTGGGCAGCGTGCGGTTGCCTGCGATGGTAGCGCAGCGCGTGCGCTGCGCGCCAGGCCGCATTGCGGTGTAGGCAGACTTAGCGGACCTGGCACTGCTGCGTCAGGTCGCGCTCGAGCATCAGCTGGGTTTGCGGGTTGCGCAGTGCCTTGCCGTCGATCAGGAAGCTGTCCTCGGCGCGCTCGCCCAGCGTGGTAATCTTGGCCAGATGGATGTCCAGATCGTACTTGGCCAGCGTCCAGGCAATGGAATACAGCAGGCCCGGACGGTCGGAGGCGGAGATGGTCAGCAGCCACAGCTCGCCCTTGTCATCGGGCTCCATGCGGATGCGGGTGTTGACCGGGAAATTGCGCGCGCGCCGCGAGGCACGGTGTGGCTTGGGCTCGGGCAGGCAGGAGGGCTGCTGCAGGTAGCCGCTCAGATCGCGTTCGATGAAACGCGCGCGCTGCTCCAGATGGGTGCCGTCGTATTCGAGTGCTACCTGAAAGGTATCCAAGGCGTGGCCGTCTCGTGTGGTGTGAATGCGCGCATCGAGAATTTCATAGTCCGCCTGGTCAAAGTAGCTGGCGATGCGGGCAAACAGGTCCTCGCGGTCGGGAGCGTAGATGGTGACCTGCAGGCCCTCGCCGATGACGGACTTGCGCGCCAGCACCGTGGCCTGGCCTTGATGATCGACCGGCAGCGCGGCCAGATGGCGTGCGTGCCAGGCCAGTTCGTCGGCGGTGTGGCGAGTGAAATAACCCGCATCCATGCGCGACCAGAAGGCATCGATTTGCGCGTTGCTGATGGGGTCGAGCGTCAGCAGCACGCGTGCCTCGCCCTTGTGCAGTTCGGTTTCCGCCTTGGGGTCGGGACGGGTGCCGCCGAGCACGCGCGAAGTCGCGCGGTACAGGTCTTCCAGCAGCTTGCCCTTCCACGCATTCCACACTTTGGGGCTGGTGCCGCGGATGTCGGCCACGGTAAGCAGGTATAGCGCGGTCAGGTAGCGTTCGTTGCCCACGCGCTGGGCAAAGGCGGCAATCACGTCAGGATCACTCAGGTCCTGCTTTTGCGCGACCTGGCTCATGACCAGGTGCTCCTGGACCAGAAAGACCAGCAGGTCGGTGTCAGCCTTGGCGATGCCATGCTCCCGACAGAACTTGCGCATGATGCGTGCGCCGATGTCCGAGTGGTCGCCTCCGCGCCCCTTGCCAATGTCGTGAAACAGTGCCGCAAGGTAGAGAATCCACGGCTTGTCCCAGCCGGAAGCGAGGCTGGCGCAGAAGGGATATTCATGTGCGTGCTCTGCGAGAAAGAAGCGGCGCACGTTGCGCAGCACCATCAGGATGTGCTGGTCAACCGTGTAGACATGAAACAAGTCATGCTGCATCTGCCCGACGATGCGTCGGAATGCCCACAGATAGCGCCCCAGCACGGAGGTGCGGTTCATCAGCCGCAGCGCGTGGGTGATCCCAGCCGGCTGCTGGATGATCTGCATGAACATCTGCCGGTTGACCGGATCGCGCCGGAACGCGGCGTTCATCACATGGCGTGAGTTGTAGAGCGCACGCAATGTGCGAGCGGACAGGTCCTTCAGGCCTACTTGCGTCTGGTAGAGCAGAAATGTCTCCAGGATGGCGTGGGGATTCTTCTCGTACAGATCGTCGCTGGCGACCTCGATCATGCCGCCCTTGTCGAAGAAACGCTCGTTGATGGGACGCAGCTGGTGGGCACTGGGGTTGAGCCGTTCCTCGATGTTGAGCAGCAGAATCTGGTTGAGCTGTGTGACCGATTTGGCGCACCAGTAGTACTGGCGCATCAGCTGCTCGGAGGCGCGCATTGGCAGGCGGGAGCCCTGCTGCGTTTCCGAGCGATAGCCGAACAGCTCTGCCACGCTGCCCTGCAGATCGAAGATCAAACGGTCTTCATGGCGCGCGGACAAGGCGTGCAGACGCGCGCGGATGAGGCTGAGTTCGGCCTCGCAGGCGGCCAGTTCGTGCGCCTCGTACGCAGTGGCGATACCGTTGGCAGCCAGCTCTTCCCACGTCGCGCCCAGTCCGGCAGCGCGGGCGACCCAGATGATGACGTGCAGATCCCGCAGCCCGCCGGGTGATTCCTTGCAGTTGGGCTCCAGGGCATAGGGCGTGTTGTCGTACTTGGCGTGGCGCTGGCGCATCTCCAGCGTCTTGGCGCGTAAAAACGCCAATGGGTCAATCGTCTGCGCAAAGCGTGCCTGGAAAGCGCCAAACAGCTTGCGGCTGCCGGCGAGCCAGCGCGCCTCCAGCATGGCGGTCTGGACGGTGATGTCCTGCAGCGCATCCTCTAGCGATTCGTCAATGGTGCGCAGGGAAAAGCCGATTTCCAGCCCCACGTCCCAGCAGCTGCTGACAAACTGCTCAATGCGTTGCTTGAGCGGGTTGTCCTCGCAATTGGTCTGCGTGCCCGGCACAAGCAGCAGCACGTCCACATCCGAGGCTGGAAAGAGCTGCTTGCGGCCAAATCCACCAACGGCGATCAGGGCGTGATCGCCCGGCATTTCGGCCACGCGCCAGAGCTGGCGCAGTAGCTTGTCGGCGTACTCGGCAAGGCGACGCAGCTGCGTGTGAATGCGCCGGCCCTGTTGGCCGGGATGCAGCAGGTCGGCAATGACGGCCTGCTTTTGTCGCCGGTATTGCTCGCGCAGTCCGGAGAGGGTGGCAGGGGGGACTTGGAGAACGGGCATGGCGCGAAGGAGTGTCCTGAAATCAGACGTGCAGTTGACGGGAATGCCGACGCAGGCACGCGTGCATCGTGCTGCTGCGCGTGGTCAGCGCCGTTGCCATCGTTAACTACAGCCTTTCCCGCGCTGGGCGACGCATCAACGCAGGGGTGAGCGGGGAGGAAGGCACGGCCGGCTTTCCAATCAGTGGGGTAGCGTGCTCACGTCTTGGTCGCGGTGACGAAATCCGGCGGCGGCGGCGAGCCGTCCGACAGCGTCAGCACTTCGTAGCCGGTGGGGGTGACCAATATTTGGTGCTCCCACTGCGCGGTCAGGCTGTGGTCCTTGGTCACGATGGTCCAGCCATCGCGCCCCAGCTCCTTGATCTCGCGGCGCCCCAGGTTGAGCATGGGCTCGATGGTGAACACCATGCCCGGCTCAAGCACCTCCATGGTTCCCGGTCGCCCGTAATGCAGCACCTGCGGCTCCTCATGAAAGCGTCGTCCCACGCCATGCCCACAGAATTCGCGCACGACCGAGAGGCCATGGCCCTCGGCAAACTTCTGGATGGCGTGACCCACATCACCCAGACGGTTGCCGGGCTTGACTTGCAGGATGCCCAGCCACATGGCCTCGAAGGTCAGGCGGCATAGACGCTTGGCGGCGATGGAGACTTCGCCGATCTCGAACATGCGGCTATTGTCCCCATACCAGCCCTCGGGCGTAATGATGGTGACATCCACATTCAGGATGTCGCCTTTCTTGAGTGGCTTGTCATTCGGAATGCCGTGGCAGACCACGTTGTTGGGCGAGGTGCAGACCGAGCCGGGATAGGGCGGGTACTCGGGCGATGGCTGATAGCCCAGCGAGGCTGAGCGCGTGCCTTGCTTGGCCATGCACTCGGCAGCAAGCCGGTCGATCTCCTTGGTAGTGATGCCGGGCTTGATGAATGGGGTGATGTAGTCGAGGACTTCGGAGGCAAGGCGGCACGCCTTGCGCAGCTCGGGAAAGTCCGCCTCGGTGTAGATAGTGATGGACATATGCGACCAGATTATCCCACTAGCGATAGGGCGCTGCAGTGCTTGGAGCGCCCAGTCAGCGCGGCGTTCATTCAGTTCTGCGCTGGAGCATCGGAGGCCGCCTCTGCCAGCCTAGTGATCTTGAGCAGGTTGGTGGTGCCGGGCGTGCCGAAGGGCACGCCGGCAGAGATCACGATGCAGTCGCCGGGCTTGGCAAAACCGGCTGCCAGTGCGTGGCGTTCGGCCACCTGCGAGAGCTGCTCGATGCGGGTGCCGACGGCCAGCTCCGGCGTGACGACCGGATGCACTCCCCACACCAGCGCGAGGCGGCGGGCTGTGGCTAGACGGGGGGTGAGGCCGATGATGGGGGCTGCGGGCCGCTCGCGGGACGCACGAATGGCCGCGTAGCCCGAGCTGGTGAAGGCCGCGGTGGCGGCAGCGCCCAGCAGGCTGATGGCGTGGCGGCTGGCCAGGCCAATGGCGTCCGCAACCGTGGCAGTGGGGGCCGACTGCGTGGCAGCCAGCGCATCGCGCCAGTTCGGGTCCGATTCACAGTGCGCGATGATGCGGCGCATCATCTGCACTGCTTCCACCGGATAGCGTCCGGCGGCCGATTCGGCCGAGAGCATTACCGCATCGGCGCCCTCGTAGATGGCAGTGGCCACGTCAGATGCCTCGGCGCGGGTGGGTACCGGCGCGGCAACCATGGATTCGAGCATCTGCGTGGCGATGATGACGGGCTTGCCGCTTTGCCGACAGGCGCGCACGATGCGCCGCTGCAGACTGGGAACCTGCTCTGCGGGAAGCTCCACGCCCAGATCTCCCCGCGCGACCATCACTGCGTCGGTTGCCGCGATGATTTCCTCCAGCGCCTCAATGGCGGCGGGTTTCTCCAGCTTGGCGACGATGCTGGCGCGGCCTTCGACCAGCGCGCGCAATTCGGTGATGTCCTGCGCCCTCTGCACAAACGACAGGGCCACCCAATCCACTCCCAGTTCCAAGGCAAAGTGCAGGTCGGCACGGTCCTTGTCGGTGAGCGCGGAAATCGGCAGCGGCACATCCGGCACGTTCACACCCTTGCGGTTGCGCAGTACGCCACCTGTCTCGACACGCGTGATGGCGTGCTGCGTATCGCAGGCGATCACACGCAGACGCAGCCGCCCGTCATCGAGCAGCAACTGCGCGCCAGGGCGCAGCGCTGCGAAGATTTCCGGATGGGGCAGAGCCACCCGCTGCGCGTCGCCTGCACGGGCAGTGTCCAGGTCCAGCACGAAGGTCTGCCCCGCCTCCAGCACCGCCTGATCGCCCGCAAAGGTGCCGATGCGCAGTTTCGGACCTTGCAGGTCGGCCAGCACCGCGATGGGCCGGCCGCACTGCTGCTCGACCGCGCGGACCGCCTGTAGGCGTTGGCGCATCTCGTCGTGGCTGCCGTGGCTGAAGTTGAGGCGAAATACGTCCGCGCCGGCCTTGTGCAACGCCTGAATGCTGGCCAGGTCCGGCGTGGCGGGGCCCAGCGTGGCGATGATCTTGGTTTGGCGCCATGGCGCGTTCTGGCAGAAAGTCGTCATGTCAGTCGATCAGAATAGCGCGAAAGTCGTTGACGTTGGTGCGTGTGGGCCCGGTGATGACCTGGGCCTGCAGCGCCTCGAAGAAGCGGTGCGCGTCATTGGTATCCAGGCACTGCGCCGCGTCAAGGCCTAACTCGCGGGCGCGCTGCAGTGTCGCCGGGGTGATCCAGGCGCCAGCCACCTCCTCCTCGCCATCGACACCGTCGGTGTCGGCCGCCAGCGCGTGAATGCCCGCCTCGCCGCGCAATGTCAGCGCCAAGGCCAGCGTGAACTCGACGTTGCGACCGCCGCGGCCGTTGCCGCGCACGGTCACCGTCGTCTCCCCGCCACTGAGCAACAGGCATGGACGCGGAAATGGATGGCCATGCCGCTTGACGCTCAGCGCCATGGCAGCCAGGACCTTGGCGACTTCGCGTGCCTCGCCCTCAATCGCATCGCCCAGGATGTATGCCTGAATGCCTTGCGCGCGGGCGACTTCGGCGGCGCGCTGCAGGGCCATCATGGGAGTGGCAATGAACACGGTTTCCGTCCTCGGCAACCTGCCATCGCCAGGTTTGAGCGTTTCCGCATCATCGCTACTGAGCATGGCGGAAACGGAAGCGGGCACATCAATGCGGTAGCGTTCCAGCACGGCCAGCGCATCAGCACGGGTGGTGGGATCGGCCACCGTCGGGCCGGAGGCAATGTCATGTGCGCTGTCACCCGGTACATCGGAAATGATCAGGTTGAGCAGGCGTGCCGGCGCACAAGCTGCTGCCAATCTACCGCCCTTGATGGCCGAGAGGTGGCGGCGCACCGTATTCATCTCCTGGATGCTGGCGCCGCTTTTGAGCAGCGCCTTGCTGACGGCTTGCTTGTCAGCCAGCGAAACTCCTGGCAGGGCCAGCGGCAGCAGCGAGGAGCCGCCACCCGAGATCAGGCAGACGACCAAGTCGTCTTCAGACAAACCTCGCACCATTTCCAGCATGCGAGTGGCCGCTTGCTCACCCGCTGCATCAGGTACTGGATGCGAGGCCTCCACGATCTCCACCCGCGAGCAAGATTCTGCGTGCCCGTAGCGGGTCACGACCAGCCCTTGTAGCGAAACGTCAGGCCAGGCCTGTTCCAGTGCACGCGCCATCGCCGCCGATGCCTTGCCCGCGCCAATGACAATGACTCGCCCGCGCGGTGGTGCTGGCAGATGTGCTGCCAGTTGCAGTTGCGGGCTGGCGGCCTGCACGGCGGCATCAAAGCATGCGCGCAGAAGTCGCAGCGTCTCGGAGGGGGCGGTCATGATGGTGTGCTCCTTGAGAAAATCTATTGGCGCGCTGCAAACGGGGCAGGCGCTGGCGCGTGGCAATTGCCCGTAGAATAGCGCGCTTGCCAAAGACTGCGGCGCGCCTGGCTAAATTGGCGCAGGAATGTCCGGAAGGGTGGCAGAGTGGTCGATTGCAGCGGTCTTGAAAACCGCCGATGGGCAACCATCCGTGGGTTCGAATCCCACCCCTTCCGCCAAAATCAAGGCCAAGCAATGGCATATTGCTTGGCCTGTTTTTATTGGCACCGCGTATGTTGCAACGCGGCGCGATTGGGTTTGCGTGCGCTCGCTGCCGATCAGATTTCGTCGTAGGCGTCCAGCACCGCGCCCTTGCTGGCGCTGGCGGCGTTGTGGGCAAACTTGGCCAGCACGCCCCTGGTGTAGCGCGGCTCGGGGCGCTTCCATGCCTTGCGGCGCTCGGCCAGTTCCTCGTCGCTGACGTGCAGTTGCAGCAGCAGTTTGTGCGCGTCGATGGTGATGGTGTCGCCTTCATGCACCAGCGCAATGGTGCCGCCTTCGTAGGCTTCCGGGGCGACGTGGCCGACCACCATGCCCCAGGTGCCGCCGGAGAAGCGCCCGTCGGTAATCAGGCCGACGCTCTCACCCAATCCGGCGCCAATCAATGCCCCGGTGGGGGCCAGCATCTCCGGCATGCCAGGGCCGCCCTTGGGGCCGAGATAGCGCAGCACCATCACGTCACCGGCCTTGATCTTGCCGTCCAGAATGGCCTGCAGGGCCGACTGCTCGTCGTCGAACACGCGCGCCGGGCCGGTGATGGAGGGATTCTTGAGTCCGGTGATCTTGGCCACTGCGCCTTCCGGGCTGAGGTTGCCGCGCAAAATGGCCAGATGCCCGTGGGCATAGAGTGGCTTGTCGATCGGGCGGATCACGTCCTGGTCGGCGCGCGGTGTGTCGGGCACGTCGGCCAGCGTCTCGGCAATGGTCTTGCCGGTGATGGTCAGGCAGTCGCCGTGCAGCAGCCCTGCGTTGAGCAAAATCTTCATGACCTGCGGGATGCCGCCTGCACGGTGCAGGTCAACGGCCATGTACTTGCCCGATGGCTTGAGGTCGCAGATCACCGGCACTTTCTGGCGGATGCGCTCGAAGTCGTCGATGCTCCAGTCCTCGATGCCTGCGGCGTGCGCAATGGCCAGAAAGTGCAGCACGGCGTTGGTCGAGCCACCCGTTGCCATGATGACGGCCACCGCGTTTTCCAGTGCCTTGCGGGTGACGATGTCGCGGGGCTTGAGGTCGTTCTTGATAGCTTCGAGCAGGACCTTGGCTGATTCCTTGGCCGAGTTCTGCTTCTCGTCATGCGGATTGGCCATGGTGGACGAGTAGGGCAGGCTCATGCCCATGGCCTCGAAGGCACTGGACATGGTGTTGGCGGTATACATGCCGCCGCAGGAGCCGGTGCCGGGGATGGCGCGGCGCTCGATCTCCTTGAGCTCTTCGTCGCTCATGTTGCCTGCAGCGTTCTGGCCGACGGCTTCGAACACGCTGACGATGTTCAGGTCCTGCCCGTTGTAGCGGCCTGGCAGGATGGTGCCGCCGTAGACGTAGATGGCCGGTACGTTGGCGCGCAGCATGCCCATCATGCCGCCTGGCATGTTCTTGTCGCAGCCGCCGATGACGAGCACGCCATCCATCCATTGGCCGCCGACGCTGGTCTCGATGCAGTCGGCAATGACCTCGCGGCTGACCAGCGAGTACTTCATGCCCTCGGTACCCATGGACATGCCGTCGGAAATCGTTGGCGTGCCGAATACCTGCGGGTTTCCACCTGCTTCACGGATGCCCTCGATGGCCGCGTCCGCCAGCTTCTGCAGGCCGGCATTGCAGGGGGTGATGGTGGAGTGGCCGTTGGCGACGCCGACCATGGGCTTGTTGAAGTCCTCCTCGGTATACCCCAGCGCGTAGTACATGGAGCGGTTGGGCGCGCGCGACTTGCCCTGCGTGATGTGGGCGCTGCGCGCGTTGGCGGGGCGGATGGGGATAACTTTCTTGTCGTTCATGATTCTCGTGGGGGAGCTGTGGGAGCAAGCAAGGAATGCACCGTGCGGCAGGTCGGCTGCCGGGGCATTATTGTCGGCGTGCATGACGCACAAATCCAATTGTTTCTGACACGCAGATTGATATGCTGCGCATATGAATATGGCATCGATTGATATTGATTTGCGTGCCTGGCGGCAATTTGTTGTCCTGGCCGAGGAGTTGCATTTCGGCCGCGCCGCCGAGCGGCTGCACATGACGCAGCCACCGCTGACGCAGGCCATCGCCCAGCTGGAGCGACGCCTTGGCGTGCGGCTGTTTGAGCGTACCAGCCGCAAGGTGGCGCTGACGGCGGTGGCCAGGCAGCTGTTGCCGCAGGTGCAGGCCCTGCTGCTGCAAGCCGAGCGCCTGCCAGCCATGGCGCAGGCCATGCAGCAGGGCACGCTGGGGCAGCTGCGGCTGGGGTTTGTCTCGACCGCAGGCTATGACCTGATTCCGCACTGGGTCCGCCTGCTGCGCGCGCACTATCCCGGTGTGCGACTGTTGTTGCAGGAAGCCACTGGAGACCAGCAGCTGCGCGCACTGCGCAAGGGTGAACTGGATGCGGGACTGATGCTGCATGTACCGGGCAGCCTGCCGCAGGATCTGCAGGCCGTGCCGGTGCGCATGGAGACGCTGCGGCTGGCCATTCCCAGTAGGCATGCGCTGGCGGCAGGCGATGCAGCGGAGCCCGTCGCCGTGTCACAGCTTGCAGGGCAGTGGCTGGTGTCCACCCCGCGGCACATCCTGCCGTCCCTGCACGACGCGCTGGTGCGCCTGTATCGCCAGCATGGCATGGCGTTCGATGTGGTGCAGGAAGCGATTCAGATGCAGACACTCGTCAACTTGGTTTCGGCGGGTCTGGGGTTGGCCTGGGTGCCGCAGAGTGTGCAGGCGTTCCAGCGCGAGGGCGTCGTGTATCGCAGGGTCGCCGCGCAGCACGGCACGCTGCCGTCGCTGGAGTGCAGCCTGGTGTGGTCCGATGCCGCGCCGCTGCAGCCCGCGCTTGAGCCGGTCGTGCAATGGTTGGGCGAGCACCCGCTTGAGTAGCCCGCATGGCACCGCAGCGTTGCTCCGCAGAGATGGGGAACAGAGGCCGTAAGGCCTCCGTAGACGCGTGCCTTGGCAGTCTCAGAACCGGTGACGAATCCCGATGGTGACCCCGGTGCGACTCTTGGCGCCATTGTCCGCGCCGCTGGTGTCGGTCAGCGAAAGGCGATCGCCGCTGAGCTTGGTGTAGTCCACGCCGGCGTAGGCATCGGTTCGCTTGGAGAATGCATAGTTGAGCAGAATGGAGCCGAAATGCGCCTTGCCATCGCCCATTTCGGTGCGGCCGGTCTGGCGGGCGTACCAGTAATGTGCGCCGAGATTGAGCTGTGGCGTGAGCTGGTAGCCCACGCCGACGGTGGCCATCTGCCGCTTGTTGGCAGCAAGAAATGCCGGGCCACTGAAGCCGCCATTGACGGTGCCTTGCCAGAGGCTGCTCAGTGTGGCGTAGTCCACGTTGCACTGAATGTTCGCGCCGCAGTTGGCCTGGCCATCCAGGTTGTGCTTGTTCTCGGCGTAGGCGGTGTTGAAGTACCAGGGACCGGTGCGGTAGGAGCCTCCGAGCGCCCACGCCTTGAGCTTCTTGCCCTCGCTGCCAAAGTCGCGCTCCAGGTAACCGGCACCGATGGCCAGGCCGCCGTCGGCATAGCGCAGGTAACCGCCGCGGGACTTTCCTCCGGTCGAGTACACCCCGGGAACGCCCGGCACCGTGGTGGTGCCCTCACCCTTGAACGTGGCCTGCAGGCTGATGCGGAATTTGCCGAATTCGGCGAGATACTTGACCAGATCGTTGCTGCGCGCGCCCAGCGACATGCCGATTTCGGGCTTGAACACCTCCATGTACGGCGAATAGGGGTAGGAGGCGAAGGTGCTGGTGTAGAGATCGAACAGGGCGTTGTATTGGCGACCCACGGTGAGGCGACCGAATCGGCTGCTTTGCAAGCCCACCCAGCTTTGCTGAAAGCCCGACCCGCTGGGGTGAACGATGCTGCCATCGGTGCTGTTGATGCGCTGCTCCAAATTGGCGATGGCTTTGAGGCCGTTGCCGAGATCCTCGGAGATGTTCAGGCCGATGCGGCTTTGTGACATGCCGCCTCCGACCAGCCCGGTGCGAGAGCTGTCGTGGTTGCCAGCAGGTCCCTCGTTGGTGGTGTGGCGCACTGCTACGTCGATGATGCCATACAGCTGCACGGAGGACTGTGCATACAGCGGCGCGGCAGCGCCTGCAGCCAGCACTCCCAGGGCGAGTGTTTTTTTCATTGCGATGTCTCCTGTAATGGCGGCGTGCCTCGCCGGTCATTGAATTTGGCACGACCGTGCTATTTTTCGCCAGGAGACAGTCTGGGACCAGTGATTTATCGCTATCGTTTTCCCGCAGCTGTGGCGGTATGCGAACGGATGCTATCGGGATAGCCCCTATTGTGGCGCGCCCGCGTGAGGGAAAACACGAGGTTTTCCGAGGCTTTTAATAAACGAGGTCTCAGGCGTGCAGTGCCTCGTCGATAACCTCTATCCAGTGCCGCACGGGCGTGCGTCCAGCGCCATCAAGGTGGCTCTGGCAGCCGATGTTGGCGGTGACGATGCGATCGGGGTGGCCACTCTCGAGGGCATCAAGCTTGTTGTCGCGCAGATTTTTTGCCAGCTCAGGCTGGGTGATGGAGTAGGTGCCCGCCGAACCGCAGCACAAATGTGCGTCAGGCACCGTGGTGAGGTTCAGCCCCAGCCGCGTCAGCACCTGCTGCGCCAGCGCACCGAGCTTTTGCGCATGCTGCAGCGTGCAGGGGCAGTGAAAGGCGATTTTCTCCTCCGATTGGATACGAATGGATTCGAGATCCTGTTGTGCCAGGACTTCGAACAGATCCAGTGCCTTTGCACTGACGGCGCGGGCTTTCTCGGCATACTGCGGGTCATCGCGCAGCAAATAGCCGTACTCCTTGATAAAGGCGCCGCAGCCACTGGCGGTCTGGATGATGGCCTCGGCACCGTGCTGCAGCCTGGGCCACCAGGCATCGATGTTGCGGCGCGCCCGCGCCAGTCCATCCCGCTGACCACTCCACGTGCCGGCATGAAAGTCGACCGCGCCGCAGCAGCCGGCTTCGCGCACCGGCTCGATGCTGATGCCAAGACGGTCCAGCACGCGTGTCGCCGCCGCATTGGTATTGGGTGAGAGGGTGGGCTGCACGCAGCCTTCGAGCATCAGCATGCGGCGCGTGTGGCGAGGCTGCGGACGCTGGCCGGGCGCAGGAATCTGGCGTGGCATCTTGCTGGCAAGGCGGCGTGGCAGCAGCGGTTTGAGGGCCTGACCGGTCCTGAACAGTGCACGGAACAGTCCTGGGCGAGGCAGCGCCTGGCGCAGTCCTTCGTGCAGCAGCCGCTCGCTGGCCGGGCGCCGCACCCGCGCGTCGATGGCAGGGCGGCCAATGTCCAGCAGCTTGTGGTATTCCACGCCGGAGGGGCAGGTGGTTTCGCAGTTGCGGCAGGTCAGGCAGCGATCCAGATGCTCCTGTGTCGCGGCGCTGACCACATCGTGTTCAAGGAACTGCTTGATCAGATAAATGCGCCCGCGCGGGCCATCGAGCTCGTTGCCCAGCTCCTGGTAGGTCGGGCATGTGGCGTTGCAAAAGCCGCAATGCACGCAGTTGCGCAGGATGCGTTCGGCCTCGTCCGCATGGGGCAGGGCGCGGGCAGCGTCGGAGAAGTTGGTTTGCATGGCGTGGGGTTTAGAACTCGGGGTACATACGGCCCGGATTGAACAACCCGTGCGGGTCAAGACGCGTCTTGAGGTTGCGATGCAGCTGCAGCAGCGCCGGTGCGAGGGGATGGAAGGGCAGATTGACGTGGCCGCGGGTGAAGCAGCTAGCATGACCGCCAGCTGCCTGTGCGGCGGCGCGGATCATGGCCGCGTCGGCGTCGCTGCGCAGCCAGCGCTGCGCGCCGGCCCAGTCGATCAGCTGGCTGCCCGGCAGGCTCAGCGGCGGCGCCCAGGCTGGCACCGACAGCCGCCACAATGGCCGCGTATCTCTGGTCGTATCGAAGAACGGCAGGCGCAGCTCACGCAAATCCGCCCACCAGTCGGCTTCGATGGGCTCACCGCCAATGCGCTCGTGCGCGGCGCGCACCGAGCCTTCATTGCCTTCGAAGCGCAGCCGAAGTCGCGTGCCGTCATGGGAGGCAGCCGTGATGGGTAAGGGCTGCTGGCCCCATTCCGCCAGTCTTGCAAGGGCCTGCTCGAGCGGCATTTCCAAGCCCACGCTGACCGTGCAGCGCGGCTTGGGCAGTACCTTGAAGGAAACCTCCGTGATCACGCCCAGACAGCCGAAGCTGCCGGTCAACAGGCGCGAGACGTCATAGCCCGCCACATTTTTCATGACTTCGCCACCAAAGCGCAGGTGGGTACCGAATCCGCTGATCAGGCGCGTGCCGAGCACGAAGTCACGCACCGCGCCCGCCCAGGGGCGGCGCGGGCCGGACAGCCCCGCGGCCACCATGCCGCCCACGGTGGCGTTAGCGCCGAGGGAGGGCGGCTCACAGGGCAGCATCTGGCCGCCTCTGTCCAGCGCGCGGTGCAGTTCGGTCAGCGGTGTGCCGGCCCGCGCGGTGATGACAAGCTCGGTCGGGTCGTAGGCGACGATGCCGCGGTGGCCCCGCACATCCAGCACCTGCGTGGCATGGTCTTGCGCCGGCTGGCGGCCCAGGAACTGCTTGGTGCCGCCGCCGCGAATGGCCAGCGGCTGGCGGCTGGCAATGGCTTGGCGGACTTGCTCTAGCAGCTGCTCGGCCAGATCCTGCCCGGCACCGGCGTCAAACAAGACGGCATTGGGCATCAGAAGCGCTCCAGTTCGGGAAATGGCAGCTGTCCGCCACGAATGTGCATGGCGCCGTACTCGGCGCAGCGCTGCAGCGTGGGGATGTTCTTGCCGGGGTTGAGCAGGCCTTCCTCGTCAAAGGCGGCCTTGACGGCGTGAAAGAAGGTGATCTCGTCGCTGCCGAACTGCGCGCACATCTGGTTGATCTTCTCGCGGCCCACGCCGTGCTCGCCAGTGATGCTGCCGCCGACTTCCACGCACAGCTCGAGGATCTTGCCGCCCAGCTGTTCGGCGCGCTCGAGCTCCCCGGGCGTGTTGGCATCGAACAGGATCAGCGGATGCATGTTGCCGTCCCCGGCGTGAAACACGTTGGCCACGCGCAGACCGTACTGCTGCGAGAGCGCTTCGATGCCCCGCAGCACCCGCGGCAGCTCGCGGCGCGGGATGGTGCCATCCATGCAGTAGTAGTCCGGCGAGATGCGGCCCACTGCGGGAAAGGCGTTCTTGCGTCCGGCCCAGAACCTGGCGCGCTCGGCCTCATCCCTGGCCTGCTGCACCTGAGTGGCACCGGCTTTCCTCAATACGTCATAGACCAGCTGACAGTCTTCGTCCACGTCCGATTCGACGCCATCGAGCTCACACAGCAAAATCGCCTCGGCATCAAGCGGATACCCGGCGTGGATGAAGTCCTCGGCAGCATGGATGGAAAGCCGGTCCATCATCTCCAGACCGCCCGGAATGATGCCGGCGGCGATGATGTCGCCCACGGCGCGGCCGGCTTTCTCGATGTCGTCAAAGCTGGCCATCAATACCTTGGCGACGACCGGCTTGGGCAACAGGCGCACGGTGACTTCGGTGACAATGCCCAGCAGCCCCTCGGAACCGGTAAACAGTGCCAGCAGGTCAAAGCCCGGTGCATCCAGCGCGTCGCTGCCCAGCGTGACGGGCTCGGCGTCGATGGTCAGCATCTCGACCTTCAGCACGTTGTGCACGGTCAGGCCGTACTTGAGGCAGTGCACGCCGCCGGCGTTCTCAGCCACGTTGCCGCCGATGGAGCAGGCAATCTGCGAGGACGGATCAGGCGCGTAGTACAGGCCGTGCGGCTCGGCCGCCTGCGAGATGGCCAGGTTGCGCACACCCGGTTGCACGCGGGCAAAGCGCCCGGCGGGGTTGACTTCCAGAATGCGCTTGAAGCGTGCCATCACCAGCAGCACGCCTTTTTCCAGCGGCAGTGCGCCGCCGGAGAGCCCCGTGCCGGCGCCGCGCGCCACCACCGGCACCTTGCGCTGCCTGCAAATGCGCAGCACGCTGGCGACCTGCTCGATGTGCTCGGGCAACACCACCAACAGTGGCCGGGTGCGGTACATGGACAGGCCATCGCATTCGTAGGGGCGCAGCCGTTCATCCTCGTCGAGGATTTTCAGCGTTGGCTCCGCCGCGCGCAGCGCCGCAGCCAGTGCGTCGCGGTCGACCTCCGGCAGGGTGCCGTCAATGCGTTCGTCGTAGAGGATGTTCATCGTGGGCTGGCTGGCTCCTGCAGGAGCCTCGCATCGTCGTGAGGGCAGCTGCGCATTATGAAGAGCTGGTCTGCCTGCGACAATGAGAAAATCTACTGGTCCTACCAGTTTTCGTATATGCAAAGCGTATATATTTCCCTATATTCTCCAAGCAGTTACGGGTTTTCCCTTATCTTGTTTTTTTATTCATGCCATCTGGTCCTACCACTATAAGTCTCTCGCCTTCCTCCGCGCTGGCTGGCGCAGGGCATGCGATATCCAGGCGTGCCGACCAGGTTGCCGCGTACATCGAGCAATTGGTGGCCGACAGCGTACTCAAGGTCGGCCAGGCACTGCCGTCCGAGCGCCGCCTGATGGAGCGGCTGCACTGCTCGCGCTCAGCCTTGCGCGAGGGTCTGCGCATGCTGCGCGCACGCGGCATCATCCGTACCGAGCACGGGCGAGGCTCGTTTGTGGCTGCCGCCGTGACAACCCAGTCGGTGAACCCTTTGCTGCACTTGTTCGCATCGCAACCGCGCACGCTGTACGACGTGCTGGAAGTGCGTCTGCTGCTGGAGGCGGAAGCGGCGCGGCTGGCGGCCTCGCGCGCAACCGGCGCTGATCTGGTGCTGATCCGGCGGCACTTCGAGCGCTGGCAGGCCGCCCAGCATGCGCCAGCGGGTCAGACACTCAGCGCCGAGGAGCATGCCCGCCGCGACCATGCCTTCCATCGCGCCATCACCGAAGCAGCGCACAACCCGGTGCTGGTGCATACACTGGAATCGCTCAGCGAGCTGATGCTTGCCAGCGTCATGGCATCGGCACACCACCTCTACACGCGGCCGATCTACAAGCAGCAGATCGATCGCCAGCACCAACGCATCTTCCGCGCCGTCATGCAGCGCAAGCCAGAAGCGGCCTATCGTGCAGCGCGCGAGCACGTGCTGTCCGTGCGGGAGAATCTGCGCGAGGTCGATAACGAGGCCGAGCGCCTCACGCGCGCGACGCTGCGCCTGCAGTCCTTCGAGTCGGATGTGTGAGGCGGTCATGAAGGCTGGTCGCGCGCCAACCTCCGGCGTGTGGCAAGCAGAAGTTTTCAGAAACAACGGTGAGGAACCACGATGGAAATCAAGGGATTGCAAGGGCTTGCAGCACTGTTGGTGCTGCAGGTGCTGGGCGAGCTGCTGGCGCGGGCGCTGGCGTTGCCAATACCGGGCCCGGTCGTTGGCATGGTGCTGCTGTTGCCGGCCCTGCAGTGGGTTTGGCTGCGCCAGCGCGTGGCGGTGATCGCCGGTTTTCTGCTGCAGCATCTTTCGCTGCTGTTCGTGCCCGTTGGCGTGGGGGTGATGGTGCATCTGCCGCTGCTGCAGGCCTACGGGTGGCGCATCGCGCTGGTGGTGGTGCTGTCCACCGGCATCGGGCTGGCGGTCACGGCCGCGCTGCTGCACTACTGTCTGCGCCGCAGCGGGAGTTGAGGCCATGCAGGATTTCGTCGAGCTGTGGGTTTATCTCTCTGCCACGCCGCTGTTTGGCCTGACCGCAACGCTGGTGGTGTATCTGGCGATGCTGGCCTGCTACCAGGCGCTGGGGCGCTCTCCGCTGGCCAATCCGGTGCTGTGGACGGTGGTGGCGCTGGCCGGGCTGCTTTCCGCCACCGGCGTGCCTTACCAGAGCTATTTTGCGGGCGCGCAGTTCATTCACTTCCTGCTGGGGCCAGCCGTGGTGGCGATGGCTTGGCCGATGTGGCAGCGCCGTGCTGCGTTGCGGCGGCACGCGGTGGTGCTGATGGTGGCCGCGCTGGTGGGCGGTGCGGCTGCCGGGGGCTCAGCCGTGGCACTGGCCTGGGCGCTGGGCCTGCCGCTGGACGTGGTGCGCAGCATGGCGCCGAAGTCGGTAACCGCCCCCGTGGCCATGGGCATTGCCAGCGCCATAGGAGGAGTGCCGGCGTTGGCTGCGGTATTTGCGGTGCTGACCGGCATCGTCGGAGCGGTGCTGGGCAAGTACATCTTCGATGGTCTGCGCATTCCGCGCGACGAGGCCGGCATGGTGGCGCGTGGCTTTGCGCTGGGCACCGCGTCCCACGGGGTGGGTGCTGCACGTGCGATGGAGGTCAACGCCACGGCGGGGGCCTATGCTGGTCTGGCACTGGGCGTGCAAGTCGTGCTCGCGGCGGTGCTGATTCCGCTACTGGCGCGCCTGCTGGCCTGAGCCGTCACTGGGGGCGCAGCTGCAGGCGGGCCGTCAGCCGCGAGAAGCGCCGCAGATCTGCGCGCAGCAGTTCGGCAAATGCCTCTGGGGACTGCTGCGGACCTTCGGTGAGCGTGTAGCCCAGTGCTTGCAGATCAGCCCGCATCCCGGGCTGCTGCAATGCGTGTGCCAGGATTGCGTTGAGACGCTGGATCACGGCAGGCGGCGTGCCAGCGGGCGCCAGCAGGCCATGCCACTGATCCAGTGCATACCCTGCCACCCCCTGCTCCGCGACAGTGGGCACTTGTGGCAGCTGGGGGCTGCGCGCGGGGGAGGTGACGGCCAGCGCGCGCAGTCGACCGCTGGCCAGCATGGGCGCTGCGCTGCTGGTGGTGACGATGCCCACGCCAACATGGCCGGCTGCCACGTCGGCCAGTGCCGGCCCGCAGCCCTTGTAGGCAACCTGCTGCATCGCTGTGCCGCTGGCAAGGTACAGCATTTCGCCGGCCAGATGCTGCGGCGTTCCCGCCCCGCAGCTGGCAAACAGGATGGGATCGGCCGGTGGGCGACCAGCCTGCAGTAGGTCTGCCAGCGTTTGCAGTGGCGAGTGCGCCGGCACCACGATCACCGAAGGCACGAAGCCGACATTGATGACGGCGGTGAAGTCCCGTGATGGCGAAAAGTTCAGTGGCCCATATACGCCGGGGTTGATGGCAAACGAGCTGTTGACCATCAGCAAGGTGTGCCCATCCTGCTCGGCGCGTGCGACGTGGCTGGCGCCGATGTTGCCGCTGGCACCGGGCCGGTTGTCAACGATGACGGGCTGGCCCAGCGCCGTCTCCAGCACCGCCGCCAGTTTGCGTGCCAACAGGTCCGTGCCGCCGCCCGGCGCGAACGTCACCACGATGGTAATGGGGCGCTGCGGAAAGGAGGCGGCAGCAGCCTCGCCCGCATGGGCGGGAGTGGCGATCAGCCATGCACTCGCTGCCGCCATGGCAGCAGACCGGGCGTGGGCGAGCAGGTTTCGTGTCCATCCGCGTAGGCGGATACGCAGTGGTGCGCGGCTTCGGTTCAACATGAAAATGGTCTCCTTGATCACCTACGGGTGTTACGCGTCCAGCCCGACATCCAGCGTGCGGGCGCTGTGGGTGAGCCAGCCCACGGCCAGCAGGTCAACCCCCGTTTCGGCGATGGCTGCGGCGTTGTCTATTTGGATGCGCCCGGACGCTTCCAGCACTGCGCGTCCGCCGTTGAGCGCCACCGCCTGCTGCAGCGTCGCAACGTCCATGTTGTCAAGCAGCACGATGGGAACCTGCAGTGCCAGCGCCTGCTGCAGCTGCTCCAGTGTGTCCACCTCCACCTCGATCTGCACCATGTGTCCTGCGTGGGCACGGGCGCGTGTCACGGCCTGCTCAAGCCCTCCGGCAATGGCGATATGGTTGTCCTTGATCAGCATTGCATCGTCCAGGCCGAAGCGGTGGTTGCAGCCACCACCGACGCGCACAGCGTATTTCTGCAGCGCACGCAGGCCCGGCAGGGTCTTGCGGGTACAGGTCACGCGTGCGGGGGTATGGGCGATGGCTTCGGCCACCTGTGCGGTGGCGCTGGCCACGCCGCAGAGATGCCCCAGGAAGTTCAGCGCCGTACGCTCGGCAGCGAGAATGGCGCGTGCCGGGCCCTCGATCGTGGCGATAAGACTGCCGGGAACGAGTTGCGCACCATCGCTGAGTGCGGGTTGCCAGCGAAGCTGTGGGTCGTACAGCGTAAAGGCGAGTCTGGCCAGGTCAATGCCTGCCAGCACGCCTGCTTGCCGCGCCGTCAGACGCAGGCAGCTGCGTGCATGCGGCGCGATGACCGCTGCGCTGGTAATGTCCCCAGCGCGCCCGAGATCCTCGCGCAGTGCGTCGCGCACAAGCGGTTCGAGCATCACGTCAGGCAGCGGTGCAAGGTAGGCGTTGGGAAATTCAGAAATGCTCATATTGAGTATTTTGGGCCGCGAAAAATCCGGAACGCATTGGCGATTCCGGCTGAGAATGATTGTAATCTAAATGAGCATAAGTCGTGGATTTTGTCTTCCGCGGGGCAAGGCGCGGGCGGCGGTGCTGCCGTGTACAGCGATGACAAGGCATGGCGCAGGCGATAATGCCGCGCCATATTCAATATTCAGTCCGCCACCCAGCACCTGTTTGCGATGATGGCTTGGCAGCCTCTGCGCGCGACCTGCCAGTGGTGCATCGGCCTTACGATGCCTCGCCGAGTGGCCAGTCAGACGCGCCCCTTGCGTCGCCGTCGCTTAGCGGGTCGATGCGATGCAAAGATCGCGCACAGGCTTTCTGGGCAGTTGTTGCCCTTTGTTGATTCCATTTGCTTTGCATGCCTGCAGCCGCTCGGATTGTCATTGGCCTCCTGCTTGCCCTCATGGGCGCCGGGCTGGCGCTGGCCGTGGGGCTGCCGCTGCCTTGGTTGCTGGGGCCGCTGCTGGTGACGGCGGCCACGCGCATGATGGGCTGGCCGGGGCGTTGTGCAAGGCCGTTCAATATCTTCGGGCGCTGGATGATTGGCCTGGCGCTGGGCCTGTATTTCACACCGGCTGTGATGGCCAGCCTCAAGACGCAGTGGCCGCTGGTGCTGCTGGGGGCCGTCTATGCGCTGGCGCTGGCCGGGCTAGGGTACTGGGTGCTGCGGCGCATGGCGGGGCTGGATGCGGCGACTGCCTGGTTCTCTGCCGCCATCGGCAGTGCCAGCGAGATGGCAAGCATGGCGCAGCGCCATGGTGCGCGGGTCGATCAGGTCGCGTCGGTGCACAGCCTGCGCGTGCTGCTGGTCGTGGTCATCGTGCCGTTCGCATTCCAGTGGTGGTATGGCTTGCCGCCGAATGTGATGGTGGCCGTGCCGGTGCAATGGGGTGGGCTGGCGCTGCTGATGGCGGGCGCTGCCGTAGCGGGCGCCGTGATGCAGCGGCTGGGTGTTCCGAGCGGCTGGATGATGGGCGCGCTGGCATTTGCGGGCGTGCTCTCGGTGGCGGGAATGCCGCTGTCGGGGCTGCCGCCCTGGCTGTCCTGGGCGGGCCAGCTGTGCATCGGCTGGTCGCTGGGCGATCGTTACCACCCCTCATTCCTGCGTTCGGCCCCTCGCCTGATGGCAGTGGTTGCGGGCACCACGCTGGCGTTCATGGCCGTCTCAGTCGTACTGGCGTGGATCGTCACGCAGGTGGTGGATGTACCGCTGGGGACGCTGATGCTGGCGCTGGCGCCCGGCGGCATTGCCGAGATGACGATCACGGCCAAGGTGCTCAATCTGGGCGTGCCGCTGGTGACGGCCATGCATGTGACGCGGCTGGTTGTCGTGGTGATGACGACCGGCTGGCTTTATCGGCATTTTGTGCGGACACGTGCCTGAAACGGTAGCGCCCGGTCGCAGACGCCCGGCGAAGGCCTATGATGCGATGACAGGCTGTGAGCGCCTGGCCACACGCTTCGCGTGCGATGCACCGCCAGCGCCGATTGCGCCTGGCGTCGGGTACGGCAGTTTCCGGCAGTTCCGCGCGGTCCAGGCGAGGGCGTGAACAGACTTGTGAGGATGTTTCGACGCCGATGGGATCCCCCAATACGATCAGGAGATACGATGAAGATACTGCTTCCGGTGGATGGCACCCCCCACTCCGAGGTGGAGGTGCGTTTTGCGTTGCAACTGGTCAGTGAAGGGCTGCGGGCCGAGTTTCTGCTGGCGAATGTGCAGGAGCCGCCGAGCTTCTACGAACTGCTGACTACCCAGGACCCGGATGCACTGCAGGAGGTGGTGCAGGGCTCTGGCGAGGACATGCTGCGCGGTGCCGCGCAGCTTCTTGCGCAGGCGAATGTGCCCTTTACCACGGCAGTGCTGGCTGGGCCTGATCCGGCGACCGCGCTGCTGGATCTGATCGAAGCCGAGGGCGTTGCGATGGTCATCATTGGCGCGCGCCCGATGGGGGTGCTGCGCACGGCGCTGGAGGGTTCGACCTCGCGTCGGCTGGCGCAGTATGCGACCGTGCCGGTGCTCATTCTCAACCCGCCCCGGCAGGACGTGGCACAGCTTGATTGAGCACTCTCGGCGCAAGCTGGCACGGCAATTGGCCAACGCTGGCACAATCGCTTCCTTTTCGTATTCGCGGTAGTGCCGCGGTCAGTGGTTCCATAGGGTGGGGCGCTGGCGGCGAGCGTCGTTCTGACCATGACTGAAGTGTGTTCTGAGGCATCCCGGCAGCCTGCCCGTTTCGCCAGCCTGAACGAGTGGCTGGCGTATTGCGAGCGTATCCACCCGGCGACCATCGAGCTGGGGTTGGAGCGCGCCGCGCAGGTGCGTGATGCGCTGGCGTTAAGGCTTGACTGCGCGGTTATTACCGTGGCTGGCACCAACGGCAAAGGGTCCAGCTGCGCGATGCTGGAGGCCATTGCGCTACAGAGTGGTTATCGCACGGGCGTGTACACCTCGCCGCATCTGGTGCGCTTCAATGAACGTTGCCGTGTGAATGGCGAAATCGTCACCGACGATGCGCTGCTGCCCCATTTCGAGGCTGTGGAACAGGCCCGCTTTGTGGCCGGCGGCAGCAGCGGGCCGGTGTCGCTGACCTATTTCGAATTCACCACGTTGGCCATCGCGCGACTGCTGGCCCATGCGCAGCTGGATGTGGCGATTCTTGAGGTCGGTCTGGGCGGAAGACTGGATGCGACCAATCTGTTCGATTGCGACTGTGCCCTCATCACCAGCATCGACATCGACCACACGGAATTTCTGGGCCCCGACCGTGAGAGCATCGGACGTGAGAAGGCTGGCATCATGCGCGCGGGCAAGCCTGCTGTGGTTGCCGATCCGGTGGCGCCGCACTCCGTCATTGCGCATGCGCAGGCCATCGGTGCCGATTTATGGCTGGCCGGGCGCGATTTCAATTATTCGGGCGATCGCCAGCAATGGGGCTGGGCTGGCCGTGGCAAGCGCATGGCGGGGCTGGCCTATCCAGCCCTGCGCGGAGCCAACCAGCTCGTCAATGCCGCGGGTGTGCTGGCGGTGCTGCAGGCATTGCGGCCGGTGCTGCCGGTAACAGCGCAGGCGATTCGCCAGGGCTTTGCACTGGTGGACGTGCCGGGGCGATTCCAGATCGTCCCGGGTCAGCCAGCGCTGGTGTTGGACGTGGCGCATAACCCGCATGCCGTCGGTGCGCTGGCGGCCAATCTGGATGCGATGGGCTTTTTCCCGACGACCCACGCGGTGTTCGGTGCCATGCATGACAAGGACCTGACCAAGGTCTTTCAGCGCATTGGTCCGCTGATCGACCGCTGGTACTTCACCGACCTGCCATTGGCACGTGCCGAAAAGGCGGCGGACCTGCTCAAGCGGTGGCAGGCCCTGCAGGTGGTGGCTGAACGGCCACGCCAGGTACCGGCACAGGCATTCGCCACTCCCAAAGCGGCTTTGGCGGCTGCGGTGGCGGCTGCAGAGCCGGCTGATAGAATCGTGGTCTTTGGCTCCTTCTATACGGTAGGCGGGGTGGTGGCCGATGGAATTCCCCGTCTTGGTGGCGCGCACGTGGCGTGACCTGGTGCGTGCCGGGTGGGAGTGGCCGCACGCAGGGATGTGCTTTTCTGCGGCGCGCCGGGCGGCCCTAGGGCCAGTTTGTTGTCTGAACCTGGAATTTCTCGCTAGCCATGGCCTTGTTTGAATCGCGCAAAGCCGAGCCGGCCGAGCCCGCCACCAAGCGCGCCTCGCGTCGCGCGGTCGATTCCGTCGATGAGATGCGCAGACGTGCCCGCCATCGTCTCATTGGCGCCTGCGTGCTGGTACTGCTGGCAATCATGGTGTTTCCGCTGGTGTTTGATACCGAACCGCGTCAGATGCCGGTCACTGCCGAGGTGCGCGTGCTCGGGGCTGAAAACGATGCGAGCGGTGGTGCTGCGCCCTCGCAGGTCGCGGTGACGCAGGCGCAGGCAGGCCAGGGGCTCGACGAGGGCGAGGAGCTGGTGGACATGGCCGCGGCGCAAGGCAGCAGTGGCGATGATGCAGCCCAGCCCGTGCCTGCCGCCGCGCCGTCTCCTGCCCCAGCGGTCAGTGTGGCGCAACGTGCTGCGCAGCAGGTGCAGCAGGTGCAGCAGGTGCAGCAGGTGCAGCAGGTGCAGCAGGTGCAGCAGGTGCAGCGTGATGCAGGCGATGCGCAGCCCAATCCCCAGCCGGAGAAACCGGCTACCCAGCCAGAAAGGCCCGCCGAGCCTGCCGTTCGTGCCGCCGCAGTCGTTCCCCCGCCGCCCGTGTCGGCGACTTCGAGCGCTGCCGCGCGGGAGGCCGAGCGCGCGCGCGCCTTGCTGGAAGGTCGTACCGTCGCCAGTGCTGCACCGGCAGCCCAGGCGGCCTCGGGGCGTGCCGAGGAAGGGCGCTTCATCGTCCAGGTCGGGGCATTTTCCGATGAATCCAAGGTCCGTGAAATCCGCACGCGGCTGGAGGCCATGGGGCTGCGCACCTACACGCAGGTGGTGCAGACCGGCTCCACACGGGCCACACGGGTGAGGGTGGGGCCGTTCAACAGCCGGGCCGACGCGGACCGCGCTGCCAAACGCGTTCAGGATGCCAATCTGCCGGCTGCGATTCTGTCACTGTGAACACCGATGTCATGGGTCGGCCTTGCAGGCACCACATCCGTCCACACGCGCCCAGTCGCAGGTCGCTGCGGGGCGTCAGCATCGCGTCGCGGGATGCTGCCATGCCTGCCTATCGGGCAGGCAGCGCCGGGCTGAGAGGTGAGTGGCCATGGCACTGAATGGTTTCGATCTGGCCTTTCTGATGCTGGCTTTCCTGTCGGTGGCATTTGGCGCGTGGCGCGGATTTGTGTTCGAAAGCATCAACGTGCTGGGCTGGGTCGTGGGCTTCTTCGCCGCCATGGGGCTGGGCCCATTGGTTGGCGGCTGGCTGCCCGGCGGCGAGAGTCTTGGCGAAGGGGTGCGGCGTGTGCTAGGCATGCTGGCGGTGTTCGTGGTCGCTATCTTTGTGTCGTCGCTGCTGGCCTCACTGGGGCGGCGGTCTGTGCGGGCGCTGGGCATGGGGGCGGCGGACAGGCTGGTGGGGGCGCTGTTTGGTGTGGCCCGCATCCTGCTGGTTGGCGTGGCCGTTGCCGTGATCGTGCATGCCCTGCAGTGGCAGGATTCGCCCTGGTGGGCCAGTTCCGCCTCCGGACCGTGGCTGGACGTGGCGCGCCAGGAGCTGGCGGCGCTGCTGCCGAGCTGGAAGATCCTGCAGCCGCCCTCTGCTGCGCTGGTGGTGCCGGCTGGCGCCATGCCGCAGGTGTTGCATGGACTGCCGTCCGCATCGCCATGATTCGATAGGCCCGATCAATCCGCTTGCTTGTTCGCTGCAGTGCCTGCAGAAAAATCAGAATCACTTTTGCCTTGGAGTCGCTCTCATGTGTGGAATCGTCGGCGTTGTCAGCCGCAGCCCCGTCAACCAGCTGATCTATGACGCATTGCTGCTGCTGCAGCACCGTGGCCAGGACGCCACGGGCATCGTCACCCAGCTCGACCGCAAGTTCTTCATGCACAAGGCCAAGGGCATGGTGCGTGACGTGTTTCGCACCCGCAACATGCGCGCGCTGCCTGGCTCGATCGGCCTTGGGCAGGTGCGCTATCCGACCGCAGGCGATGCCAACAGCGAGGAAGAGGCGCAGCCGTTTTATGTCAATGCCCCGTTCGGCATCGTGCTGGTGCACAACGGCAACATCACCAATGCCAAGGCGCTGCGCAAGGAACTGTTCCTCACCGATCACCGCCACACCAACACCACCAGCGATTCCGAGGTGTTGCTGAATGTGCTTGCGCATGAGTTGGATCGTGTCACCATCGGTGGGGAGCTCTCCCCCGAGCTGGTGTTTGCCGCCGTGCGGGCCGTGCATCGCAGGGTGCGCGGCTCCTATGCCGTCATTGCCATGATCGCCGGTTACGGCATGCTGGCGTTCCGCGATCCCTATGGCATTCGTCCGCTGTGCATGAGCGCACCACAGGACGACGGCAGCGTGATGTTCGCCAGCGAGTCGGTGGCGCTTGAAGGCACGGGCTTTACCCTCAGCCGCGACATCCGGCCCGGTGAGGCAGTGCTGGTCGATCATGATGGCAAGGCGCATCATGCGCTCTGCGTGGAGCCCGAGACAGCGCAGCTGCACCCCTGTATCTTCGAGTACGTGTATCTGGCGCGGCCCGATTCGGTACTGGACGGGATCTCCGTGTATCGCGCGCGGCTGAACCTGGGCGAGACACTGGCCAAACGGGTGCTGTCGACGGTACCGCCCAAGGATATCGATGTGGTCATTCCCATTCCTGAGTCCAGCCGTCCCAGTGCCATGCAACTGGCCGAGCTGATTGGCAGGCCCTACCGGGAGGGCTTCGTAAAGAACCGCTATGTCGGTCGCACCTTCATCATGCCCGGGCAGAGCGTGCGCAAGAAGTCGGTACGCCAGAAGCTCAACGCCATAGGCAGCGAGTTTCGCGGTCGCAACGTGCTACTGGTGGACGACTCCATCGTGCGAGGCACGACCTCGCGCGAGATCGTGCAGATGGCCCGTGAGGCTGGCGCCCACAAGGTCTATCTGGCCAGTGCCGCGCCACCGGTGCGCTACCCCAATGTCTACGGCATCGACATGCCGACGGCCGAGGAGCTGGTTGCCAATGGTCGCACGGTCGAGCAGATCCGCGAACTGATTGGCTGTGATGCGCTGATTTATCAGGATGTGGAGGCGATGAAGCAGGCGGTCGGCTCGCTCAATCCTTCCATCCAAGGTTTTGATGCCTCCTGCTTCGATGGCATCTACGTCACGGGCGACGTCACGGCCGAATCCATCAGCCAGCTCAACGAGGGCCGCAATCGCGGCGGCTCCGAGGATGAGGTGGACGCATCGCGCCTGACATTGCCCAACGCTTCCTGAGAACCTGCTTGCAGGCTTCTAGGCGTTGCCGCCTGGCTGCCGCTGGGGTTGGAGCCGCCAGTGGCAATTGGGCGTTGCAGATGCGCACTGGGCAATTGGCTCGGCTTGCGCCTCGCATGGCATCCCTGGGCGGGGCAATGCCAAGCATGAAAAAGGTCGCTAGCAATAGCAGGCTCTGCTATCTGCGCCACCGGCAGGCAGGCGCCATGCGGTGGCCTTATCGGCTGCGAGTCGGAGGCTTTACTGCGGCGAGGCGGGCTTGACGGCCGCCGCCTTGGCAGCAGGTGCTGCGGCAGCTGGTTTGGTGGTGGCCGCAGCGATCTCGCTGCGCACGGTGGCAGGCTGGTGCGTGAGGATGGCCAGGTTCTGCGCGATCACGTCACGCAGCGAACGCCGGTCCACGATCATATCGATGGCACCTTTTTCGAGCAGAAATTCGGCGCGCTGGAAGCCCTCTGGCAATTTCACGCGCACGGTCGATTCGATCACGCGCGGCCCGGCAAAGCCCACCAGAGCCTTGGGCTCGGCAATCACCAGATCGCCCATGAAGGCAAAGCTGGCGCTCACGCCGCCCATGGTCGGGTCGGTCAGCACGCTGACGAAGGGCTGGCCCTGCTGGGCAAAGCGCGCCAGCGCCGAGTTGGTCTTGGCCATTTGCATCAGCGACAGCAGGCCTTCTTGCATGCGCGCGCCGCCGGTGGCCGTAAAGCAGATGAAAGGCACCTTTTTCTGTTCGGCAGCCTGTACCGCACGCACGAAACGCTCGCCCACGACGCTGCCCATGCTGCCGCCCATGAAGTCGAACTCGAAGCAGGCAACCACGACGGGCAGGCCATGCACGGTGCCGCCCATGGCGACCAGCGCATCGGTTTCATCCGTGGCCCGGCTGGCTTCCTTGAGGCGCTCGGTGTACTTGCGGCTGTCCTTGAAGCGCAGCGCATCGACAGGCGTGACTTCCTGACCGATCTCATAGCGCTTTTTCTCGTCCAAGAAGGCGTTAAGCCGCGCGCGCGCGCCAATGCGCTGGTGTGCGCCGCAGTGCGGGCAGACGTTGAGGTTTTTCTCGAGGTCGGTGCGGTAGAGCACCGTTTCGCAGGACGGGCACTTGGTCCACAGGCCCTCGGGAATCTGGTGACGCGTCGCGTTTTCGCCGCTTCGGATGAGGCGCGATGGAATGATTTTGTCTAACCAGGACATGCGTGGGTGGAATGGAAAAGCGGCCCATGGCGGGCCGGAGCGACGATTGTAGTCAATTTCACTTTCGGCAAGCCGTCATGGCTCGTCCTCGGTGCGCTCGGGCGGACGGGCTGGAATCCGGAAGGATTCGCTGGCCCAGGCGCCCAGGTCGATCATCCGGCAGCGTTCGCTGCAAAACGGGCGCCAACGGTTGGTGGGTGCGAAAACGCTGGGCTTGCCGCACTGCGGGCACGGCACCTGCAGGGTTTCGGCACGGGAAGGGGAAGGCGTGTTCATGCCAGTTCAGATCGGGGCACGTGTGAAAAAGTCCAGCCTGCGCTATAGCCCGCAGATGGCGACTTCGAGCGAGAGGTCCTTTTGTGTCTGGCTGGGCTTGCCTTCGAGGTTGGGCTCCATGAATCGCACCGAAATCAGCAGCCGGTTGGCGCTGATTTCCGGTGTGACGTCATCACGCGGGTCAATCCACAGGCGCAGCAGCTGAAATCCCCGTGTGGCAGGCAGGTTTTGCTGGAACTGCCCGCGTGTGACTGCCACGCGATGCGCGGTGCCCGTGTCGCGGATGAGCTTGAGCAGCAGGAACACCGTGTCGGCGACCGGTGTGAGGCTGTTGGCCCAGAACTCCAGATCGCGCAGGCGGGTGGCCGAAGGCCGGTGCTTCCAGTGGTGGAACTGCGGCAGATCGAAGTTGCAGGTGCCACCCGGGATGCCCATGCGGCTGCGCACGGCATTGAGCCACTCGTTGTCGCTGATCAGCTGTCCGGGCTTGCCGGCCATGGTGTTCAGGTTCTTGGCGCAGTAGTCGATGCGCGTGAAGATGCGGTCGAGCACGCCATGATCAATGTCGGGATAGTCCTTGTAGATTTGCAGCGCGGCCCTCTGGCGCTCCAGATCCTTGAGCATGTCGGTCTTCAAGTCCGTGCGGCTGGCTACTTCGGTGGCTTCGAAGATGGTCTGCAGCGCGTACTGGTGGTCAGTGACGTCCGAGCGACTGAGCAGCTCTTGCAGGCGCAGCAGCAGGTATTCCAGCCGCAGGTAGGTGCGGATGCGCTCGTTGAATGGGTACTCGTAAAGAATCACGCTGGGGGTGCCGAAAGCGTTTGCAAGACAAAAATGACAGGCTACTGATGATTGCGTCGCAATTTGTTGATCTAGAAGATGAAAGCGTTGCGCGCAGCCGATAAGTCCATTCTAAGCGAATGTGGGCGGGCATCCCAAGCCAGTGCGGCGCGGCAAACGTTCCTGCAAGCATGGCCTAAGAACCTGTCAGGCAGTGCGCGTTCCGCTTGCGCTCGCGTCAAAAATTATTACGGCTCGTTGCGTTTCTTTCCGACGCTGAATGGGCCACCGCGCAGCCTGGCGCCAGCTTCTATCTTGCGCTTGGCGAACCAGCCCTGGTTCATCTCCAGGACATACCGCACCGGCTCGGTCGAGCAATGCTGCTCGGTGGTCATTGGCGCCATGTCGGCAAGATTGACGATGCGCCCGTCATCGGCAACGAACGCGGCCGTGAGGGGCAGCAGGGTGTTGTGCATCCAGAAGCACTGCACGCCAGCACGTTCGAACACGAACAACATGCCTTCCTGCTCGGGCATGTGGGTGCGGTACATCAGGCCGACCTGGCGTTGCAACGGCGTGGCGGCAACTTGCGCGTCGATGCGATACATGTTGACAGAGAGGTCCACGCGTGGCAGGTCCAGCTGCGCTTGCCCGGCAGGCACTGCAGTGGCTTGCGCCAGCGCCAGCAAGGGGCAGCTCAGCAGGGCTGTCAGCCAGGCACGGCAGGAGAAAAGGGGTCGGAAAGCTTGTGTCATGGCCAGGAAAAGGGTGTTCGGCAGGAAAAAGGGGACATTAATTGCCGCCAGCCTCGACCGGTTGCCAGCGCTGCAGCGCATGGACCCACAGGCGTGCGGGCAGCTTCCAGCGCGCCTCGATGGCTTCGGCGCGCTGGCGCAGCAGCGGGCGTTCGACCGCCACAGGGTTCTTGCGCGCAAGCACGACGGTGTTGCCCTCGCGCGTGGGCTTGAAGAACTGCAGATGCTCGCTGCCGAAGGCGCTGGCGATATTGTCCATGTTGCGCGAAAAGCTCGCGTGGCGGCCAAACAGGTTGACCGTCATGCAACCGTTGTCGGCCAGCATGGCGTGGCAGTCGGCATAAAAAGCCGCACCGTCGAGCACCGGGCCGGCTGCCTCATGGTCGTAAAGGTCCACCTGCAGCGCGTCGACTTCGCCGTGCCAGTCGATGTCCTGCACGGCCTGCGCGGCATCGGCCACCAGCACCTGCAGGCGATCATCGTTATCGGGCAGGCGGAACCAACGCATGCAGGCGGCCACCACCTGCGGATTGAGCTCGATGACAGTGGTGCGCATGCCCAACCGCTTGTGGCAGAACTTGGTCAGCGCGCCTGCACCCAGACCCAACTGCATCGCATGCAGTTGCGGCACCTCGTCAGGATCGACAAACAGCAGCCAGGCCATCATGCGCTGCACGTACTCCAGCTCGATGTCGAGCGGCTTGGCAATGCGCATCGAGCCCTGGATCCAGGGCGAGTCCAGGTGCAGGTGGCGCACGCCGTCTTCTTCGGACAGGCTGACATCGGGCAGGACATGGCGATCAGCCTTGGGGGAGCGGGGAATTCTCATGCGGCGATTATCGCAGCGGCTTCAGCGCCGGCAGCAGCGCCTCCTGCCAGACGCGCTGCTTGCGCGCCAGCGACCAGCTGGCGTTGGCCGGGCTGGTCGAGGGCAGCTTGACCACGGGCAACCCCAGCGCGGCGGTGACCTTGTGGTGGCGCCAGCTCTCACCGCCGTTGTGGGCAATCAGTGCAAGGGCCGGCATGGTCTGCACCAGCTCGGCCAACGGATTGCGCACAGCGGCGCGGATGGCCGTGTCCAGACTGCCCTGGCGTTCACAGCTGGCGTAGACATCCCACACGCCGATGTGATGCGCCAGCAGCCAGGCGCAGCGCCCGGCGTAATCGGCCGGCATGGGATCGTGCGGGCACAGGGTGGCGAGGATTGCCCAGAACTGGTTGCGTGGGTGCGCATAGTACTGCGCGGCGGCCAGCGACGCGGCACCGGGAAAGCTGCCGAGAATCAGCACGCGGGTGTGGGCATCGGCAATCGGCGCCAGCCCCTGCAGGCGGGATGCGTCAGTCGGCGGCATGCGAATGCATCAGGGGGGCAAGCCGGGGCAGGACCGCCAGCGCATTGGCGCTGGTCTGCTGTTGCCATTGCGCCATGGAGACACCGCGCAGCGCAGCCAGCGCCGCCGCAATGCGGGGCAGCTCGGCCGGGCTGTTGCGGCCGTGCGCCATGCCTTGCGCGCGCTGCTGCGCCGTGGTGTAAAGCCAGTGGGGTGGCATGTCGGGCGCGTCGGTTTCCACCACGATGGCCTCGGCCGGCAGCTGCGCCACCAGCGAACGCAGGCGCGTGGCCCGTTCAAAGGTGCTGGCGCCGCCAAAGCCGAGCTTGAAGCCGAGGTCCAGAAATTGGCGGGCCTGCTGCAGGCTGCCGTTGAATGCATGGGCGATGCCGCCCTGGTCGAAGCGGGTGGCACGCAGGTGCTGCAACACCTTGTCGACGCTTTTGCGCACGTGCAGCAGTACCGGCAGGCGGTGGGCCTTGGCCAGCAGCAGCTGCGCGTGAAAGGCGCGCTGCTGCCAGGCATCGTCCAGTGGGACGAAGTAGTCAAGTCCGATCTCACCGACGGCGACCAGCCGTGCATCGGTGCGATGCGCCTGCAGCTGCGCATCCAGCGTGGCCAGATCGGCCTCGCTGCTGTGCGGAGTAAACAGGGGGTGGATGCCCAGCGCGTAGGCGTCGCCAAAGGCGTGGGCGGTGGCGCGCGCTGCGGCAAATTCCTGGCTGCAGACCGCCGGGATCACGCACAGCGTCACGCCCGCGGCGCGGGCCCTGGCGCGCTCGGTGCTGCGGTCGGCGTCGAACTCGGGCGCGTCAAGGTGGCAGTGCGTGTCGATCCAGCCAGCCATACCAGCCCGTCAGTGCAAGGTTGCGGAATCGCTGCCGCGTGCCTCCAGCAGCTTGATGGTGACAGCCAGCGTGCGGTTGACGGGCGTGGCAATGCCAAGTTCGGCCCCCTTGCGCGCGACATAGCCGTTGAGGTGGTCAATCTCCGTGGGTTTGCCGCGGGCCAGATCCTGCGCGGTCGAGGAGCGCTGTTCGGGCATGGAGGCGGCCAGGCCCAGGACACTGTCCATGCCCGGATGCGTCAGTGCAAGGCCACTGGCCTGGGCGACCTGCACGCATTCGTTGACGACATCGGTCATGACTTGGCAGATTTCGCCAGTCTGCAGCAACCGGCCATAGGGTAGCTGCGTGATGGCCGACAGTGCGTTGTAGGCGCAGTTGACAATCAGCTTGTTCCACTGCCGCAGGCGTACGTCGGCATCAATGGTCAGCGGGATGCCGGCCTGCGCGAACGCGGCCACCACTGCCTCGCAGCCCGGCCAAGGGCCGGTGATGAGTTCCCCCCGACCATGGTGCAGCACATGGCCGGGCCCCGCCATCTCGGCGGCGACGTAGACCACGCCCGGTACGACGGTTTGCGTAGCGAGCAGCGGCGCGATGCGTTCGGGGTTGTCGACGCCGTTCTGCAGCGATAGCACTGCCGTGCCCGGGCGCAACACTTTGGCCAGCGCGCGCGCGGCGGTTTCGCTGTCGGCGGACTTGACGCACAACAACACGAGGTCCGCGTCGGCCAGCGCTGCGGCGTCGGTCACCGCAGCCAGCGGCACATGCGCATCCCAATTGGTGTGGCTCACGCGCAGACCGTCCGTGGCGACTGCTTCAACCAGGGCGGGGCGGCCCACCAGGGTGACGGCATGGCCGGCCCGGGCCAGCAGCGCGCCGTAATAGCAGCCCACGGCGCCGGCGCCCATGACGCCGATGCGCATTTCGGGACCGGTCGATGGCACGGCGAGGGAGGAAAGATGGAGATCGGGGGAGGTCATAGGCACAGACAGGCGGTGCAGGCACCATCAGGATGGAGTGAATTGGTCGGGGTGCCCGGCGGCGGAGACCATCTCGCGCAACTGGCCCGATTCCATGTGCAGCTGGCGGTCACAGCGGTCGGCCAGTGCCTGGTCGTGTGTGACGAGCACGAATGCCGTGCCATGGTCGCGAGCGAGTTCCAGCATCATCGCAAAGACCTTGTCGGCCGTGGCACGGTCGAGATTGCCGGTGGGCTCGTCCGCCAGCACGCAGACCGGCTCGGTCACCAGCGCGCGGGCAATTGCCACGCGCTGGCGCTCGCCGCCGGAGAGCTCGGCCGGGCGGTGGCGCACGCGCTCGCCCAGGCCAACCTTCTCCAGAATCGCGGTGGCCTTGCTGCGCCACTCCTGCGCGCTGGCGCGGCGGATGCGCAGCGGCATGGCCACATTCTCCAGCGCCGTCAGCTCTGGCAGCAGGTGGTGAAACTGGTAGACGAAGCCAAGCTTGCGGTTGCGCACCACGGCGCGCTGGTTGGCGCTGAGGCCCTCCAGCGGCTGGCCTTGCAGCAGTACACTGCCGCTGCTGGGCCTGTCCAGCCCACCCAGGATGTGCAGCAGCGTGCTCTTGCCTGAGCCTGAGGCGCCGACGATGGCCAGCGTCTGGCCGGCCAGAACCTGCAGTGACAGGCCACGCAGTACCGTGACGTCCAGCGGCCCTTCCTTGAAGCGTTTGACCAGGTCTTGGGCGACCAGCACGGTTTCGCGTTGTTCACTCATGGCGCAGTGCCTCGGCGGGGTTGATGCGGCTGGCACGCCAGCTCGGGTACAGGGTGACGACGAAGGCCAGGATCAGGGCCACGGAACATATTGCAACGATGTCGTGCAGCTGCGGATCGCTGGGGATGGTGTTGATGAAGTAGACCTCCTCGGGCAGGAACTTGAAGCCCAGCAGCCGCTCGATGAACGGCACGATCACGTCAATGTTGAGCGCCACCAGCAACCCCAGCGCCAGACCCGCCAGCGTGCCGAGGATGCCGACCATGGCGCCCTGCACGACGAAGATCGCCATGATGCTGCCGGATGTGGCCCCTAGCGTGCGCAGAATGGCGATGTCAGCGCGCTTGTCGGCCACTGTCATCACCAGCGTGGCTACGAGATTGAAGGCGGCCACCCCGACGATGAGCGTGAGGATGATGAACATCATGCGCTTTTCCATCTGCACGGCGATGAACCAGTTGCGGTTCTGCATGGTCCAGTCGCGCAGCAGCAGTGGGTCGGTCAGGGTGGCTGCCAGTTCGCGGGTGACGCGGGGCGCCTCGTGCAGGTCGCGCAGCTTCAGGCGGATGCCGCTGGGCGCCTCCAGGCGAAACAGGCGCTGCGCATCCAGGTAATGCATCATCGCCATGGACGAGTCGTATTCGTAGTGGCCGGACTCGAAGGTGCCGACCACTGTCATTTGCTTCAGGCGCGGCACGACGCCGGCCGGGGTGACCTGGCCGGATGGCGCGACCACCGTGACCTTGGCGCCCGGGCGCACCCCAAGTTTGTTGGCCAGTTCGCTGCCCAGCACAATGTGGAAGTCGCCGGGGGTCAGCTGGGCGAGGGTGGACTGGTCCATCTGGCTGGCCAGGTCGGTGACCTGAGGCTCAAGCGCCGGATCGATGCCGCGGATGATGGCGCCCTGCATGTCATCGCCGCGTGCCACCAGCGCCTGCACCGAGACGAAGGGCGCGACGCCAATGACCTCAGGATGTTGCCTGACCTGGCTGGTCACTCGCTCGACGCTGGGCAGAACGCCGCCGCGCGGGGCGAATATCTCGATGTGGGAGACGACCGAAAGCATCCGGTCTCGCACGTCGCGCTGAAAGCCGTTCATGACCGACAGCACAATGATCAGCGCCGCTACGCCCAGCGCGATGCCAATCGCCGAGATGCTTGCCACGAAGGACAGCAGGCCCTTGCTGCGGCTGTTGCGTCCCGCGCGCGTATAGCGCCAGCCCAGGGCCCATTCATAAGGGGTGTGCATAGAGAAACGATAAGAGATCGGTGGAGAATGTGCCGGACACTGGCCCAGGTCATCAGGTTATATGGAATGCACTGTGCGCTGGCCGCAGCAGGGTGCGCGCCACGAAGGCGGCCATTGTGCATGAAAGCGATTGCCAGCAACATGCCACGCACCGCACGCCTGCCGGATAAGCCCGCTTACAATGTGCGGCGCATCGGCGCCCTGTATGGGAGCGCTTGCTGTGCCGGGAGGTTCCCGCAGAGCGCATTTCCGGTGGTGCCTTGCTTATGTGTGCCGCCCGAAACGCCGAGGTCTGAGCGGGGTTGCAGACCTCCCCTTATTTTTATCAACTGAATGTGGCCCGGGCATGGGGGAAGCCACTCCATCCATGCGTGCTGGCGGAAATCGGAGAGTTATGTCCCAAGAGCAAGACAAGGATACGCGCATCGCGCTGTTGATCGTGTTCGCGTTGATTGCGGCCATCGTGGTCGGCGTTCTGTGGTTTGGCGCCTCTACCGTCCTCAAGCGGGACGGAGCTCGCTCCGCGGCATTGGTAAGCACGCAGGAGAGTCCTGAACCTGTGCATGTGCCAGGTCGGGTACTGGTGCCCTTTGTGGCGGTTGACGGCGCGGTGGCTGCCTTCCATTTCGAACCCGGCGCAGCCCAGCTTTTGACCGATGCGCAGGTGCAGGCGCAGCTCGGTGAGTTGCTTGAGCGCCTCAGAAGCGGCGCCATCGGCATGATTGTTCCGTTTGGCGGCAGCCAGCCCGAAACGGGGGTGGACGCTGGTTTGGCCGAGCAACGCGCGCATGCAGTGCGTGATGCGCTGGTGCGCCTTGGCGTTCCGGCTGCGCGCCTGACCGTTGCACCGCTGCAGATTGACAGTGGTGCCACCGACCTGCAGCGTGCCCAGCGCGTCGAGTTGATTGTTGCCGACGGTACGCTGGCGCAAGAGCAGGCCGAGGCGGCGGCGCCCGCTGGCGAGGATGCGGGCCCGCGCGTACAGGTGGCCGATGGTATCGTCACGTTCTACTTTGCGGTAGGCAGCGCGGAACTGGCGCCCGGCGCCAACGAGGCGCTCAAGGATGTGGTGGATGCCGTGGCTGCTGGCCGTCGTGCAGTGCTTTCGGGATTCACCGACCCGACCGGTGATGCGGCACTCAATGAGGAGTTGGCCAAGCAGCGTGCCTTTGCCGTGCGCGATGCCCTCGTCAGCCTTGGGGTGCCGCAAGAGCGTATTGAGCTCGAGCGCCCAGTCAGCTTTACCGGCACCGGTAGCCTCGCTGAGGCGCGGCGCGTGGAAGTGCGCCTCGAAGACTGAAGCGTCGCGAAGGCGTTTGGCAGGGGGCTCGCGCTCCCTTTGCGTGATGTGTCTGCAGGCCGCATGTTGCGGCCTTGCTGTTTTAGGAGGCGGGTATCGGACGCACCGCCGCCGCGTTCTTGAATCTTGGGGGTGCGATGTCCCTTTCCTTCGTGCGCATGGCTTTGCTGCTGGGCCTGCTTTCAGCCATCGGGCCTTTTGCCATCGACATGTACCTGCCGGCGCTGCCGCTGATCGGTCAGGCGCTGCGCACCGACATGGCCACCGTGCAATTGAGTCTGACGGTGTTCTTCATTTCCGTGGGGTTCGGCCAGCTGCTCTACGGGCCGCTGTCGGATCGGTTCGGGCGCAGGCTGCCGCTGTCTCTGGGGCTCGCGCTGTTTGCCGCGGCCAGCATCGGCTGCGCACTGGCGGGCTCGGCCACGCAATTGCTGCTGTTTCGCTTTCTGCAGGGGCTTGGCGCGGCGGCGAGCATGTCGATTCCGCGCGCTGTGGTGCGCGACCTGCACACCGGTCACGAGGCGGCACGGCTGATGTCGCTGCTGATGCTGGTGTTCAGCGTCTGCCCCATTCTGGCGCCGTTGGCGGGCAGCTTCCTGATCGACATGCTGGGCTGGCGTGCCGTGTTCTGGTTCATCACGTTGCTTGCGCTGGCAGGGATTGCGGCCACGGTCTACTGGTTGCCTGAGACCTGGGGCGCAGAGCGGCGCAGCCCCGTCGATGGCCAGGCGCTTGACCGTGCCTGGCAGGCCTACCGCACGTTGCTCAAGGATGGCCGTTTCGTCGGCCTGGTCGTCACCGGTGGCTGTGCGATGGCGTGCTTTTTTACTTACCTGGTCAGCTCCTCATTTGTGATGATGGGGCACTTTGGCCTCACCCCGCGCCAGTACGCGCTGGCCTTTGCGCTCAATGCCATTTCCTTTTTCGGCATGGCGCAGTTCAATGGCACGCTGGGCCGGCGCTTTGGGTTGGCCAATCTGGTGCGTGTGGCGGCGCTCGCAGGCTTCCTGGTACTGTTGACCTCGACGTTGGTGCACTGGCGCCTGCAGGAGCACATTGCGCTGCTGATCGGCACCTATTTGCTCTCCGGTGCGTGCTTTGCGCTGGTCGTGCCCAATACGGTGGTATTGGCGATGGATGCGCATGGGCCGATTGCTGGCGCGGCATCCGCCCTGATGGGCACTTTGCAGATGCTCATCGGTGCGGCTGCGATGGCGCTGGCCTCTCAGTTCACCGATGGCACGCCGCTGCGCATGGTGCTTGCCACGGTGCTGTGCGCAGCCTGCGCGCTGGTCGCCACCGCGCTGACACTGGGGCTGCGCTGGCGCGCGTGATACCGGCATGCAGCCGAGGATGTCGGTAAGGGGTTAGCGCCGCCGCATGCTGAGCAGCACCAGCAGCAACGCGAGCCCGGCCAGCGCCGCCCCGACAGCCATGACAGCGCTGTACCCCAGACGCAGGCGCAGCACCAGTGCGCCAGCGGCCGCACCCAGCGCATTGCCAAGGTTGAAGGCGCCGATATTGATGGACGAGGCCAGGCCGGGTGCTTCGGCTGCGGCGCGCATCACCCGCATCTGCACCGGTGGCACCACCGCAAAGGCGGCAATGCCCCAAATCAGCAAACCCACGGCCGCGCCCAGTTGGCTTTGCGCCAGCCAAGGAAAGGCCAGCATTGACAGGGCTAGCAACAGAAAAAATCCGATCAGGGTAGCATTGGCGGCGCGGTCTGCCAGCTTGCCGCCCAGCGCATTGCCGATGGTAAAGCCGATGCCGATCAACACCAGCATGGCTGTGATGAACAGGGGCGAGGCCTGCGTGAATGTTTGCAGCGAAGGGTTGACGTAGGTGTAGAGCGTGAACATGGCCGCCGAGCCAAGCACCGTGGTCAGCAGCGCCTGCAGCACCACCGGGCGTGTGAGCACCTTGAGCTCGGCCCCCACATTCGGAGTCCGGCCCTTGCTGCCAATGGGCAGGGACAAGCGCAAGGCAAGCATCGCCAGCACGCCCAGCATGGCAATGGCCAGGAAGGACTGGCGCCAGCCGATGTGCTCGCCCAGCCAGGCAGCCGCCGGCACGCCGCCGATGTTGGCGATCGTCAAGCCCAGAAACATCGCGGCAACCGCGCTGGTTTGCTTGTCGCGCGGCACCAGGCTGGCCGCCACCACCGAGCCTATGCCGAAGAAGGCACCGTGGTTCAAGCTCGTGATCACCCGCGCCACCAGCAGGCTGGCATAGCCGGGCGCCAAGGCCGAAAGAATGTTGCCGAGGGTGAAGATCGCCATCAGCGCCATCAGTGCCCTGCGTCTGGGCCAGCGTGCCAGCAGCAAGGTCATGAAGGGTGCGCCCACCATCACGCCTACGGCGTAGGCGGATACCAGCAGGCCCGCCTGCGGGATGCTGGCATGCACCCCATCAGCGATGGTGGGCAGCATGCCCATGGGGCCGAACTCGGTGGTGCCAATGCCGAATGCGCCAACGGCCAAGGCCAGCAAAGGCAGGCGCGCGCTGCCTGGAACGGGTTGGGCGGCATCGGGCGCCGCTGGGGTGGAAGTGGTGGTCATGATGGTGGTTGATGTTGTATTCGGACTGCGCAGAAGAGGGCGGGCGTAGTCCACTGAAAAAATGCAGCGCTGCAAACAAGTCAAATAGGGCGCTATTGTGGGTTGTTAGTTTTGCGTTTTATACGATATAAAAACAAATATTTTTTGCATAAATTGAGAAAATGAAAATCACTTTGGAAGAGTTGCAGGTCTTTCTCTCTGTCGCGGACTCAGTCTCGTTGAGCGCTGCGGCGCAGAAGCTCGATCAGCCAGTTTCCACGGTCAGCCGTGTACTGGCGCGCCTTGAAGACAAGCTGCAGACCACGCTCATCAGCAGGACGACGCGGCGCCTGCACCTGACCGATGAGGGCAGCAGCTTTGTCGAGGATGCACGGAACATCGTCAGTGCCGCCGAGCGTGCCGAGGAACGCGTGCTGCTGCGCCGCGGCCAGCCTGCGGGTTCACTGCGCGTGGATGCCGCTACGCCGGTCATGTTGCATGTGCTGGCACCGCTGCTACCTGGTTACCACGCCAAGTTCCCCGAGGTGCGGTTGCAGCTCAGCAGTAACGAAGGCTTCGTGGACCTGCTGGAGCAGCGTATCGACCTGGCCATCCGAGTGGGCGAGTTGAAGGACTCCAGTCTGCACAGCCGTCTGCTCTGCCACAGCCCCATGCGTGTGCTGGCCAGTCCAAGCTATCTGGCCAGGCATGGCATGCCCGAGAAGGTCAGTGACCTGGCCCAGCATGTCATCCTGGGCTTCAGCCACCCTTCGCAGCTCAACGTCTGGCCGTTGCCAGCCGAGCATGTCGGCACACGCTTTTTCCAGGCCCGTCCAACCCTTGGAGCCAGCAGCGGTGAGACCTTGCGTGCGCTTGCGGTGCAGGGCATGGGAATCACCGCGCAAGCCGATTTCATGACGCATGAAGATCGGGCAACTGGGCGACTGGTGGAAGTGCTGGCCGCGCATCGCGTGGAGTTACTGCGGCCCGTGCACGCGGTTTATTACCAGCATACAGCGGTGTCTGCACGGATTGCCTCAATGGTGCAGTATCTGGCGAATGCATTGCCCGGCGCGCCGGGGATGCAGCGCGTCCAACCTGCTCGGCGCAGCCGCCATGTAGGTTGATTTTGCCAAGCAGTGGTTGGCATCGGGCAGAGATCCTGAGAACCTGTTGACGATCCTGCCATACGTCAAGTTGACCCGCCGGGGGAGGCGATGCAAGGCGCAAACCGCAAGCTGGTCTGGTGCGGCGACGATTTGCAACGCCGCAGCGCGGCGCGGGAATGGCCGGCGAACACACGGTTGGCCTGCTATGCGGCAGCTGCGCGCCTGCGGTACATTTATCTGTTGACCTCTTGCTACCGACCGGCCCATGCAGCAGCGTTCTTCTTCCGCGCAGACATTGCCTGACACATCCGTCCCGACCGACACCTCGCGGCAGAAGCAGGGCGTGTTCGTGACTTTCGAGAATTCGCCTTTCCAGCTCTATCAGCCGTATCCGCCTGCCGGAGACCAGCCTGCAGCGATTGATGCGCTGGTCGAGGGCGTGGAGAACGGCGAGGTGTTCCAGACCCTGCTGGGCGTGACAGGCTCGGGCAAGACTTTCACGATGGCCAACACCATTGCCCGGCTGGGGCGGCCGGCCATCGTGTTCGCGCCCAACAAGACGCTGGCGGCGCAGCTCTACAGCGAGTTCCGCGAGTTCTTCCCGAAAAATGCGGTGGAGTACTTCGTCAGCTACTACGACTACTACCAGCCCGAGGCCTATGTGCCCCAGCGCGACCTGTTCATCGAGAAGGACAGCGCCATCAACGAGCACATCGAGCAGATGCGGCTGTCGGCCACCAAGAGCGTGCTGGAGCGCCGTGACGTGGTGATCGTGGCGACCGTCTCGGCCATCTACGGCATCGGCGCGCCTGAAGACTATATGGAGATGCGGTTGATCCTGCGCCAGGGCGGGCTGGCCAACCAGCGCGACCTGATCGCCCAGCTGGTGCGCATGCAGTACCGCCGCAGCGACATGGACTTTGCGCGCGGCACGTTTCGCGTGCGCGGCGACACGGTGGACGTGTTTCCGTCCGAAAACTCCGAGCTGGCGCTGCGCATCGAGCTGTTCGACGACGAGGTCGAAAGCCTGCAGCTGTTCGATCCGCTCACCGGCCACATCGTGCAGAAAGTGCCGCGTTTCGTGGTCTACCCGAGCAGCCACTACGCCACGCCGCGTGACAAGGTCTTGGCGGCGGTCGAATCCATCAAGCTGGAGCTGCGCGAGCGTCTGGCCGAGCTGACCAGCATGGGCAAGCTGGTCGAGGCCCAGCGGCTGGAGCAGCGCACGCGCTTTGACCTGGAGATGCTTGCCGAGGTGGGGCATTGCAAGGGCATCGAGAACTACAGCCGGCATCTTTCGGGCGCCAAACCGGGCGATCCGCCGGCAACGCTGACCGATTACCTGCCGCCCGATGCGGTCATGTTTCTCGACGAGAGCCACCAAATGATCGGCCAGCTCAACGCCATGTACAACGGCGACCGCGCCCGCAAACAGACGCTGGTGGACTACGGCTTTCGCCTGCCTTCGGCGCTGGACAACCGGCCGCTGAAGTTCGAGGAATTCGAAAAGCGCATGCGCCAGGTCATCTTCGTCTCGGCCACGCCGGCAGCCTACGAGCAGGCGCACTCGAGCAACGTCGTCGAGCAGATCGTGCGGCCCACCGGCCTGGTCGACCCCGAGGTGGAGGTGCGCCCGGCCACGCACCAGGTCGATGACGTGCTGCAGGAGATCCGCCTGCGCACCGAACAGGGCGATCGCGTGCTCATTACCACGCTGACCAAGCGCATGGCCGAGCAGCTGACCGATTACCTGACGGAAAACGGCGTCAGGGTGCGCTATCTGCACAGCGACATCGACACCGTCGAGCGCGTCGAGATCATCCGTGACCTGCGCCTGGGCACTTTCGATGTGCTGGTGGGCATCAACCTGCTGCGCGAGGGGTTGGACATTCCGGAAGTCTCGCTGGTGGCGATTCTCGATGCCGACAAGGAAGGCTTTCTGCGCGCCGAGCGCAGCCTGATTCAGACCATTGGCCGCGCCGCCCGCAACGCGCGCGGCAAGGCCATTCTGTATGCCGACCGCATCACCGACTCGATGAAGAAGGCCATGGACGAGACCGCGCGCCGGCGCGAGAAGCAGATTGCCTTCAATACCGCGCATGGCATCACGCCGCGCACCATCCACAAGCAGGTGCGCGATCTGATCGATGGCGTCTACAGCGACAAGGCGGCCAAGGCCATGGAAGTCAAGGCCGAAAAGCAAGCCTATGCGAGCGAGCTGCTCGAGATGACGGAGAAGGAAGCAGCGCGCGAACTCAAGCGGCTGGAAAAGCAAATGCTCGAGCACGCGCGCAATCTGGAGTTCGAGAAGGCGGCGGCGCTGCGCGACAAGCTGCAGCAGCTCAAGAGCCGACTGTTTGGGGCGTGAAAATGGCGTGCCTACTTTTTAGGCAGTGAACCCCGCTTCAGAGGCTGATCCCGACCCGTTCGACAAGTTGTGCACAATCTTATCCACCAGCGCTGTGCATAGACGCAGTGCGGAAGCCGCGAGTCAGATGCCAAGGAGTGGCGCGATGCCAGCAATGACGCACCATGTGACGATCGATAGCCCGATAGGGCCATTGCTGCTGGCTGCAGCGCACGAGCAGCTGTGCCTGATCCAATTTTCCGGGGAGCGCAGGCCGCACTTGCCGCCGCTCCAGTCGCAGCGGCTCGAGCGTGCCACGGACCACCCGACGCTGGGCGAAGCGCAGCGGCAGCTGCAGGAATACTTCGCTGGTGAGCGGCAGCAGTTTGCACTGCCATTGCTGCTCGTAGGCACGCCGTTTCAGCAGCAGGTGTGGCAGGCGCTGGCAAGCATCCCTTACGGGGAGGCCATCAGTTATGCCGAGCTGGCGCAGCGGGTAGGGCGCCCGACAGCGGTGCGGGCCGTCGGTGCTGCCAACGGCCGCAACCCGCTGCCGATCGTGCTGCCGTGCCACCGTGTGATCGGTGCAGACGGCGCGCTGACGGGGTTTTCTGGCGGGCTTGCGTGCAAGGCCTACCTGCTGTGGCTGGAAGGCAGCAGCGCGCCCTCAGGCGCAGCCCAAGGCAGTCGGCAGCCAGATCTGTTCGCCGCTGCCCCAGCCCGTCTGTGACGGGCACTTGCCCGTCACCGTGCATCCTCACTGCAGCGCGGCCTTGGCGGCGGCGTAGTCGGGTTCCTGGCTGATTTCGCTGACCAGCTCGACGTGCAGCACCTTGTCGTTCTCATCCAGCACGATGACGGCACGCGCTGCCAGTCCCGCCAGCGGGCCCGAGGCGATGGCCACGCCATAGTCGTGCAGGAATTCACGCCCGCGCATGGTCGAAAGCGTTACCACCTGATTCAGCCCCTCGGCACCACAAAAGCGGGCCTGTGCAAACGGCAGGTCAGCGGAGATGCACAGCACGACCGTGTTGGCCAGTGCGGCAGCTTCCTGGTTGAAGGTGCGCACCGAGGTGGCGCACGTGGGCGTATCCACGCTCGGAAAGATGTTCAGGATCTTGCGCTTGCCGGCAAAGTCTCCGAGTGAGACATCGTTGAGGGATTTGTCGACCAGCTTGAAAGCGGGCGCCTGCTGACCCACCTGGGGCAGCGTGCCTTCGACGGTGACGGGATTGCCTTTGAGTGTGACTTGGGACATGGATAACCTCCTGTTGAAACAGTGAACGGAAAGAGGTCCATTGTTGCATCGCCCGGCTGCGCCTGCTCGCCAGCGCCGGAGTACCCGTGGCGTTACTGTGCCGCGCCGCGCAGCGGCACGGCCGCTTCGGCCGTCAACATGCGGAACGTCAGCGTCTCCTTGAGGTACAGGGCGACGTTCTCCGCGTCATGGTGGCTGTAGCCGATGCTCAGATCAATGCCCAGATGCAGTGCGTAGTCGCCGCCGCGCATGCTCAGCACGCATCCTCCCTCGATGGCCGATGACCAGAAGATTTCGCCCTTGATCAGTCGCTCGATGTGCTGGATGACAGGATAGCCCTGATCGCTGCCTTCACTCAGCGCGGTGTAGGCGTCAGCGCCGAGCACCACAGCGTAGGGCCCCTCCACCCCTTGCAGTCGCAGTTGCTTGAGGGCTTCGGCAACGATGTCCGGGTAGTTGGCCGGTTCGCTGCCCAGCGACAGCGTGAGGTTGGAGGCGCCATCGCGGATACCGGTGATGCCGGCTGCGCGATAGCCGTCGAAGATGGTGCGGTCTTCCGCGATGGCCAGGGTGGTCGCAGCATCTTTGGCGGGCTGCCAGTCCGAGTCCTGCGAGCCGCGCTCGACCGCATCGATCTGCGCGCGCGCGAGCGTGAATGGCACGCGCAGTTCGATCAGCGGCATGACCTCGCGCTGATGTGCCAGGACGCCTTCGACAGGCGCCTCAATGCGGCGCTGGTGGCCAGTGCCGACGCTGGAAAAGGCCGGACCTTCCGGGCCGCGCAGCTCGACGATGCGGCGCCCGGCGACCGAGCGCTTGAAGGTGCGGGCCACTTCCTCCTCGATTTCGGCCCATGCAGAGGCCGAGATAGGGGCCAGTTCGCGATGCAGGTTATTCATGGTGCGTTTGTCCTTTCAGTGAGCCAATGCAAAGGCTGCCGGTGTAGCCGTCGGCAGTGGGCGGCGCCGGCTCGGATTGCGGATCGCGCTCGGACAGTGCCTGCAGCAGATCCTGGGAGGGAACGAAGAACAGGCCGCCGGTGACGGCCGTGCTGAAGTCCAGCAGGCGGTCGTAGTTGCCGGCGGGCTTGCCGACGAACATGTTTTCCAGCATCTGCTCAATCGGCCGGGGCGAGCGGGCATAGCCGATGAAGTAGGTGCCGAATTCGCCCATTCCGGGCCGGCCAAACGGCATGTTGCCGCGGACAATGTCGATTTCCTCGCCGTTCTCGTCCTCAATCACCGTCAGCGCATTGTGCGCCCAGCTTGGTTTGGTGGCGTCGTCGAGCTCGATGTCCGAGAGCTTGGTGCGGCCGATGATGCGCTCCTGCACTTCCACTGGAAGCGCATTCCAGCCCTGCATGTCGTGCAGGTATTTCTGCACGATGACGTAGCTGCCACCGGCGAAGTCGGGATCCTCGGCACCGATCACCGTGGCAGCCACAGCCTCCTGACCCTGCGGGTTCTCGGTGCCGTCGACGAATCCGATCATGGAGCGCATGTCGAAGTTGCGAAAGCCGTGCACTTCGTCCACGGCGGTAAAGCCCGGGCCAAGCGCTGCCACCAGATGCGTGGCCAGCTCGAAGCACAGGTCCATGCGGTCGGCGCGCAGGTGCAGCAGCACATCTCCGGGCGTGGCAACGGCGCGTCGCTCGGGTGGACCGTACTCAATGAACGGATGCAGTTCGCGTGGTCTTGGCGCGCCGAACAGGCGGTCCCAGGCCTCGGCGCCAAAGCCTGCAACGCAGCTGAGATGGTCTTGCGGCGCGCGATGACCGACGGCGCGCACCAGCGCGGCCAGGTCGCCGCACCAGGCACGTACTTGTGCGTGGGTGGCCGCATCGTCGGCAAGGGTCCCTACGATGAAAATGGCCGCCGCAGTGGCCGGTTCGGCAACGGGTTGTGGTGGAGAAGGTGGCGGCACAGAAGTAGTGGTCATAACACTGTGGCAGAAGGGGCCTGGCAAGGCGCGAACCGCAGGCGCTGACGCGTGCTGCGGTGGCGAGATGCTCATGCAGCGCGATAGGACAAGTGTAGACGCGCTGGCGGTGCCGGGCATTGCGCGCGGTGAGAAACGGACTGCGGCATTCAGGCTTGTGCGGCGTGATTGACAGGAGCGGTGCGCCATATCTGGCAGACTAGTGCGTATCTACACGGGCGACAATAGCGTCCGTATGCGCCGTTGCCACCATGTGTGCGGCGCGAATGCGACCTTGCCATTCAAGAGGAGCTCATCGATATGCATCGCACTCCATCATCGCGCCTGGCGATGGTTTTGACATCCTGCGCCGCCGCCGTCCTGCTGGCGGCGTGCCAGACGCCCCCGTCGGGGGACACCGCCGCGCAGGAAGCTCAGACGCTGGCGGCACAAGCCGCCGAGTTCGCCAAGACCTCCCCTGTCTCCGTGCTGGCGACAGACGAAGCGGGGCGTGGCGTGATCGCCTACTTCGGCGCACCGGGCACGGAGCAGGAAGGCATGCGCTATGACGTGCAGCAGCCTGGCGGCTTCTATCGCGTCTACATGGGCCGCGATGCGGCCGGTCACCACCGGGTGCAGGACTTCTACCAGGCCAGCGGCACGCCGCTGACCAGCGTGTTTCCCGTCGCGGCCGATGCCTCGCTCGTCGAGTGGGATACCCTGCCGCTGCAGGGGGAGGTGACGTTTTATCGCCCCAATGGCCAGGTGCGCTCGGTGACGCACTATCAGAACAGCCAGCTGCACGGGCGGGATGTGTACTACAACGATGATGGCAGCGAGCGCTCCGTGTTCCACTGGGCCAACGACATGCTCGATGGTCCGTTCGTGGCGCGTGAGCCGGGCACGCTGCGGTCCGTTTCGGGGCAGGCCCGTGAAGACCAGATCATCAGCCTGCACGCCACCGGTGCCGATGGCGCGGAGTTGCCGCAGGACGAGGCGCTGGAGCTGCTGGAGGCGTCGCTGATGCTGTGGTATCAGGACATCTTCAACTGAGCAGGGGCGCAACGCCGCGACCGAAATGGATGGTCTCGCACTGCTGGCCATCATCGAAGACCAGGGTGCGCTCCGGCCAGCGCAGCGCAGCCAGGCGAAAGCGGCTTTGTGACGGGTCGGTGCGGCCCTGCAGGCGCTCGCTCCAACGTGCGCCGACGGAGTAGTCCACGCAGAAGACGTTGTGGCGCAGGCCATGCCAGGCGTTGCTGGGCACGCAGGCAAACAGATCGCCATCAGGAGGCGCGCTGGCAGCCTCGGTGGCGGGTGCAAGGGCCGCTGGTCGCTGTGGATCGCGCCACATGCGCCAGTAGTGGCCGATGACGACCGGTGTCGGAGCCTCGTAGCGGTCCCACCAGGGCTGACGCTCGACAAAGCGCCACTTGCCGCCGGCGTAGAAAGGGACTGGCGCGGCGGCCTCCACGCCGGTCGTGAGCACTTTCAGGGGGTTGGTCATCTGCTTGAGCAGCTCGCGCTCGCCATGCGCGCGCAGCAGCGGCGGGCGCAGCTGACTGTCCTCCACATCGTGGGGCCACAGGGCTTTTTCGCGCTGGAGGCGCTGCTGCAGGCTGCCTGCGCGGGCAGCGTGCTCGGCCTGTTGCTCGAACCGGTCGTAGTGCTGGCGTGCGCTGCCGCGCGGCATCGTGCGTGCCGCCTCGATCTGCGGCTGCATCCATGCGGCATGGACGATGCGCAGATCGGCGCGCTCCAGCGCCACGGGCAGGGCGGCGCACACGGCAAGATAGCGCTGGCGCTGCGCCGGTGACGCAATGGCAAAAGGCGCGTACTTGGCGCGATCACGTTCGGTGCGGCTGTCGAAAAACCAGCCGGCACCATCCTTGGCGTCCTCGCGGATCAGGTTGATTTCATGGTTGCCCAGTATGGCCAGACAATCGCTGCGCGCATACACCTCGCAGAACCAGTCAAGCACGGCCGGCGTGTCGGGCCCGCGGTCGCACAGGTCGCCGACGAACACCAGGATGCGCCCCTCGGGGTGGCGGCCCTGCGCGTCATAACCCAGGTGCCGCAGCAGTGCCTGCAGGGCCTGCCATTCGCCGTGCACGTCGCCGACGATGTCGAGCGCACCTGCGGGCAGCGTGCCGACCAGGCTTTTCGCAGGCGGCAGTGCAGCGGCGAACGTCATGCGGGCTGGGCAACCAGCACCTCACCGCGCAGGGTGTAGGTCATGGCTTCGGTGATGTGCACGTCCACCATCTGGCCGATCAGGCGATGCGCCGACGCTGGCGCTGGGAAGTTGACGACGCGATTGCATTCGGTGCGGCCCATCAGCTCACGGTTGTCGCGCTTGGAGACACCTTCGACCAGTATGCGCTGCACGGTGCCGACGCGCTCCTGGCTGATGCGTTGCAGGTTGGCGTTGATGGCCGCCTGAACGGTCTGCAGGCGACGCAGCTTGACTTCCTGGGGCGTGTCGTCGTGCAGGTTGGCGGCGGGGGTGCCGGGCCGCGGGCTGTAGATGAAGGAGAAGCTGTTGTCGAAGCCGATGTCATCAATCAGTTTCATCAGCTTGGCGAAGTCCTCCTCGGTCTCGCCAGGAAAGCCGACGATGAAGTCGCTGCTCATGGCCAGATCGGGGCGAATGGCACGCAGCTTGCGCACGGTGCTCTTGTACTCCATGGCCGTGTAGCCACGCTTCATGGCCATCAGGATGCGGTCGCTGCCGTGCTGCACGGGCAGGTGCAGATGGTTGACGAGCTTGTCGATCTTGTCGTAGGCGGCGATCAGCCTGGGCGTGAACTCGTTGGGGTGGCTGGTGGTGTAGCGGATGCGCTCGATGCCGGGAATGTCCGCAACGTATTCGAGCAGCAGCGCAAAGTCGGCCACGTCGGCCGTGCCGCCCATCTTGCCCAGGTAGGCGTTGACGTTCTGCCCCAGCAGGTTGATTTCCTTGACGCCCTGGCTGGCCAGATCGGCCACCTCAAGCAGCACATCTTCGAAGGGCCGGCTGACTTCCTCGCCCCGGGTGTAGGGAACGACACAGTAACTGCAGTACTTGCTGCAGCCTTCCATGATGGAGACAAAGGCGGTTGCGCCTTCCACCCGGGCGGGCGGCAGGTTGTCGAACTTCTCGATTTCAGGAAATGAAATGTCCACCTGCGGGCGAGCCTGAACCTCGCGTTCGGCCAGCAACTGCGGCAGCCGGTGCAGGGTCTGCGGCCCGAACACCACATCGACGTAGGGTGCGCGCTTGATGATTTCCTCGCCTTCCTGGCTGGCCACGCAGCCGCCCACACCGATCTTGACGCCGCGCGCCTTCAGGTGCCGCACCCGGCCCAGGTCGCTGAAGACTTTCTCCTGCGCCTTCTCGCGCACCGAGCAGGTGTTAAACAGGATCAGATCGGCTTCCTCGACGTTGTCCGTTTTCTCGTAGCCCTGCGCGGCATGCAGCACATCGGCCATCTTGTCCGAGTCGTACTCGTTCATCTGGCAGCCGAAGGTTTTGATGAATACTTTTTTGCTCATGGTCGTAAAGAATGGTTTGCGCAGCTGTGTCTGCCGGCAACACGGTATCAACGAAGGCAAGCTTGCTGGCGTTGCCTGCTGTCATGCAGGCGCGTCATCGGGGCACTCCCCGAACAGTCAGGAGACCGGCCGCAGGCGCGATCAGCGGGGTGTGACGTCGAGGCCGGAAATGGTCGAGCGCCCTTGCAAGGGCGCCTGACCGGTGGCAGGTGGGCGCACGGCAGGCGCGTCCCCCTGCTCAGCCAGGCCGACGCCCAAGGCTCCAGGCTGCACCGCGTCGGGGTCCTGCGGTTTGGGGCCCAGCAGACCCAGCCACCTGCGTGGAGGCATCTCCGATTCGCGCAGCAGCCATACCCGGTGCAGATAGCCCGTGGATGGTTCTATCTGGTAGCGCACGGCCAATTTCTGACCGCGCGTCTGCAGATAAGGCACCATGTGGTTGAGCGGCGAATGCATGCGCATGCCCGGTGCAATGCGAACCGGCTGGCCGTTGATGCGCGCCCGATCAGCGTCAAGAACCTCCAGCTTGCCAAACAATGCGGTGGGAGGAAAGCTGCGGGGCTGCTGCGCCAGTGCCATGGGGGCGTTCAGCTGGGCATGCGCAGGTGGGGCAGCCAGCATGGCGGCAGCTGCAGCGATGGCGCAGCACAGCAATGCCGTCACGGCGGCACTGCGTCCGCGCGGTTGCGCCGGCTCGCACAAGAGATGGAAAAGCGTGCAGCGATTCATGGTGTGTATCCAGAGGCTGGCGAAGAGCCTGTTCAGAGGCTCCAAGGCAAGGCGGTGACAAATGCAACACAGGCCCACGCCTGCTTTTGCCGAAAATTGTGCAATGCAGCACGAGGGGCTGTTGCCCTGCGATTGTAATCGCCACGCATTCCTGTCTTGTGGGACAGAGAATCGGTGTCCGACTTCTCCATGCGCTGTGTAGCACCAGGCGGCTGAACCTATGCGTGGCGCCCGGCCGCGCCAGATGTTCGGCCTGGCTGCGCAACGCATGAAAAAGTCGTGAAGAGGTTCTCAGTGCTGGCCCGTGCCGTCCAGTGTGGCAGACCAGCGCGCATCGAAAGCGCGGTTTTCCGCAGTACCCTGCCAGTCGGACTGCAGCTGGGCGAGCTCGCGCCGGTCTTTCTTGGTGGGGCGGCCATCGCGCAGGGTGTTTGCCGGCTCCGGAGTAAGCCGGCGCAGCTCGGCCTGTCGGGCGCGCGCGGCAAGACTTTCGGGGGTTTCCTCATACAGCTGTTGCGCCACCGTTGCCGGACCGCGTGTGCCAGCCAGTGCCCGCACCACGACTGTGCGACGCACCGGCCCGTTGATCCACGCGATCACATCGCCGGGTCGCACCTCGCGTGATGGCTTGGCAAGACCTTGATTGACATGGATGCGATGTTTCTCGATGTCCTGCACGGCCAGAGCCCGTGTCTTGTAAAAACGCGCGCACCATAGCCATTTGTCCAGCCGCATGGCGTCGGCGGCCGTTGCCGTTTCGGCAGGGGAGTGGCGCGCAAGGCGCGAGGTCTTGGCGGTTTTTTGCTGAGCCATGAAAGGCGGTGGGGCGAAATCGTTGAAAACGGAGAGTCACCGCATGCCGCTCTGGGCATGCAGGAGCCGGCATGAGCGGCGGCCAGGCAGGCTCTGCGCCATTATCGCTGGAAGCGGGGAGATTTGTGCTATAGTTCGCGTCTTGTTGATTTTGGTGCGGCCAGAATCATCTGCGGGAATAGCTCAGTTGGTAGAGCGCAACCTTGCCAAGGTTGAGGTCGCCGGTTCGAGACCGGTTTCCCGCTCCAAGTTATGATCTACGGACTTCCACTGACGTCTGTAAGTCGTTGAAAAGAGGAGCTTCGGCTCCTTTTTTCATTCCAGCGAAAGCCACGGAAATCCACTGACAGCCAGCGTTTTTGAGGCCAAAAACAAGGCCAAAGAATGCGGGTGGTGCCGGTTCCGGGTTGTTGCTGGGGTTGGATCGGGATGACAAGCAGCATCGGGCCTAAGTCCAAGACTTAGGAGCTTGATGATGACACTCTCTGATCTGACCGTGCGGCAAGCCAAGGCCGCCGAGAAAACGTACAGCATCCCCGACACCGATGGCCTCGGCCTGGTGGTCGCCCCCACCGGCGGCAAGTCGTGGCATTTGCGCTATTACTGGCTCGGCAAGCAAAAGCGCATCTCCCTGGGGAACTACCCCGAGATCGGTTTGCGCGAAGCGCGCACCTTGCGCGACGAAGCCCGGGCGCTTCTGGCAAAGGGCATCAACCCCCATACCGATCGCAAACAGAAGCGACACGCGGTCAAGCTTGCGGCCGACTACACCTTCAAGGCCGTCTTCGATGCGTGGGTCGAGCATCGCCGCAAGGAAATCAAGGAGGGCAGGAACAGCACGCTGTCGCAGATCCTGCGGATCTTCAACAAGGACGTGCTGCCCAGCCTCAAGCAGATGTCGATCTACGACATTCGCCGGCCCCAACTCCTGGGCGTCCTGGCGAGGATCGAGGAGCGCAAGGCGTTCACCACTGCCGAGAAGGTCCGCACCTGGCTGGGGCAGTTGTTCCGCTATGCCCTCGTCATCGTGGAGGGGCTGGAAGCCAATCCGGCCTCCGACCTGGACGTGGTGGCCGAGCCCAAGCCCCCGGTGAACCACAACCCCTACCTGCATCTTCGGGAGCTTCCCGAGTTCCTGCACAAGCTCAGGCTCTACAACCCTCGTGGTTGGCAGACCCAACTCGGCATCCGGCTGCTGTTCCTGACCGGCGTGCGTACCGGCGAGCTGCGGCTGGCGACCCCGGACCAGTTCGATCTCGACCGTGGCCTGTGGATCATCCCGCCGCAGATTGTCAAACAACTCCAGGACGAGATGCGCAAGGCCGGCAAGCGCCCGCAGGACGTTCCGCCCTACATCGTGCCGTTGTCCGTGCAGGCCATCGAGATCGTGCGCTACCTGTTGGGTGTGATGAAGCCGGCCCAGGTCCATCTGCTCACGCACCGCAGCGAACTCAAGAAGCGCATCAGCGAGAACACCCTCAACGCGGCCTTGAAACGAATGGGCTACGAGGATCAACTGACCGGGCACGGCATCCGCGGAACCATCTCGACGGCGCTCAACGAGATCGGCTATCCCAAGATTTGGGTGGACGCGCAGCTTTCGCACTCGGACCCGAACAAGGTGAGTTCGGCCTACAACCACGCCAAGTATGTTGAGCCGCGCCGTCGGATGATGCAGGACTGGGCGGATCGCCTCGACTTACTCGAACAGGGCCAGGTCGAAGCGGCCAGCGCCCACCTCACCATCCATATCGAGGGCGTGCCAGCCATCGCAGGGGAGGACAACCCCGACGCCATCGTTGCAGGCACTTCTGCGGCTTCGGCTCCGCCCGTGGTGGTCACCCCCATTGTCGTGACGCCAAACGACGCGGGAATCACCTTCCAGCGGCTGTCGCAGGTGCCACCGCCCCCGACGCGTGCGCCGGCGCCGGCGCCGGAAGTATCCGCCATCCAGCGCGAGCGCGAGGAAATGCTCGCCATCTACGAATCGCCGAGCAGTTTGCCGGTTCCGCTGTTCGGTAAGCTGGCCGGAAAGTCCAAGGACCAGATAAACCGCGAGCTGAAGGCGGGCAAACTGCTGTCCATCAGCTTGGGCAATCGCGGGCAACGTGTGCCCGACTGGCAACTGGTGCCGCTCAAGCACAAACTGGCCCAGGTGCTCATGAACCAGTGTCCGCACGCGGATTCGTGGGACTTGTACCGGATGCTGACCCGCGTACACCCGGATCTGGGTGATCGCGCGGCCATCGACATCGTGACACCCGGAAATTTGGGCATGGTCGTGCGGGTCATCGCGGGCACCCAGCAGCAGCCAAACAGGCCCGGACCTGATTCGTCTGCGCAAGGTATTCCAGAGGAGATTCGCCAGCGCATTCAACGGTTGCTAAATGATGCGGCAATGCTCGAAAGTGCCTGACGCTGGCCGACGGCCAAAGATGGATGCTTTGGCCGTCGGAAGTGAGCTACAGGATGCGGGCCTTTGCAGTCCGCAGCGCATACGGCGCGGCGCGATGAGGCGTGCGGCCATCCTGAAGGCCATAGCCTTCTGAGCGCCTACAACCGGACTGAGTCAGCCCCTACGTCGTCCCAGAATGTAGTGGTCGTATTAGTGAGCGCGCCGCAGTAATTACCGAGAAGTAATGGGGTAAGGCATCGGGACTGCATCACTGGTCCTCGGGGACGGCAGAGACCCACTTGGTTGCTCCGCGTATCGGACCAGCGCGTACGTCGGCAGGAAATCTATCCGCGCCATGAATTCAGTGATGGTGAAGCAATGTTGGCGGCGGGTCTGGCCGGCTGCGGCATCATGCAGATGCCGACATGGCTGGTGGCCGAAGATATACGGCAGGGGCGCTTGATCCCCTTGCTGCCGGACTGGGCAGGTGGTGAGATGCCTATCCATGCAGTGTGGCCGCAATCGCGTTACCTGCAGCCCAAGGTTCGGGCTGTCATAGAAATGCTGACGATTCTGTCTGAACGGCCGGGGTCAGGTTTTGTTCCCTGATATGGCTCGTCACTGCCAAGCGGTTAGTCGTGCCTCCGCGCCTTCGGCCAGTTCTTACGCCGGCTAAAGCGCATGTGTCGAATGGTTATTCGCTCGGGTGCCGATAGGCCGCACCGGAAACGGCAGGGCCTTGGTTATGAGACCCTGCCGCGTTGCAACGTTAGCGCGGCTTACGCATCAGCATGTAGGCAGCCGGAATCACGAAGAGCGACAGCAACGGAGCGGTCACCATCCCTCCAAGCATCGGGGCTGCGATGCGGCTCATGACCTCCGAGCCCGTACCGCTGCTCCAGACAATGGGTACCAGGCCCGCCAGGATGACGGCGACGGTCATCGCCTTGGGCCGCACGCGCAGCACGGCACCCTCCCGGATCGCATCGAGCAGTTCTTCTCGCGTCGGGTCGCGTCCATCGGGGCAACGTTCCGCCAAGGCCTGCTTCAGATAGATGAGCATCACCACGCCGAACTCCGCCGCCACACCTGCCAGCGCGATGAATCCCACGCCGGTGGCGATGGACAGGTTGTAGTTCAGCAGGTACAGGAACCAGATGCCCCCCGTGAGCGCGAAGGGCAAGGTCGCCATGATCAAGCCCGCTTCGTCCACACGCGCGAAGGTCAGGTACAACAGAACGAAGATGATCAACAGGGTGGCAGGCACCACAACCTTCAGGCGTGCATTGGCCCGCTCCATGTATTCGAACTGCCCGGAGTAGGTGATGCTCACACCCGGCTCCAGCTTGACCTGCTGCCCGATGGCATCGCGCAGTTCGTTGGCCACCGAGGCTAGATCACGGCCGCGCACATCGACATAGACCCAACCGGAGGGCCGTGCGTTCTCGCTCTTGAGCATGGGCGGCCCATCGGTGATCGCGATGCGTGCCACGGTCCCCAACGTGATCTGCTGACCCATCGGCGTGAAGATGGGTAGTTCTGCCAGCCGTTGTGGTGAATCACGCCATTCTCGCGCGTAGCGCAGATTGATCGGAAAGCGGGCAAGCCCCTCGACCGTTTCCGAGACGTTTTCGCCACCCACCGCGCCGGCGATGACGGCCTGGACATCGGCGATGTTCAGGCCGTAGCGACCGGCGGCTACGCGGTCGATCTGAACATCCACGTAGCGCCCGCCCGTCAAGCGCTCCGCGAGGGATGACGTCACGCCGGGAATGCCCTTGGCGACCTGCTCGACCTCTGCAGCGATGCGATCGATCACGCCCAGGTCGTTGCCGGTCACCTTCACCCCGATCGGGCTCTTGATGCCGGTAGCCAGCATGTCGATGCGATTGCGGATAGGGGGAATCCAGATATTGGACAGGCCCGGGATCTTCACGGCACGATCCAGCTCTTCCACGAGCTTCTCGGGCGTCATGCCTGGACGCCATTGTTCCCTGGGCTTGAGCTTCACCGTAGTCTCGAACATCTCAAGGGGCGCCGGATCGGTCGCAGTTTCGGCCCGTCCTGCCTTGCCGAACACCTTGTCCACTTCAGGTACGGTCTTGATCATGCGGTTGCTCAGCTGCAGCAACTCCGTGGCGCGCTGCGCCGAGAGTCCCGGCAGGGCCGAGGGCATGTAGAGCAGGTCCCCTTCGTCCAACCTCGGCAGAAACTCACCGCCGAGCCGCGCCAAGGGCCAGGCCGTGGTCGCCAAGGCCAGCACGGCGATCAGCAGCGTCGCCTTAGGCCGGCGCAGTACCCACTCCAGTGCTGGCCGGTAGGCTGCAATCAGGATGCGGGTGATGGGGTTCTTCTGCTCATCCGGGATACGCCCGCGAATCCAGTAGCCCATGAGTACGGGAATCAGCGTCACTGACAGCCCTGCGGCCGCGGCCATCGCGTAGGTCTTGGTGAACGCCAGCGGGCCGAACAGCCGGCCTTCCTGCGCTTCTAGGGTGAAGACCGGGATGAACGAGAGCGTGATGATGAGCAGCGAGAAGAAGAGCGCAGGACCGACTTCCTCTGCGGCCTGTGTGATCACGTCCCACCGTTCCTTGCCCTGCAGTCGTTGATCCGGGTGCGCGTGCTGCCAAGCCTCCAGCTTCTTGTGGGCGTTCTCGATCATCACCACCGCTGCATCCACCATCGCCCCCACGGCGATGGCAATCCCCCCCAGCGACATGATGTTGGCGTTGATGCCCTGGTAGCGCATGACCAGGAACGCCGTCATCACGCCCAGAGGTAGCGAGATGATGGCCACCAGCGCAGAACGAAGATGCCAAAGGAACAGTGCGCAGACCAGCGCCACCACCAGAAACTCTTCGCCCAGCTTGGTCGTGAGATTGCGAATGGCCCGCTCGATCAGCGCGCTGCGGTCGTAGCTGGTGACGATCTCGACGCCCGGCGGCAGGCTGCCCTGCAGCTCCGCGAGCTTGGCCTTGACGGCAGCGATCGTCTCCTGGGCATTCTTGCCGGAGCGCAGCACCACCACGCCGCCGGCGACCTCGCCTTCTCCGTCGAGTTCGGCAATGCCACGCCGCATCTCCGGGCCTATCTGGAGCGTCGCCACATCCCCCAGCCGCACCGGCACACCGCCGCGTGCCGTCAAGGGGATCTCCCGGAACTCGTCCAGGGTCTTGAGGTATCCGCTCGCGCGGACCATGTACTCCGCGCCTGACAATTCCAGGACGGAGCCGCCGGTCTCCTGGTTGGCCCCCATCAGGGCATCGCGGACTTGAGCCTGACTGAGGCCATAGGACGCCAACTTGATCGGGTCGAGCACGACCTGGTACTGCTTGACCATGCCCCCCACCGATGCCACTTCGGCCACGTTGGGCAGGCTCTTGAGTTCGAACTTCAGGAACCAGTCCTGCAACGCACGCAGTTGCGCCAGATCGTTCTTGCCCGTGCGATCCACGAGCGCGTACTGGAAGATCCAGCCGACGCCTGTGGCGTCCGGACCCAGGGCCGGCTTCGCCGTGGCGGGCAATCGGCCCTGGACCTGGTTCAGGTATTCCAGTACCCGTGAGCGGGCCCAGTACAGGTCGGTTCCGTCCTCGAACAAGACATAGACGAACGAGTCGCCAAAGAACGAGAAGCCGCGCACGGTCTTGGCCCCTGGCACCGACAGCATGGTGGTGGCCAACGGGTAGGTGACCTGGTTCTCGACGATCTGCGGCGCCTGTCCTGGGTAGTTGGTGCGAATGATGACCTGCACGTCTGACAAGTCCGGCAGCGCATCCACGGGCGTGCTGCGAACGCCCCACACGCCCCATGCCGTGAGCATGGCGGTGGCCAGCAGCACCAGGAAGCGATTGGCCACCGACCATCGAATCAGTTTGGCGATCATGGCTGCACCTTTTCGATGGCGGTGATCACGTAGTCCTCACCTTGCTTGGAGAAGGTGAATCGCACCTGCTGCCGAACCGAAAGACCCGCGGCGAGCTGCGGGCTGCTCAGCTTGAAGCCCATGGTCATGGCCGGCCATTGGAGGGCTGGCACGGCCTCGTGCGCCAGCGTCAGCTCGGTGGGCGACATCTCCTCGATCACGCCGCGCACCACGAAAGCGTTGGTGGCCGCGGCCGGTGGCGACGAGGTGCCGTGCCCGTTGTGCGGCGATGCAGGCGCGGACGCCGCGGCACCTGCAGGCAGCACGCCCCGCAGGCTGGCTTCCGAATCGATCAGGAACTGCGCCGAGGCCACCACCTGCTGTCCCGCCGCGAGCCCGCCGTTGACCACCAGTTGATCGCCTACCTCCGCGCCCACCTGGACCTCCACGGGATGGAACTTGCCGGGTCCATCGACCACATAGGCCAGTGCGCGCTTGCCGGTGCGGATGACCGCCTCGCTGGGAACAAGCAGCGCGGGCTGTTCGTTGCCTTTGAGCGCGATCTGGCCGGACATGCCGGCCTTCAGGCGCTGGCCGGGATTGGCCATTTCAAGCCGCACTCGCACCGTACGGGTGTCGCGGTTGGCTTCGGGCAGGATGCTCACGATGCGCGCCTGGAGCACTTCACCGGGAAACGCCGCCAGCCGGACCTGCGCCGTTTGGCCGACCTGCAATGGCCCGCTTTGTGCTTCGGGGACAGCCGCTTCGATCCACACCGTGGCCAAGCCATTCACCCGGGCCAGGCTTTCCCCGGCGGAAACCGTCATGCCCTGACGCACCATCAGTTCGGCCACCAAGCCGCCTTGAGGTGTTGTGACCGTGTACAGCCCCTTGGGCTCGCCTGTGCGCTCCACCTGGGCGATCAGGGCTTGCGGCATGCCGAGCAGCAGCAGCCGTTGGCGGGCAGCTGCGGTCAACGGTGCGTCGCCCATCGCGCGAACCGAGAGAAACTCGCGCTGTGCGGCGATCCACTCCGGCAGCAATAGGTCAGGCAGCGGTGCCCCTGCTGCGATCACGTCGCCCGCAGCCCGTGCGTAGACACGCTCGACGAAGCCAGCGGTCCGCGCCTGCACGATGCTGACGTCGCGGTCGTTGAGCAGCACGGTGCCCACGACGTTCACATCTGCGCCGATCTTGCCTTGCACGACTTCGGTTGTACGCAGGCCCAGGGCTTGCACCGCTTGCGCCGACACGCTCAGGCCCGTGCTGTCCTGAGTGTCTTCATCTGCGTACTTCGGCATCAACGCCATGTCCATGTAGGGCGATTTGCCGGGCTTGTCGAACTTCTGGGCCGGCACCATCGGGTCGTACCAATACAGCACCTTGCGCTCGGTCGGAGCACTTGCAATGGTGGCAGCGGGGGAGCCGCTGAGGTGGCCGGCGCGCCATTGGGCGACGCTCCATCCAACGGCAATACCGGCAGCAATCAGCGTCAAGCCGGCAAGGATGTTTCTCGAAGAGGTGTTCATGGCGAGGGTCTCCACTCAGTCCGCGATCAGGCTGTTCAGTCGGGCGACGAGGCTGTCGCGCTGCGCTCCGAGGTCGATCAGACGCATGCGCGTCTCCAGTACCTGGGCGCGTGCACTGAGCACAGCGCTCAGGTCCCCCTTGGCGGATCGGTAGTTGCTCAACGCAAGCGCCGCTCGGTTCCGTACCAGCTGCAAGCCTGCGGTCTGCAGGCGGTCGATCTGGCTGTTCAACGCTTGGAGTTCGGCGGCGCTGTCGTCCAGCTCCTGCAAATGACGCCGCGCCACGTCTTCGCGTTCGGCGTCCAGACGCTCCAACTCGTGCCGTTTTGCCTCGATCATGGGCACTTGGCGTCGATCCTTCTGCCATGGCAGATCGAATGTCACCTGGAATGACACCATGTCGCCCCATCGGCGATCCCGCCGGCTATAGGCAATCTCCCAGGCCCAATCGCCGCGGGTCTCTGATTGGGCTTCGCGGGACTCGGCCCGGGCCATGCTTTGCATCGCCGGATAGAGTTCAAGCTCCGCGTGATTCGCCAGTTCTGTGCGCAGTTGCGCGACGGGGTGAGTGAGCGGGCCTGGATCGCCTTGCAGTGCTTCGTCGGCCCTGGAGCCCACCCAGCGCCGCAATGCGGCCCTGGCCTTGGCCCGGTCCCGCTGTAGATCGTCACGGCGGTCCGTGAGTGTCAGCGCCTCCTGTTGCGCGACCAACAGGTCGCCAGTCTGGGCCGTGCCGCCGGCGACGCGAGCGGGGAGACTGTCTTGCAGGCGCTGGTTCTCCGCGAGCAGTTCCGTCAGCAGTATCTCCCGTTGCTCCACCGCCTGCGCGGCGATCCACGCCAGGCTGAGTTCCTGGCGGATCTGCAATCGCTGCAAAACCAGCGCCGCGCGCTCTCGATCCACACGCGCCTGCGCACTGGCGACCTGGGCGTCGCGCTTGGCCCTGTTGGGCACTTCCTGCATGAGCGCCAGGCGCTGCATCGTCATGGATTCGCGCGTCATGCTCCAGCGATCCATGCCGCTGATGGGATAGTTTTCGATGCCGAGCGAGAGCTTGGGGTCGGGCAGCGAGCCTGCTGCCTTCTGCACGGATTCGGCGACGTTGACCTGCAACTGCTGCGCGCTTATGCGCGGGCTCTGCTGCTCCGCGATAAGGCGTGCCTCAGCAAAATCGAGGGCGTAGGCCACAGGCGAAACAAGCGCACTGCCTGCCAACGCGATGCTGATAGCTTTCAGACGATGCAATCGCATCGAGGCCGGCGTTGTGCCTCGGCCGTACGCTGACGGGCGCCCCTCGGGAAGGTCTGATCAAAGCGCTCTGATGCTTGGATTTCAGCGTCAAGGCGCCAAGTCGACCTCGATATGATGGATTTTGCGCCGTTTCTGACGCTTTTCGACGGCTTTCCCCGTCCAACAGACGGATTTACCCCGTCGGCAGCAACAGACGTCGCCGCGCCATCCACAGATTCGACAGCGCGAACAGCGTCAACACCTGCGCCGTGTTCTTCGCCAACCCGCGATAGCGCACCTTGGTGTAACCGAACTGCCGCTTCACCACTCGGAACGGATGCTCCACCTTCGCCCGCAGGCTGGCCTTGAAGTGCTCCCAGCGTTCGGCGTATTTGCGATCACGCTTGTTCTTCATCGCACGAAGCTTCGACGGCTTCTCCGCGATCCAGAACGCAGCCTCCACGCCTTGCAGCTCCTCGCGCTTGTCCGCGCCCGTGTAGCCGTTGTCGCCGCAGATTGTGTCTTCCTTGCCGTGCAGCAGCTTGTGCACCTGCGTCACGTCGTTGACGTTCGCCGCCGTGCACTCCACGTGGTGCACCAGGCCCGACTCCTCGTCCACGCCAATGTGCGCCTTCATCCCGAAGTGCCACTGGTTGCCCTTCTTCGTCTGGTGCATCTCCGGATCGCGCTTGCCGTCCCTGTTCTTGGTCGAACTCGGCGCCGCGATGATCGTGGCGTCCACGATCGTGCCGGCCTTCAAGCTCTGGCCCTTGCGCGCCAGGTGCGCGTTCACGCGCTCCAGGAGCTGCGGCGCCAGATCATGCGTCTCCAGCAGCCGGCGGAAGCTGAAGATCGTGGTCTCGTCCGGAATGTTGTCCAGCCCGCTGAGGCGGGCGAAGCGGCGCATCACCGCCGTGTCGTACAGCGCCTCTTCCATGGCCGGGTCACTGAGCGCGTACCACTGCTGCAGGAAGTGGATGCGCAGCATCGTCGCCAGCGCGTACGGCTGCCGGCCACGCTGGCCCATCTTCGGGTAGTGCGGTGCGATCAGCGCCAGCAATGCGTTCCACGGCACAACCTGCTCCATCTCCGCCAGGAAGATCTCGCGTCGCGTCTTCTTCCGCTTGCCCGTGTGTTCCGCGTCCCCGAAGCTCAGCTGCATCGTCGTCATCCGTCGAACCTTGCGCTATTGTCGCCGAGGAATTGTTCAGAGCATCCCTCGGGGGCGCCAAAAAAGGGAGTAAACATGGTTGTCCTCGGAATTGGTGTTCACGAAATCACGTGGTCTGCCGCATCGGTGCGCGGCGAGCACGGACACATAAATCAATTCCGCAGGACTTGGAACGTGAGGTAGATCGGCGGAAAGCCCGCGCGGGGATTGGGAGGAATGTAGGTAACGTGCCGCCTGAGGGCTACCCGGTCGAGAACCAACCCGGGCAGCGAGTTGGCGAGCCACATCACGTGCGCCGCGAGAAACTGAATGTCCAGCCCCTGCCATGAAAGCGCCGACTCCCGATCGCCACTGCAATGAGCGTGGCACAACTGTGGCGCTTCGCTGTCCATGGAATCAGGCATGCCGGTGCAATCCGACATTGGCAACTTGTCAGCCTGCTGCATCGAGATCGTGGCACGCATTTGCGTGGTTTCCACAGATGCCCTCGGGTCTGGCTTGGGACAGACGTACATCGCCATCGCAACCTGCGAGAAAAGCAAGGTTACGACTAGGCCGCTGGTAATCCAGCGGCTCCATCTTGCGAGAAGGCGCCTTAAGCCGATCATGTGGACATACTATTGGAAGTTGTGGGGAGTTGAATTGATCAAGGTCAGTTTCCAGGATGAATTGATGCGTCTGGACGGCGCCTTGGCCCGAACCGGCATCCACTGCAAATCCACCGGCAAGGGCGGGCACCGCACGTGGCTGTCATGCTTTACGCGCCTCGGCAACTCGCAAGGCTCTAAGCTCAAATCGATCAGCTACAAGATTCGTCTGTCCCGAGAGTCGCTGCAGGTGCGTAATGACCTCGTAGGGGCCATCGGCTATTGGACGCGTGCAGATTCCGCACTGGCTAGCGGTTTCGATGCGTGATCGCGAAGAAATCCCTACGCCATATCCAGCTGCGACCCAGAGCAACAACATCTCAAAAGAACTGACATGCTGGACATTCGGCCTTTCCGTTGATGACATGGAGGACAGGTACTGGTCCAGCGAAGGAGAATATTCGGCCTTCCATCGAAACACGGAGTGCTCCTTAAGTTCGTCTATTCTGATTGACTGCTGCCGGAGCAGTGGGTATCCCAGCGGCGTGGCAAGAGCTGTCGCCTCAAACCAAAGAGAAAGACTCTTCAGCGAAGAATCGCTCACCTGCTTCAGAGAAAGGCCGACGTCGAAGCGCCGTTTGTAGAGGCCTGTAATGAGATCGCTCGTCGTAACCTCATTAAATTCCATAAAAACTTCGGGCTCCTCCGCGCGCTGCAGGGCAAGCAATGCAGCTAGGTTCGAAGAGGCCACACCAGGCGCTATGGCGAGCCTGAGCTGTGGGCGTGGGCTGGTGGCGTCGTGCATGAGTGACCTGCCCCCCGATTTCAGTACCACGCCGAACTTAGTAGAGTCCGTTTTCCGAGCAGGAGACGGTAGTGAAAAAGCGTTTTACAGAAGAACAGATTCTCGACTTTCTTAAGCAGGCAGAGGCCGGCGTGCCGGTGAAGGAGCTGTGCCGGCGGCATGGCTTCAGTGATGCATCCTTCTACACTTGGCGTGCCAAGTTCGGTGGCATGACCGTGCCGGACGCCAAGCGGCTCAAGGATCTCGAGCTGGAGAACAGCCGGCTAAAGAAGCTGCTAGCCGAAGCCCATCTGGATATCGAGGCACTTAAGGTGGTCGCCCGGGGAAAAGGGTAAGCCCGACAGCACGGCGGGAGGCGGTGCAGGAGATGCAGGCCAGAACCGGTATCTCCGAGCGCCGTGCCTGTCAGCTGATCGGGCTGTCTCGCTCGGTGCTGCGCTATCAACCCCGTTCCAGCGAGCAAAACACCAGGCTGCAATCCCAACTTATGGAGCTGGCACAGGAGCGTCGGCGCTTTGGCTATCGGCGCCTGCATATCCTGCTGCGGCGGGCTGGCATGCAGGTCAACCCTAAACGGATCTATCGCCTGTACCGGGCTGCCGGGTTGATGGTGAAGCGCCGGAGGCGCCGCCACGGTGTCGCCGTAGAGCGCGAGCGGCTGAGTCTGCCGAGCGCGCCGAATCAGGTATGGTCGATGGACTTCGTCTTCGATGCACTCAGTACGGGACGTAGGATCAAATGTCTGACGGTGGTCGATGATTTCACCAAGGAGGTGGTGGGTATTCTTGTGGATCACGGCATCAGCGGCTTTCGTGTTACTCGCGCATTAGATGAAATGGCCCGATTCCGCGGTTACCCCAAGGCAATCCGCACCGACCAGGGCCCCGAATTCACCGGCAAGGCTCTTGATCAATGGGCCTATCAGCGCGGCATCAAGCTGAAGCTGATTCAGCCTGGCAAGCCGACACAGAATGCGTTCATCGAATCATTCAATGGCAAGTTTCGGGATGAATGCCTGAATGAGCACTGGTTCTGCTCACTGGCCGAGGCCAGAATCCGCATCGCGGCCTGGCGAAGGGACTACAACGAACACCGACCGCACAGCGCTATCGGGAATCACACCCCGGCAGAATTCGCTGCGCATTGGAGGGCAAGCCAACAGCAACCCCGACATGAAAAACTAACATCAACCCCAGGGCCTACTAACTAGGAAACGGTACTAAAACTGGGGGCAGGTCA
>NZ_LBNQ01000038.1 GCF_001005215.1 Lampropedia cohaerens
GGGAAAAAGCCATGTCGCCAATACATGGCAGTGAATGAAATACTGCGGTTCTGCTGCAAACGCAATGGAATATTCAGACAGGTATGGATTGATCTTGCTTGCAATGGCAAATGCCATGACGCCAACAGCGGTATCCAGCCAGCTGGTGGGTATCAGCCACACGGCAAGGAAGTACCCAACAACCAATGCAATCTCCGGTATGGATATGGCCCGCGGGTTTGGAGAAGGTTTCTGCGCGTTTTGTTGGACCATGCGTGCTTTCATGCGATAAGACTCCATCGTCTATCATTGGCAGCCATCGCTTGGCGCAGGTCACGGACCTTGCCGTAGCCTTGGGCGTCGGGCAGTAGCGCGATGTCTTCAGGCACTTCGACCCACTCGGTGGGCAGGCTGTAAGTGGCGTCGGTCTTGACCCACACGTCGGTGGCGGCTCGGGTTTGGCCGTCGGTGGTGGTGTAGCTGCCTACCTGCCGGTGGGCGTTGCCTTGGGCATCGACGAAATTGGAGTTGGTGTAGGCCAGGTTGATGCTCTTCACCCTGGCTTCTTCGAGGGTGAGCAGTTCGCCTTCGCCAGTGCGAGCGTTGGTGTCGGCATCCACCCACACGCGCAACTGCGCAAACACCGGGTCATTGGCGTCGATGACCCCGTCGCCGTTGACATCAAAGGCCTTGAGGGCGTCAAAGCCATTGATGGCCTTCATGCCGTTGGGCAGCAGGGTCTCGGAGCCGAACAGTTCGCGGCCCGAGTCGATCGCGCCGTTGGCATTGCCATCCCACACCAGCAGTCCGTCGCCAGGTGCCACCCAGCCTGTGCGCTCGGCAAAGCCGTCGGCGGCGTGGTCGAAATTCACCCCTGAAGACAGACCAACGGTGCGAATGACGCCGTCGCCGTCCAGGTCCAGCACGATGGGCGATGCAAAATTGGAGGCGGTGCGGGTTTTGTTCTTGATGTCTTCGATGGGACAATCGCTTGGAGAGGGGATTCCCGCTCGTTGCCGCGCTTTTTCTAACTGGCGACGGATGTTTTGCGTACCTGGATCAGTTTCTGGGTCAATGCCACGATCACGCAGCCGTTGCTCGCGATTGCGCAGGGTTTCTTCGTAAAAAGAGGGTTCGAGCGTGGGGTCGAAAAGGAACTCGCCGAGTTTCTGCCCAAGCTGACTCCCTAAGTAACCGCCGACTGCAGCGCCTCCAATTGCCACAGCCGCAACCATGCCCACCCCCGGAAAGAGCAAGCCAACAGCCATATATCCAGCCGCCGCACCTGCGCCACCAAGCATCGCTGATGGGATTATTGACAGTGCTCCTGCCCAATTTCCTTGAGCGGCCTGCAACCCCCCATCCAGAATATTCAACAGCGTACCAACCGGGCCGCCACTCTTCGCTATTGCCTTTGGTTCAATTCCCTGTCTACGCAGCTGATCAATATGCTCATTCAGTGCGTCGAGTGTGGTCCCTGAGATATCTTTCAAGTTCCCGTATCTGTCATCACCACTTTGATTCGCGCAAGTCATTTTTATGCTCCTTTGCGTACTATGGTTAACGTAGATTTGATTAAAAAGTAAATCCCATACCACATCGCGGATAGCAATGCAGCGACTGCAAATGCATAAATGGCAACACCAAACGCATTGACCCATACACCACGTTCGGCCCGAACAAGTGGATAGTCAACCATCCACAACATACCTTTCAACAGAACAAACAAGAATAGGTAGAGCGCCCATTTCACGATCAATGTCTGCTTTAAAACAGATTTCATAAACAGGGCCTCATAGGACCTGAATCCGCCATTGCGAAACACTACAAAACCGAACAAGGACGGGGCCAGCATAGATGTCGCCAACACATGACAGTGAATGAAGTACTGCGGGTCTTCGGCAAATGCGATGGAGTATTCGGAAAGGTACGGATTGACCTTGCTGGCAATGGCAAATGCAACGGCGCCAACCGCTGTATCCAGCCAGCTTGTGGGAATCAGCCATACCGCCAGGAAGTACGACACCATCAGCACGATCTCCGGGATGGAAATCGCCCATGGTTTGGGTGAGGGCCGCTCAGCGTTCTCGGCAGATGTGCGCGATTTCATGCCGCAACGCTCCACCTACCGTCGTTAATCGCCATGGCCTGGTGCAGGTCTCGCACCTTGCCGTAGCCTTGGGCGTCGGGCAGTAGCGCGATGTCTTCGGGCACCTCCACCCAGTCGGTGGGCAGGCTGTTGGTCACGTCCGAGGTAAACCACACGTCGGTGGC
>NZ_LBNQ01000039.1 GCF_001005215.1 Lampropedia cohaerens
TCTCCTCCCTCAATTTCATGTCGGTACTCTTTCTTCAGCATCCAATTCCCAGCCTCGGCACTGACCGGCTTGAAGCCCTTGAAGCCACATCCCACCAATGTGGCCGTCGCTGCTAGCAGCAGCGCCGCCATCAGTGCTTTTTTCATGCTCTTTTTCCTTTGCACAACTGCGCAGCAGCACTCACTTCCACTCCGGCTTGGGCATGTGCTCCAGTCCTCGCTCCTTGCGCCACTCTACACAGGCCGGTTTATCGAATAGCCAATGCTGCGTGCAAATAGGTCCGGCATCTTCATACCAACCTTTATTCTCAATGCATATATATCCTTCAGCCGCATCATGTTGAGAATCAGCAAGTCCCGACACCGGATCAATCCCGCACTCCCTGAAGTCACGAAGCTGTTTTCGCACATAATTTAGAAACCCTTCATCCGTCATCGTGTCGTAAGGATTGAATTCTTTCTTTAGCCTCCAATTCCCAGCCTCATCACTGACCGGCTTGAAGCCCTTGAAGCCACATCCCGCCAATGTGGCCGTCGCCACTATCAGCAGCGCCGCCATCAGTGCTTTCTTCATATTCTTTTTCCTTCAGTCAGCTGCGCAACGTCTTTCACTTCCTCTCCGGCTTGGGCATGTGCTCCAGTCCTCGCTCCTTGCGCCACTCTACGCAAGGCGGATCATCAAAAAAGAAATTCTGCGTGCAAATAGGCCCTTTGCTGTTGTACCAGCCTTTGCTTTCGATGCAAAGGTAGCCTTCGGTTGTGTCGTATTCGGAACTCACACGAAGACCTCCTATTGGATCAATCCCGCACTCCCTGAAGTCACGAAGCTGTTTTCGCACATAATT
>NZ_LBNQ01000040.1 GCF_001005215.1 Lampropedia cohaerens
AAGCCACCACGACTGGGGCGATAGGGTATGTTCACGGTCAGCGTTTTCTGGCGGCGGCAGACCGTGCTGTAGTCAGGCACGGGCCAATCCAGGCCCGCCAGATGCATCAGGCTCTGCACGAAACCGATGACTTGGCGCAACGGCAGGCCGAACAGCCCCTTGATGGTCAGGCAGAACTGGATGGCGGCATCGCTGAACGTCGGTGATCGACCACGACGACCGGTGGGCTGGCCGTGCCATTGCATGTCACGATCCAGCCAGACCGAGAGCGAGCCTCTGGCCTTGAGGGCTGCGTTGTAATCTTTCCAGTTGGTGGTGCGGTATTGGGCGGCAGCGGGCTTGGTCATGGGTGCGCTAGCCTACAGACTCGGGACGTTTGTGCAACAACGCCCCTTGTTCCCCTAAATTGCAAGGCATCGTCATGACGCCACATGATTCAATAAATGCCGTAACTCATTGAATTTCAAGTGATAAATGGCGGTTTATGAGTCATCATGATTTTTATCAATGGCCAGGAGGAGTTTGAACAAATCTATCAAACCCAATGCTGGCAAGGGTTTGCGCTGTTCGGTTTAAATTCGTTCCCCTGGTCGTTCCCCTGCCTAAAAAGTAGGCAATTGGCGGGGTAAACTTTCTCACACTCCATCGATCAATCCAGACTCACACTAAAGCACGGCACATCAGCACCAGCTCGGCCCCCTTGCTCTTGGGGTTGATGACGGCCTGAATATCGTACTCGCTGCCGTTGTGGTTGATCTTCATCTGCGGCGTGATGTCGGGCCGATAGCGCATGCGGATGCGCGTTGTCACTTCCGATTGCTGGGCCGATGCGGCAAAGAACTCGCGGCCATTTAGGGGTTCCACCGCTGCCCAGACTGTCGCCACGTCTGACCACGTTTCGATGATGCCGCCTGTATTCGGGTTGCGGCCTGTCGTGAGTTTACGGATCGTCACCCGTTGATCCAGGCGTCCTGCTTCAAGCATGGCGGCGGTACGGATACAGCAGCCGGTCATAGGTGCTGTTGCGCGTCAGTGGGCCGGATGCTTGCCCTTCGCGGTTCAGGTATAGGTCGCCAGCGCCCAACAGCACGGCGGCGTCCACCGGCGCAGCGTCGGGTAGCTCTGGCACGTCCAGATAGTCCAGCACGGCGGCCTTGCTGGCGTCCAGGTACTTTTGCAGCAGCGTGTCTTCGGCATCGTGGTCGATGCGCAGGTGTGATTTCAGGGCTTCAAGATCAATCATGGCTTCCTCTTGGGTGTAAGTGCCAGCCGCGCAGGAAAGGCGCCTGCCGCTGGCTGTCGGGGTTTTTCAATGCGTGGCACTCACCGACCAATCCACGTCCGGGCTGCGCCTTGCGGCTCCCTCCCGGCAAGGGCGTCAAACAAAGAACACACCAGCGTCTTGCGCGGCATGCTCCAGGCCTGAAACTGCAAAGGCATTGGCAAGTGCTGCCATGCCGTCAATCCGTCCTGTAGGGCGGCTCTTGTCGAACTTGCGATTTCCCGCAGGGTCTTGCGTGGTCGTGGCGTTCGCTGCGCACCAGGTCAGCACCGGATGGTTGCCATGTACCAATTCCTGGTTCAACAATGCCGCCTCCAGCGCATCAATGGCGGGCGCTTGATCGCGGAATCCTTGGCCGATGGGCAGCAGCGGTAGATCCAGGCCCAGCCGCTCCAGCTCAGCCTTGAACACGTCGATGCGCCAGCGGTCAAAGCCAATGGCCTGAATGTCGAAGTCCGCGCAGATTTCGGCCACTTCCTGGGCCACCTGGTCATAGCGGATGGATGAACCAGGGCAGGTGCGCAGCAGCCCTTGCTGCACCCACACGTCATAGGGCGCTCGATCGCGTCTGGCGCGCTCGGCAAGCGTGTCCTTGGGCGTCCAAAAGTACGGATGCACCTGCCACACACCGTCCACCTGGACGATCACCACAAAGGCCGTCAGGTCGGTGCGGGCGGATAAGTCCAGGCCAGCAAAGGCAGGCGAATCCCCGCAATCACGGGTATTTGAAAGCCCACAACCGCAAGCCTTCCACACCTCAGCACTGACGAACGGGCTTTCTGTGGAAACACGCTGGTTCAGCAGCAGATTGCGCACGCTGTTGGCCATGCTGGGCATACGCTGGGCCTGCTTCATTTGCTCGGCCAGGTCATCCTTGGAGCGGAACAGTCCAAGCGCAGGATTGGCCGCTTGCCAAGCTGCTTCATCCAACAGGTCACAGTCCTTGGGGGCTTCGTACACGCGGCAAACAATGCGCGGATCGTTGCTGGTCTTGGCGTCATCAATCCACACACTCAGTAGGTCCGCGTCGCTGGCGGCTTGGGTGGATATGGCGATCAGCAGCGGCTCCGCATGCGCGCCTTGGCTGGTGGTAATGGCGTCCACGAAGTCGCTTTGTGGGCCTTGCACTTGGCCGATTTCGTCCAGGATCGCCAGCACCGGGCTAAGGCCGTGCGCAGTCTTTCCTTCGGCAGCCAAGGCACGATATTCCACGTTCAGAGGCAGGCCAATCAGCCGCTTACCCGACGGGATGATGCGCACCAGCGGGGCTAGCTTAGCGGACTGTTGCACCATCTTGCAGGCCAGATTGAACACAAGGGCGGCTTGGTCGCGGCTCATGGCGCCGCTGACAATCTGCGCGTTTTGCTTGGCTTCAGGCCCCACCAGGTGCGCCAGCAGCAGGCCAGCGATCAAACCGCTTTTGCCATTCTTGCGGGCAATGCTCAGAATCGCGCGGCGGGTGCCGTGCGGGTTGTCGTACACGTCGCGGATGAAGTCCTTTTGAAAGCCAGCCAGCACCAAGGGCTTGCCCACGTCCGCACCTTCAGGCGTGACGCAGTAGCGCTCAATGAATTGGATGATGCGGTCGGCTCGGGTCATGGCTAATCAGTGCGCACGCGGGATCAGGTCATCGTCGGGGGCATTGCGCGCGTTGCGCTCCAAGGTGTTGGCGTCCACCTGGTCAGCAGCGCGGCCAGTGGTGGCGGTTGGGTGAACGGCCACCGAGCGCGCCAATGCCATTGCCAAGCGGGTCAGCTTCGCATGCGCATCGCTGCCAACCTGGGTTAGCTCTATGCCGTACTGGGTGCGCGCCAGGTTTGCGGCCATCAACAGATCCGCTTGCGTCCATAAGTCACGGCTGCGGCTGGTCACAATCGCGTCCCAGAACGGGCGACACTCAGCCGGAAGGTTGACGCATTTGGGCGGCTCAATGGGCGCTTGCGCGGCGTTCTGGTGGGCGGCAACGGCTGCTTTGGCGCTGTCAGATCGTTGTCTCTTTGGCTTCATTCTGATTGCCTATTATTTAAGCAGGTAGCGTTAAAAAAAGGGTGGGGGCGCGGTCTTCTGGCTCAGCTTTCCAGTGATTTCTGGTTGCGGGCCATCAATGGCTGCACCGTGCCTCGGTTCCACGGGTGGTTGCTGTCCAGCGGCAGGCCGTCGGCATCGCATCCTTGGCTGACTGCCTTGCCGTGGTCACTGGCTGTCTTGAGCGAGTGACAGATATGGCACAGCGGTTGCAGGTTGTCCGGGCTGTTGTCCGATGGGTCGCCGCTCACATGGTCAACGTCGGTGGCAGGCGTTACCAGTCCACGCGCTTGGCAGTGGCGGCACAGTGGCTCACTGGCCAACACTGATTCACGCAGGCGGCGCCAGGCACTGCTATTCAGAGGGATGGTGCGCCGTGGGTCGGCGTTGCGTCCTGTTCTGCTGCTCATGCGGGCACCTGCTTGCTTGGGTAGGGCTGTGGGGTGGCCACCTGCGTTTCAAGCGCAGGTGATTCGTCTATCCCCTCGATGGTCGGCAGGTTCTCCAGTGCGCGGGCTTCGCTCTTGAGCATCCAGCCACTGGCAATGCCGCTGGAGTAGAACGCTGCCCGGGTGGTGCTATCGCCCCTTAGCAGGCCTTCCACGCTGTGCTCCACGAAGTAGGTGCGGCGTGCGGCTTCGCTCAGGCACTTGGCGTTGATGGCCTGTTCCCACATCAATAGCCAGCGGCGCAATGTCAGGGTCACGAACTGGCGGGCCATCTCGGTGCTGTTGGAGTAGTTGGCAGACTCTTGCGCGCCCACCAGCACCGGCGGCACCCGGAAGATGCGGCATACCTCGATCACACTGAACTTGCGTGCCTCGATCCATTCGGCATCCTCCATCGTCTGGGTGATGGGGTTGTACTTCATGCCACCGTCCAGCACCGGCGTGGCGCCACTGCGATGGGCTGCCCATGCCTCCTTGATGGTCTGGCGTTGTTCGGCCTTCAAGGCACCAGGTGCTTCCAGCACACCGGCCAGCTTGGCACCGTTGCGGAAAGTCTCCACGCCCATTTGTTGTTCAGCCTGGGCCAGCTCGATCACGCCACGGGCAACAGCGATAGGGCTAAGGCCAAGCACGCCGTCAGGGCCGATTCGGTGGCGCAAGTGCAATACCTCATGGGCCAGTAGGCGCACCAGTTGGCCAGTTGTTGAATCCGTGTACTCATAGGCCAGGCTCCCATTCTTCAGGCGCAGCACCTGAACGTCCTTCAAAGGCCAAAGGGCCGTCACTTGGCCGTCGTGGCCGCGCTCGATGCGGGCAAATGCATTGCCGGTCAGCAGCACCTGTGCGGTCATCCATTCCCGGAACTCCAAGGCGGTCTGTTCTGGGTTTGCCTGGTCGTGCAAGACGCGATAGAGCGGGTGCTGGCGGGCCTTGTCTTCGCCCTTGAACACATGCAAGGGCAGACTGGCCACGGTTTCAGAGATAGCGGCCACGCAGGCAAAAACAGCGCTCACGCCTTGCGCGGTTGCCGGGTTCACCGGGCCGCTGCGCAGGGCTTGGAAGTCCTGCCAGTAGGAATCACCGCCAGGCGCATGGTTGGTGCTGCGGCGCTCGAATAGTTTGTTCAGCCAGTTCATGCGCAGGTCTCCAACCAAAGCGCGTTCAGGTCACTTCGGCGCTTGGCCTGTGCGGCAGAACGCAGGGCCACTTCGGTGGCCTGATAGGCCGGGTTGCTGGTCAGTGTCACTTCCAGCAGGTTGACGCTGCGCAGCTCGCGGATAGGCTTGTCGCCGTTGCGCCAGGCATCGCCACCAGCGGGCACGATGAAGCCAAAAGAACAACCGGACACATCGCCACGCTTGACCAGCTCCAGCACGTCATTGCCGACGGTGGTGTTGGGAATGTCCATCGCAAAGGCCAAGCCCTTGGCGTCACTCCAAAGGCGCAGGGTCTGGCTTTTGGTGGTGCCGAGAATGGCAGGGCCTTGGTGGTCGTAGAGGGCGCGCACGTTGACCTTGCTGCGCAGGCTGGCATCGAAGGCACCGGGCTTGACCAGCTCCACGAAGTCGCCAAGGTCTGCCGGGCTGTCGTATACGGCGGCATAGCCAGTGACCGTGCGGCCTGTGGATTGCAGCCCATGGGCTGTGCGAATCTCGATCATGGCGCGCGCCTCCACTCAGATGGCGATGTCGTCGACCAGCACGAAGGCTTCAGGGCGGCGCACCGCAGCATCCAGCGTGGTCATGATGCGAATCTGTACCGCACCACGGCTGTAGGGGCCGTCCGCATAGGGATTGGCGAGAATGTCGATGCCACCCCACTGGCCAATCACCAATTCCGAGAAGTCGCCCAGGATGGCGCGGCCTGTCACATCTTCGCCTGCGGTCTTGTTGTCCAGTTGCTGGGTCACTGCCACGGGCAGTCCGGCAAGCTGGCCGTTTTCCATCAGGTAGGCGCTGCCAGCAGTCGACGCCTTCAGGGTGCTGCGCAGCTTGGTGGCCACCTGTGGCGTGGTCAGCCAGTAGTTGCCCGCGATGTTGGCCAGCGTCAGCTTCTCTTGCACTTGCAGCACATTGGCCCAGCCCAGCGTTGCCAGGCTGGCAGTCTGGATGCCGGTCGCGTTGACGATGCCAATCGGTTGCTTGGCGGCAGCCGTGCCGTGGAGCAATGCCTTGTCCACCGCCAAGCCAATGACTGCGGCCAGGTCATCGCGCACCAGCTTTTCAGCGTCAGGGCTGGACTGTTGCAGCAGTTGGCGGCTCAGCTCGGCCAGCGCACCCACATGCTTGGGCGACAAGGTGACGGTGTTAAAGCCCAGCGGCGCGCCCACGCTCAGCGCATCGCCTTCTGCCAGCCAGGTCGCGGCACTGGTGCTGGTCTGCTTGGGGATCACCACGTCACCACGCAGGCCCGTCAGGGTACGCACACCCAGGCTGCGCACGATGGTGGAATTGCGCAGCAGGCCAATGAATTGGTCGGCACGGAAGTCTTTGGGCACGATGCCGTCCGCCGTGGTCGTGGTGTTGCTGCGGGTCTCGAATGCGGAAGCTGGCACCAGCACCCCCTTGGCGGTCTGGCCGTTGCGCTTGGCCTCTTGCTGGTATTCCGCAAGGGCACCCGTGACGGCGCGTTGCTCCACCTGGGCATTGATGGCGTCCAGCAGGCTGATGCGGCTTTCCAGCTCGGTGCGCTGCTTGTCCACCGGCGCACCAGCGGAACGGCGCTCGGCTTCTTCCAGGAACACGGCGCGCTGTTCGGCAGCTTCCAGGCCTTGAATCTCAGCCTTCAGGCCGTCGAACTTGGTTTGCGCTTCGGCGCTCAGGTTCTGGCCATTGGCAGCTTCGATCAGGTTGCGCGCTTCGGCCACCTTGGCGGCGCGGGCTTCACGGATTTCATGCAATTTCACGGGGCTCCCCTCTCTCTATCTTCGAAGATGAATCAATAGAAAATAACTATCGTGATTGATTGTACTATTGATATTGACTATTGCAAAGGGTTTGTGATAGGTGAAGCCTATGTCTGCAAAGGGGTCGCGTTTCAAACGCCACGCGTGATGCCGCGCGTGCGTGGGGGCGCTGGATTCGTCCTCAATTTGAGGACGGGCGATAACCGTGATGCCGCGCGCGCAGGGTATTCCTTCATCCCGCAATGGGGAGTGGACGCATGACATCCGTGACGCCTCGCACGTAAAGGCACGCTCCGGTGGTGATAATCGCCACCCCATGTCTCCGGACACTCCGGTGGCCAAGGTGTTCTCACTGTGAGAATGGCGGGCAGCACTGCCGCAACGCATGCGCGGGGACACTCCCGAATTGCGTTTTCGTCGTTCGGGAAATGCACCAGACAAGTACGGTGCGTTCACGGTTCGTGTACGGTGAATTCACGGTGTTTGTGCGGGGTGCTGGTGCTTCCATCATGGAAATCCTCGCTGTGCGGTCGTTGAGCGTCCGTTCAGCGTTCGCTGTGCGTTCGTTCAGCAGCGCACGCCATCAGTGAGAAACCGACTGGGTTTTTTCTGGAAACCGACTGGGTTTCTGCGGGGTTTCTATTGGGTTTCTGCGACAGGCCTGCAACGTTTCAGCCGCGTTTCAGGTGTCCGGCTGCAACGTTTCAGGTGCCGTTGCAGGTGTGTTTCAGGTCGCAGGCCGACCGCGAGCGCTTTCACCCCTTTCTTGCCTGTTTCTGGTCTCTGGATGGCGGGTGGCGAGTGAGGGGGACAATGGACGATGCCAGGCAGATTATCTTGATATGGCTTCCGGACACCTCTGCAGTTTATTGCCTTGTCAGCCAGTCATGGACGGTTGACCGGCTAACACTAAGTACCTCTGCAATCTCTCGCACACTGTTGCCCATCGTGTGAAGCCAGATTGCGCGCTCCAGCAGTTCCTTGCGCTTGGCAGCACCCTTGCGAGCACCACGGCTGGCCTGCGCTTGGCGAAAGCCTTCAGGGGTGAATCTCTGCCACGTCCAGCGTGCTACAGATCGGGCAATGGCGCGCACTTCGGCTTCGGTCAAGGGGATGGCCAGCGTTGCATTCATGGCGGCTGCAATGGCCTGAACGTCTGCCAGAAAGGCTTCATTGCCACCGGGGCGCCAGTGTTTGCGCACGGCCTGATAGCTGGCCTTGCGCAGGTGTTCGAACAGGTAGCAATTGCGCCCCAGCCCAGCATAGTCTTCGCGTACGGCGCAGCGCATCATTTCCTTGGCCGTCGGCAGCTTGACCCATTCGGCCAGTTCGCCCAGGTCATAGGGTTGCGTACGGGGGCATTCGGTCAGCCAGTGCGGATGCAGCGGGTTTTGCGTCACCACGCCGCGATAGCCAAAGTCGCCACCCCATGCGGTATTGAGGCCGTGCTGAACGGCGGCCAGGTACTGGATGGGGTGGGCGTGTGCAATGTCGGTGGTTGGCACCGGCGCTGCAAGCTGATAGGCCACATGCGCATGGCCTGTGCGTGGATTGGTGGTGGTGAAACTCGGTGCCGGGCAATTGGCAGCTTGCCAATAGCGAGCGGCTCCGGGTGTGTCCACGTCCAGTACAATCCACCGCACCAGATTGGATGCGTTCGGCTGGATGTGCGGGTGCTTCAATGCCTCATCGCGCAGGCTGCGGGATATTCCTTGGCGGGGGTCGTCCGTACAGAATGCGCGATGGGGAACACTGCCAGCAAACGCCTCAAGGGGCGCTGGCAATGCTGACATTTAGCGTTGCGTTCCAGCGATCAGCCAATAGCGCTTGACTTTGGTGGTCCGGCCAAACCGGGTCGGCACGGTCTCCCAATCGTCGTGAATGCGGTGGCCATCCTTGCGCAGTTCGGAGATGGTGGAGTGCAAGCAATGGTCGCCGTAGAACTCCGCATCAAAGCGGTTCAGAGAGCGCGTGTGTAGCGCCTCCAAGATTACGGTTTTCTTGTGGGGGTGTTGCATCTTCGCCCCCTCATTGCGCTTGCTTGCGCAGCCATTCGCGCACTTCACCGGCTACCCAACGGGTGCAGCGAATGCCGAATTTGCGCGGGGCGGGGAAATCACCAGCGGCCACGCGGCGGCGGATGGTGGCTTCACTGAAGCCCGTCATTTGACGGACGGTTTCTATCTTGAGTAGCGCTTCCTGAATCTGCGCGGCATAAATGCTCTGCGGTTGGCTGCGTTGCTTGTACTTACTGAGACTTACTTGTTGCGTCATTTTGCACCTCGTTGTTTCGATGGGTGCAATGCTTCAGTCTCAGGGTTGCATCAGGGCAAGAAAAAATTGCCTGACAGCAGGCTCAGGCCAATCTGAAGGTTATTTTCTTAGATGATCCGGCCTTGTGATTAAGTCAATCGCTTCAGCCTCTCTGTTTGATAGTTTGAACTCCTCTTTGAGCCAGTGTGTGACTTGTTTTTGAAGCGGCCAAGTGTCTTCTGATGCATACTTTTGGTTTACTTTTTCTGCAATACTCGCCAGCCTGGTGTTCCCTCTCTCTAGATATGGTGATATTTCTGATGAGGGCTTGTTATCAAATCTCTCCCTCAGGGTGGTTGCGATTATTTGAAGTTGATCCTCTCGAAGTTCATCGGCAGAAAAGAATAGCTCATATTCCTCCAATTCATTTCTATTGATGTATATTTTTTTGCCCCACTCGGGAAACTCATTTCCCTTGGTGGCGTATCGGTATTTCCCGAAAATCTCAATAAATGACAACATTGGGCTATTAATGACTCTCGCATACCTGCCAAGCTCGCGTGCTTCATATATTGGTAGTGCGCGGTAAACCTTGTGACATAAATATCCTGCGTAACTATGCAGAGCATCCATGATCGGATCTAGAGCGTAGCTTAACACTTGATGCATTGGTTGGTCTGCTTTTATTTGATTTATATGCCATCCACCATCAAAAAGAGAGTCTTCCGAATAAATCACTTCCTTTAAGCACCATTGTTCAAATGTAATCCATAGATCGTCATTTATTATTTTTCCTCCAGAATGAGCGTTTAAAATATGGTGTGAAACGTAGCCAAAAATCCTTCGCTCAGGCATATCTTTGGGAATTCTTGAAACATATTTGGCGTACTCGACAATTAAATTTAAATCATCTCTTCTCTCTAATAAATCTTTATTAAAAATTTCCCATTCTCTAAGTAGTTGTTGGCGCTCTATACTATCCATTTCATCCCTCCAGTTTCTCTGATAAAAAACAGCCCCACCCGTCAGGGAAACGGGCTTTCGGGGATCAGCCTAAGGCTGGTGGAAAGTGCTCAAGCGTCATGCTTGGGCTTCTTTGCCTCGATGTGGGGCAAGTCGTTAATCAGACTGCTTGCTTCCTCTGCGGCATGGATGTCACTCTTCAGCCGCCTGCGTATGTACTTGGCTTCTTGTGGGGCCGCGTAGCGCGTTGCACGCAGCAGCTCAGCAACATGCAGCAGCCCATACGCAAGATCGTCTGGCTTTTGACTGCTGGCTTTCAGTCGCTCCAACTCTGCGATGGCCACGCGAATAACGTAGTCTCCGCACACTGATCGAGTGCAACATTCCGGCCATACGTGGTCAGCGGGCATCGGCTCGCCTGAACCGCCTTCGATCATGGCGGCTTCAGTGGCGCGCACTGAGAACAGCAGGCGGTCGATCAGGTGGCCAGCGATGACGGCAGCGTGCGCCTTTGTGGTCGGGGTGGTGGGCTTGAGATTCATGTCGCCCCCCCTAGCAAGTCGCGCATCTTGGTGCGCACGGCTTGTCTCTGTTAAAGTTTGCGTGTCCATTTTTCATCCTTTGATGATGGTCAGGCGGGCGGGTTGTTCTCAGGCTTCCCGTTCGCCATCTTCGCCCCTGAAAAACCGCGCAGGGGCACCGCGGGTTAAGCCTTGCGAAACTCGATTACTTGCGCACCCTGGCGCAGTTCGTCCAGATAGTCCGCCCACTGCTGCATCAGCTTGCGGCGTTGCGTCAGGAATTGGGCGCGGTCATAAGCAGCACCCAGCGGGCCTGACTTGTTGTGGGCAAGCTGGGCCTCGATCACGTCGGGGTTGGCGTCCAGTTGCTCCACTAGCATCGTGCGTGCCATGGCGCGGAAACCGTGTGCGGTCATTTCCTCGTTGCTGAAGCTCATGCGGCGCAGCGCCAGCCTCACCGTGTTTTCGCTCATCGGTCGCGCCTTGGTGGTGAGGGCTGGGAAGACGTACTTTCCACCGCCGGTTAGCGGGTAAATCTCCTGCAGCAGCTTGACGGCCTGCTTGGCCAGTGGCACCAGGTGGGGCCTGCCGTTGAGCTTTTCCTGCTTGGTGCGCTTCATCTTGACGCTGGGGATCGTCCACATGGCGTCCTGAAGGTCTACTTCCTCCCACTCCATCATGCGCACGTTGCCGGGCCGCTGGAAGGTGAGGGCGCTCAGCAGCATGGCCACGCGGGTGACGGGTTGGCCGGTGTAGCCATCCATCGCTCGCAGCAATTCACCGGCGCGGGCAGGTTCAAGCACTGCGGCCATGTTCTTGGTCGTCACGGGCTTGAGGGCACCGTGTAGGTCCGGCGAAGGGTTGCGTTCGCAGCGTCCGGTGGCGATGGCGTAGCGGAACACCTGGCCTGTGGTCTGGCGCAGCGTGTGGGCGGTTTCAATTGCGCCGCGTCGTTCAATACGTCGCAGAACCTGTAGCAGTATCGGTGCGGTTATCTTGTCGACCGGCATTGCACCGATCCAAGGGAATACGTCCTTTTCCAGACGCTCCAGCCAGCGGGTGGCGTATTTCTCACTCCAGCCGTCGCGCTTGATTTCATGTAGCTCACGCGCTACGGCTTCGAAGGTGTTACTGGACTGGTGGCGGTTGAACAGCTTTTCTTCCTGCCGTTTCATCGCCGGGTCGATGCCCTTGGCGTGGAGTAGGCGGGCTTCATCGCGCGCCAGCCGGGCCTGTTTGAGCGAGATGGTCGGATAGCGTCCCAGCGCCAGACGCTTTTCCTTGCCGCCGAAGTAGTACTTCCAGAACCAGCGCAGCGATCCGGAAGGGCCAGCTTCCAGATACAGCCCCCCGCTGTCGCTCAGCCTGACACGCTTTTTGTCAGGCGGGCAGCGCAGGTTTTTGCATTCGATTTCTGTGAGCATAGGGGAACAAATCCGGAGGAGAACGCGAAAAGTCGCTTCGTTCCCCTAATTGTTCCCCTCGCTCCCCTAAATTGCAAGGCATCGTCATGACGCCACATGATTCAATAAATGCCGTAACTCATTGAATTTCAAGTGAGAAATGGCTGTTTATGAGTCATCATGATTTTAATCAATGGCCTGCCAGGAGGGACTCGAACCCCCGACCTGCTGCTTAGAAGGCAGCTGCTCTATCCAGTTGAGCTACTGGCAGTTGGTCCGCATGGCCTTGCGCCGTGGCCGCTGCTGGGACGGGGCGCATCATACCAGCAGCGTCGTCGGCGAAAAGCAGCAAGGACTGCGGCAAGTGCCTATCCGCGTCTGAACGGGCTGTGCTGGGCCAGCAAGCTTGTGTAGTCTGCCTGTGCCTGGCTTTCCTGCGCCAGATGTTCCTTGAGCGCGGCGGCAAAGTGCGCGTCGGCAATCCAGTGTGCGGAATGTGTGGGCGCAGGCAGCAGCGCGCGGGCCAGCTTGTGCTCGCCCTGCGCGCCGCCTTCGAAGCGCTGCACGCGATGCGCGATGCACCACGCGATTGTCTGGTAGTAGCACAGGTCAAAGTGCAGCAAGTCCACGCGCTGCAGTGCGCCCCAGTAGCGACCATAGACTGTCTGTATGCCATCGTCACGCTCGTGCATGCCCAGCAGGCTGCAGGCGATTGGCTGTCCGGCACGCATGGCGACGATGAGCAGCCAGGCATCGGGCATGGTGGTGCGCATGGCCTCCCAGAATGCAGCAGTCAGGTAGGGGGCGTTGCCATGTTCGAGATAGGTGGTTTCGTAGCACGCGCGAAAGAACGCCCAGTCTGCCGCCGTGATGGCTGCGCCGCGCAGGACGCGGTAGGTTACGCCCGCCTCGGCAACGCGGCGCATCTCCTGGCGGATCTTGCGGCGCTTGTCGCGCTGCAGGCTGGAGAGAAAATCGTCGAAATCGGTAAAGGGCTGCAACGTGGCAGGGTGGCGGTTGTGCCAGTGGAACTGCACGCCCTGGCGCTGCAGCCAGCCTGCGTCGCGCAAGGCCTGCGTCTGTTGCTCGTCAAGAAACAGGACGTGGGCGGTCTCGACCTCCAGCTTGCGCCAGATGGCCGGCAGTGCCGTTATGAGCTGCGCGCGATCGGCTGCATTGCGGGCCAGCAGGCGCGGACCGGGCACAGGGGTGAAGGGCACGGCAATCAAGGCCTTGGGGTAATAGGCCCGTCCATGGGCCGCATATGCGCGCGCCCAGGCGAAGTCAAACACGTACTCGCCCCATGAGTGACTCTTGAGGTACATGGGCGCTGCCGCAATGACTGCGTCTTCGCCTTCCCGATGGAGGGTGACGTGGCAGGGCGTCCACCCCGTCTCCGGGCAGGCGCTGGCACTGCTTTCCAGCGCCTGCAGGTAGGCATGGCGAAGAAACGGATTGGCCTGTGGCTGGTCGGCTAACAGCGCATCCCATTGCGCGGCGTCGATGTCGGCCATGCGGGGGTGCAGGCGCGCGATAATGCCAGCGCTTTGTGCCCTTGTTGGCCTGCCGCGCGCGGGCGATGGTGTTTCCTCATGCATAGCTCTCTTTCGATTTGCGTCGCCCAGCTTAACCCCGTCGTCGGGGATGTGCAGGGCAACCTTGCCATGGCCTTACAGGCTGCCGAACAGGCGCAGCGCCAGGGTGCGGACCTGCTGGTGTTTCCGGAGCTGTTTCTGTGCGGCTATGCGGCCGAGGACCTGTTTTACCGCCCGGCCTTCCTGCAGGCCTGCGAGCAGGCGCTGCAGCAGTTGCGGGAGGCCAGCGCGCGCTGGCCGGCGCTGTGCATCGTCATGGGGCATCCCGAGCCGGTCGACGCCAGCCATCCTTGGCCGCAGGACAGTGATTTCCTCGCGCCAGCCTGGAATGCGGTCAGCGTCGTGCAGGCCGGGCAGGTGCGGGCGCGCTATCGCAAGCAGGCCTTGCCTAATTACGGCGTGTTCGATGAAAAGCGTTACTTTGCCAGCAGCGCGGTGATCGGTCACGGCCTGCCGGATGCGCAGGTGCAGCAGCAGCTGTCGACGGTGGTGGAGGTGCGTGGTGTGCGCATCGGGCTGCTGGTTTGCGAGGATGCGTGGATTGCCGAGCCCGCAGCCCGCGCACGGGAGGCGGGCGCGCAGGCGCTGGTAGTGGTCAATGCCTCGCCATTTGCGTTGGGCAAGCCGCAGCGGCGCCTTGCCGTGTTGCAGGCGCGTTGCCGGGAGGTGGCGTTGCCGATGGTGTATGCGCACATGGTCGGTGGACAGGACGAGTTGGTGTTCGACGGCCATTCGTTCGCTGTCGATGCCGATGGCAGGCTTGCTGCGCAGGCGCCAGGCTTTCAGTCGTGCCTGTGGCCGCTGAAACTGGTGAATGACGCCGGTGGCGCACTGCGCTGGCAGGCAGTAAAGCAGACTTGCGCTGCGCCACCGCAGGCTGATGACGCGATGGCACAGATCTGGCCCGCGCTGGTGCTGGCTACGCGCGACTATGTGCGCAAGAACGGTTTCTCGCACGTGCTGCTGGGCCTCTCGGGCGGGCTGGACTCGGCACTGGTGCTGGCCATTGCGGTGGACGCGCTGGGCGCAGACAAAGTGCGTGCGGTGATGATGCCTTCGCCCTATACGGCCTCCATCAGTGTGGAAGACGCGCGCGAAATGGTGCGCCGACTGCAGGTGCGCTATGACGAAATCGGCATTCGCGACACATTCGAGGCGTTTCAGCGCAGTCTGGCGTCGCAGTTTGCCGGTACGCAGCCGGACACGACCGAGGAGAACCTGCAGGCGCGCATCCGTGGCGTGATGCTGATGGCGCTGTCCAACAAGTTTGGCGCCTTGCTGCTGACGACGAGCAATAAGAGCGAGGCGGCGATGGGCTACGCCACGCTGTACGGCGACATGTGCGGAGGATTCGCGCCGCTCAAGGATGTCTACAAGTCCGATGCGTTCGAGCTCGCGCGCTGGCGCAATGCCCATGCGTTCGAAGGCGGAATTGCCAATCCGATTCCCCAGCGTATCATCAGCCGCCCCCCAAGCGCCGAGCTGCGCGAGAACCAGACTGACCAGGACAGTCTGCCGCCGTATGACATGCTCGATGCCATCCTGCGCCTGCGCATGGAGCAGGATCTGGCTGCCGAGGACATCATGGCGCAGGGCTATCCGCCAGAGCGGGTGGCGCAGGTGCTGCGCCTGCTGCGCATCAACGAGTACAAGCGCCGCCAGAGTGCGCCGGGCCCCAAGATCAGTCCGCGTGCATTCGGCAAAGACTGGCGCTACCCCATCACCAACCGTTTCGCAGGGTGATCCGTGGCGCACCGCGCCCGTGTGCCAGCGGGTGCTTTGCCGACATGCCCGCGCAAGGCAAATCGCTTAACATCCCCGCATAGTGCCATGTCGGGCTGTGTTGCGTGGGGCGTGCCCGCATGCCGGCCCGGATACAGCGTGACTGGCAGAACGAATCATTGAGGAGCATCATCATGACCATGAAACTGATCACCGCCATCATCAAGCCATTCAAGCTCGACGATGTGCGAGAGGCATTGGCCGAGGCCGGCATTACCGGTCTGACCGTCACCGAGGTCAAGGGCTTTGGCCGCCAGAAGGGCCACACCGAGCTGTACCGTGGCGCTGAATATGTGGTGGATTTCCTGCCCAAGGTCAAGGTGGAGATCGCCGTGGCCGAAGCGGTGGTGGAGACCTGTATCGAAGCCATCACCAAGGCTGCGCGCACAGGCAAGATCGGCGATGGCAAGATCTTCGTGACACCGCTGGAGCAGGTAGTGCGCATTCGCACCGGCGATGTGAACGAGGCGGCTGTCTGACGGGATATCAAGCTGGCGCAGTTCATGCCGTTGATCGGCAGCACGTGGCCATGCGGACACGGTAGCCTTGCGCGTTGGTTTCAACCATTCCTACAAGTAGTTTCCCCATGGCATTGCCCAGCAAGGTTCGCATCATCGACGTCGGTCCGCGCGATGGTCTGCAGAATGAAAAACAGATTGTTCCCCCGGAGGTCAAGATTGGCCTGATCGAGCGCCTGGAGCGCGCGGGCCTGCGGGAGATCGAGGTCACCAGCTTTGTCTCGCCCAAGTGGGTGCCGCAGATGGCGGACAACGCGCAGGTCATGGCCGGGCTGGTGCGCAAACCAGGCGTGCGATATTCCGTACTGGTGCCCAACATGAAGGGCTTCGAGGCCGCGCTGGCGGCGCAACCCGACGAGATCGTGGTCTTTGCCTCGGCCAGCGAGGCATTCAGCCAGAAGAACATCAACTGCTCGATCGCCGAGAGCATTGAGCGGTTTGCGCCGGTCGTCGAAGCTGCGCGCGCAGAGGGTATCGCCGTGCGGGGGGCAATGTCCTGCACGGTGGGCTGCCCCTATGAGGGGGAGGTGGCACCTGCGCAGGTGGCCCATCTGGCCGGGCTGCTCAAGCAGGTGGGGGTGCAGCGCGTTGATGTGGCCGACACGATTGGGGTCGGTACGCCGCTGCGGGTGCAAAGGGCGATCGAAGCGGCGCTGAAGCATTTCGATGTGGACGATGTGTCGGGGCACTTTCACGACACCTATGGCCAAGGCGTCTCGAATACCTACGCGGCCCTGCAGCTGGGGGTGTGGAACTTCCAGTCCTCCGTGGCGGGGCTGGGCGGCTGCCCCTATGCGAAGGGCGCAACGGGCAATGTGGCCACCGAGGATGTGGTGTACCTGCTGCATGGGCTGGGCATCGAAACCGGCATCGACCTCGAGCGGCTGGTGGATGCCGCCGAATACATCAGTGGTTTTTTGCAGCGCCCGTCCAATTCGCGCACTGGCACCGCAATCGCCAGGCAACGTGGCTGACGTCCACGGCGTTGGCGCAGCGCGTCATCTGCGCTTCTTGGCGCAATGCATGGCGCGGCATGCATTGCGCCCACTGCGTGCACCCTAGATATGCAGCGCCTGTCCCAACGCGCGCTGCGCCGCTTCCTGAACGGCCTCGCCAAGCGTTGGATGCGCATGGATGGTGTGGGCGACGTCTTCCAGATAGGCACCCATTTCCAGTGACTGCGAGAAGGCCGTGGCCAACTCCGCGACCTGCCGGCCGACGGCCTGCCAGCCGAGGATGCGGTGGTCGTTGCGGCGTGCAACCACGCGCACAAAACCTTGCGAGTCCTGCAGCGTCATGGCGCGGCCATTGGCAGCAAATGGGAACTGCGCCGTCAGTGTCGCGTGTCCGGCGGCACTGGCCGCCGCAGGAGACAAGCCGACGCTGACGATTTCTGGATCGGTAAAACACACCGCAGGAATCTGCGCCGGCGCAAAGCGTCGGTTTTTTCCGCTGATGATCTCGGCCACCATCTCCCCCTGGGCCATGGCGCGGTGCGCGAGCATGGGGTCGCCGGTGATGTCGCCAATGGCCCAGACATTTCGCATGCTGGTGCGGCATTGCGTATCGACCTGCACGGCCTGGCCTTGCATAGTCAGGTGCAGGCTTTCCAGGCGCATGCCGTCAGTACGGGGCCGCCTGCCAGCGGCAACGAGTACCTGATCGGCCTCAAGCGTCATCGTTTCGGCTTGCGCATGGCCTGCTTGGCGCAAATGCACACGCAGGTGGGCCTGGTCGTCACCGGCGTTCTCCGCAGCGATGGCCTGGTAGCCCAAGTGCAAGACCACGCCAAGGCGCGCGAGCTGCGTCTGTACGGGGCCGGTTAGCTCCCCATCGTAGCCGGGCAGAATGCGGTCGGCGGCTTCGACGATGTGCACCTGTGCCCCCAGTTTGCGATAGACGGTGCCCAGTTCCAGTCCGATGTAGCCGCCGCCAAGCACCACCAGCCGCTTGGGCACTTCACGGGGAGACAGCGCTTCGGTTGATGACACGATGCGCTTGCCATCGAAAGGCAGTGCCGGGATTTCCACAGGCACGGAGCCGGTAGCCAGCAGCAGGTGATCGCAGTGGATGCGGTGGGTGACTTGGCCGTGGCCGTCCTGCACGTCGACGGTTTTGCCATCGACGATCTGGCCCCAACCCTGGATGACCTCAACCTGCTGCCGCTTCAGCAGTGCGGCCACGCCGCCTGTCAGCTGCTGGACGATGCCGTCTTTCCACGCGATGGTCTGCGCCAGATCCAGTGATGCCTGGGCAATGCGCAAGCCCAGATGTGAACCGCCTGCTGAAGCCAGCGCCTTCGCGTGCGCATATTCGTTGGCGGCATGAATCAGCGCCTTGGACGGAATACAGCCGATATTGAGACAGGTGCCACCCAGCGCCTGGGCTTCGATCAGCGTAGTGCGGATGCCGAGCTGGCCTGCGCGGATGGCTGCCACGTAGCCGCCAGGGCCGCCACCGAGCACCAGCAATTGTGTGTGCGTGGTTTGCATGGTTTTAATCGATCCAAAGTGTTGCAGGCGTCTCGAGCAGGGTACGCATGGCCTGAATGAAGCGCGCCGCGTCCATTCCGTCGACCACACGATGATCGAACGAGGATGACAGGTTCATGGTCTTGCGCACGACGATCTGACCGCCCAGTACCACTGGTTTTTCAACCACGCGGTTGACTCCGACGATGGCCACTTCCGGATGGTTGATGACCGGCGTACTGACAATACCGCCCAGTGCACCGAGGCTGGTGAGTGTGATGGTCGAGCCGCTGAGCTCTTCCCGGCGCGCCTTGCCGGCACGGGCAGCCTCGGCAAGGCGAAGGATCTCCGCAGCGTTGCCCCACAGGTCACGCGACTCGGCGTGGCGCAGCACCGGCACCACAAGGCCGCTGTCCGTCTGCGTGGCCACTCCCAGGTGCACGCCTTCATAACGTGTGACGACGCCTGCATCGTCGTCAAAGCGCGCATTGATCTGGGGAAATTCGCGCAACGCCATGACCATGGCGCGGATGATGAAGGGCAGCATTGTCAGCTTGCCGCGCGTTGCCGCGTGGCGGACGTTGAGCGTGTGCCGCGTGGCTTCCAGCTCCGTGACGTCGACCTCCTCCACATAGGTGAAGTGGGGAATGCGGCGCTTGGCCTGCTGCATTTTTTCGGCGATCTTGCGCCGCAGTCCGATTACCGGCACCTCCGTCTGGCCCATGCGGGGGGCGTACTGTGTCAGGCAGGCGTTCAAGGCCGAGCCCTGCTGCTGCGCCTGCAGATAGGCGTCCAGGTCCTCATGCAGGATGCGGCCGTGCGGGCCACTGCCTGGCACAAACTGCAAGGCAATGCCCAGATCCCAGGCTCGGCGGCGCACCGCAGGAGAGGCAAGTGGCGTTTCACCTGGTGTCCGCTGCGTTGTGGAGGGGGCGGCAGCAGGTGCTGCTCGCGGGGGAGATACCGCTGTCGCCGCCGATGCGGCAGGCACTGGGGTGGCCGCTGGTGTCACTACCGCAGGCGTTGACCGCGGTTCTTGCGCGCCAGCCTTCTCAGGCGGCGCATCGCCTGTTGCTGCGGTATTGGCATCGACATTGCCGGGGCCGTCTACTTCCAGGCGTATCAGTTCCGCGCCGACAGCAATCATTTCCCCCAACTGGCCGCCCAGTGCCAGGACTCTTCCAGCGACAGGGGAGGGAATCTCGACCGCCGCCTTGTCTGTCATGACCTCGGCCAGGTTCTGGTCTTCCTGGACGACATCCCCGACCTGAACATGCCATGCTACAAGCTCGACTTCTGCAATGCCTTCACCAATGTCCGGCATCTTGATGCTGTGAATGCCCATCATGCCTCCATCACTTCTCTGAGTGCCTCGCCAACCCGAGTGGGGCCGGGAAAGTACGACCATTCCTGTGCATGCGGGTAGGGGATATCCCAGCCCGTTACCCGCACAATGGGCGCTTCAAGGTGGTAGAAGCAGTGCTCCTGCACGAGCGCCAGCAGTTCGGCACCGAAGCCGCTGGTACGCGTTGCCTCATGAACGATGACGCAGCGGCGGGTTTTCTGCACCGATTGCACCACCGTGGGCAAATCCATCGGCCAGAGGCTGCGCAGGTCGATGATCTCAGCATCCACGCCGGTTTCGGCCGCGGCCGTTTCTGCCACGAACACCATCGTGCCGTAGGCAATGACCGTGACGTCCTGACCCGGACGCGCGATTCGGGCCGACTCCAGCGGCACGGTGTAATGCCCCTCCGGCACCTCGCCCAGGGCGTGCTTGGACCAGGGCACGACGGGCTTTTCGTGGTGACCGTCGAACGGTCCGTTGTAGAGCCGCTTGGGTTCGAGAAAGACTACCGGATCGTTGTTCTCGATGGCGGCGATCAGCAGACCCTTGGCGTCATAGGGATTGCTGGGCATGACCGTGCGGATGCCACAGGTGTGGGTAAACAGCGCCTCGGGGCTTTGGCTGTGCGTTTGCCCGCCGTAAATGCCGCCGCCGCAGGGCATGCGGATCACCATCGGTGCCGTGAAGTCGCCCGCCGAGCGGTAGCGCAGCCGGGCCGCCTCGGACATGATCTGGTCCAGTGCCGGGTACACGTAGTCGGCAAACTGCACTTCCACGACCGGCCGCAGGCCGTAGGCAGCCATGCCAACGCCGGCACCGACGATGCCGCTTTCCGTGATGGGCGCATCGAAGACGCGGCTTGCGCCGTACTTGGCCTGCAGTCCGTCGGTGCAGCGAAATACCCCGCCGAAATAGCCCACATCCTCTCCGAAGACCACGACGTCGGGATCGCGCTCAAGCATCACATCCATGGCCGAGCGCAAGGCCTGAATCATTGTCATCTTGGTCATGCTCACACTCCCAGTTGCTGGCGCTGGGCCACCAGATGTGCCGGCATCTGCTCGAAGACGTCGTCGAACATGTCGGCAGCGGTGCGTTGCGGACCGCTGATGAGCGTGCCGTTTTTCTCCGCCTCCTTCTGCGCGGCAATGATCTGCGCCTCCAGATCCGCCTGTGTGTTGGCGTGTTCGGCGTCGCTCCACGCGCCGCGCAGCGTCAGGTGTCTGCGCAGGCGCTCGATCGGATCGCCAAGGGGAAACCGTTGCCAGTCATCGGCCGGGCGGTACTTGCTGGGATCGTCCGAGGTCGAATGCGGCCCGGCGCGGTAGCTGACCCACTCAATCAGCGTGGGGCCGTGGTTGTTGCGGGCACGCTCTGCGGCCCAGCGCGAGGCTGCCAGAACCGCCAGATAGTCATTGCCATCGACGCGCAGCGACGCGATGCCCATGCCCACGCCCCGGGCGGCAAAGGTGGCCGTGGTGCCGCCTGCGATGGCCTGGAAGGTCGAGATGGCCCACTGGTTGTTGATGACGTTGAGTATCACCGGTGCGCGATAGACCTGCGCGAAGACCAGCGCGGTGTAGAAGTCCGCCTCTGCCGTGGCACCGTCGCCAATCCAGGCGGAAGCGATGCGCGAATCCTGCTTGATGGCCGAAGCCATGGCCCAGCCCACGGCCTGCACGTACTGCGTGCCAAGATTGCCGGAAATGGTGAAGAAGCCGTACTCCTTGCTCGAATACAGCACCGGCAACTGGCGGCCCTTGAGCGGATCGGCGGTATTGGAGTAGATCTGGTTCATCATCTGAGCCAGGGAATAGCCGCGCGCTAGCAGGATATTCTGCTGGCGGTAGGAGGGAAAGCACATGTCATCGTGCTCGAGCGAGAGCGCCTGGCCGACGCCGATTGCCTCTTCGCCCAGCGACTGCATGTAAAAGGATGTTTTCTTCTGCCGCTGGGCAATGACCATGCGCGCATCGAACGCGCGCGTCAGCATCATCAGCCGCAGCCCATTGCGCAGCGCCTCATCGCCAGCCTTGGGATCCCACGGCCCCTGCGCCTGGTGGGCATCGTCCAGCACGCGAATCAGCCCATTCTTGAGGGCGATGGTGTCCTCGTAGACGCAGTCGACGGGAGGGCGGGGAATCTCTCCGGCCCGTGAGAGTTTGAGGTATGAGAAGTCCGTTTGCTGGCCCGGCCTTGCCGACGGTTCCGGAACGTGCAGGCGCAGCTTGCCTGTGCCTGGCCCACTGCGGGGGCGCTTGGGAGTAACCATGGTTTTGTCTCCTGCCGCGGATTGTGTCCGCCATCGTTGTTGTTGCAGGACGCGTGGCGGGTCACACCAGGCCCTGCTGCGCCCAGGCCCCGCATCCGGGACCTGGACTGCCGGGGCAGCCGCTACGCGCAGAATTGAAAGCGCGATGCCTGTTCACTACCGGTCACGCACAATGTACCAACACTACACCTGTGCGGGGTGTGGTGGAAACCCGCACGGCGCCAGCAGATAGATCCTGGAGTCCGATGCCGATCGCCGCCAGACAGTCTCTGGCAATTGCGGTGCCTGCGCCGTTGCAATGCCTTGCCGGCGTGAGCCCGGCGCGCGCCGTGGTCCGTGTTCTCGGCAGGAGCAGCGCGGCGCCTGGAAAGATCGTAAACAGCTTCTCAGGCGCCTCGAAGCCCTTGCCGTGCCGTGAATAGACCGAGGCTGGTGCGTGCCTGCTCGCTGATCTCGCCGGGCAACGTCGACCATGGCAGGCTGCCGAGAATCCGCAGCTTGCCCCTGGATGTCAGGTGCAGGACAGGGATGGGATAGGGCTTGCCATCAGCATCCAGCACCGCAGCTACCAGCGGATGGTTGATATCGGCCGTGCGTCGCAGCACCAGCGCCACCTCCTGCGTTTCAAGCTTGACCAGCGTGCCAGGCGGGTACAGGCCGACGGTGCTGGCAAGCACCTTGCCGATTTCATCCTGCGGATCGAACCGCTGGCCCATGATGGCGCGCAGCGAGTCGGCCACTGTGCGTCCCGGGCGGGACTTGCGTGGGCTGATCATGGCCGCATAGCGGTCGATGGAGGCGAGCACCCGGGTCAATTGTCCGGATAGGGGCAGCGCCGCCAATGCCTCTTCGTCGGGCGGCGGCGTATGGTGGTTGCGCACGACATCGAGCCACAGTGCGTCGTTGACGCCCAGTTCGGCCAGCAAGGTGGCCCCGCGCGCAGCATGGGTGCGAATCTGTTCGTCCTGCGAAGCGCTGGGGCGTTCTGTTTGCAGTGCGAGCGTGTCCTGCAGCTCAGTCATCGCGATGTTCATCGTCAACGCTGCATGGGTCAGTGTCTTGCGCGCTGCCAGCGATAGCGGCAGGTTGGCCGAGGCAATCAGGCACAACACACCACACACCAGTGCGTGCGAGCCGCTATAACCGACCGTGGAAGTGGCGGCAAGCTGAAACATCATGAAAAGGGCGGTGTCGCTGTCGTGCGAGACCACTCGCTCCAGATTGGTGCGAAAGGCGTCGATAGTGTGTGGGAAATCGGCCACTGTGTGCGGCGTGCGCAGTAGCCGGTGCAGCGCCTGTTCCGCCTGGCTCCACTGCCGCACCAGCATGATGTAGTCGTCCTTTGAGAGCAGCCCGGGAGTGCCCGGAGGTGGCGCATTGGTCATGGCAGAGGGAGCAGTGTTCAGGGCGATGTCAGCACCATGGTGTTGGCATCGCGCGTGAGGCGGTAGTGATTGAGAAATGAATTGCCCAGCAGCACGAAGGGCATGGCCTGCTGGATGACGGCAGCGCGCACATTGGACTGGCGCAACGCGCCCACGCGCACTTCGGCCAACGTGACCAACCAGCCGGTGGTTTGCCCGTTGGCAGTGCGGATTCTGGTCGGCTCTCCGTCCGTATAGGCAATCTTCAGCCGCGAAGCCGTCTGCTGGTCCAGCGCAATCGTGGAGGCGCCGGTGTCGACGAGAAAGTGCACGGGTTGGCCGTTGATCTGGCCATCGGCGAAATAATGGCCGCCATCGGCGGCCTGCAGGCGCACGCTGTGGGCGGGTGCGTCCAGCCGCGTTGGCGTTGCACCCACGCGCATCTGTACGGGCTGACCGTGGATGCGCACCGTGGCCAGATCACCCTGCACCTGCAGCAGTTGCACGCCCGCCAGGCTCTCGCCCTTGCGCAGCGTGCGTGGCGCGCTGCCGTCGACCATGATGATGGCGCGGTCGTTGCCGATGGTGCCCACCACACGCACGTCCTGTGCGCCGGCACTGCCAGTGCACAGCGCCAGGGCCAGGCAGCACAGGCGCATGCGATTGCAGGACATCGGTCGCACGCCTGCCTCCTTCAATCGCGGAAATTGTTGAACGACAGTGGCACGTCGGCCACTTCCTTGCGGATCAACGCCATGGCCGCTTGCAGATCATCGCGTTTGGCACCGGAGATGCGCACGGCATCGCCCTGAATGGCCGCCTGCACCTTCATCTTGCTGTCCTTGATCAGTTTCTGGATCTTCTTGGCCAGCGTGCTGTCGATGCCGTTCTTGACCTTGACCTGCTGCTTGAGCCTGTCGCCGCCGATCTTCTGGGGCTTTTCGATGTCGAGAAAGCGCACGTCCACATTGCGTTTGGTGAGCTTGTTGCGCAGGATGTCCTCGACCTGCTGCAACTGGAACGCGGAGTCGCCAAAGAGCGTGATCTCCTTGTCCTTGAGTTCGATGCCGGCAGAGGTGCCCTTGAAATCAAAGCGGGTGGCAATTTCCTTGGCGGCATTGTCGACGGCGTTGCGCACCTCGACGAAATCGGCTTCCAGTACGGTGTCAAAAGAAGGCATGGCAAATGGCGTCTCTGGCGCATGCAGTCAACGATTGCCGCGCGCTGTAAAAAAGCGTAATGCAATTTGGATGATACCTACTGCCGCGCAGCGGCACCACCACGGTGGGACAATTGCAGCCATGTTAGTGGAAAAAAACGTACCGCTGCGGCCGTACAACACGTTTGGCATTGCTGCCAAGGCATTGGCGCTTGTGCGGGTGCGCAGTTTGGAGGATTTGCAGTCCTTCTCGCGACTGTGGCGCCAGCAGCGTGCTGCTGCCACGGCGCCTGCCCGGCGTATCGCACCGCAATGGGAGCCGCTGGTGCTCGGCGGCGGCAGCAACATTGTGCTGACTGGCGACGTGCGCCGTCCAGTACTGAAAATGGAGATGTCGGGTCGGCGCGTGTTGCGCGAGGATGCCCAGGGCTGGCTGATCGAAGCCGGCGCGGGCGAACGTTGGCACGAACTGGTGCGCTGGACGGTCGAACAGGGCATGCCGGGGCTGGAGAACATGGCCCTCATTCCCGGCACCGTGGGGGCAGCGCCGGTGCAGAACATCGGCGCCTATGGCGTCGAACTCAAGGATCGCCTGCACAGTCTTGACGCATTCGACCTCTGGACTGGCAGGACGTTCACGCTGACAGCCGCGCAATGCGGATTCAGCTATAGGGATTCCGTATTCAAGCACCCGGCGCGCCCGGCGGCAGGCCGCACCACACCAGTGGCCGATGCCGGACTGGTCCGTGCCACCGAGCAGGACGTCGCGCCGCCGCCGGAGGAGGAACTGGTGCCTTCCATGGGCCTGGGGGGGCGCGCGGTAATTACGCACGTGCGGCTTTGGTTGCCCAAGGCCTGGCAGCCGGTGCTCGGCTACCACGATCTGGAGCGCTACCGCGCCATGACCGGTGTGGCGGCGCCGACGTCGCGCCAGATCTTCGAGTGGGTGGTGGCAATCCGTCGCGACAAGTTGCCCGATCCTGCGGTCATCGGCAATGTCGGCAGTTTTTTCAAGAATCCGACGGTGACGCAGGACCAGTGCCGCGACATCATCGCCCGTGAACCCAAGATCGTGCACTATCCGCTGCCCGACGGCAGTGTGAAGCTGGCGGCGGGCTGGCTCATCGATGCCTGCGGCTGGAAGGGTAAGTCCGTGGGCAATGCCGGCGTCTATGCGCGTCAGGCACTGGTGCTCGTCAATCTCGGGCACGGCGAGTCCAGCGCCACGGGCGGTGAGGTCATGACGCTGGCCAAGGCCATTCAGACCAGCGTTTACGAGCGCTACGGCATCCGGCTGGAGCCGGAACCCATCGTGGTGTGAGCTTTTCGATATCTGCGATTTCAGCCATGCAATCTTCCCATTCCATCGCCGTGACGCTGTACGGCATTCCCAACTGTGACACTGTCAAGAAGAGCCGTGCCTGGTTTGCCGATCGCGGCGTCGAGGTGGCGTTTCACGACTTCAAGAAAGCCGGCCTTGATGACGCCGTGCTGCGGGAGTGGCTGCGCACGCTGGGTGCGCAGCAGCTGCTGAACCGGCGCGGCACCACGTGGCGCAAGCTGACGCCGCAGCAGCAGGCCAGTGCCGCGCATGACGCGGGTGTGGCCGCGTTGCTGCTGGCGCAGACCAGCTTGATCAAGCGCCCGGTCGTGCGTCTGGAGGTGGACGGCAAGACGCATTACACCGTCGGGCACGTGCCCGAGGTGTGGCAGACGTTGCTGCAGGACTGAACACTTGCGTTTGCACCTATGGGAGCGAACCTGTTCACGATCATCTTCCTCGCCGCATTCCCGCGCCAGGGAATGCGATGCAGGCAGCACGCCGACCGCAAGCCACGCTATCCTACGGCCTGATTGCCATTGCGAGCGTAAACAGGTGCTTAGCGAGCCTGGTCCGATGCGGCGCGGTCAGGCCCGTTCTGTTGCTCCATGGCCAGCAGATCGCTGACGGGTGGCATGGGCGCCACCACGCGCGCGTGGCGGCGGTAGGTCCAGTAGGCGCTGGCCCAGTCCATCAGCACCACCAGGCGGTTGCGAAAGCCGATCAGGAAGTACACATGTGCAAACAGCCAGAACTGCCAGGCCAGCAGGCCGGAAAAGCGCAGGTGCTTGCCAAACGGCATGGGCAGATCGACCACGGCAGCATTGCGACCGATCGTCGCCAGGTTGCCGTAGTTGCGGTAGCGAAATGAGGCCATTGGGGTGCCTTCGATCTGATGCCGGATGTTCGCTGCGGCCAGTTGCCCCATCTGCTTGGCAGCGGGCGAGACGCCCGGCACCGGAGTGGGCTCCTTGCCGGGCTCATGGCTGAGTGCTGCAGCCAGATCACCGATGACGAAGATGCGTTGCGCCGCGTCGACCGTCAGCTGCGGCGTGACCTTGACGCGCCCGGCGCGATCCAGTGCAGCACCGGTGGCGGCCGCTACGGTCTTGCCAAGGGGCGAGGCCGCGACGCCGGCGGCCCAGATGATGCAGCGACTCGCCAGCGTTCCGGCGTGGGGGGCGCTGGAGCGCTCTGGCCCATTACCAGCGTGCATCTGCTCGTAGCGCAGGCCTGTTCCGTCAATGTGCGTGACACGAGTGTCTAGCATCACCGTCACGCCCAGGCGCTCAAGCTGCTGCTTGGCCCGCTCGCTCAGGCGCGGCGGCATGCTCTGCAGGACACGTGGACCGCCTTCGATGAGGAAGACGCGCGCCTGCGCCGGATCGATGTTGCGGAACTCGTCCTTGAGGGTGTGGCGGGCGATTTCGGCCAGCGTACCGGCCATTTCAACGCCGGTCGGGCCTGCGCCAATGACGGCAAAAGTTAGCAGCGCCTGGCGCGTCTGTGGGTCTGGCTCCAGCTCTGCACGCTCGAAGGCCTCGACCACGCGGCTGCGAATAGTGAAGGCATCGCGCAGCGTCTTGAGACCAGGGGCATGATGGCGCCACTGGTCGTTGCCGAAGTAGCTGTGCGTGGCACCGGCTGCGACGATGAGCCAGTCATAGTCCAGTTGCATGCCATTGGCGAGCGTGACGGTATTTGCCGACGCGTCAATGGCGGTGACCTCGGCCTGCAGCGTGCAGACCTGCTTGAAGCGATGCATGACTGTGCGCACCGGAGCAGCGATGGAAGGGGCGGCCAGCCCGGCTGTGGCGACCTGGTAGAGCAGCGGCTGGAACAGGTGGTGATTGGTCTTGTCGATCAGTGTGACACGCATACCGGGAATCTTGACCAGTGCGCGCGTGGCCTCCAGCCCGCCGAAACCGGCGCCGATGACGATGACGTGATGCTTGTAGGCGGTAGACATGAATGGAAAGTAATGGCGATGGTGCCGCAGGGATTCTGCCGCTGCAGACACCCTGACAGGCGCGTTCGCAGACAAGGCAAGCCTAGGGGTTTACCCTAGATACGGGCGGCGGCAGAGCATAGCGCGCTCTCGCATTGCGCGTGCGCGCGCAGGCAATTTCCACATTGGCCACGCCGCCATCGCCGCCGGCCTGTGAACTTGTGTCAAAGCCGTGATCGGTCGCATGGAACTGCCGGGCGGGCCGTGTAGCATTTGTGCCTCGTTATCAGTGAGATGGAGCAAACCATGAACTTCCCAACCAAGTTGTGCGCGATGGCAGCTGCCATCGTATTGGCCGCATGTGGCGGCGGTGGTGATGGGGACGCGGGCGCGGGCGACAACGCAGCTGGTCCTGGCAACCACCTCTACCATTCGCTGGACTACGCGCCGGCAGGAGACTTCTTGCGTGCGCAGCGAGTGGTTTTCCCGCATGAGGAAGATGCGGCGCAGGTACGTCTGGGCAACGCCACCATCGCCTTCGAAAAGGATGCGCAAGGCGTATGGGCCGCCGAGGGTTATCACCAGCTTGTTGTGGGAGATGCTTTCAGTGCTGAGCAGGGTGCATTGTTGCTTTGCAAGGGGAACGGGAGTGGTGCGGGGTCAATGCCTGGAGATGGCTCCCCCATCTGGCATGCCGTGCTGCCTGCCGGCGCACAGCCTGTTGCGGCTAACGCGGCAGTTGGCAGACTTGTAGAGGGCAAGCGCTACACCATTTACGCGGAATGTCAGAAGACCAACGAGGTTTTCGTCGCGACGCCAGACGGTGGTCTGGACCTCGAAATCAATGGTGTGCCGGATCCTGATAGTGGCGAAACGCCTGCAGCGATCCGCGCGATGCTGTCCGACCGCGGGCTGCAGTATTCCGAGGGTGGCTGGGATGAGCGCGCCTGGTTGCGGGTGTATGAGGTCAACCGGCGGCTGCTGGCGGTTGCCATCACACAGTCCACGCCTCCTGGCGAAAGCCCTGCGTTTGAGATCATTGTGCTGGCGCAGCAGGATTGAGCGACCACAGCGCGGCATGAGCACCTGTGCCGCGCGCATTGGCAGCGTGTGGTGACAGGAAACTAAGCGGGTTGCCATCGCAAGCGCTGCCAGCCGTTGCATGGTGCGCCCGCCGATCGGCTGCTTGCTGGGCCAAGGCCTGACCCTGCCGTCATTCCTGCGCATGAAAAGCCGCCGAATGGGCCTTCAGGCATGGCAGGTTGGCTTCGGCTATGGTATAAGGCGCAGCCCTGCTGTTGAAGGCAGGGCTGCATCGTGCCGACGCCAGCAGCCAGTGCGAATGGGCAAGCCGTCTGAATTTCTGAGATCGTGCGCAGCTTCTGATGGATGCGGAAGTCGGCACAATGCATAGCGATGCCGGCTTGCAGGCAGGCCACGCTGCGTGGCTGCTCGCCTGCACGGAATTTCGTCGGATTCTCAGAAAAACCAATCGACAGTAACGCGCTGCGCGTGTCCCCATGACCACCACCTGTGACAAACCCGCCACACCCGTCCGCGCCCCGAAGGTGGGCTTCGTCTCGCTCGGCTGCCCGAAGGCACTGACCGACAGCGAGCTGATTCTTACCCAGCTGAGTGCCGAGGGTTACCAGACCGCCAAGAGTTTCGATGGCGCCGATCTGGTGATCGTCAACACCTGTGGCTTCATCGACGATGCCGTCAAGGAGAGCCTGGACACCATCGGCGAGGCGCTGGCCGAAAACGGCAAGGTCATCGTGACTGGCTGCCTGGGCGCGCGCAGTGGCGAGCAAGGAGGCAATCTGGTCGAGCAGGTGCATCCCAGTGTGCTGGCGGTCACCGGGCCGCATGCCACGCAGGAGGTCATGGATGCGGTCCATCGGCACTTGCCCAAGCCGCATGACCCTTTCCTGGATCTGGTGCCAGGCGGGTTTGGCGAGGCGGGCCTGAAGCTCACGCCCAAACACTACGCCTACCTGAAGATCAGCGAGGGCTGCAACCACCGCTGCACCTTCTGCATCATCCCGTCGATGCGCGGTGATCTGGTATCGCGCCCGGTGGGCGATGTGCTCAAGGAGGCGTGCGCATTGTTCGAGGGGGGCGTCAAGGAGCTGCTCGTTATCAGCCAGGACACGTCCGCCTACGGTGTGGACATCAAGTACCGCACTGGTTTCTGGGACGGGCGACCGATCAAGTCGCGTCTGTATGAGCTGGTGCAGGCGCTGGGTGAGCTGGCAGCGGCCCACGGTGCGTGGGTGCGTCTGCACTACGTGTATCCGTATCCAAGTGTGGATCAGGTGGTCGAGCTGATGGCGCAAGGACTGGCACTGCCGTATTTGGATGTGCCGTTTCAGCACAGCCACCCGGATGTGCTGCGGCGCATGAAGCGCCCGGCCAGCGGCGAGAAGAATCTTGAGCGCATCCAGCGCTGGCGCGAGGTCTGCCCGGAGCTGGTCATCCGCAGCACCTTCATTGCCGGATTTCCGGGCGAGACGGAGGAGGAATTCCAGCACCTGCTGGATTTCATCGAGGAGGCGCAGATCGATCGTGCCGGCTGTTTTGCCTACAGCGACGTGGACGGCGCCGCCGCCAACGCCTTACCAGGCATGCTGCCTTTGCAGGAACGTCAGCAACGTCAGGCGCGCTTCATGGAGGTGGCCGAGCGTGTCTCCGTGCAAAAACTCCAGCGCCGTATTGGCGCCACGATGCAGGTGTTGGTCGACCACGCGCCAGCGCTGGGCCGTCGCGGTGGGCGCGGGCGCAGCTATGCCGATGCGCCAGAGATCGATGGCGTGGTGCACCTGCTGCCGCCGCAGAAGGCCAGCAAGACCCTGAAGGTGGGAGAGTTCACCCGCGCGCAGATCGTGCAGGCACAAGGCCATGATTTGATTGCCCAGCCTATCTGAGGGCTGTTTCGTACGCAGTACCGCCGCGATGTGGCCATGCCACAATCTTGCCATGCCACAGCCCACTTCCTCCTCCCATGCGGGATGCGCGCACGCGCATCCGGTACATGCCCGTGCCACACCCGCACAGGCGGGTGAGCGCAATACCCGCCAGCGCACGGCCATCCGCGCGGCCATGGCCGCCGAAGGGCGGCCGCTTTCCCCCCCCGAGGTGTTGCAGGCCGCGCAGAAGCTGGTTCCACGCATCGGCATTGCTACCGTCTATCGCAATATCAAGGCCATGGTGGAAGCCGGTGAACTCGTGGCGGTGCCGCTGCCGGGCGACCGGGTCTACTATGAGCTGGCGGACAAGGCCGTGCACCACCATCACCACTTTCGCTGCAACCAGTGCGAGAAGGTCTTTGACATCCACGGCTGCGACGATACCTTCGCGACCCTGCTGCCACCGGGATTCGTGCTGACAACGCACGATGTAACCCTTTACGGATTGTGCGCCGCGTGCAGTGCCGCAGCGCGTGTGCGGCCAGGCAAAAAGCGCTAGGCGAGGGCGGTCTCGCCCAGCGCGTGACAATGTGCCCGGGCTGGCCTGCCCATGCAGGAAAGCGCTAGTACTTTCCTTGGCTGCCCGACCTGTGCGATTCGCTTCGGGCGCGCTGCTCCAGCCATTGGCACATGTGCAGCAACTGCCGCATCTCGGTGCGTTCCTTGTCATCACGCGCTTCCTCTGCCTGCGCAGGCTCGGACAGCGCATCCTGCGCCAGTCGCTGTGCCTGCAGACAGGCATCAATGGCCTGCGACCATTGGCCATTGGAGAAGTGTTCCAATGCATCCACCAGCGCGCGGTGCGCCGCGATTTCCTGGCGCTGATGGCGCCACGCCCTGGCTTCGGCAGGCATACGCCATACGGACGTCAGCGCCCAAACCAGCAACGCCAGTGTGCCGTTGACTGTCAGCAGCAACAGCAGCAGCAGGTTCAGCGACATGTCGACCCGGTAGGGGTGCCAAAACAGCGTGACCGTGGCTTGGTTGCTGCTCAGAAACAGGGCGGCAGCAACCGCGGTGGCGCACAGCAGCAGGATCCAGAGCACGCCCCGCATGTCAGTCGACCTCCTGTGCTGCAGCGCTCGTGCCCTGGCCGTCGGCCTGGTCGGCCTGCGTTGGCGAGCCTGTCACAGGATCGAGCGGCATGACCGCGGCCTGCGCTTCGCGGGCGCGTTGTGCGGCAGCAATGGCCGCCAGCGTTTCCGTGATGGCGGGTGCCTGCACGGAGAGAATGTGGTCCTGCAGCTGCTGCAGGGTGCGCAGCGCGTGCCGCGTGCGTGGCGAATCCAGGTCATAGTAGCGCAGCACCAAGGCCTGTACGGCGGCAAGATCCGCGCGCGCCGATGCAGTCTGGCGCGCCAGCAGGCCGATACGGGCATTCATCAGCTGGAGACGGATGTTTTCGCGCAGAAAGAATGCCTGCTCCTGCGACAGCAACGCCGCTTCCGGGTGGTCGATGCGCTGAACGCGAATCAGCCCCTCGAACGTTGCTCGCACGCCTGCCCATAGCCGCTGAAAGGTATCGCCCTTGCCTGATTGCGAGGATGCCGTGGCACTGCCCGCATCCGTCGGCATGCCGCCTGCCGTTGAGTGTGCGTCGCCTTGTGCGGCAGGCGCTGCTGCCAGGCTCGTGTCCTGTGCGTCCATGTGTCCGGCATTTTGTGCGGCGCTGTTCGGCGCCAGCGGGGCCTGTGCCAGCGTATCGGCAGAGGCTGAAGTGGATGGCGCTGCGCCCAGTACAGGCGGCTCGGCAGACGACTGGTGGGCCAAGCCCACACCGTTGGCCAGTGGCAGGTATTCGAGCTGCAGCAGCAAGGTGTCGATACGACCGAGCAGCCCCGCTGTATCGGTTACAGCGCTGCTGGTCAGCTGTGCCAGATCTCGGTCAATGGCGGACAGGATTGTGCTGTAGCGCGCTGGATCGGTGCGTTCCACGCGCTGGCGCGCATTGCGCAATGCTGCGATCAGCGGATCGGCCAGGCCAGTCAGCTGTGCCTGCTGCTGGGCCAGTCGCAGCGATGCCTCCATGTCGATGAGCATGGTGTCTTCCCGCGTGCGCGACAGTTCGAATGCCAGCTGCTCAAGGTGCGAACGCTGCAGCGTGTACTCGTTGATACGCGCTTCGCTCAGGCTGGCGCGTGTGGCGGCCTGCTGGGCGAGCGCCTGCGCCTGCTGCGACAGCGTCCGCGCCTCAATTGCCTGAGCCTTTGCTGCCGCAAGTTGCACTGCCACATGCTCCTGTACCTTCTGCAGGCGCTGCCACTGACCGTAGGCCATCACCAGCGCAATGGCTGCCGTGCCGTTGAGCAACCAAGCTCCCCAGCGCGGCCATTGCACCGGCTGGCGCAGTAGTACCAGCAGCTGCAGCCAGGGGGGGCTTGGCGGTGGGGAAGAAGAAGGGGGCGGCGTTACCACGGGACAAGGAATGGATGTTGAGAACCTGCTTGAAGTCTTTTAGAACCTGCGGGTTCTGACGTGCCGCACTGTCGATCAGCACAGTGAGGCATTAAGACCCTATGCAGGCGCTTGGCCCAGCCATTGTAGGGTCTTGGCGATGGCGCGGGCGTGTGGCGCGCTGTCGGCCACGGTGCCAAATCCCAGCGTGCGTGCCGCGGCGCCAATGCGCGGGTGGGTGGCGATGGCACGCTGCGCAGACCATGATGTGTCTGGCATGAGCGCTGCCAGGTTGCGGACAGCCTCCGAACTGCTGAAGAGCATCACATCCCGCTGTGCCAGCCACGTAAGCAGTTCCTGCCGCTGCGCCGCGGTCCATCGCGGTAGCAGGCGGTCGTACACGGCAAGAAACACCGCGCGCGCGCCTGCGTCCTGGATGTGCGTGGCAAGCCAGTCACGCCCTGCACCCTGGCGTGCGGGGGAACTGGTCGTTGCGCCATGCTGGCTGCCACCACGGAGAACGAGAACTTGCGCGCCGGTTGCGACCTGCCGGGCAACGACCTGCCACAGCGATTCCGAGTCCGCCGCACCATCGGCTGGGGGCTGGTCGATCGCTTCCGGCGTAAAGCCTGCAGCCTGCAAGGCCTCGGCCGTGCCTGCGCCCGGGGCCCACAGACGCGGTGCGTATGGGCCGAGCGCGCGCCAGGCGTCGACGGCCTCGGGATGCCAGAACCCACGCACGGCATTCGGGCTGACATGCATGATGGCCGAGAAGTGTTGCAGCTGGCTGACTGCCGCCTGCTTGTGCCGCAGGGTATCGGCATCCTGGCGGATACGGATATCAATCAACGGCAGCTGCCGGGTGCGTATGCCGTACGCTGCCAGGTCCCGCGCCCAGTCGGCGCATTGGTCGGAAGGCCGGGTAAGAATCAGCCAGGGTAAGGAGGAGGGTGTGTGCGCCGCCATGTCTAAGCGGACGGACAGCGCAGGCAGGCGCCATACCCGTCCTGGCAAAAGGAGGTGACGAGCCTGACCCCGGCACTGGCTACGCGGTTAGGGCTGCTTGGTTCCCCACCTGACCCGGTTGGCCACTTCACCATGCGGGAAGGCCCGTCGCCTGCCATTGTAATGCAAGCTGGCTTGCGGGACGGCAACTATCCCAGCAGCAGCGCGTCGTCAGCAAGTTTTTCGCCGCGCGTGCGCTCGAACATTGCCAGCAGGTCGGGCACGTCCATGGCGGCGCGCTCGGGACCGCTGACGTCAAGCACGACCTTGCCCTGGTGCAGCATGACCGTGCGCGAGCCAAAGTCGAGCGCTTGGCGCATGCTGTGCGTCACCATCATGGTGGTCAGTTTGTTTTCCTCAACGATGCGGGCCGTGAGATCCAGCACGAATGCAGCGGTCTTGGGGTCGAGTGCTGCGGTATGTTCATCGAGCAGCAGGATACGCGAGGGCTGTAGTGATGCCATCAACAGGCTGACGGCCTGGCGTTGGCCGCCCGAGAGCAGGCCAATGCGATCGGTCAGGCGGTTTTCCAGCCCCAGATTGAGAATGGCCAGCTTCTCGCGAAACAGCTCCCGATTTTGCCGGTTCAGCGCGAAGGAATAGCGCCGCTTGCGCCCCCGCGCCATGGCCAAGGCCATGTTCTCCTCAATGGTCAGGGCCTCGCAGGTGCCGGACATCGGATCCTGAAAGACGCGCGCAACCAGGTTGGCGCGTTGCCACGCCTGCTTGTGGGTGACGTCGATGCTGTCGATCTCGATGCTGCCGGAATCGACCATCAAGTCACCCGCAATGGCATTGAGAAAGGTGGACTTGCCGGCACCGTTGGAGCCGATGACGGAGACGAACTGTCCGGCAGGAATTTCCAGCGAGGCACCACGCAGGGCCGGATTCTCGATGGGGGTGCCAGGGTTGAAGGTGATGTGAAGGTTGTGGGCTTTGAGCATGGCGCGCCTGTCTTTCTCGAAATCCACTTACTGTTTGACCAGCGCCTTGAGGCGGCGCTTGACCATGGGCAGCACCAGGACGATGACGACCAGCACCGAAGCAATCAGGTTCAGATCCTGCGATTGCAAGCCGATCCAGTTGCTGTTGAGCGCCAGCGCAATGAAGAAGCGGTACAGCAGCGCGCCAATGATGACCGCCAGCGTCGCCCACAGGATGCGGCGCGACGGCAGCACACTCTCGCCGATGATGACGGCGGCCAGGCCAATCACGATGGTGCCAATTCCCATGGAGATATCGGCTCCGCCCTGGCTTTGCGCAAAAAGTGCCCCGCCGAGCGCGACCAGTGCATTGGAGATGGCCAGTCCGACCAGCTTGGCCCAGCCCGTGGCGACGCCTTGCGCATTGGCCATGCGAGGATTGGCGCCGGTGGCCCGCATCGCCAGTCCGCGCTCGGAGGAGAAATACAGATCCAGCACTACCTTGGCGATCAGCACGAAACACAACAGCACCAGCGGTTTCTCGATGTATTCCGGCCATGCACCCGGCATCAGGGCCGAGAACACCGTTGGCTCGAAGATCAACGGCACGTTGGGCCGGCCCATGATGCGCAGGTTGATGGAGTAGAGCGCCGTCATCATCAAGATGCCAGCGAGCAGGTCCATGATCTTCAGCCGCACATTGAGCCAGCCGGTGGCAAAGCCAGCCAGGGCGCCAGCGGCGGTTGCCGCTATGGTAGCCACGAAAGGATTGCTGCCTGAGGCGATCATTGTTGCCGCCACGGCTCCGCCAAGCGGAAAGGAGCCATCGACGGTGAGGTCGGGAAAGTTCAGGATTCGAAAGGAGATCAGCACGCCCAAGGCGACCAGGCCGAAAATCAGGCCGATCTCCATGGCGCCCATGAAGGCGTAGAAAGTCATCGCGGTGGTCGGTGGAAGAACAGGCCCGGTTTACCAAACCTCCATGGCAGGCCCGGGCAGCCAAGGAAGCGAAAAAGGAGAGGCGCCCGCGTGGGCATCACTCTCCAGTCCAGAGGGCAGGCAAGAAAAGGTGCCGCTTATTCGATCACTTCCTTGGCGGAGGCAATGAGCTCCTGGCTCAGCGTGACGCCCTGGGCCTGTGCAGCCTTGGGGTTGACATACAGTGCCGTCTTGGTCGAGCGTTCGATGGCCATGCTGCCTGGTGCCTCGCCGTTGAGGATGCGCGCGACCATCTGGCCGGTCTGGCGACCCAGGTCACGGTAATCGATGCCGAGCGCGGCGATGGCGCCGCGCTTGACGCTGTCCGTGTCGGAGGCGACCAGGGGCAGCTTGGCTTCGACGGCGACCTTGACCAGCGACTCATAGGCCGACACGACGTTGTTGTCGGTATTGGTGTAGATCACATCCACCTTGCCAACCAGATTGCGGGCGGCAGCAGTGATGTCGACGGTGCGCGGCGCGGTGGACTCGACCAGTTCGATGCCCTGCGCCGGCAGGATCCGCTTGAGCTCCTCGACGACCACGACGGAGTTGGCCTCGCCGGGGTTGTAGACCATGCCGATGCGTTTGACGCCTGGGATGATTTGTTTGATCAGGTCCACCTGATCCTGCAGCGAAAGCGCGTCGGAGACGCCAGTGACGTTGGTGCCGCTGGGTTCCCAGCTCTTGACCAGTTGCGCGGCGATTGGATCCGTGACGGCGGAGAAGACGACGGGAATATCCTTGGTGGCCGAGACCACGGCCTGTGCCGACGGCGTGGCGATCGCCACGATGACATCGGGACGCTGGCCAATGTAATTGCGCGCGATCTGCGCCGCCGTGCCCGGATTGCCCTGGGCGCTCTGATATTGCCACTTGAGCTTGTCGCCGGTAAAGCCCGCTTCTTCCAGTGCCTCGCGCACGCCGTCGCGCACCGAATCAAGGGCAGGGTGTTCCACGATGGCCGTCACGGCGACCGACTTGCTTTGCGCCTGCGCATGGCTGGCACCAAAAATGACGGAGCTTGCCAGCACTGCGGCTGCAGCAATCTGCAGCAGGTGGCGACGTTGCGTGCGACAGGAAGAGGACGACATGGATACTCCCGGAAAAATCAATGCGATGGTTATGCGCGCCTGCCGGGCGAAGCCCTGGCAGGCACGGCATTTTGTAGCGCTGCCGGGCATCGTGCGACGCAGAGGCCCGCCCGCAATCGTAACGGATTCGTGACACGCTGGAAGGCAATGTTGACTGCTTACTTTGCATCCCAAGCATCAGACCGTTGCGATATGCAGCGGCAGTTCTAGAACATCCTTACGATCTTTTCATGCGTCGCACCGATCCGCCTGGTGAGGCGATGCAAGGCGCCATCCGCAAGTTGGGCTGGGTGCCCAGCGAGGATTTGCCATGCTGCAGTGCGCCGCGGGCGGTACACCCTCCAGGGCAGCCAGGCAAGAACGCACCGTGCGGCGTTGCCCGCTGCACTTTGGCCCGACAGCGCACAGCATGAGAAGATCGCAAACAGGCGCTGAGCAAAATACGTGCCAGTTGCCACTGCGGGACTGTTTGCCACGTGGCACGCGCTGAATCAGACGCGCTCGAAAATGGCGGCGATGCCTTGGCCGCCGCCAATGCACATGGTCACTAGCGCATAGCGGCCCTGGATGCGATGCAGCTCATGGATGGCTTTGACGGTAATGACAGCGCCCGTGGCGCCGATGGGGTGGCCCAGCGAGATGCCCGAGCCATTGGGATTGACCTTTGCCGGATCCAGTCCGAGATCGCGCGCGACGGCGCAGGCTTGCGCGGCAAAGGCCTCATTGGCTTCGATGACATCCAGATCGTCGACGGTCAGCCCCGCCTTCTGCAGCGCCAAGCGGCTTGCCGGTACGGGACCGATACCCATGTAAATCGGTTCGACTCCGGCATGGGCATACGCCACCAGCCGCGCCAGCGGCTTGAGTCCTTTCTGTGCGGCTATGTGGGCGTCGGCAAGCACGACGGCCGCTGCGGCATCGTTGAGACCGGACGCGTTGCCCGCTGTGACCGTACCGCCATCCTTGATGAAGACTGGCCTGAGTTTCGCAAAATCCTCCAGCCTGGCGTTGGTGCGAAAGTGCTCGTCGGTGTCAAAGACGACTTCTCCTTTGCGCGAAGTGCTCACGACCGGGACGATCTGCTCCTTGAAATAGCCGCCAAGCACCGCACGCTCGGCCCGCTGATGGCTCTCATGTGCGAGTTGGTCCTGGGTTTCGCGGCTGATGCCCCATCGCTTAGCGATGTTCTCGGCCGTCACGCCCATGTGGATGTTCTTGAACGGATCGTGCAGGGCGCCGACCATCATGTCCACCAGCGTAGTGTCGCCCATACGGGCCCCCCAGCGGGTGTTGAGGCTGGCATAGGGGGCCCGGCTCATGCTCTCGGCGCCGCCGCCAACCGCAATGTCGGCATCGCCCAGCAAGATGGCCTGGCTGGCAGAGACGATGGCCTGCAGGCCCGAGCCGCACAGGCGGTTGACGTTGAAGGCGGGCGTCTCGACCGGGCAGCCTCCCTCAATGGCGGCCACGCGCGAGAGGTACATGTCGCGTGGCTCGGTATTGACCACGTGCCCGAACACCACATGACCGACGCTGGCGCCGTCCAGCTGGGCCCGCACCAGCGATTCCTTCACGACCAGGGCCCCGAGTGTGGTGGGCGCCACATCTTTCAGACTGCCGCCAAAGGTTCCAATGGCCGTACGCACGGCACTGACGACAACGACTTCGCGTTTCATGGTGTCTCCTTGAAGATGGGAATAGACGGGGCTGTCGCCTTTGTCACCAGATGCGCAAGCCCTGAACGCCAGCCGCGCTGTCATCAAGCAGGCGGCTGCCGCATTCGATCGAGGACAAGGCAAAAGGCCTACCATCATGGCATTGTTTCTGCCCGCCGCAACTGCGGCGGCGACAGAAGTGCAAAACTGGTGACAGCGCCTGCATGGCTCAGGCCATCTACTCCAAGGTTGGGTGGAACGACGTCAAGCCAAAAAAAGAGGCCCGGAGAGATCCGGGCCTAAAGGATCCATGAAGTGACTTCGAAAGGATCCAAGGAGACAACTTTTACGCATGCATGTGCATGAGTTCACCGCATCGCAGCGCAACACGGCGCGTGCGCGGCATCATGGTGTGCGGCGTCGTGTGGTGCTGGACTTGGCGACATTGGCGGCACTTTCGGTGACCGCGTTGAAATTTGCTTGCGCCACGTCCGAGGCCTGCTTGACGGACTTCTGCACGGATTCGAAGGCATTGTTGGCGGCAGAAAGTGCGCTGCGCACGACGGCCACCGATGCCTCCGTGCCCGCAGGCGCATTTTTGGCAGCGCTTTCCACCAGATTGTTGATGGCCTGCTGCGTCTCTGCGGTGCGCTCCTCAATGACCTTGCTCAATTCCTGACCGTTCTCGGCAGCAATCTCGTAGAGCTGGCGGCTGTAATTGGCGACCTTCTCGACCAACGGCTGCAGCGCGCTGGACTGCAGCGCTGCCAGTTCCTGCGCGTCCTTGACGGACAGGATCGCCTGGCTGTGCTTTTGCACGTCGGACAGCGCCTCGCGCGCGACCTTCACGTTCAGCGCGATCAGCTTTTCGACGCTCTCGAACGTCTTGTTGGTCAGGCCGAACAGCTGTTCGACATTGGCCTTGTGCGCAGCCAGGATTTGCTCAGGGGTCAGTGCCATGGTCTCTCTCCGGTTCAAAAGGTGGAAGGCTGCTGGCATTCCGAACGGTATGGTGCGGTGCAGCATGGAGCTGATTATGCGCACCTTCCGAACATGGTGCAAGCATCTTTGTGCACTGCAACAAATTGAACTGAAACAAATCGTAAATGCGCGTGAAGGCGGATTACTCCGCTGTCAACATGGCACGCATGCCTTGCAGTGCATGGAGGACCGTCGCCTGGCGCACCTGCTGGCGGTCGCCAGGAAACACGTGGGAGGCGCATCGGTAGCCGTCAGGCCCCGCCCAGCAGAACCAGACCAGGCCTACCGGTTTCGATGGGGTGCCGCCGCCGGGTCCGGCGATGCCGGTAACAGCGACGGCGTAGCTGGCGGCACTGCGTGCCAGTGCGCCGCAGGCCATGGCCTGCGCGACTTCCTCGCTGACCGCGCCGTGCGTAGCAATGCTGGCGGCGTCGACACCGAGCATCTGCTGCTTGGCCCTATTGGAGTAGGTCACCATGCCTCGGTCAAACCAGCCGCTGGAGCCAGGCACGTCCGTACACGCTGCGGCGATGAGTCCGCCCGTGCAGCTTTCGGCGGTGCACAGCATGGCTTGGCGCTGCAGCAGCAGCTCGGCGATATCTGCAACGAGTGCAATGGCAGAGGTGGTGGCGTTGGCGGTATTCATGGCGCAGAAGCCTGTTCAGGCAAGGAGATGGACGCCGGCGGCGATGACCAGCAAAGTACAGAACGCGGCGACCAGATCGTCCCACAGAATGCCCCAGGCGCCACGCCAGCCCGGGCCCTTGAACTTCCGATCGGCCCAGCGCACGGGCTGCGGCTTGACCGCATCAAAAAAGCGAAACAGGCCAAAAGCCAGCACCTGCAACCACCATGCCGCCGGGTCAATCAGCCAAAGTATCAGCCAGAACGCGACGATTTCATCCCACACGACGGCGCCCGGGTCATCCACGTCCAGTGTGCGTGCGGTGACTTGACACGCCCACCAACCGACCAGCAATGCGCCGATGAGAAGCAGCGCCAGCCAGGCATCGCTTAGACGCGCCAACAGCAGGTTGTAGCTTACCCATGCGAACAGCGTACCGACCGTGCCGGGGGCAATGGGGCTTTTGCCACTGCCAAACCCCAGCGCGATGGCATAGGCCGGGCGCGTCAGTGGCAGTGTGTGTGGCGAGAAGGATGGGGGCGGGGAAACCTGCATATAGAAAATAGCACGGTCGTGCGAAACTTGGTCATCAGAGCGGCGCTGGCGCGCCGAGCGGGCATGTCCGAGGGAGACGAACGCGCGTCGGGCCGGTGGCGTGTGCCGTTGCCGCAGCGTGGGTGGACTACCAGCGTCCCGGCCAAGTATATGCACTGACAACAACGAAGGAGACAACCTTATGACTGACCGTCCCTGGCTTGCAGCCTATCCGCGGGGCGTTCCCGCCGATGTCGATCCCGACCAGTACGCTTCGCTCGTGCAGCTTTTGGAGGAAGCTTTTCGTGCGCACGCACAGAAAATCGCTTACAGCTACATGGGGCAGGATTTCACCTTCGCGCAGGTCGACGCGCAAAGCAGAGCTTTCGCAGCGTACCTGCAGGGGCTCGGCCTGCAGCCAGGTGATCGCGTCGCGGTGATGATGCCCAACGTCGTGCAGTATCCTGTCACAGTCGCGGCAATTCTCAGGGCGGGACTGGTGCTGGTGAATGTCAACCCGCTCTACACGGCACGCGAGCTGGAGCATCAACTCAATGATTCCGGCGCACGCGCCATCGTCATCGTCGAGAACTTCGCCCAGACACTGCAGCAGTGCCGCGCCAGAACGGCAGTGCGCCACGTTGTGCTGGCCAGCATGGGCGATCAGCTCGGCCTGTTCAAGGGGGCGTTGGTCAACTATGTGGTGCGCAACGTCAAGAAGATGGTGCCTGCATTTGACATCGCGGATGCGGTGCGTTTCAACGACGCCTTGCGCCAGGGCGCGGGGCAGTCGTTAAAGCCGGTGCAGATCAGCGGCGCAGATATGGCGCTGCTGCAGTACACCGGCGGCACCACGGGGGTGAGCAAGGGGGCGGTGCTGAGCCACCGCAACCTTGTGGCCAATGTATTGCAGACCGATGTCTGGAACAAGCCGGCCATGGATGCCATTCCCGCCGGCGAGCAGCCTACGCTGGTGTGCGCCTTGCCGCTCTACCATATCTTTGCCTTCACGGTGAACATGATGCTAGGCATGCGCATGGGCGCCCGCAATATTTTGATTCCTAACGCGCGCGATCTCTCGGCCGTGCTCAAGGAGCTGTCGCGACACACTTTTCACCTGTTCCCGGCGGTCAACACACTGTTCAACGGGCTGCTGCACCATCCGGATTTCGAGACCGTGAACTGGCGCAATCTGAAGATCTCGATCGGCGGAGGGATGGCGGTGCAGAGCGCAGTGGCCAAACTGTGGCTGGAAAAAACCGGCTGTCCGATCTGCGAGGGCTATGGCCTGTCCGAGACCAGTCCCTGTGTCACCTGCAACCCGGTCATGGCACGGGAGTTTTCCGGAACTATCGGTGTTCCGCTACCCAGCACGGACGTGCGGTGTATTGATGACGAGGGCAGGCCGGTACCACATGGCGAGCCTGGCGAAGTGGCCATCAAGGGGCCGCAGGTGATGCAGGGATACTGGCAACGGCCCGACGAGACCGCCAAGGTCATGACCGACGACGGCTATTTTCGCTCCGGCGACATCGGCATCATGGACGATGCGGGATTTGTACGTATCGTTGACCGCAAGAAGGACATGGTGCTCGTCAGCGGTTTCAACGTTTTCCCCAATGAGATCGAGGATGTGATCGTTGCCATGCCTGGCGTGCTTGAGTGCGCGGCAGTGGGCGTGCCCGACGAAAAGACCGGCGAGGCCATCAAGCTGGTCATCGTCAAGGCTGATCCCGATCTGACCGAGGAGGCGGTGCGCCAGTATGCGGCAACCAACCTGACCAACTACAAGCGTCCGAAGTACATCGAGTTTCGCGATGCGCTGCCCAAGACGCCGGTTGGCAAGATCCTGCGGCGCGAATTGCGGGGCGCTTGAGCTGCAGCCGCGCCGACACCGTGGGGCGGGCCGCGGCCAGCGGCCCTTGCGCACGCGAAGGCCGCGCGCAAAGGGCTCAGGCCGTGGCGCGGCGTTGCAGCACCTCGAAGGCCGGCAGTTGTTTGCCCTCGAGCACTTCGAGAAACGCGCCCCCGCCCGTGGAGATGTAGCCGATTTGCTGCTCCAGACCGTATTTAGCGATCGCCGCCAGCGTGTCGCCGCCGCCTGCAATGCTGAATGCCGGCGATTCGGCGATCGCCTTGGCAATAGTCTGCGTGCCGTGTGAAAAGGGCTCCATTTCGAACACGCCCACCGGACCGTTCCAGACGATGGTGCCGGCGTCGGTCAGCCTGTGGGCCAGCTGCGTGGCCGTCTGCGGGCCGATGTCGAGGATCATCTCGTCGGGCAGCACTTCCGTGGCAGCCTTGACGGTGGCCTTGGCGCTGGCAGAAAACTCGTGGGCCACCACCACATCCTGGGGAATCGGCACCTCCGATCCGCGCGCCTTCATCATGGCAATGATGGCCTTGGCCTCATCGACAAGGTCCGGTTCGGCCAGGCTCTTGCCGATTGGCAGGCCGGCCGCGAGCATGAAGGTGTTGGCAATGCCGCCACCGACGATCAATGTGTCGACCTTGCCCGCCAGGCTGCGCAGGATCGTCAGCTTGGTCGAGACCTTGGAGCCGCCAACGATGGCGACGACCGGCGGCTTGGGTTCGCGCAAGGCCTTGGTCAGTGCATCGATTTCCGCTGCCAGCAACGGGCCGGCACTGGCCACCGGTGCGTATTCCGCAACGCCATAGGTGGATGCCTCCGCGCGGTGTGCGGTGCCAAAGGCGTCGTGCACGAAAATATCGCACAGGGCCGCCATCTTCTTTGCCAAGGCGGGGTCGTTCTTTTTCTCGCCGGAATTGCCGCGGCAGTTTTCGAGCAATACGACTTGCCCTGGCGTGACCTGCACGCCATCGACCCAATCCTTGACCAGTGGCACCTCGCGCCCCAACAGCTGCCCCAGCCGCTTCGCAACCGGTGCCAGCGAATCCGCGGGCGTCAGCGCGCCCTCGGCAGGGCGGCCCAGGTGGCTGGTCACCATGACGGCTGCGCCTGCATCAAGCGCCGCCTGGATTGCCGGTACGGAGGCGCGAATGCGCGTGTCGTCGCCGATGCTGCCATCATCGGCGATAGGGACATTCAAGTCGGCGCGGATCAGCACCCGCTTATTGGCCACGCGGCCCTGGGTGCACAAGTCGGTGAATCGGATGAATTGCATGCAGTCTCCTGATGAAGGGCGTTATGAACAGGTTCTGCCCGGGGTCCGTATTGTCGGCCAACTGGCAGCGAAGGGGCGCTTCGTGGCGCGTGTGGGCGCAGGGCACTACCACCCGAGCAGCAGCCGCAGGGGCAGATACACCAGCATACCGGCCACGATCGTGCCCATGATGCCGCGCCGCCAGTAATAGTAGCCACAGGCTGCAGGCGCAGCCCAGAGGCGGGCGTCCTGCCATGACAACGCCAGCGTGCCAGTCTCGGTGGCCATCAGCTCCGGCACGATGACGGCGGCCAGTGCCGCGAGGGGCGCATAGCGAAGCCCCCGACGCAGCCACTGCGGCATGGGAAGTTCGCGGCGCGGAATCATGAAAAATGCCCGCGTGAGAATGGTCACGACAGTTAGCCCGGCAATGGCCAGCCACAACCGGGCCTGCTCGCTGTCCAGGATATGGGGCAGGATGTTCATGGCTGGCGCTGGCGCTGGCGCTGGCGGTGGTCCCGCACGACCTGCTCGGCGGACTCGAACAGTAACCCGATGGCGATGGCTGCGCCAATTGCCACGAGAATGTTCAGTTTGAGGGGCAGGCCATAGGCCATTACGGCCACACTGCCAGCGACGATGACTGCCAACCAGGAGTAACGGTCCTGCAGCAACGACAGTGTTACCGCCAGCAGAGCCAGAATGCCGGCGAAACCCAGTCCCCAGTGCATGGGGATGAAGTGGGCCAGGAAGATGCCCAGCAGCGAGGTCGCCTGCCACACCAGCCAAGTTGTTGCTGCACCGCCCCAGAAGTAGGGCTCCTGTTCCGGTGCAGGGGAAGGATCCTTGAAGCGCCGGAAAAACAGCACAAACAACATGTCCGAACAGGCATACATCATGGCCAGGCGCTTGGCCAGAGGCAGGTGCCCAAAAGGCTGGCGCCACAGGCTGCTGAAGATCACAAACCGCAGGTTCACGCAGGCAGCCGTCAGCCAGATCACCCACAGCGGCGAGTGCGCCGCCAGCAACGGCAGTATCGCCAGCTGTGCGCTGCCTGCATAGACCAGCAGGGACATGGCGACGGCCATCGAGACGGACAGGCCGCTCTTGACCATGGCCACGCCAGTGACCAGGCCCCAGGCCCCTACGCCCAGCGCGACTTGCAGTTGTCCCTGCACACCTTCGCGGAAAGCCGGTTGGCGGGCCATCGCGGCGCGTCGCTGCCATGGGACCATCGGGCACCGTGTGGACATGGTGGCCTGGCGTCTCAGGGATGGTCCGGTGGCGTTGCAGCGTCCGCCATTGGCAACGCAAAGCGATCACCTGGCGCGATGGCAAAACCGTTCAGCAGCTGCCCTGCATCCAAACGCTTGCCTCCCGGTCGCTGCAGCTGCAGCAGGCGCAGCGCACTGCCATCGGCGCACGCCACCACGATGCCGGCCTGGCGATCTGCGGCAATCACGGTGCCCGGCGCGGCAGCGCCAGGCGCAGCACTGGCAATGGCCTGCGCGTGCCAGACTTTCAGCGTCTCAGCCTGCTGCGCCGCATCCTCGCGCAGCAGCGTCAGCTGCGCTCCCGGATATGGATTGAAGGCACGAATGCGCAGGGCAAGCCGATGGGCGGGTTGGCGCAAGTCAAGCCGGCTCTCGGCACGCGAAATCTTTTCCGCATAGGTGACACCGTCCTCTGGCTGCGCAGTACTGGGCAGGGGGCCGTGCTGCAACGCCTTCAGTGCGTCGACGATGGCGTTTGCGCCCAGGTGTGCAAGGCGGTCATGCAATGTTGCAGTCGTGTCGTCGTCGGCGATGTCAAGCGGGTGGCGCGCAACGATGGCGCCCGTATCCAGCCCTTCATCCATCTGCATGATGGTGATGCCGGTTTGCCGGTCCCCGGCCTCTATGGCGCGGTGAATCGGCGCTGCGCCGCGCCAGCGTGGCAACAGGCTGGCGTGGATGTTCAGGCAGCCGTAGCGTGGCAGCTCCAACAGCCAGGCCGGCAAAATGAGCCCATAAGCCGCAACGACGAGTACGTCGGGCGCCAGGCGCTTCAGTGCATCTCGCGTGGCTTGCGCCTGCAGCGCGTGGCGTCCGTCCAGACGCAGCCCTTCGGGCTGCAATACGGCGATGCCGTGGCTGATTGCGCGCTGCTTGACGGGCGAAGGCTGTGGCTTCAAGCCGCGCCCGGCAGGACGGTCCGGCTGCGTGAGCACCAGTTGCGGCGCAAAGCCCTGCGCGATCATCTCGGCCAGCGCTGCCTCGGCAAACGCCGGCGTGCCAGCGAAGGCAATGCGCGGCGTGTTATCAGCGAATGTTGGCATCTTCATCTTCGCGGATGTCGACGGCCGAGACCAGCCCTTGCTGCTCGATCGTGATGGCCACGACGTAGTAACGGTTGAACTCTCGAAAGCCATAGATCCATTCCACGGCCTTGCTGTCCTCAGTAGCCTGTTGCGTGCTGCGCGCATCCTGTGCGGTCAATGTGCCAAGAATGGATGCGCGTGGTGTGCGCTGGCGCACCGGTGGGCCGAAGTGCTGCAGCACCTCGGTAGCGTGCCAGACACCCGGTTCGACCGCAGAAAATGCTTCACGCGTCCAGGCAGGCCCTTGCGCGATGACCTGGCCCTGCGCATCGAAATGCACCCGCTCGCGCTGCAGAATGCGCTCGCCAGTGTCGTAGAACCACACCGTCGCGCCATCGTCAAGCGCGTATTCGGCAAATGGCATGCCCAGCGCAGCCTGCACGGCAGCTTGCGAATGCCCAAGCAGTTCGCTGTGACGTGCTGATGGGCTCTGGCAAGCGGCCAGCGCGATCCCGAGCGCGACAACGGCAAGGTGCAGGCGGGCGCGGCGTGGTAGAGAGTGAGTCAGATGCATGCGTGTGCTCGTTCGAAGGCGCGGGTGGCGAGGCGGTCGTGCAGCCTGCCCGCAGATCGGAAGAATCGCCATCAACGCCCTGATCCGTCAGGGGACGGCGCGTAAGGCTGGCAGGCGTTCAGGCTGCGCGTGCGCGCTTGCTCATCTTGGCCTTGATGCGATTGCGCTTGAGGGCCGAGAGGTAGTCGATGAACAGTTTGCCATCAAGATGGTCGATCTCGTGCTGCAGACACACGGCCTGCAGGCCGTGTGCGTCAATGGTAAGGGCTTGCCCCTTCGCATCCACGGCTTCGACCTTGACGGCTGCGTGGCGCTCCACGCTGTCATAGATTCCGGGAATGGACAGGCAGCCTTCCTCCCCAACGGCCTTCTCCTCGCTGCGCCAGACAATCTGCGGATTGACAACGATGATGGGCTGATCGCGGCCCTCCGATGTGTCCATGACGAGGATGCGCTGGTGCACATCCACCTGGGTGGCTGCCAGACCGACACCGTTGGAGTCGTACATCGTCTCCAACATGTCGGCGGCAAGCTGTTCAAGTGCCGCATCGAACTGCGTCACAGGCTGGGCAACGGTCCTGAGCTTAGGGTCGGGATATTGAAGAATAGGCAGGAGAGACATGGTGCAATTGTTGGTTTCTGGCGCTATTTTCGCCAGTTTTGCGAATGGTCACAGTTGGTGCGCAAATAAACATTGCGTTTAAAGCCCCGTAGAATCAGAATCTGAAATGTTTGTCACAATTTGGGACGATTGTTAGTTTTTTGAAACCTAACGGCTCGGCTCGCCTCTGGTCGCGGTGCGCAGCGCCCCATTCATTGTTGGGGGAGCTGAGGGTTTCAGTGATTGCGCGCGAGGCACTACTGCTTATGACCCATTATCTCGATCTGCCGGTTCGTTCACTTTCCGGGCGCGTTCTTGCAGGCTGCCGGCTGACCGCCTTGACGCTGGCGGCGTCGTGCAGCCTGTCGGTGCCGGCCCTGGCTCAGTCGCATGTCGTGACGGCGCAGCAGCGCGCACAGGCCCAGCAGGTTGCCGCGCGTGGCGTGCCGGTAGCGCAGCTCAGTGCCAATGCGCCGGCCCGTTACACCGTCCAGCGTGGCGATACGCTGTGGGCCATCTCGGGCATGTACCTGCGCCAGCCTTGGCGTTGGCCGCAGCTGTGGGGCATGAACATGGATACCGTGCGCAATCCCCATCTGATCTATCCAGGCCAGGTGCTGCAGCTCTATGTTGCGGACGGCTACGCCACGCTGGGTGTGGCGCAGGGCCAGGTCGGCACCATCCGGCTGTCGCCATCGGTGCGTAGCGAGCCGTTGGCGGCTGCCGCGTTGCCTACCGTGCGGCGGGATCTGATTGCGCCGTTTCTGGTGCGTCCGGTGATCAAGGATATGGATGCGTTGGACAATCTGCCCGATGTCGTCGCATCCGTCGATGATCGCCTCATTCTGGGCAATGGTGATCTGGTGTATGGCCGGGGTACCGATGTGGTGCCGCTGGCGGCGCGCGACGGTGCGCCGCGCGATCTGGCGATTTTCCGCAAGCCCAAACCCCTCAAGGATCCTGCCACTGATGAGGTGCTGGGTTATGAGGGTGAATACGTGGGCAAGGCGCGCATCGTGCGCGACGAATTCTTCGAGGAAGTGCCAGGACACGGCGGTGCGGTTACCGAGGAGTACCGTCCTGCCACGCTGGAAATTCTTGACGTGGCTTCCGAGGTGCGGTTGGGCGACCGGCTTGATCTGCTCACCGAAGATACCGACTACACGAACTTCGTGCCGCGCCTGCCGCCGCCTGACACCAGGGGGACGGTCATTTCCATTTATGCGGATCAGTCCGTCAACAATGCCGCTTCCGGACAGGTGGTGGCGATCAACCTCGGCAAGGTGGACGGTCTGGAGTCGGGCCATGTGCTGCAAATCCTGCGTGCCGGCCGTCTCGTGCGCGACCGCGAGGGCGGCCCGAACGCACGCATCCGGCTGCCCGATGAACCCAATGGCGTGTTGCTGGTCTTTCGGGTATTCGACCGCGTATCCTATGGCCTGATCATGGACAGCCATGACCCGGTTTCCGTGGGCGACAAGCTGGCAACACCACTGTAGGCCATGGCTGGGACGCTTCGACAGGGCCATCAGGGCGCCTGGCTGCGTCGTTGCATGCGTTGCGCAGCCAGGGCAAGGTGCGGGGCGCCGTCTGGTTGGCTAACGCTGGTGTAGTTGCGCCAGCGGCGCCTGGGCGTTTATTCTTGCGTGCCTCCACTTGCGGATGCGCCTCGCATTGCTGTCGCGGGACGAGGCCGTGCGACGCGTGAAGGGATCGTGAACGGGTCCAGAGCCATTCTGCCGGCCCTCGCGCCTTGCCGCGGCGGGGCACTTTGCCGTCGACCACATGGGAGTGCACACGGATACCCAATCAGGAGAAAGCGCATTGACGTTGCCGGATTGCATGCTTGCTTTGCGGCCTTGGCTGCGCCTGGCCATGACACCGGGGATTGGCAGCATCAGGGCCATGCAGTTGCTGCACGCGCTGGGTTCGCCGGAGCAAATTTTTTCGGCGCCTGCGTCCACATTGGCACAGGTGCTCGGTTCGTCCACGCTGGCTGCGGCCGTACAGGCCATACCCGCCGGGTGGGATGTGTATTGCGCCCAGGTGCAACGGTGGCTGACGGCCACACCCGCCGATGCAGGCGCGCCCATGCGGGCCGTGTTCAGCCTGGTCGATCCGCGCTATCCGGCCCCGTTGCGGGAACTGCCTGATCCACCGCTGTTGCTTTACGCGGTGGGGGCGCCGCGCTGGCTGCAGCCTGTCCATGAGCAACCGTGGTGGCAAATGCCGCGCGCCATGCTGGCGGTGGTAGGCAGCCGCCAGCCTACCGCCCAAGGCGCGGTCACTGCGCGGGCATTCAGCGCGGCCATCGCAGCCCAAGGTGTTTGCGTGGTGTCTGGACTAGCGCGTGGCATCGATGCCGCGGCACATCTCGGCGCCCTGGAGGCAGACAACGCGTCGCTGCATTGGCCAGCGACGGTGGCCGTGATGGGCACAGGTGCCGACCGCGTGTATCCCTCCTGCCACCGCGACTTGGCGCACCGGATAGCGCGCCACGGCCTGCTGCTGACGGAACAGCCGCTGGGCGCAGCGCCACTTGCGACGCATTTCCCCAAGCGCAACCGCATCATCACCGGGCTTTGCCGTGCGACGCTGGTGGTGGAGGCGACGGAAAAATCCGGCTCGCTGGTCTCTGCCCGACTTGCAGCAGAGCAGGGCCGAGATGTGCTGGCGGTGCCAGGCTCGATTCTTTCGCCGCAGTCCAGAGGCTGCCACTGGCTGATCAAACAGGGCGCGCGCCTGGCCGACACGCCGGAGGACGTACTCGACGAACTGGGGCTGGCTCCCGCGATGCCGCAGCCAGCGGGCACCGCGGCTGCTCCGGTGCGGGAGGACGCATCGCCGAAGGATTCGGCGATGCGCAGGCAGTCGTACGTGGCCAATCCCTTAGCAGTGCCTCCTCACGCTTCGGCGCAGGCTGCCGAACGGCAGGGGGCGGACAGACATCAGGCGCTGTTGCAGGCCATGGGGTTTGATCCGGTGCCCATCGAGGTCTTGAGTGCCCGCACGGGGCTGGCAACAGCGGTGCTGCAGGCACAGTTGCTGGAGCTGGAACTGCTTGGCGCGGTCGCGCGCCTGCCGGGAGGGAGCTTCCAGCGTATTGCTGCGGCTTGACGGGTGGCTGAATGCAAGCGCGAAGGGCATTTGAATAGCGGAATGCCCGATAGCCCATATGGGAGAAGGCACAGACGGGACGCATCGGCCAGTCGCGTGTTGCGCATCAAGAAGCCCCGCCGCCCCCGCATGTGGTATTCGGTACAGCGTCGGGGTGCGGCATGGCGGCTGCCTGCCTTCCCACTCAGCGCCTTTGTCACTATAATGCTTGCCTTTGCTGGCACTTGCCCCGTTGGCCATACTAGTTAACCGAAATGAACGGGGCGAAACCGCTGAGGTTGCGGCAAGGTTTGATCTCCCTTGTCAGAACAAGCTTGGCACCATCTAGATGAACTGAATGACTACCATCCGCGTCAAAGAGAACGAACCGTACGAAATTGCACTGCGCCGCTTCAAGCGCACGATCGAAAAGCTGGGCCTGCTCAATGAGCTGCGTGCCCGCGAGTTCTACGAAAAGCCAACGACCGAGCGCAAGCGCAAGAAGGCTGCTGCCGTCAAGCGTCATCACAAGCGCGTACGCAGCCAGCAGTTGCCCAAGAAGATGTACTGATTCGTTGCGGCAGGCGCCATTGTTGGCTGTCTGCCTGAGACGTACACGGAGCGAGAAAGCCGCGTGGGGACGCCCGACGCGGCTTTCCTGTTTCTGTGCGGCTCTTGGGTGTGCGCACGCCCACGGGATGGCGGGTTGATCTGGTTACAGGAGTGAAATCATGGCATTGAAAGAACGTATCACCGAAGACATGAAGAGCGCCATGCGCAGCAAGGATGTCCAGCGCCTGGGCACGATTCGCATGCTGCTGGCAGCGATCAAACAACGCGAGGTGGACGAGCGCATCACCCTTGATGACGCTGCGGTGGTGGCGATCGTGGACAAGCTGGTCAAGCAGCGCAAGGACTCCATCGCCGCGTTCGCGCAGGCGCAGCGCGATGATCTGGTGGCGCAGGAGCAGGCAGAAATCGACGTGCTCGCTACCTATCTGCCGGAGCGGCTGTCCGAGGAGGAGGTGGCCGCTGCCGTCCAGCGCATCGTTGCTGCAGTGGGCGCCAGTGGGCCGGCGGATATGGGCAAGGTGATGGGCAAGGCCAAGCAGGAACTGGCTGGCAAGGCCGACATGGCGCTGGTGTCTGCGCAGGTCAAGAAAGCCCTGGCAGGCTGAACGTCCGCAGCGCCCGGAACTCCGTCCCGCAAGGCTGGTGTGCTGCGGTGAAGGCGGGTGGCGCCCTTCATTGCGTTCAGCAACATGCGGGTGTGGATGTCACGGCACGCTGGCTGAACAGATGTCTTGGGCATCCGCAAGGGTTTGTCCTGCAGTGCGCAGCAGCGGCGCTGGGTCAGAATGCGAAAGGGCCAACTGGCGTGATGCTTGCTTGGCACATCGGGGGTGTTGCAGCCGTCTCACAGTTTTTTGTGTGCGGTGACAGCCTGATCATTGACCAACCGCTGGACTGCCCATGAGCCGCATTGCTGCCTTCAATTTCCACCTGTCGCAACGCATGCAGCTATGTGTATCGACGGTTGTGGCTGCCGCAACATTGGCTGCCTGTGGCAGCAGCGACCTTCTTTTGCCCGGTACGCCGGCGCGTGCGTGCGCGATCACGACGTCGGACGGGGCGGTGATCATCGGCTCTGGCCTGCCGGGCGACCCGGCAGCGCCGGAGCCAGCATCTGGGTATCGGGTCGGCATGGAGGCGATGCACGCGCGCGATTTCATGGTGGTGACCGCCAATCCGCTGGCCAGCCGCGCAGGCTGTGAAGTCCTGCGAGATGGTGGCAACGCGATGGATGCGGCAGTGGCCGTGCAGATGGTACTTGGGCTGGTGGAGCCGCAGTCCAGTGGCATTGGCGGCGGCGCCTTCATGCTGTACTACGACGCGGCCAGCGGCAAGGTCCAGGCATTTGATGGCCGCGAGACCGCGCCTGCGGCCGCTACGGACAACTATCTGCGTTGGGTCAATCCGCACGATGACGCGGCGGGCACGCCGCAGCCCAGCACGCGCGCCAGTGGGCGATCGATCGGCACACCCGGCGTAGTGCGGATGCTGGAGTTGGCCCATGAGGAGTACGGCAGCACCCCCTGGGAGCGCCTGTTCGCGCCTGCAATCGAGCTGGCGCAGGAGGGGTTTGCCGTGTCGGGGCGAATGGCCGATGCACTGGCGGCCGCCCGAGAGCACCTGCGGCGCGATCCGGACGCAGCAGCGCTGTATCTGGAAGAAAATGGTCAGGCGCTGGCACTGGGCGCACGATTCACCAATCCGGAATACGCGCGCACGCTCGTGCTGCTGGCGCAGCAGGGCGCCGATGCGTTCTACACTGGGCCCGTGGCGCAGGCCATCGTCGACAAGATTCGCATGGCCACCAGTGCGGCAGATGGTGCACCGATCACGCCGGGCCTGACGACGCTGGAGGATTTGCGCAACTACGAGGCGAAGAAGCGCGAGGCGGTGTGCACCAGTTACCGGCAGCGCTATCTCATCTGCGGCATGCCGCCTCCGTCTTCTGGCGGAATCGCCGTGGCATCCATCATGGGGATTCTGGAGCACTTCAACCTTGCAGAGATGGCACCGTTTGCGCCGGATGGCGAAGGTGGGTGGCCCGATGCGGATGCCGTGCATCTGGTGGCGGAGGCTGGTCGGCTGGCCTACGCAGACCGGGATGCCTATGTCGCTGATACCGACTTCGTGCCGCTGCCAGGGGGCAGCTGGCACGCGATGCTGGATAAAACTTATCTGCGTGCCCGAGCCAGGCTGATCGACCCCCGAGCCAGCATGGGCCGCGCAGGGCCCGGTGATTTCATGACGACGCCGGGCGCGGTGGTGCCGGTGCCTGAGGCCGGCACCAGCCATGTCAGCATCGTGGATGCAGCGGGCAACGCGGTGTCGATGACCACGACGGTGGAGTCGAGCATGGGCTCTTACCATGTCACGCGCGGGTTCGTGCTCAACAACCAGTTGACGGACTTTGCCGCGGTGCCGGCCGGCGCCGATGGCACACCGGTGGCCAACCGGGTGCAGGCCAACAAGCGTCCGCGCAGTTCAATGGCCCCCACGCTGGTGTTCGATCTGCGGGCAGATGGTTCGCCAGGTGCCTTGCGCATGGCAACGGGCTCCCCCGGCGGCTCAACCATTATCCAGTACGTAACAAAGGTGTTGGTAGGGGTGCTGGACTGGCAGCTTGATGCACAGCAGGCCACCAACCTGGTCAACTTTGGTGCCGCCAATGCACCTACCACCAACTATGGTGGCGAGCATCCCAACGTTGCAAGTGCCAATCAGGGTGCCGACGATCCCGTGGTCCGGGCTCTGCAGAGCCGAGGCCATCGCGTCAACCTCAACGCCCAGACCAGCGGAATCGCGACCATCCTGCGCGTCCAGCGTGGTGCTGCGACCGGCTGGCAAGGCGGTGCCGATCCGCGCCGTGAAGGCATTGCGCTGGGCGACAACGCGTGGTGACAGGCTGTTCACGATCGTGCCCTGCGTTTCGCGCAGCCAGAAACGGGCGGCAAGGCGCGGCGATTGCTTGACGCTGCCAGCGCCTGGCCCGCCAGCGGCGTGCTGCTTCGTTGCCCATCTGTGCCGGGCATGTGCGTCGACGTCTGCGGCCTTGCATGCCGTTGTGCGCCATGGCGACCCGCCTGTGTCAGCCGTTGGTGCGGCAGCCGGCAAGTTGCTGTGCGCGCCATTCGGCCTCAATACAGGGTGCGTGCGGGTTTCGCGGCGGCCATCAATTGTGGTACATTGCCAGGCATGCAGAAATTCCTCCTAGCGCTACTAGCCACGTCCAACGGGCGGGAGTTGTAGTGCGCGTGTAGTTTTCGCATTTGCTCAAACGGCCCGTAAGCTTGTCAGCGACGGGCCGTTTTGCTTTTTCGCCTTTCACGCGCTGGCAGTACCTCTCAAACGTTCTCTAGGAAGTCTGACCATGATGTTGAGCAATCCCGCCCAGAAGTACCGTGCCTTCGCCCCCGTCAAGCTCACGGATCGCACGTGGCCCGATGCGCAGATCACGCGCCCGCCGGTGTGGTGCAGTGTGGATCTGCGCGATGGCAACCAGGCGCTGATCGAGCCGATGAATGTCGAGCGCAAGCTGCGCATGTTCAAGACGCTGGTCGACATCGGCTTCAAGGAGATCGAGATCGGCTTCCCGTCTGCTTCGCAGATCGAGTTCGACTTTGCCCGCAAGCTGATCGAGGACAACCTGATCCCTGACGATGTCACGGTGCAGGTGTTGACGCAGGCGCGCGAACATCTGGTGCGGCGCACCTTCGAGGCGCTCAAGGGTGCTCGTCGGGCCATCGTGCATTTGTACAACGCGACCGCGCCGGTCATGCGCAAGGTGGTGCTGGGCATGAGTGAGGACGAGATCGTCGAGCTGGCCGCGTCGAACGCACGCCTGTTCCAGCAGATTGCTGCCGAGCATCCGGAAACCGAGTGGGTATTCGAGTATTCGCCCGAGATGTACTCCGACACCGAGCTGGCATTCAGCAAGCGTGTGGTTGATGCCGTCACGGACGTGTGGCAGCCAACCCCCGAGAAGAAGTGCATCATCAACCTGCCGACCACGGTGGAGCATTGCACCCCCAATATCTTTGCCGACATGATCGAGTGGTCGCACCGCCATCTCAAGCGACGCGATTCCATCATCCTGTCGGTGCATCCGCACAATGACCGCGGCACCGGCACTGCGACGGCCGAGCTGGCGCTGATGGCCGGCGCTGACCGTCTGGAGGGCTGCCTGTTCGGCAATGGCGAGCGCACGGGCAATCTGGACATCGTCAACGTCGCGCTGAACATGTACAGCCAGGGCGTGCATCCGCAGCTGGACTTTTCCAACATCGACGAGATCAAGCGCACGGTGGAGTACTGCAACCAGCTGCCGGTGCATCCGCGCCATCCCTATGTGGGGGAGCTGGTCTACACCTCGTTTTCCGGCTCGCACCAGGATGCCATCAAGAAGGCCTTTGCTGCCTACAGGGAAGGCGATATCTGGGACATGCCCTATCTGCCCATCGATCCCAAGGACGTGGGGCGCAGCTACGAGGCCGTCATTCGCGTCAACAGCCAGTCGGGCAAGGGCGGCATCTCCTACCTGCTCGAAAGTGAGTACAAGGTGACGCTGCCGCGCAAGCTGCAGATCGAGTTCAGCCAGGTTGTGCAAAGGCACATGGACAGCGAGGGGGCCGAATTTACCGCCAAGGACATCTGGGAGATCTTCCACAACGAGTACCGGCTGGGCGAGTCCGCTCCGGTCTACCAGCTGGGTGGGGATGGTGCGGCAACCACCATCGAAGCGAAGATTGCGCGCCACGGTCAGGTAGCGGTTGTTGCAGGCAAAGGTTCGGGGCCCATCGATGCCTTCATCAGCGCCCTGAGTGTTGCCACCGGCAAGGACGTGCGGGTGCTGGACTACGCCGAGCATGCCATCGGAGCCGGTGCGGACGCCTCGGCGATGGCCTATGTGGAGGTGGAGGTCGATGGCCAGCGCGCCTGGGGGGCGGGCGAGAACCCGAACATCGTCAGTGCGTCGATTGCGGCGATACTCAGCGGCCTTGAGCGTGCTGGCGTAGACTTTGGTGCGCTGGCCGGCCGCCGCGATGCGGCCGCCACCGCTGCCGTTTGAAGCACATTGCCCGGTGCATTGTGGCAAGCCGCCTGTCGCGCGACGAGACTGGCGGCTTTTACATACCTGCACTATGCGCCGGCTGCCAGCGCCTGAAGTGAGCGCCTATGGCCCCCTGCCAGCTGCGGCAGTGGAATTTCGCGCGTTTCGCAGTGGCTCCGGCGCGCCCCGTGCATGGTAGTGCCTGCATGTATTGATCAACCATTTTTTGCGACTCCGTTTCACCAGAACGTATGAACGACTACACCAAAAATCTGTCGGAAGCCGAGCAGTCCCTGCGCACTGCCGCACTGGAATACCACGCCAGCCCAGTAAAGGGAAAAATCTCGGTCAAGCCGACCAAGCCGCTGTCTAACCAGCGCGATCTGTCGCTGGCTTACTCGCCGGGGGTGGCCTATCCCTGCCTGGATATCCAGGCCAATCCTGCGCTCGCGGCCGACTACACCTCGCGTGGCAATCTGGTGGGCGTTATTACCAATGGCACGGCCGTGCTGGGGCTGGGGGACATCGGGCCGCTGGCGGGCAAACCGGTGATGGAGGGCAAAGCCTGCCTGTTCAAGAAGTTCGCAGGCGTTGACGTGTTCGACATCGAACTGGCCGAGCGCGACCCGGACAAGCTCATCGAGATCATCGCGGCACTGGAGCCGACGCTGGGTGGTATCAATCTTGAGGACATCAAGGCGCCGGAGTGCTTCTATATCGAGCGCGAGCTGTCCAAGCGCATGAACATTCCAGTGTTCCACGACGATCAGCACGGTACAGCCATCATTTCCTCGGCGGCGCTGATCAATGCGCTGGAACTGGTGGGCAAGAGGATCGAAGATGTGAAGGTGGCGGTCTCGGGGGCCGGCGCGGCGGCGCTGGCCTGCATCAACGTGATGGAAGGCCTGGGCGTGCGGCACGAGAACGTGTTCGTCGCTGACTCCAAGGGAGTGATCCATTCCGGGCGCGAGAACCTGGATGCGACCAAGGCGCGCTTTGCGCGCGATACCGACGCGCGCACGTTGGCCGACATTGTCAAGGGCGCGGATGTGTTCCTGGGCTGCTCCGCGCCAGGCGTGTTGACGGCAGAAATGCTCAAGACCATGGCTGACAAGCCCATCGTGCTGGCGCTGGCCAACCCCGAGCCGGAAATCCGTCCGGAGCTTGCCAAGGCGGTACGTCCCGACGTCATTATTGCCACCGGCCGCTCGGACTATCCGAATCAGGTCAACAACGTGCTGTGTTTTCCGTACATCTTCCGGGGCGCGTTGGACTGTGGTGCCACGAAGATCACGGATGAAATGAAGCTGGCCTGTGTGCGCGAGATCGCCGCACTGGCCAAGGCCGAGACCAGCGACGAGGTGGCTGCAGCCTATGCCGGTAAGGAGCTGAGCTTTGGTCCGGAATACCTGATTCCCACGCCGTTTGATGTGCGACTGATCCTGCGCATTGCGCCGGCGGTGGCCGAGGCTGCTGCCCGCTCCGGGGTGGCCACACGCCCGATCGAGGACCTCCAGGCGTATCGCGACAGTCTGCAGCGTTTCGTCTACCAGACCGGCATGTTCATGCGCCCTGTTTTCAAGGCGGCCAAGGCCACACCGCGTCGGCTCGCCTATGCGGAGGGCGAGGACGAACGCGTGCTGCGCGCTGTCCAGGTCGTCCTCGACGATGGTCTGGCCAAGCCGATCCTGATTGGGCGTCCGGCCGTGATTGCTGAGCGCATCAAGCGAGCCGGTCTGCGCATCGATCTGGACAGGGATGTGGAACTGGTCAACCCGGAGGATGACCCGCGCTTTCGCCAGTACTGGGAGGCCTACCATAAGCTGATGGGGCGCAATGGCGTCACGCCCGAGGCAGCCAAGACCGCCGTGCGCCGCTCCAACACCATCATTGCGGCACTGATGATCCATCTGGGCGATGCCGACGCGATGCTGTGCGGCATGATCGGGCGCTTTGACAACCATCTGCGCCGCATCCGCGACATTCTGGGCGTGCGCGATGACTCCGAGGGGCTGGCAACCATCAATGCGCTGCTGCTGGATGACCGCAACATCTTCGTGGCCGACACCTACATCCACGAGGACCCGGACCCCGAGGGGCTGGTCTCCATTGCGCAGATGGCGGTGCGGGAAGTGCAGCGTTTTGGCCTGCCACCCAAGGTGGCGTTTCTCTCGCACTCCAATTTCGGCTCCTCCACACGCCCCAGCGCGCTGAAGATGCGCCGCGCCGCAGAGCTGTTCAAGCAGCGTTTCCCCGACATCGAGTGCGACGGCGAGATGCATGGCGACGCGGCGCTCAATGCCCAGGTGCGCAGCCGCAATCTGTTGGACTGCTCGCTCAGCTCCGACGCGAACATCCTGATCTGCCCGAACCTGGATTCGGCCAATATTCTGTTCAACGTGCTCAAGGAAGTTAGCGGCCATGGCACGACGATTGGCCCCATCCTGATGGGTGCAGCGGCTCCTGCGCACATCCTGACGCCGTCGGCCACAGTGCGGCGCATCGTCAATATGTCAGCCCTGGCCGTGGCGAATGTGACGGCGCAGGACTGAGCTGCGGCAGCGCTGTCTCCTGGAACCTGGCAACAGGTTCTGCCCACCTGGAGGGATCCAATGTACGCCTACGTCTGGAAGCTCAAACGCGCCATACGCGGTTTGTGGTTTCGCACCATCATGTTCTCGCTGCTGGGCGTTGGCACCGCGCTGCTGGCCGCAGGCTTCAAGCAGTACATTCCGCTGGAATGGACCAACCGGCTGGGTGAAGACTCCGTGGGCACATTGCTCAACATCATGGCCAGCAGCATGCTGGCGGTGACGACGTTCTCGCTGAACATTCTGGTGGGCGCCTATGCGTCTGCAGCCAGTGGCGTCACGCCGCGAGCGTTTGAGCTGCTGCGCAATGACGCTACGGCGAACAACGCGTTGTCCACCTTTCTTGGTGCCTTCCTGTTCAGCATCGTCGGCATCATTGCGCTGCAGACCGGTGTCTACGAGGCGCAGGGGCGGACGCTGCTTTTCTGCGTCACCATCGTCGTCATTGCGGTCATCGTGTTCACGCTGATACGCTGGATCAACCATCTTTCGGGCCTTGGGCGACTAGGCGTGACGATTGCGCTGGTGGAGAAGTGCGCCGTCAAGGAAATCCAGGCGTATCTGGCCAACCCTTATCAAGGTGCGCAGCCGTGGGACCGACAGGCCCATCCTTTGCCACAGGATGCCGTCTGCATCTTTGCAAAGCGCTCAGGTTATGTGCATCTGGTGGATGTCCCCAAGCTCGCCGCAGCGCTGGATGAGTGTGGATTGCCGGAGGCACGACTGTACGTGATGGCGTTGCCTGGGCAGTTCGTCTCACCGGGCTCCGCGCCTTTGCTAGCGTTGCGGGGCGTGTCCGCAGCGCAACTGGATGCACTCGCGCCAACGTTGCGAGCCGCCTTCACCATTGACGTGAATCGCACGTTCGACAACGACCCCAGGTTCGGCATCGTCGTAATGGCTGAGATTGCCTCGCGGGCGCTATCGCCGGCCACCAATGATTCCGGTACGGCCATCGACATCATCAACCGCTCCATCCGCTTGCTGCGTCACTGGATTCCAGACCAGGCATCGGGGATGAACGGGAACGCGAATACAGGCGAACAGATACAGTATCCACGTATCTGGATGCCGCGCATTGCGCTGGCCGACGTTTTCGACGACCTCTTTCCGCTCATCGCGCGCGATGGCGCACACCTGCGGGAGGTGGCAATCCGCCTGCAGAAGGCCTTGGTTGCGCTGAGCACTAACACCAGCCACGAGATTGCTGAGCTGGCCAGGCAGCATGCTGCGCAGGCACTTGCGCGAAACCGGCATGGCATGGAATTCGCCCCCGATTTCGAGGCCGTCGCGGCGGTGCATGCTGACCGTTGGCCGCAGGAAGATGCGAGGGCAGCCCCTGCGGCCTGAGCCGCCTATTCGCGTCGCTGGCCCCGGTGCGCGCGGCATATCCGGCGTCAAGCGCAGCCTTGTTAGCAAGGTTCTGCAGCCAGTGGCTACGCTAGCCAGTGGGTCAGCGCACCGTAGACGAGTGCGCCCACCAAGGTCGGAATGGCTATTGTCCTGAGCCAGCGGTGCAACAGCGCGACCACCGCCAGTGCCAGCACGCAGGCGATGATCCGCTCGGCGTGCCAGGCTGGCAGTGCCGTGACACCCCAGAGCGACACAACCAGCAGTGCACCGATCGCTGCCGCTCCGACGCCCGCCAGCAAGGCCTGCAGCAGCCGAGCGGGGGCGCTTTGGCGGCCGGAGGGCGCTGCCCGGGAGGCACGCAGCGCCTGGCGAAGTGGCAGCCAGCGCAGCAAAAACGTGCCGGCGCCGCTGAGCAGGACGATCCACCACGCGTGGTTCATGGTGCATCTCCGGCGCGCCGGGGCAGATGCCATGCGGCATGCGCTGTTGCGCCTGCGACAATGCCCGCGAGTAACGCATGGTGTGCCGCCAGCCAGGGCAGGGTCGCTACGGTACCGACTGCGGCGCCTGCCAGCGCAGCGCTCCAGCGGCGCAGGCCTGCTTCCAGCAGCAGGGCAAAGAACAGAGCCGGCAGTACGAACTGCATCGCTTCGCGCAGCCAGGAGGGCCAGCTGTCAGCCTCGCCGACCAGCAGCACGCCGCACGCCGTGCCGGCCAGCCACGCAGCATAGGCGCCGCAGGACAGGCCAAACAGCCATCCGGCCCGGCATTCCTGTGGCGTGCGGTCGATGCGGGCCATGGCCGTGGCGAAGACCTCGTCGGTGAGCCCGAACGCCAGCAGTGGGCTGGCCACAGGGGAGGGCGGTGGCGCGAGATGCCGCGCAACGGCCGGACCGTAGAAGATGTGGCGGGCATTCATCAGCAGCACCGTAGGCACACTGGCGGCAAAGCCCGCGCCACTGGCCAGCAGGCTGGCCATCAGGAACTGGCTGGCGCCAGCGTAGACGGCCACGGAAATGAGCATGACCAGCGCTGGTGACAGCCCCGCCTCAATGGCTGTCACGCCAAACGACAGCGCAACCGGAAAGTAGCCTGCAGCGATCGACAGGCTCGCTGCCAGTCCCCGAGCAAAACCTCGCATGGTTTCAGTAGTGAGTATGCAAGCGCGCCATTATGGCGGAAGCCACTTCGACGGGAAACGGCGGCCGATGCCAGCCTCCGTATCGTCTCATGGACGCGCTGCAGCGTTGCAGCTGTGGGGACTAGCGAAGCAGTGCGCAATCCTCACAATGGAAGCAATCGCTTCCAAGGAGGTAATCCCGATGATCACTATTCGCCCCTCGATGAAACGTGGCTTTGCCGACCACGGCTGGCTCAAGTCCTTCCACAGTTTTTCATTCGCTGAGTATCACGATCCCGCCCACATGGGCTGGGGCAATCTGCGCGTCATCAACGAGGACTGCGTCGCGCCCGGCGTTGGCTTCGGCATGCACGGTCATCGTGACATGGAGATCATCAGCTACGTGCTCTCCGGTGCGCTGGCGCACAAGGACAGCATGGGCAACACCAAGACCGTCTCGGCCGGCGAGGTGCAATGCATGAGCGCAGGCACGGGCGTCATGCACAGCGAGTTCAATCCGGATGCACGTGAACCGGTACATTTCCTGCAGATCTGGATTCTTCCCGATCGCCTGGGCATTGCGCCAGGCTATGCGCAAAAGCGTTTCGAGGATGTGGAAAAACGCGGGCGCCTGCGCCGGATTGCAGCGCCAGACGATGCGGATGGCGCACTGGTTATTCACGCCGACGCCCATGTCTATGCAGGGCTGTTCGATGGTGGCGAGCAGGCGCGTCTGCCACTGCAGCCCGGGCGCAAGGGATATGTGTTCGTTGTGCGCGGCAGCGTGGCCGTGAACGGCCAGCCGTTGTCGGCTGGCGATGCGGCGCTGCTGGCAGAGGAGCCGCAGGTGCTGCTGACCGATGGTATGGATGCAGAGGTGCTGGTCTTCGACCTGCAGGCCTGAAGAACTGCGCAAAAAAACACGCACCCGAGAGGGCGCGTGTTTTCAGAGGCAGCTTACCTAAGCGCTCGGCCTCTTCCGGCGGGCAATCCACTGCTGCCCGCCGTGTCCAGGTTTCGCTTATGGCTTCTCAATGCGCGTGATGCGCGAGCCCTCCAGCGACACGCCCGCTTCCAGGCCCACGTTGGTCAGCACGAAGCTGGAAACCGGAGCGGTGGCGGTCGTGGTATCAATACTGCCGCTGGCACCAACGCGGCCTGCAGCAACGCTGGCATCCGCGCCGACCGCGAAGCCATCGCTTGCCAGGAATTTGTCGAGTGCTTCCTGCGTGTTGAAGACATAGATGATGGCCTTGGACTGGCCGCCTGCCTGCCAGCCGATGGAAGCGGCAGTGGTCGAGTAGTACCCGCGATTCTGGCCCTTGACCAGCAATACGCCGCGGCCGTGTTCTGCGCCGATCACGAAGCTTCCGCCCACCACGGTCGGGAAGACCAGCACACCGGCTGAGCGCTGCACCAGCTCGCGCGAGCCGGGCACCGCCTGGTACAGGCGCTGCAGGGTGGCCTCGGCACGATGTTCGATAGTGGTGTTGTCGGCCGCCGGAGCATGCGAGATGCCATCAGGTGTGACATTGCAGGCGACCAGCGCGAGGCTGCCTGCGGAGATGGCTGCGGCGAGGGCGAGACGTTTCAAAGCGAACATGGTGAACTCCTTTTGTTGTACCTCGCCAGCGTAATCGTGCCACGACGCGATGCGCGTCAGCCAAAGGCTGACATTGCCGCCATCCAAATGCGTTCAGCAGCGGTCAGGATCCGCAGGGCACCGGAGCTTTCTGTTTTCTCGTTTATGCACGAGCGTGCCACTGGGTTAACGCACAGTTTGCAAACATTTGTCCTATGCTGGCACTGCAAGGTCTGCCGTGTGCGGCAGCGCCGCGTAACCATCCATGCATGCCGCAGGCATGCAATCTGAGGGGAGGCAAACATGGGACGAGTAGAGAGCAAGGTGGCGCTGGTCACTGGTGGCGCGCTGGGCATTGGCAAGGCCACGGCCATGCTGCTGGCGCGCGAGGGCGCCAAGGTCGTCGTGACCGACCTCAAGCAGTCAGAAGGTGAGGCTGTCGTGCACGCCATTCGGGAGGCAGGTGGCCAAGCCATCTTCGTGCAGCACGATGTTGCCAAGGAGCAGGACTGGCAACAGGCCATGGCCGCCACTCTGGAAGCCTTTGGCCGACTCGACATCGCGGTCAACAATGCGGGCATTGGCTTCAGTGCCAATGTTGAACAGACCACCTTGGCCGATTGGCACCGCGTGCTGCAGATCAATCTGGATGGCGTGTTCCTGGGCACGCGCTTTGCCATCGAAGCGATGCGGCAAAGCGGAGGTGGCTCGATCATCAACCTCTCATCCATTGAGGGCCTGGTCGGCGATGCCGATCTGGCGGCCTACAACGCCAGCAAGGGTGGTGTGCGCATTTTCACGAAGTCTGCGGCCTTGCACTGCGCCAGGGCGGGCTACGGCATTCGTGTGAATTCCGTGCATCCGGGCTACATCTGGACGCCCATGGTGCAGCAGGCGGCCACGGATACCAACAGTGCGGCCTACCAGCGGCTGGTCAGCCTCCATCCGATCGGGCATCTGGGCGAGGCCGATGACATTGCCTACGGAATCTTGTATCTCGCATCCAATGAGTCGAAGTTCGTCACCGGCAGTGAGCTTGTGATCGATGGCGGCTATACCGCGCAGTAGCCGCGTGTAGTGGCGCGCGTCGGCCGGAGCGGGCAGGGCAGCGCCGACGGCACTGGTCTGGCCATGTGCGCCAAGGACCGGCATACGCGTCTTGCGCAGTGGCGCTGAGCAGATAACGAGGCAGGAGGAGATGGATGCGTGGAGTTTGGGCGCGCAGGAAGAAGGCGCAACGTGCACACGGGGATGGCCTGCAGGGGCGGGCCCCGGTGCCAGACTGGCATGCGTTGCCAGCGCAGGAGGTCGCTGCGGCGCTGCACGTCGATGACGCAGTGCTGCAGCAGGGGTTGACGCAGCAGGCTGCCAGCCAGCGTCTGCAGCACTATGGTCCCAATCGCCTGCCAGAGGGCAGGCGGCGCAGCGCCTGGATGCGCTTTGTGCTGCAGTTTCACAATATCCTGCTCTACATCATGCTGGCCGCTGCGCTGGTGACGGCACTGCTTGGCCACTGGGTGGACACCGGCGTGTTGCTCGCCGCCGTGCTGGTCAATGCCGTGATTGGCTACATCCAGGAAGGCAAGGCCGAGGCCGCGCTGGACGCGATTCGCGGCATGCTCTCGTTGCAGGCCACCGTCGTGCGCGATGGCCAGCGTCAATTGGTAGATGCGCAGGCGCTGGTACCGGGCGATCTGGTGTTGTTGACTTCAGGAGACCGCGTGCCGGCAGACGTGCGGCTGGTGGCGGTGACCGAGCTGCGGGTGGACGAGGCGGCCTTGACCGGAGAGTCATTGCCGGTGGACAAGCAGGTCGCTGCGGTGGCAGCAGACGCGCCACTGGGCGATCGCCGCAGCATGGCGTTTTCTGGCACGGTGGTGGTCTACGGCCAGGCGCGCGGACTGGTGGTGGCAACCGGCAGCCATACCGAAATTGGTCACATCAACGCGATGCTGGCCAGTGTCGACGTGGCGACGACGCCGCTGATTCGCCAGATCAACGGGTTCGGGCACAAGCTGGCACTGGTGATTCTGGCGGTTGCCGCACTGACCTTCGTGCTCGGTACGCTGGCGCGTGGCATCCCTGCCTCGGAGATGTTTCTGATGGTGGTGGCGCTGGTGGCATCGGCCATTCCTGAAGGGCTGCCGGCCATCATGACGGTGACGCTGGCACTGGGGGTGCAGCGCATGGCGCGGCGTCACGCCATCGTGCGGCGCTTGCCAGCGGTGGAGACACTGGGGTCCGTCACGGTCATCTGTTCGGACAAAACCGGCACGCTCACGCGCAACGAGATGACGGTGCAGCGTGTGGTGTGTGCGGATGGGCAATACACGGTGGAAGGCGCGGGCTATGTGCCACAGGGGCGCATTCTGCGCGGCGATGCTGTCGTTGATGCAGCGTGCGAGCCGGTACTGGCACAGGCCATCTGCGCTGGCGTACTGTGCAACGATGCACGGCTGCGCCAGCACGGTGATGCCTGGCAAGTCGATGGGGATCCCACCGAGGGCGCCTTGTTGGTGCTTGGTCACAAGGCGGATGGGCCTGCACCCTTTGCGCAGGATGCGCTGGAGGATGCGTGGCCGCGCGTGCACGCAATTCCGTTCGAATCCGAGCACCGTTTCATGGCGACGCTGCATCGGTCCCAGCAGGGCAGGCAGCACCGCATCTTCCTCAAGGGGGCGCCTGAGGTTCTGCTCGGCTTTTGCAACACGCAGGCCACGGCCGATGGCTGTGCACCGCTGGATGTTGATTACTGGCGGCGCATGGGCAACGACCTCGCGGCGCGGGGATTGCGCGTGCTGGCACTGGCTACCAAGGATTCGCCCGTGGCCCCCGCGGAGCTGACCCATGCCGATGTGCAGCAAGGGTGCACGTTGCTCGCATTGGTGGGCATTGTCGATCCGCCGAGGCAGGAGGCGCAGGCGGCCGTGGCCGAGTGTCATCAGGCAGGCATCACGGTCAAGATGATCACCGGCGACCACGCGGAGACGGCCCGTGCCATCGGCGCGCAGCTGGGCATCGGAGTGGGCAAGCCGGCCCTGACCGGTGCGGAATTCGCGCTGCTTGACGACATGGCCTTGCGCCAGATTGCCAACGATGTCGACGTGTTCGCACGGGCCAGCCCGGAGCAGAAGCTGCGTCTGGTGCAGGCCTTGCAGGCCAGCGGCCAGGTCGTTGCAATGACCGGCGACGGTGTCAACGACGCGCCCGCACTCAAGCGTGCGGATGTGGGCGTGGCCATGGGCCGCAAGGGCACCGAGGCGGCCAAGGAGGCGGGCGACATTGTGCTCGGCGATGACAACTTTGCCACCATCGCCCACGCAGTGGAGGAGGGCAGGGCCGTTTACGACAATCTGCGCAAGTTCATCCTGTTCATGCTGCCGACCAATGGTGGCGAGGCGCTGATCGTCATCGCCGCCATCCTGTTTCATCTCACGCTGCCGCTGACGGCGGCGCAGGTGCTGTGGATCAATATGGTGACCTCCTCTGCGCTGGGGCTGGCGCTGGCATTCGAGAAGGCTGAACCGGGCATCATGGCGCGACCACCGCGCGCGCCAGGCACGCCGTTGCTGGATGGCATGGCGGTATGGCGGATCGTGCTGATTTCCGCGGTGATGATGGTGACGGCGCTGGGCTTGTTCCTGTGGGAGCTGCAGCTGGGCGCGTCGGTTGAGGTCGCGCGGACCATGGCCGTCAACACCGTTGTGCTATCTGAGATGTTCTACCTGCTGTGCAGCCGCCACATCACCGGCAGCGTGCTCAACCGCGAGGGACTCATTGGCAATCCCTACGTGCTGCTGTCGATTGCCGCCTGTGTGCCGCTGCAGCTGCTCTTTACCTACTGGCCCGCCATGCACACGATCATGGGTTCGGCATCCCTCGATGGCGCGCAGTGGACCAAGGTGCTGGCAGCCGGATCTGCCGTGCTGGTGGTGGCGGAGTTGGACAAGGCGTTTTGGCGCCGCCGTGAAAGGGAGTAGGGGGCGCAGGGCCTGCGCATGCACGCCTAAAATGGTCGTCTTTGCGACTTTGCTTCGGAATCCTACATGCGCGTTGCCCTGAGCCGCCCCCGTTCCATCGAGGCTCTGCCCGATACCTTGATCAGCCAGATCGCAGCCGGCGAGGTAGTGGAACGCCCTGCATCGGTGGTACGTGAGTTGCTCGACAACGCGCTGGATGCCGGCGCCAGCGAGATCCAGCTGCGGCTGATGGCCGGTGGCGTGCGCCAGATCCTCATCGAGGACGACGGCTGCGGCATTGCCGCGCAGGATCTGCCGCGTGCCATTCAGCGCCACGCCACCAGCAAGATCCGTTCGCTGCATGACCTGGAGTCCGTGCTGACCATGGGGTTTCGCGGCGAGGCCCTGGCGGCCATCGCCTCGGTGGCTGCGCTACGCATCATCACGCGCACGCAGGGAGCGTCGACAGCCTTCATGCTGGATGCCGCAAGCGGCGAGATCGAGCCGGCGGCGCGTGCCGTGGGCACCAGCGTGGAGGTCAAGGAGCTGTTTTTCTCCACACCCGCGCGGCGCAAGTTCCTCAAGTCCGAGGCTACGGAGCTGGCGCATTGCGTGGAAGCCCTGCGTCGCCACGCACTGGCCCGGCCGGACGTGGGGTTTGCGCTCTGGCACGAAGGCAAGCTGCAGCACCAGTGGCGCAGCGCCGAGGGACGTTCGCAGCACGGCGATCTGGACACGGAGGACGAGCAGCGCATGGTCGAAGTCAGTGCCACCGCGCTGGAGCGGCGACTGGCGGATGTCATGGGGCCGGAATTCATGGCGCAGTCGGTGCCGGTTGACTATTCGGAAGGTGGAGTGCGCGTATTCGGTCGCGCCGGCATGCCCACCCACTCGCGCGCACGCGCCGACCAGCAGTATTGCTTCGTCAATGGTCGTTTCGTGCGCGAGAAAACCATCGCACATGCCGCGCGCTCGGCGTACGAGGACGTACTGCACGGCCAGCGCCAGCCGGTCTATGTGCTGTATGTCGAGATCGACCCTGCGCTGGTCGATGTGAATGTCCATCCGACCAAGATCGAAGTGCGCTTTCGTGAGGGTCGTCTGGTGCATGCCGCCGTGCGGCATGCGGTGCAGCAGGCGCTGGCGCCTTCCAGTGCACAGGTGGCTGCGGCAGCGTCTGCGCAGGGGCAGGACGCGCATGGAGTCGGTGAAAGCGCCGCCGCTGCCGGGCACCCAGCAGCCACCTGGCAGCAGGCTGCCAGCCAGCAGCGCCTGGGTTTCGCAGCGGACATCGCCCGCACGCGCGCGACGCTGGAGGCATTGTGGGCGCCGCAGGGCGCTATGGAGGATGCGGCGTCCCAGCGCTTCGGGGGCGGCGTCAGCGAGTCGGTAGTGCAGTGGCCCGCTGCACCAGCGCAGGCCCCGTCAGCACCACCGGGCAGCGCTGCGACGCTGCAGCAGACAGGACTGGCCTGCGAGGCGTCGGAGGCGGACGGCTGGCCGCTGGGACGCGCGTTGGCGCAGCTGCACGGCGTCTATATCCTGGCGCAAAGCCAGCGCGGGCTGATCATCGTCGACATGCACGCCGCGCACGAGCGCATCGTGTACGAGCGGCTCAAGGCCCTGCTGGCGCATGCCGCCATTCCCAGTCAGCCGCTGCTGATTCCCGTCGCGTTCTCGGCCAGCGCGCTCGAGACCGCGACGGCGGAAAAGCATGCCGAGGTGCTGCAGCAGCTCGGTTTTGAAATCACCCCACTGTCAGCTGGCAAGCTCGCCGTGCGCACCATGCCTGCGGACCTGCGCCACGCTGACCCGACCGAGCTGGCGCGCAGCGTATTGGCCGAACTGGCGCAGCACGAGCACACCACCGTACTGCAACGCGCGCGTGATCAGGTGCTGAGCACCATGGCCTGCCACGGATCCGTGCGCGCCAACCGCCAGTTGACCGTCGAGGAGATGAATGCCCTGCTGCGCGAGATGGAGACTACCCCGCGCTCGGACCAGTGCAACCATGGTCGACCGACGTGGCGGCAGCTCACGATGCAGGAGCTGGATGCCTTGTTTATGCGGGGCAGGTAGTTTTCTATCAAGCGCCCAGATAGGCCTTGCGAATGTCCGGATTGCCCAGCAGGTTGGCGCCGGTGTCTTCCATGACGACCCTACCAGTCTCAAGCACGTAGCCGCGGTCGGCAATTTGCAGCGCCTTGTTGGCATTCTGTTCGACCAGGAATACCGTGACGCCTTCGGCGCGGATGGTCTGGATGATCTCGAAGATCTGCGCGATGATCAGCGGGGCCAGGCCCAGCGTCGGCTCGTCGAGCAACAGCAGGCGCGGCTTGCTCATCAGCGCGCGACCGATGGCGAGCATCTGCTGTTCCCCTCCGGACATGGTGCCGGCACGCTGGTGGGCACGTTCCTTCAGTCGGGGAAACAGCGTGAACGCATGCTCGATGCCGGATTCGATGGCTTCCCTGTCCTGAAAGAAGCCACCCATCTTCAGGTTCTCCACGACAGTCAAGTCCGGAAATACGCGCCGTCCTTCCGGGGAGATGGCGATGCCGCCCTGCATGATCTTGTGGGTCTGGGCGTGGGTGATGTCCTCGCCCTGGAACAGCACGCGCCCAGTCGTCGCGCGCGGGCTGCCGCACACGGTCATCAGCAAGGTGGTCTTGCCTGCGCCATTGCTGCCGATGAGCGTGACGATCTCGCCCTGGTTGACGTGGATCGATACACCATCGAGCGCCTGGATGGCGCCGTAGTGGGTGTGGATGTTCTCCAGCTGCAGCATCGGCGTGGCCACTTGCGCGGTGGTCGCCGGCGTGACGACGGTTTCCGTGTAGACGGTAGTGACGCTTTCGGTGATGATGAGGCTCATTATTCTTCTCCCAGGTAGGCCTTGATGACGCGCGGATCGGTCTTGACCACCTCGGGCGTGCCGATGACGACCGGCTTGCCGTGCTCCATCACCAGGATACGTTCGGATACGCCCATCACCAGGCTCATGTCGTGCTCGATCAGCAGCACCGCAACCTGGAAATCATCGCGTAACTTGCGGATGAGCTGCTGCAGTTCGACTTTTTCCTGCGGGTTCAGGCCAGCGGCCGGTTCGTCCAGCATCAGCAGGCGCGGCTTGGTGATCATGCAGCGGGCGATTTCCAGGCGCCGCTGGTGCCCGTAGGCGAGATTTCCCGCTTCGCGGTTGGCGTACTGGCGGATGCCCATGAAGTCCAGCCACCATACGGCACGCTCCAGTGCCTGCTGTTCGGCACGGCGGTAGGAGGGCAGTTTGAACAGGCCCTTGAGCATGTTGCTCTCGACCTGCGTGTGCTGGGCCACCAGCAGGTTCTCCAGCACTGTCAGCTGCTTGAACAGGCGCACGTTCTGGAAGGTGCGCACCAGGCCATGGCGCGCCACCTTGTGGCTGGGCAGGCCTGCGATGTCGTGGCCTGCCATGCGCACCTGGCCGGCAGTGGGCTTGTAGAAGCCGCCGATGCAATTGAAGACGGTCGTCTTGCCTGCGCCATTGGGGCCAATAATGGCGAAGATTTCGGTGGGGCCGACATCGAACGACACGCTGTCGACGGCCAGCAGGCCGCCAAAGCGCATGGTCAGGTCGCGCACTTCCAGCAGGGTGGACCGTGGCGCGCTGTCGGCACTGGATTGAGCAGAATGCAGAAGGGTCTGCGTCATGGCTTGATCTCCACGTGAGGGCGCTGGGTCGGCAGCAGCCCTTGCGGGCGCCACATCATCATCAGCACCATGACCAGGCCGAACAGCAACATGCGGTACTCGGCGAACTCACGCGCCACTTCCGGCAGCACTGTCAGCACGATGGCGGCCAGAATCACGCCGATCTGCGAGCCCATGCCGCCAAGCACCACGACGGCGAGAATGAGTGCCGACTCGATGAACGTGAACGACTCCGGATTGACCAGCCCCTGGCGCGCAGCAAAGAAGGCGCCGCCAAAACCGGCGAAAGTCGCTCCCAGCGTGAAAGCCGAGAGCTTGATGTTCGTCGGGTTGAGCCCCAGCGAGCGGCAGGCGATTTCATCCTCGCGCAGCGCCTCCCAGGCACGCCCGATGGGCATGCGGATCAGTCGGTTGGAGACATACAGTGTGATGAGCGCAAGCGCCAATGCCATCAGATACAGGTAGATCACCATGTGCTGGCTGTTGAACGTCCAGCCCATCAGCTGGTGGAAGGTCTGTGCGCCTTCCTCGCTGGCGCGTCGGGTCAGTTCATACCCGAACAGGGTCGGCTTGGGGATGCCGGAAATGCCGTCGGGCCCGCCGGTCCAGTCGGTCAGGTTGATCAGCAGCAGTCGGATGATTTCCCCAAAGCCCAGCGTCACGATGGCCAAGTAATCGCCGCGCAGCCGCAGCACGGGAAAGCCAAGTAGATAACCGAATAGCCCGGCCATGATGCCCGACAGCGGCAGTGCCTCCCAGAACGACCAGCCGGCCCAGTGGTAGAGCAGGGCATAGGTGTAGGCACCCACGGCATAAAAGCCGACGAAGCCCAGATCAAGCAGCCCGGCAAAACCCACGACGATATTCAGGCCCAGGCCGAGCATGACGTAGATCAGCACCAGTGTGGCGATGTCCACCTGGCTGCGCGAGCCGAAGAACGGCCAGACCAGCGCCAGCACAATCAGCAGCACGCCGAAAATCTTCTGCCCCTTGGGGGCCACGGTCGGCAGCTTGGGCAGGCGCATGCCGCCGAAAACTTTCGCCAGAGACGGTTTGATGAGCTGCAGCACGAAGACGATGGCGCAGCCCCACAAGACCAGGTCCCAGCGGGCGTCGATTTCGGTCTGTGCACCCTGGCGCACCAGTTGCAGGCCGAATACGGGGATGATGATGACGGCCGTCATGACCGCCGCTATCAAGGCGTTTTGAATGGTTTGCCGCATCAGACCTTCTCCACTTCAGGTTTGCCCAGAATGCCGGTAGGCCTGAACAGCAGAATCAGTACCAGCAGGCCGAAGGCCACGATGTCCTTATATTGCGAGGAGATGTAGGCGGCCGCGAAGGTCTCGGCCAGGCCCAGGATCACGCCACCCAGCATGGCGCCAGGGATGGAGCCGATGCCGCCGAGCACAGCCGCCGTGAACGCCTTGATGCCCGCGATAAAGCCGATGAACGGGTTGAGCTTGCCGATGGTGATGGCAATCAGCACGCCGCCGACTGCGGCCAGCATCGCGCCCAGGATGAAGGTAAAGGAGATGACGCGATTGGTGTCGATGCCCAGCAACGCGGCCATCTTCATGTCCTGCGAGCAGGCACGAGAGGCCCGCCCCATGCGGGAGTTCTTGATGTACAGCGTCAGCGCCACCATCAGCACCACGGTTACAAGAATCACCAGGATGCGCGAATAGGGCAGAGTGACGGTGAAGCCACCCATGTCCAGCGTCGCTGCGCCGGAAATCAGCGCCGGCACGGCCTGATCGCGGGCACCCTGGCCGAGCGCCACCCAATTCTGCAGAAAAATCGACATGCCGATGGCCGAGATCAGCGCCACCAGCCGTGGTCCACCGCGCACGGGTCGGTAGGCAATGCGCTCGACCGCATAGCCGTAGGTGCCGGTGACGGCCATCGCCACCACCAGCATGGCTGCGATGATCAGCGGCAGTGGCAGACCACTTTGCGTGCCGATGGCCGTGAGCGTGACAAGGCCCACGTATGCGCCAATCATGTAGATTTCGCCGTGGGCAAAGTTGATCATGCCGATGATGCCGTAGACCATGGTGTAGCCAATGGCAATCAGCGCGTAGATGGCTCCCAGCGAGAGACCATTGAAGATCTGCTGAATGATTTGAGGTAGTTCTGACATGGGAAAGGCTCCTTGCGAAAAGCGGCAGCGAGGGGTGGTCGCTGCCGCTTTCGAGTCATCTGCTGCAGCCTGCGGCGGGTATGCCGCTGCAGTGCACGGATGGGGCGTTAATGTATTACAGCCGGATGGGCTGCAAACCCGAGCAGCGCAAGGCAGGCGTCACAGCTGGGTTTTGCCGCCTGCCTTGTCCCACTTGTAGACTGCAAATTCGAAGTCCTTCAGATCGCCTTTTTCATCGAACTCGACCTTGCCGATCGAAGTGTCAAAAGTGTTGGCATGAAGATAGTCGGCCACCTTGACCGGATCATCGCCAACGGCCTTGATGCCGGCAACAATCAGCTCCACTGCTGCGTAGGCCGGCATCTGGAACGCGCCGTCCGGATCGCGGTTGGCATCGCGGAAGGCCTTGACGATGGCGGCATTTTCCGGGCGCTTGGTGAAGTCTGCGGGCAGCGTCACCAGCAGGCCGTCGATGGCTTCTCCGGCGATGGCCACCAGATCCTGATTGGCGGTGCCTTCAGGCCCCATAAACTGCACTTCAAGCCCTTGCTCGCGCGCCTGGCGCAGCAGCAGCCCCAGCTCTGGGTGGTAGCCACCGAAGTAGACCAGATCCGGCGAGAGCGTCTTGAGCTTGGTGATAATGGCTGAGTAGTCCGAGTCACCGACATTGATGCTCTCGAACAGCGAGATCTTCACCCCCAGCTTTTCCAGTGCATCGCGTACCTGGGTCGCAACGCCGGCACCGTAGGTCTGCTTGTCGTGGATGACGGCCACGCTCTGTGGCTTGAGCGTCTGGGCGATGTAGTTGGCCGCAAACGGCCCCTGCTGGTCGTCACGGCCAATCGTGCGGAAGAAAAAGTGCGGCTTGATGGTGTCGGTCACCGCGGGGTTGGTGGCACCCGGGGTAATGGCGACGATCTGTTCGTCCTCGTAGATCGGTACGGCCGGAATGGTGGTGCCCGAGCAGGCATGCGCAACGGCGAACTTGGCGCCGGAATTCACTACCTGATTGGCCGCTGGCACCGATTGCTTGGGCTCGCAGCCGTCATCGATCAGGATGGGCTCCAACAAGCGTCCATTGATGCCGCCTGCCGCATTGACGGTATCGATGGCGGTGAGCGCGCCAGCCTGAATCTGGTCGCCATACTGCTTATTCGGTCCCGTCATCGGTTGGGGAATGCCGATTTTGATGGGCTCGGCAGCCGCCGCGAGGCTGCCCACGCACAGTGCGGCAACCGCCACAAAAACGGGAATGAACCGGTGAAATGTCATGACAAAGGGCTCCTGTTGAACAAATTTGGTGCATATGCGCAAACAACTGCACGAGAAAAGGACCACGCGCCTTGAATGCACAACGATGGGGCGTATTGTGCGGATTGGCGGTGCCGCTGTCTTTGTAGGAATACCCTGATCGGCGGCACAGTTTTTCTCGCGACCGTTTGCGCGATGCGTTCACGGGCATTCGAGCAAATTCCGCGCCAGAAGCCCTCACCAAGGCCAAAAAAAAGCAGGGCGGTGGCCCTGCCAGCAGTGCGCAGGGGCATTGCCCCTGCTGAATGCGTTACTCGGCGACGGTCTTGCTGCCGTCCTTGTGCCAGTTGAAGATATCGAAGGCGAACTCGTTGAGGTCACCAGCAGCGTTCCAGGACAGCTCGCCGATGGGGCTGGGAATCTTTGCCGTGTGCAGGAAGGCTGCCACCTTGGCAGGGTCGTCCTCTCCCGCGCCCTTGATGCCTTCGGCAATGGCCAGGGTGGCGGAGTAGGCAGTCAGCTGGAAGGCTCCACTCGGATTGCGGTTCTTGGACTCGAATGCCTTCACGATCTCGGCGTTGGCGGGATCCTGCGTGAAATCTGCCGGCAACGTGACCAGCATGCCCTCCACGGCGTCGCCTGCAATGGCGTTGATGTCCGGATTGCCGACCCCCTCCGGTCCCATGAAGCGGGCATTGACGCCTTGTTCGCTGGCTTGGCGCAGCAGCAGGCCCATTTCCGGATGGTAGCCGCCGAAGTAGACGAAGTCGACTTCCTCCGAACGCAGCTTGGTGATGACGGCCGAGTAGTCGGTATCACCGGCATTGATGCCTTCGAAGAAGGCGATCGGAATGCCCGCCTTCTCAAGATCGGCACGCACGGCTGCGGCGATACCCTGGCCATAGGACGCCTTGTCGTGCAGGATGGCGACCTTCTTGGGCTTGACCTTCTCGATGATGTACTTGGCAGCGGCCGGGCCCTGCTGGTCGTCACGACCGATGGTGCGGAAGATGAATTCGTAGTCGTTGCCATCGGTCAGCGCGGGCGAGGTGGCGGAAGGAGTCACCATGACCACGCCTTCCTCGTCGTATATCGGCGCCGCGGCGATGGTCGCGCCGGAGCAGACGCCACCAATCACATAACCGATACCTTCGTTGACCACGCGGTTGGCAGCGACCGGCCCTTGCTTGGGTTCACAGGCATCGTCGATGACCACGATTTCCAGTTGCTTGCCCAGCACGCCACCGGCGCCATTGATTTGTTCGACGGCGGTGTCTACGCCTTCCTTGACCATGTCGCCATACTGCGTCAGCGCGCCAGTGGTAGGCCCAACCACGGCGATTTTGATCGTGTCTGCCTGTGCTCCTGCCGAAAATGCCATGAAGCCAGCGGCCGCAAGGGCTGCGGCGGTAAAGCGAAGGGATTGCATGTTGGATCTCCTTGTTGATTGCCTGAGAAGCTGCCGTCGGCGCGGTGCCAGCAACGGGCGCAATGCGCACCCATCCTCCCTCGCGAGGAGGCGCCATGCCGAAAACGGCAGCACAGACCTGCAGCGTACCGCAAAATGCACATCCAAACCAAGCGGGAAGTACCGTCCAACGGCTTGCGGGACAGGTATTGGTTGCAAAGGCGTGGCAAAAGCACCCTGCGGCGAGCCTGTGGTTGCCCACCGGCGCGCCGGGGGGCTACTGGTCGTGCGCCTGCGAACGCCTGGGGGCACCCGGCGTCTTGCGGGTAGCCATGTAGATGCCGGCAGCGACGATCAGCAGCGCGCCTGCATAGAAGGTGGGGGCTGGAACTTCGTGCCAGAACCACCAGCCCAGCAGCGTTGCCCAGATCAGCGCGCAGTAATCAAACGGGGCGATGATGGATGCCGGGGCCACACGGAAGGCCTGTGTCAGGCAGCCCAGGCCCACTGTGCTGGTTAGCGCCAGACCCAGCAATGTCGGTACGTCCTGCACGGCCACGGGGCGCCATATCCACCATTGCGGCAGGGCAGACCACAGTGCCTGCGCAGCAACGATGTAGAACATCATCGTGAACATGTGCTCGCCGGCCTTGATGTGGCGGGCGCTAAGCATTAACAGTGCGTAGCAAATCGCGGTGCCAAGCGGCAGCAGCATGGCCCAATTCAACCCTTGTGAGCCAGGCTTGACGATCACCAGTACACCCGCAAAGCCAGCCAGTGTAGCTAGCCAGGCACCGGCGGTGACCCGCTCGCGGTAAAGCACTGCGGCAACGGCCGTGACGATCAGCGGCGCACAGAAAGCGATGGCCGTGGCTTCCGCTAGCGCAATGCGTGTGACGGCAGCGTAGAAGCACACGGCCGAGCCGACGTTGACCGCACCGCGGCCCAGATGCAATCGTATATTTACTGAACGCAGACCTTGAGGTCCTAATGTCGCCAACACCAATGTGGCGGCTACTGGCAGGCCCAGCATGGCGCGCATGAACAGCAATTGCAGCGGCGGATAGCTGCTGCCCAGGAATTTAGCTAGCGCATCGGAAATAGCCAGGCTCGTGGCACCTGCCAGCATCAGCGCAATGCCAAGGCGTGTGTCGGCCAAGAGGATGCTTGAGCGCATAGGGAATGAGGCAGCAGCTGCAGCAGCGCCAGTTCAGCGCCGCTGTAGCACAAAGTGATGCACGCCAGCCTCATCGGTCCACTGCTGCACGAGGGGATTGCCGGTCTGTCGTGCAAATGCTGCAAAGTCCTGCAGTGAACCGGAATCGGTGGCGTGCACGAGCAGCTGCTGGCCGCTGGTCAGCGCCATCAGAGCCTTCTTTGCGCGCAAAATGGGTTGCGGGCATCGCAGCCCCGTGGCGTCTACCTCGCGCGCTATGTCTTGCAGTTCACGCATGTCGCTGTGTCAGGATTTAGTGCTGGCCGCCAATTGCGCGTTGCGGTCGATGATTTCCGGTTCGTACCCTTGCATGCGTAGCCATTTCTCAAGGGCCCGGCCGGTGCCGGTGTTCCATGCCTTGACGTGTGCCGGCGCGATCAGCTGGTACTCCGACAACTCGGGGGAAAGCCGCACCTGGCCCGTACACACTGTATGGTAGGCAATCAGCACCTGATTGCGGCGCTGGAAGGCTGACACGTCGATGAGCGTGCACTGCTGCACATCGAGGTTGGTTTCTTCCTTGACTTCGCGCGCGATGCCCTCCTCGGGCGATTCGCCGGCTTCCATGAAACCTGTGATCAGCCCGAAAAAACGGTCCTTCCACAGTGCGTTGCGGGCCAGCAGGATATGACCCTCATACTCGACGATGGCCGCCAGTACCGGCGTCGGGTTGTTCCAGTGCGTCCAGCCGCAGGTTGGGCAGCGCAGGCGCTGCACCAGGCCGCTGTCCTCCTGGGAGTCGATCCACTGCAAGGCCGTGCCGCAGTGCAGGCAAAAACGTGCCTCGTATTCCATGACAAGCTTTCTGCAATCGAGTGGCGTGTTGTCTCAGGCGGGAAACACGCCGGTGGAAAGGTACCGGTCACCGCGATCGCAGACGACGAACACTATGGTGGCATTTTCCACCCTGGCGCTGACCTGCAGGGCTACCCAGAGCGCACCGGCAGCCGAAATTCCGCCGAAGATACCTTCCTCGCGCGCCAGGCGCCGCGCCATGTTCTCCGCATCGTCCTGCGTGACCGACACCAGCTCGTCGACGGCCTTGGGATCGTAGATCTTGGGCAGATAGGCCTGCGGCCATTTGCGGATGCCGGGAATGCGTGCGCCGTCGGCAGGCTGCGCGCCGATGATGCGGATGTCCGGGTTCTTCTTCTTGAGAAAGCGCGACACGCCGGTGATGGTCCCGGTCGTGCCCATGGCGCTGACGAAGTGCGTGATCGTGCCCTTGGTCTGCTCCCACAGTTCGGGGCCGGTCGTCTCGTAATGGATGCGCGGGTTGTCCTCGTTGGCAAACTGGTTGAGGATCACGCCTTCACCCTTGGCCACCATGGCGTCCGCCAGGTCACGCGCGGCCTCCATGCCGCCGCTCTTGGGGGTGAGGATCAGTTCCGCACCGAACGCTTTCATGGTCTGCGCGCGCTCAATGGACAGGTCCTCCGGCATGATCAGAATCATGCGATAGCCCTTGATCGCGGCGGCCATGGCCAGCGCAATGCCGGTGTTGCCGGATGTCGGCTCAATCAACGTGTCGCCGGGCTTGATCTCCCCACGCTCCTGTGCGCGTTGGATCATCGACAGGGCGGGTCGGTCCTTGACGGAGCCGGCCGGGTTGTTGCCCTCAAGCTTTGCGAGAATGACGTTGCCACGCGCGCGCACGGCATCAATGTCGATGCGCTGCAGGGCCACGAGCGGGGTGTTGCCAATGGCGTCTTCAATGGTGGGAAATTGCATGGGCGTAAATGTGCCATATAATGCGCGGCTTCGCACTTCACGCCGGAGTGGTGAAATTGGTAGACGCAGCGGACTCAAAATCCGCCGGGGTAAAACCCGTGCCGGTTCGATTCCGGCCTCCGGCACCAGATTCTATTTTTGAAACAGGCGCCTGGACGCGATGTCCAAGTGTCTGAGGAACAAGAGGGCGTTCATCTCTGTGGGATGGACGCCCTTTTTTCGTGGGAATGCGTTTGGCGGGACAATGCTTGTTGGCTTTGAATCCGCTTCATATTCCCCACGCATGCCCCCCAAGACCAGTTCCTCACAGTCCGCAGCCCAGGCCGATGTGCAGCCCGGGCAACCCGTTATTCGCATTCGCGGCGCGCGTCAGCACAACCTCAAGAATCTTGACCTCGACATTCGGACTGGCGAGCTGACGGTGGTGACCGGGCCCAGCGGCAGCGGCAAGTCGTCGCTGGTGTTTGACACCCTCTATGCCGAGGGCCAGCGCCGCTATGTCGAGACGTTCTCGGCCTACGCGCGCCAGTTTCTCGACCGCATGGACAAGCCCGCCGTTGACAGGGTCGATGGCGTGCCGCCGGCCATTGCCATCGATCAGACCAATCCGGTGCGCAACAGCCGCTCCACCGTTGGCACGATGACGGAGCTCAACGACCATCTCAAGCTGCTGTTTGCCCGCACCGCACGGCTGTTCGACAGGGTCACCGGTGCGCCCGTGCACCACGATACGCCGCAGACCGTGCTGGCCGCCTTGCAGGCGCGCTTTGGCCAGGGCGAGGGCAAGACCGATCCGCGCCTGGTCGTGACGTTTGCGGTGGAGCTGCCGGCCGACACCAGCGACGAGCAGATGCAGCAATGGCTCTCGGCCAGTGGCTTTACCAAGGTGCAGGCGGCGCACTGGGTGGAAGTGCCCGCGCAGAGCGGCGGAGGCGGGGCCAAAAACGGCTCCTCGAAGAAGAAGGCCGCAGCTGGCAAGGCCGCGCCCACGCTGCGCAAGGTGCTGGACGTGGTGGCGGATCGGTTTCGGCTCAGCCGCGTCGAGCCGGCGCGGGTGGTCGAGGCGCTGGAGGTGGCCTTCAAGCGCGGCAATGGCCGGCTGGCCATTTACGTGCTGCCGGATGCGCAGGACGACGCTGATACGTCCGAGGCATCGGAAGTTCTGCATTTCTCGCAGGGTCTGCACAGTCCGGCCAGCAACCTGCGCTACCAGGAGCCTACGCCATCGATGTTTTCGTTCAACTCGCCAGCGGGTGCGTGCGAGACCTGCCGCGGCTTTGGGCGCGTGATCGGCGTGGACTGGGGGCTGGTCATCCCCAATGATCGGCTGACCCTGCGTCAGGGCGCTATCAAGGCCATCCAGACGCCGGCGTGGAAGGAGATTCAGGATGACTTGATGCGCTACGCCGGCAAGGAAGGCATTCCGCGCGATACGCCGTGGAACCGCCTCACGCCCGAGCAGCGCGACTGGGTCCTGCATGGCAGCCCGAACTGGAACGGCAACTGGAACCAGACCTGGTATGGCATTGCGCGCTTCTTCGAGTATCTGGAGAGCAAAGCCTACAAGATGCACATCCGGGTGCTGCTGTCCAAGTACCGCAGCTACACCACCTGCCCGGCCTGTGCGGGAGCGCGGCTGAAGACCGAAAGTCTGCTCTGGCGCATCGGCAGCAAGGCCGCCGCCGACGCCCACCTGCCGCCGCAGCGGCGTTTCCAGCCGGTCGGCACGCAATGGTCGCAACAGACACTGCAGGCACTGCCCGGCCTGTGCCTGCACGACCTGATGCAGATGCCGCTGAGCAAGCTGCACGCCTTCATGCGGACGCTCGTGCCTGCGACCGCCGACCACGATGCCCAGGCGCAGGCCACGCGCATGCTGCTCGAGGAGATCAACACCCGGCTGCGCTTTCTGGTGGAAGTCGGCATCGGCTACCTCACACTGGATCGCCAGAGCCGTACGCTGTCGGGCGGCGAGGTGCAGCGCATCAACCTGACGACGGCACTGGGCACCTCGCTGGTGAATACGCTGTTCGTGCTGGACGAGCCCAGCATCGGGCTGCACCCGCGTGACATGCAGCGCATCAACCTTGCCATGCTGCGCCTGCGCGATGCCGGCAACACGCTGGTGGTGGTCGAGCACGATCCGGCAGTGATGCTGGCGGCCGACCGCGTCATCGACATGGGGCCCCGGCCTGGCAGTGGCGGCGGCCAGATCGTCTTCGATGGCACGCCTGCGGCATTGCGCAATGCCGCCACGCTCACCGGGGAGTACCTGAGCGGGCGCAAGCGCATCGACAACCCGGCGCGCCGTGCGGTGAAACCCGGCACGCCCCGCCTGCTGCTGCAGGGCGCACGTGCCAACAACCTGCAGAATGTGGACGTCGCATTCCCGCTGGAGCGCTTGGTGTGTGTCACCGGCGTTTCGGGTTCGGGCAAGTCCACGCTGATCCAGGATGTGCTGGCGCCGGCGCTGATGCGCGCGTTTGGCAAAGCCACCGAGACGCCCGGTGCGCATGATGCGCTGCTGGGGACGGATCACTTGGCCGATGCGGTGTTCGTCGACCAGTCGCCCATCGGCAAGACGGCGCGCTCCAACCCGGCCAGCTACGTCGGCGCGTGGGATGCCATCCGTACTCTCTTTGCCATCGTCCCGCTGGCACAGCAGCGTGGCTACACCGCCGCCAAGTTCAGCTTCAACAGTGGCGACGGCCGCTGCCCGGTATGCGGCGGCAGCGGCTTTGAGCACGTGGAGATGCAGTTCCTCTCGGATGTGTATCTGCGCTGCCCGGAATGCGACGGCAGCCGCTATCGGCCGGAAATTCTCGAGGTGCAGCTCGAACGCGGCGAGCGCCTGCTGAATGTTGCCGACGTGCTGGAACTGACGGTGCAGCAGGCGCTGCAGGTTTTCGCGCAGGACCGCGACGTGGTACGCGCCCTGCAGCCGCTGGCCGATGTGGGGTTGGAGTACCTGCGGCTGGGGCAGCCTGTGCCGACCCTCTCGGGCGGGGAGGCGCAGCGCCTGAAGCTGGCGGGTTTCCTGGCCGAGGCCGCGCAGTCGGCCAGCAAGAGCAGGCAGCAGCTCGCCCGCAAGGGCACGCTGTTCCTGTTCGACGAGCCGACGACCGGCCTGCACTTCGATGACATTGCCAAGCTCATGCGGGCGTTCAGAAAGTTGCTGGACGCGGGCCATTCGCTCATCGTCATCGAACACAACCTGGACGTGATGTGTGCCAGCGACTGGGTCATCGACCTGGGGCCGGAAGCGGGCGATGCCGGCGGTCGCATCGTCGTGGAAGGTCCGCCGGATGCGGTGGCCCGGCACCCGACGTCCTTCACCGCCGCCGCGCTGCGGGAGTACGACGCGGCGCTGGCAGGCGGTGCTGCCAATGATGCGCCCTATCTGCTGGCGGCAGAACCACAGGCCGCATACGCTGCGGCTGCACCGGCGAGCTCCCGTCGCAATGCCATCGAGATCGTCAATGCCCGGGAACACAATCTCAAGAACCTGTCCGTGGCCATTCCGCGCGGCAAGTTCAACGTGATCACCGGCGTCTCGGGCTCGGGCAAGTCCACGCTGGCGTTCGATATCCTGTTTTCCGAAGGCCAGCGGCGCTACCTGGAGTCGCTCAATGCCTACGCGCGCTCCATCGTGCAGCCGGCCAGCCGGCCGGACGTGGATGCAGTGCATGGCATACCGCCCACCGTGGCGATCGAGCAGCGCCTCTCGCGTGGCGGGCGCAAGAGCACCGTCGGCACTGCGACGGAAGTCTGGCACTACCTGCGGCTGCTGTACGTCAAGCTGGGCGTGCAGCACTGCATCCACGACGGCGCGGCGGTGCAGCCGCAGTCGCCCGACAGCATCGTGGCCCACATCCTGCGCAACTACCGCGGCCAGCACATTGGCCTGCTGGCACCGCTGGTGGTGGGCCGCAAGGGCATTTACACCGAACTGGCGGAATGGGCGCGCCTGCGCGGACATACGCATCTGCGCGTCGATGGTGCGTTTGTGCCTACAACCGCTTTTCCCAAGCTGGATCGCTACAAGGAGCACAGCATCGAACTGCCGGTGTTCAGCCTCGACGTCACGCCAGAGAACGAGGCCCTGCTGCGCGAGCAGGTGGCCACGGCGCTGGAGCATGGCAAGGGGCAGCTGCAGGTCATTAGTCGGCTGGAGGGCCTGTCCGAAGCGCTGGCCGCTGGCACGGGTGGTCAGGGCATCGGCGTGGTGGCCGGCTATTCGACGCTGCGCGCCTGCCCGATCTGCAGCACCTCGTACCCCGAGCTGGATCCGCGCCTGTTCTCCTACAACAGCAAGCATGGCTGGTGCCCGGACTGCGTCGGCACCGGCGTGGCGCTCACGCGCGAGCAGCGCAAGGCGCTGGACGACTCCGCTCCGCTGGACGATAACCGAGGCCGCGAGCGCAGCTTCGAGGAGCCCGACGCCGAGGACGTGGGGGACACCGTCTGTCCCAGCTGCCATGGCACGCGGCTGAACGCGACGGCGCGCGCCGTGCGTTTTCACGGCAAGGCCATCACCGAAATTGCACAGCTTTCGGTCAGCGATATTCGCAGCTGGGCGGAGCAGCTTGCGCTGCAAGGCCGCGAGGCTGACATTGCCCGCGATTTGCTGCCGGAAATTCGTGCGCGGCTGGCATTTCTGGAACAGGTCGGCCTAGGCTACCTGACGCTGGATCGTGGCGCGCCCACGCTCTCGGGCGGCGAAGCTCAGCGCATCCGGCTGGCGGCGCAACTGGGCAGCAATCTGCAGGGCGTGTGTTACGTGCTGGACGAACCCACGATTGGCCTGCATGCGCGTGACAACCGCATTTTGCTCGATGCCCTGCATACCCTGGCGCACAAGGGCAACACGCTGGTGGTGGTGGAGCACGATGAGGAGACCATTCGCCATGCTGACCACCTGATCGACGTGGGCCCCGGTGCGGGCGTGCGCGGTGGCACCATCGTGGCCGAAGGCCGGCCCGAGGACGTGGCGCGCAGCGCCGAATCGGTGACGGGCAGATACCTGCGCGAGGCGATGCGCCATCCGTTCAGCGCGCGCCGGAAGGTGACGGCTAGCATGGAGGCGCTGACGCTCAAAGGCGCCAGTCTGCATAACCTGCAGAACGTCAACAGCTGGGTGCCGCTGCATCGGCTGGTGGCGATTACGGGCGTCTCCGGCTCCGGCAAATCCACGCTGGCGCGCGATGTGCTGCTGGAGAACGTGGCACGCGTGGTCAGCCAGCAATCCACCCGCGCCGGGCGCGAAAGCCTGGCGAAGACCGGCCCCTCGCCGTACCTGCAACACCTTAAAGGCCTGGAGGGCTATGAGGCGATTGATCGCGTGCTGGAGGTGGACCAGACGCCCATTGGAAAAACCCCGCGCAGTTGCCCAGCCACCTACATCGGCTTCTGGGATACGGTACGCAAGCTCTTTGCCGATACGCTCGAAGCCAAGGCGCGAGGCTACAGCGCCAGCCGTTTCAGTTTCAACACCGGCGAAGGCCGCTGCCCGGCCTGCGAAGGGCAGGGCATGCGCACCATCGAAATGAGCTTTCTGCCGGACGTGAAAGTGCCCTGCGAGGTCTGCCACGGCGCGCGCTTCAACCCGGAAACCCTGTCCGTCACCTGGCGCGGCAAGAACATCGGTGACGTGCTGAAGATGGAGGTGGATGAAGCCGTCGATTTCTTTGCCTCCATGCCCACCATCGCCCACCCGCTGCAACTGCTCAGAGACGTGGGCCTGGGTTACTTGACGCTAGGGCAGCCCAGTCCTACCCTCTCCGGCGGCGAAGCCCAGCGCATCAAGCTGGTGACGGAGCTCACCAAGGTTCGTGATGACGTCACCCGGCGTGGCAACAAGGTGCCGCACACCCTGTACGTGCTGGACGAACCGACGGTCGGCCTGCACATGGCCGACGTGGAAAAACTCATCCATGTGCTGCACCGTCTGGTTGATGGAGGCCACAGCGTCATCGTCATCGAGCACGACCTGGACGTGATCGCCGAGGCCGACTGGATCATCGACCTTGGACCGGAGGGCGGCAAAAACGGCGGGCAGATCGTGGCGGCGGGAACGCCGGAGGAGGTCGTGGCGAAGAAGACATTCACCGGGGTAGCCGTTGCCAACCTCCTGAAAGGCAGCTAGCGCGGTTCATTGTCGCCGCTGCTTCTGGCGACAGGGCCGGCGGTAGAACCTAGCCGTGAATTCTTTGCGTGCTGGGTTGCCGCTGCACGCAACACCGGCGGCCCGTCGCGCAAGTGCGAGGCGGGCACTGCTCGCGTGGATTAACGCCAGCGGCGGCCAGACGATACCGATCCGGGCGAAGAAATCCCCATCGTGTCAAGTCACTGCCATCCTTGCGGTGCAAGGCATAAAAAGAATTTGCGCAGGTTCGCAGCGACCGAGACCGCGTGGAGCGGGCACTCCATCACACATGGTTCTTCAACCGGCTGCGCAGCAAACGGCTGCGGGCATTGAGGCCACTGAAATGCACGCTGCAGCCGTGTTTGCGGAAGTTGCGTGCCACGGTGTTGAGGGCGGCGACGGTGGTGGCGTCCCAGATCTGTGCGGCGGACAGGTCCACACGCACGGGCCGGCCTTGGTCTGCCTCGTAGTCGAACTCCTCTGCCAGTGCATGGCTGCTGGCGAAGAACAAGGGGCCGGAGACAGTGTATTGCACCGGGGCGTTGGGCGACTGCGGCGCCTGGCGCTGCACCAGCGTAGCGTTGGCGACCCGTCTGGCAAACAGCATCAGCGCGATCACCGCGCCGATGCCTACACCGAGCGCCAAGTTCTCGGACCATACCGTGATGACAACGGTGACGACCATGGCCAGCGATTCCGGCAAGGGCATGCGCTGCCAAGTGCGCGGGGAAACGCTCTGCCAGTCCACCGTCTTGATGGCGACCACGACCATCACGGCAGCCAGACTGGCCATGGGAATAATGGCCAGCAGGCCGCTCAGTACTGAGACCAGCAGCAGCATGGTCAGTGCCGCGGCCGCGGTAGACAAGCGCGTGCGGGCGCGACCGATGTCGATGTTGACCACGGTCTGGCCGATCATGGCGCAGCCCGCCACCCCGCCATACGCGCCTGCTGCCATGTTGGAAACACCCAGGGCCCAGGACTCGCGGTTCTTGTCCGAACGCGTGCCGGTTTTTTCATCGACCAGCTGGGCCGTCAGCAACGATTCCAGCAGGCCGACAAAGGCAATGCTCAGCGCTGTAGGCAAGATGATGGTGAAGGTTTGCCAGCTGAATGGCACGTTCCACTGCGTGAAGTGCCACAGGCCAGGCGCCATCTGGCCGCTGTCAGCGACGGTGGGCACTTGCCAGCCCATTACGCCTACCAGCGCAACGGCAACAGTAATCGCGATCAGGGGGGAAGGTACGGCGGTCGTGAATTTCGGCACCAGCCAGGTCAGCAACAGGGCAACGGCAAAGACCACCAGGACGATGCTGCCTTGGTCGAGCACATGCGGCACCTGCGCCATGAAGATCAGGATACCCAGGGCGTTGACGAAGCCCAGCATCACGGAGCGCGGTACATAACGCACCAGACTGGCCAGGCGCGATAGCCCGAACAGTACCTGGATGACGCCCGCCAGCAGGACGGCAGGGAAGATGTAGTCCACGCCGTGCGCACGCGTCATCGGCCCGATCACCAGCGCCACCGAGCCCGCTGCGGCAGTAACCATTGCGGGGCGCCCGCCCAGTATTGACATCAGCAGCCCCATGGTGATGGAGGCATACAGGGCGGCCTGCGGATCGACGCCAGAGACGACGGAAAAGGAGATGACCTCCGGCACCAACGCCAGCGCGGTGACTACGCCGGCCAGCGTTTCCCGCCAGTAGAGGCGCCATGCCGACTGCGGAGGGTGGCGTTTGGCGGGAGCCGCATGCATCGTGTTCATGTACAAACTCTTTTTTCAAATCTTGGGACGGCGGCAGGCTGCGTGCGAATGCGGTGTTGTCATCCGGTGATCGCAGACTCTGGACACAGGGCGTCGGCACGCAACCACCACCGTGCTCAGACCCCTGCATGGCAACCCGCTGATAATGGCGGCATGAAATCAATCACAGAAGACATTGCGTCAAGCGCGGATGCGGCCGCTTTCTCGCAACTACAGCTTGGCGCAGCCATGCTGGCCAACCTGCAGCAGCTGGGCTACACGCAGATGACAGCCATCCAGGCGGCCAGCCTGCCACTGGCATTGCAAGGCAGGGATGTTATTGCCCAGGCGAGCACCGGGAGCGGAAAAACCGCCGCCTTTGGCATGGCCTTGCTGGCAAGGCTCAATCCGCGCTGGTTTGCGGTGCAGTCGTGCTGTGCCCGACGCGGGAACTGGCAGACCAGGTCGCCAACGAAATCCGCCGTCTGGCGCGGGCGCAGGAGAACATCAAGATCGTAACGGTGTTTGGCGGCGTGCCCGCACGCAACCAGATGGCCAGCCTGGAGCATGGCGCGCACGTCATCGTCGGCACGCCGGGCCGAGTCATGGATTTGCTGGCGCGCGGGGCGATCGATCTGGCGGCCCTCAACACGCTGGTGCTCGACGAGGCGGACAGGATGCTGGACATGGGGTTCTACGGGGACATCGTGCAGGTTGCCAGCCAGTGTCCCAGCGATCGCCAGACCCTGCTGTTTTCCGCGACCTGTCCGGACGGTATCGCAGCGCTGGCCGCGCGGTTCATGCGCGAGCCGCACACCATCAAGGTGGCTGCACAGCACAGTGCGCATAAGATCGCTTAGCGCTGGTACCAGGTCAGGGAGGAGGCGCGCCTGCACGCGGTGACGCAGCTGCTGCTGCACTTCCGCCCGGAATCGTCGATCGCCTTTTGCAACACCAAGCAGCAGTGCCGGGATCTGGCCGCGGTGCTGCAGGCGCACGGCATCAGCGCGCTGGCACTGTATGGCGAGCTGGAGCAGCGCGAGCGCGATGAGGTGCTGGTGCAGTTTGCCAACGGCAGCTGCAGCGTGCTGGTTGCCACTGATGTGGCCGCGCGCGGGCTGGATATTGCTAATCTGGAGGCCGTGATCAACGTCGACACTACGCCCGATGCGCAGGTACACATCCACCGCATTGGACGCACTGGCCATGGTGACGCCCAGGGCTTGGCACTGTGTCTGGCCAGCATGGATGAAATGGGGGCCGTTGGCCGCATCGAGGTGCAGCAGGGGCGCGAAGTGAACTGGCATTCACTGGCAGCGCTGCCGCCGGCGTCTGCCGCGCCGCTGCTGCCGGCCATGCGCACCATTCAGATCACGGGCGGGCGCAAGGAAAAGATCCGCGCCGGTGACGTGCTGGGTGCGATGACGCGCGACTTCGGCTATACCAAGGAGCAGATCGGCAAGATCAACGTGAATGACTTTTCCACCTACGTGGCAGTGGCCCGTGGCATCGCCAGCCAGGCGGCCAGCAGGCTTAACGGCGGCCGCGTGAAAGGAAAAAGCGTGCAGGCACGCCTGCTCGGATAAGCGTTGGGAGCACTGGCGCCTGCGCCAGGAAAAACGCGCTGGATGCCGCAGCGGGGCAGCCAGCGCGTGGTGGGTATCTCCATCAGCGGCGGCACGCAGTCCGCGCAGCAGTCACTTATAGCGCGATGTCCGAGACCTTGGGCACGTCCCCAGGGTTCTCATCAGGAACGGTGCCTGCAGCGCGGTTTTCCAGGCTTGGCGAGGCGATGGCCAGTTGCAGGCTGGCTTCTGTCGAGGCCCAGACCTTGGCCAGCAGCTGCGGGTGCTCATGAAGCTTGAAGCCATAGCTGGGAATCATCGCCCGGATCTTCTGGCTCCAGGCGGGGGTCTGCATCTTGTCGGGGAAGGCGCGCTCCAGCAGCGACAGCATGATCGCCGGCGAGGTCGAGCCGCCGGGCGATGCGCCCAGCAGCGCCGAGACCGTGCGGTCGGCAGACATGACCACCTCGGTGCCGAGCTTGAGCACGCCGCCTTTTTCTGGATCGTTGTAGATGATCTGAACGCGCTGGCCCGCTTCCCAGAGATACCAGTCCTCGTCTTTGGCTTCGGGCATGTACTGGCGCAGCATGTCCATTTTCTGCGCCTTGTCCAGCCGCAGCTGCTGTGCCAGATAGGTCACGAGCGAGAACTCGTTGATGCCGACCTGCAGCTGGGGGATGATGTTGGAGGGCGTGGTGGTCTTGATCAGGTCGAAGTACGAGCCGTTCTTGAGGAACTTGCTGGACCATGTTGCAAAGGGTCCGAACAGCAGCACCCTTTTTCCGTCCAGCACGCGGGTGTCCAAATGCGGTACTGACATCGGAGGGGAGCCAGTCTCGGCAAGACCATACACCTTGGCGAGGTGGCGAGAGGCGATTTCCGGTTTTTCGGTTACGAGAAATTCGCCGCCGACGGGAAAGCCTGCGTACTGTTTGGCTTCCGGAATGCCGGACAGCTGCAGCAGTGGCAGTGCGGCGCCGCCTGCGCCGATGAACAGAAAGCGTGTGTCGACCGTCTTGATGTCCGAGGCATCTTCCATGTTGAACGCGGAGATGCGCCAGGTGCCGTCGTCATTGCGCGTAATGGAGCGCACCTCATAGCCGGTGGTGAGATGAAAGTGCGGGCGCTCGCCCAGATGCTGGAAGAACTGGCGCGTGATCTCGCCCAGGTTCACATCCGTGCCCAGCGGCGAGCGCGTGGATGTGACGACCTGATTCGGATCGCGCCCTTCCATCATGATCGGCACCCACTCGGCGATCTTAGCGTGGTCGGTGGCGTACTCCATGCCGGCAAACAGCGGCGAGGCCTGCAGCGCCGCCACGCGCTTTTCCATGAAGGCGCGGTTTTCCTCGCCAAACACCATGTTCATGTGCGGCGTGGAGTTGATGAAGCCGCGTGGGTGACCAAGGACGCCCTGTTCCACGTGATAGGCCCAGAACTGGCGCGAAATCTGGAAGTTCTCGTTGATGGCGATCGCACGGGCAATCTGAACGTTGCCATTCCTGTCCATCGGTGTGTAGTTCAGCTCGCACAGGGCCGAATGTCCGGTGCCGGCGTTGTTCCAGCCGTTGGAGCTTTCCTCGGCCACCGCATCAAGCCGCTCGAACACCTCAATGCTCCAGTCTGGCTCAAGCTCGCTCAGGTAAGCGCCCAGCGTGGCGCTCATGATGCCGCCGCCAATCATCACCACGTCGACCATTTTCTCCGCGCTGGCAGCACGGTACTGGCTGCCAAAGAAGTACTGATAGCCCAGGAGCGCAGCGCCCGCGCCTGCCGCACCAATCAGCACCTGTCGGCGTGTGACGCCACTTTGGGTTGCGATGCTTTCGAGACTTTGTGTGTTGCCGACCATGAATGACTATTATTTCTTAAGTAATTCTGAAGGGCGGGATTATTGCTTCACACGTAAAGTTGGTTTTTTCAATTAGAGGATTCCCTTATTAGTAGGCTGTTTTTGACATTCCTGAAACGCTTGAATGGGGTATGACACTCGGTTCCGGCGCGGTAACGGACGGCATTTGGTGGAATGGCAGGTCGCGGCTGTACTCACCTATACACGGGCTGCCGGGGCCTGTAGATCCGTTCGTAAGGTATCAGAATTGATCCTAGATAGAGCGTCCACCGCAGCCACGGGCCGGAGGACGGCCGCGGATGGCGCGCTAGCGCTGATCGCCGGCCACTGCGGTTGCGGCGGCGTCGCCCGAGCGGGGTTCGAGCAGGGCATTGATGCGACGCACATCCTCCATGTCCAGCGTGCCACTGGCCTGGGCCAGTTGCAGGTGGGTAAGCAGCACGTCATAGCGCGCCTGGGCCAGCTGGCGGCGGGTGTCGAACAGCTGGCTCTGGGCGTCGAGCACGTCCAGGTTGATGCGCACACCTACTTCGTAGCCCAGCTGGTTGGCCTCAAGGGCGCTCAGCGATGAGGCCTGTGCGGCTTCCAATGCCTGTACCTGGCTGAGCCTCGATTGCAGACCCAAAAACGCAGTGCGCGTAGCCTGCAGCACCTGGCGGCGGACGTCATCGAGCTGCGCCCGCGCTTGCTCTTCTAGTGCGACGGTTTCGCGTACACGGTTTTCCACCGCGAAACCGGTAAAGAGCGGCAGGTTGAGCTGCACGCCGATGCTGGCCTGGCGATTGCGTGCGCCCAATGCGTTGCTCGGTGTGCCGTCCGGATTGCTGGTTTGCCCGAGTCGCGCGGTCAGATCCACCGTGGGCAAGTGGCCAGTGCGTGCCTTTTCGGTTTCCATGCGGGCGATATCAAGCGCGACGAGCGCGCGCTGGATCTGGGGTTGGTCACGCTCGGCCGCGGCGGTCCAGTCCAGTACGCTGGAAGGCGTAAGAGGAGGAAGCTCCGCATTCTCGCGCAGTCGCCACGGGCGTGCCTGCACTATGCCCACGGTCTGGTCCAACGCCAGCTTCTTGATTTCCAGGTCATTGGCGGCGGCGATCTCCTGGGCGTGAATGAGATCAAAGCGCGCCTGGGCTTCGCGCGTGTCGGTAATGGTGGCGTTGCCGACCTCGAAATTGCGCTGTGCAGCTGCTAGCTGCTCTTGCACTGCAGCTTTTTGGGCCTTGACGAACGTCAGTGTGTCCTCGGCCGCAAGTACCTCGAAATAAGCCTGCGCGACCCGCACGATCAACGCTTGTGCTGCGGCGTCGAGTTGGTGCTGGGCCAGCGCGATTGCGCGCTGGCTCTGCGCGTACTGCAGGCGGTCGGTGGGTCGGTACAGTGCCTGCGACGCCTCGATGGCAATACTGCGAGTCGTTCCGGTGTGTCGCGCGTCGGCAAGGTCCGTGTGGCTGCGCGTCTGCGCACGGGAGAGCTCTGCACCGACGCCGAGCTGCGGCAATAACGGGGCGCGGGCCTGATCGCTGCGCCTGGCAGCCGCTTCGCGCTCGGCCAGCGCAGCGCGCCATTGGGCGTCGTAGCCGCTGGCGGCTTCAACGAGCGCGGTCAGGCTTTGCGCCTGGACGCAGGGCAGGGCAAGGACGCTGCTTGCCACAAGGGCGGTGAGCACGGCAGAACGAAAGGGCAGGTGAAAAGCCATGGCTGTGTCGGACAAGCAGGAGCAATGGGAGGCGTGCGCGACGCTGGCAATGTGCCAGGGTAGATGATGCGCACCTATCATAGCCGCCTCTCAATGCGTCACCCCACGAATGGAGCTGTATGCCAAGTGGCTGCCACGGCTGCTTTCGTTTTCATTGCTCCGGCAGCCAGTAGCTGCGCACCAGCTCCAGCATTTGCCGAGACGATCGGCCGCGATGGCTGTACTGGTTCTTGGTTTCCTCGGTCAGTTCGGCGAAGGTTTTTCCCAGTTCTGGAACGCACAATACGGGGTCGAAACCGAAGCCGTTGCTGCCGCGCGGTGCGGTCGCGATGTCAACACTGACCTTGCCAACGGCGATCAGGGGTTCAGGGTCCTCCGCGTGGCGCACGCCAACGAGGGTGCTGACCATGTAGGCGCGGCGGTCCCGCACATGCTGCATCTGCTCAAGCAGTGCGCGGACGTTGTAGGCGTCGCCCTTGGGATAGCCAAATTGCAGGCTGTAGTAGGCGGTCTGTACGCCGGGCAGGCCATTGAAGGCACGCACACACAGGCCGGCGTCGTCGGCGATGGCAGGCAGGCCGGTGTGGCTGGCGGCAAAGCGCGCCTTGGCCAGCGCGTTTTCAACGAATGTATGGTAGGGCTCTTCAGCCTCGCCGGTAAAAAGCTCCCCCTGTGCCACAAGGGTGACGCCCAGCGGCGCGAAAAGGGCTTGCAGCTCGTGCAGCTTGCCACGGTTGTTGGATGCGAGGACGATGCGCATGAGAGGGTCTGGGAACGGGTTCAAAGGCCAAGCGCGCTGCGCTGCAGCGCAATCAGCTCACGGATGCCGGCATCGGCCAGATCGAGCAGGGCATTCATCTGCGCGCGTGAAAACGCCGCGCCCTCGGCCGTGCCCTGGACTTCGACGAAGTTGCCGGACTCGGTCATCACGACGTTCATGTCGGTGTCGCAGGCCGAATCCTCCACGTACTCCAGGTCCAGTAGCGCCTGGCCCTGGACAATGCCCACCGACGTGGCGGCCACGGCCTCGCGGATCGGCGATTGCTGGATGAGCCCCTGGGCCAACAGCCACTGGACGGCGTCGTACGCCGCGACCCATGCGCCGGTAATGGCGGCCGTGCGGGTGCCGCCATCGGCCTGCAGCACGTCACAGTCAAGGTGCAGGGTTCGTTCGCCCAGTGCCTGCAGATCGAATACCGCGCGCAGCGAGCGGCCGATCAGCCGCTGGATTTCCTGTGTGCGGCCGGACTGCTTGCCCTTGGCGGCCTCACGCGCGCCACGCGTGTGGGTGGCACGCGGCAGCATGCCGTATTCGGCCGTGACCCAGCCTTCGCCGGTGCCCTTCTTGTGAGGCGGCACACGTTCTTCGACGGACGCGGTGCACAGCACTTTGGTGTGGCCGGCGCTGATGAGTACCGAGCCCTCGGCATAACGGGTGTACTGACGTTCGATCGTGGTAGGGCGAAGGGCCGTGGCAGTGCGCGCTGCGGTGCGCTGGAAAGGGGTGTTGTCAAAAGGGATCATGAATGTAGCTAAAAAGGTGGCAACAGCCGCGCAGTGGTCGGGGCAGCAGTCAATGTGAACACCGCTGCCGCGCAGCGGCATGAACATTCCCGAGCTAGCGCCGGTTCAAGGCCTTGTTGATGTCGGCCAGGCTGCGTTCGATGTCGAGATCATCAAGCAGGTTACCGGAAATTGTGGTGGTGAACTCCTCAACATCGGAAAAGTCATCATCCAGCTCAGGCGGCGGGGTGGGGCGCTTGCTGGCTTCTTCAAGCCATTCCAGCGCAATGACGGTGATGTTATCGCTGTGTCTGCCGGCCATCTGATAGGCATGCTCGACCAGCGCGACGGCACTTTCACGCACCTCGCCCTGGTAGATGCCGGCGACGATGGCCTCGTCGTCCAGCGGCCCCCAGAGGCCATCAGAGCACAGCAGGATGCGGTCGTGACGCGCGAGCGGCCGCGCCTCACCCAGGTCATAGATGGGGCGCGCGGGCGAGCCCAGGCATGTAAAGAGCACGTTGCGGTTGATCTCGCCAACCTTGGTCAACACGGATTCGCGCAGTTCGGAGTACGAGTGGTCACGGGTGCGCGTGACCAGCGCGCCGTTGCGCATGACGTACAGGCGTGAGTCGCCGCAATGGATCCACTGCAGCATGCCCTGCTGAATGACGGCGGCGACCAGCGTGGTGCGTGGCGAGTCCGGCATGCCTTTGTCGATGGCGTAGCGCAGGATCTGGCGGTGCGCCATCAGCAATCCGGACTCGAGAAAATGCGCTACGTCTTCCAGCATCGGCTGCGCCTGCCGCCTGAACAGCGCCGCAATGGTCTGCAGGGCAATCTGCGCGGCCATTTCTCCTTCCGGATGGCCGCCCATGCCGTCGGCAAGGATGAACAGCGCAGAGTCGGCCGTGTGGCAGTAGCCCATGCGGTCCTCGTTGCGGGCGCGACCGCCCTGGTGGCTGGTCTGGAATACGGAGAATTTCATGGGGATGTTCAGGATGCGCGTCAGCCAGGCTCACGCTTGCCGCCGGTCACCAGCGCGCTGATCTGCATGCGCATCTTCTCTGCCATGCTCATTTTGGAATAGCGCAGCTCGGATTCGCGGGCAAGCTCCTTCTGGAGCGTGAACACCGACTGCGGACGCGCCAGCGGATCCATGGCCATGCACCATTCGACGACCTGGATCAGATTGTCCGAATAGATGTTGCGCACGCGGCTGAGCGCCAGCGCCAGCCGGTCCTTCTCATTGCGCTGCGGCACGTCGTTGGGCGGCACGCCCAGCATGCAGGCGTAGATGCAGGCGCCGATGGCGTAAATGTCCGTCCACGGGCCTAGCGCGCCATCGCGCTTGTACATCTCTGGCGCGGCAAAGCCTGGGGTATACATGGGACGCACGAAGTTGCCTTCCTTGGAAAGCACCTCGCGTGCGGCGCCGAAGTCGATCATCACGGCGCGGTCATCATCGGTGATGAAAATATTGGCCGGTTTGATGTCCAGATGCAGCATCTTGTGCTGGTGCACGATACGCAGGCCGCGCAGGATCTCGTCGAACAGCGAGCGGATGGTCGCTTCGCGAAACACCTTGCGGCTGTCCGGATTGCGCGCGGTGACGATGTACTCCTGCAAGGTGGCGCCCTCCAGGTGATTCATCACCATGTAGACCGTTTCGTTCTCGCGAAAGAAGTTGAGCACGCTCACCACCGAGGCATGCGAGATCTGCGCCAGCGAGCGGCCTTCCTCGAAGAAGCTTTTCAGCCCCAGCCGGTACAGAGACATCTTCTCCGGCGGTACCTGTGGCACCAGTTGCCCGGCCTCGCGCGTGACCAGCGAGCTGGGCAGATATTCCTTGATGGCCACGGGATGTCCGTTAGGGTCGACCGCGTAATACACAACGCCGAATCCGCCTGAGGAAATCCGGTGCAACAGGCGGTATCCACCGACCATGGTGTTGGGCGGCAGCGCCGCCGGCTTGGACTTGGCGGCCGGGCCAGATGGAGAAGGCGAGGAAGTGGCCATCGCGGCGCGTGTAGTCTCGGTTGAGCGGAAATGTGCGGTGATAATAGCCGCTTTGGATGGCCCGTCGAGTGGTTACAGCTCGAATCTCTTGTATATGACAGTTTACAGTATGACCGGGTATGCCTCCGTGCAGGCTGCGCTGGGCGCAGGTGACGGTGCCAGTGTGCTGATGCTGGAGTTGCGTTCGGTCAACAGTCGGTTCCTGGACCTGGTACTGAAAGTGCCGGATGCCTTCAAGCCACTGGAAGGCAAGCTGCGCCAGAGCCTTGCCGAGCAGCTCCAGCGCGGCAAGGTGGAATTGCGCGTGGCCTTGCGCGAGACGGGGGCGGGGGCCGGCGCACTCGATGTCCGGGCACTGCAACAGTTGCACTGGATACAGACGCAGGTGCAGAACTGGCTGCCCGACGCCCGGGCACTGTCGGTGGCAGAGGCGTTGCAGTGGCTGCAGAGCCGAGCGCCGCAGGAGCACGGGCTGGAGTGGACGCCGGAGTTGGAGCGTGCTGTGATGCAGGCCATCGCCGCCCTCAAGCACGCACGCGCCAGTGAAGGCGCGCGCCTCAAGGCCATTTTGCTCGAGAAGGTGGATGCGTTGCGCGAATGGGTCGCCAAGGCGGCGCCGCTCGTGCCTCGTCTGGTTGAGCAACAGCGCGAGCGGTTCCTCGAGCGCTGGAAAGAGGCGCTGGCCAGTGCCAGTGATGCGAATGGCACTCCTCCGGTCGAGGAGCGCGAAGCGCAGCAGCGGGCATTGACGGAAGCGACGGCCTTTGCCATTCGCATCGACGTGGCCGAGGAACTGGCCCGTCTGACGGCGCATCTTGATGAGGTTGAGCATCTGCTTGGTCAGGGTGGAGCAGTGGGCAAGCGACTGGACTTCCTGATGCAGGAGTTGCATCGCGAAGCCAACACGCTGGGCAGCAAATCCGCATTGTTGGAGCTCAGTCGCATCAGCATGGAAATGAAGGTGTTGATCGAGCAAATGCGCGAGCAGGTCCAGAACATCGAATGACTCGGCGTGCGCAAGGCGTTCGCCGGCGCACACCTGCCTTTCCTTATTCGCCAACCGAAATCTACGTGCAGGCCGCAGGCCTACTTTTCTTTATGCGTGATTCTCTTGTGTCCGCCGGTGAAGCCGACTATCCGGGCAATCTCTTCGTCGTGGCCGCTCCAAGTGGGGCAGGCAAGTCCAGCCTGGTCAAGGCGTTGCTGGAGCTGGATACGCGTGTGGCACCCACGGTCTCGCACACCACGCGCGCACCACGCGGCCAGGAAAAACATGGCCGTGAGTACTTTTTCATCTCCGATGCGGAGTTTGACGACATGGTGGCCAATGATGCCTTTCTGGAGTGGGCCAACGTGCATGGCAACCGCTATGGAACGGCCAAGCGAGCGGTGGCCGATCGCATCGCGCAAGGGGGCGATGTCGTGCTGGAAATCGATTTCCAGGGGGCCATGCAGGTGCGGCGGGTGTTTTCCAATGCGGTGCTGATCTTTATTCTGCCGCCCAGTCTGGAGGAGTTGCGCGCGCGGCTGGAGCGCCGCGGGGAGGACCGCCCCGACGTTATCGACCTGCGCATGCGCAATGCCAGCGTCGAGATGGCGCAGGCCGAGAAGTTCGACTTCGTTATAATTAACGAGGTTTTCGAGCGTGCGCTCTTTGACCTCAAGAGCATTGTGCAGGCGCAGCGGCTGCGCTATGCGGCCCAGCGTCGGGCAAGGCGCGACGTGTTCGCGGCGCTTGGTATCGCCTGAAGCGTGAAGGGGCGGCGGGGCGTGCGCTTGGCGCTGGTTATGCGCGTAAGCGCTTTTTCGTTTTATTTCATCGGGCCTGCAGGGCCCGAGCAGGATTTCTCATGGCACGCATCACCGTAGAAGATTGTCTCAAGCAGATTCCTAACCGTTTCCAGCTGGTGCTGGCCGCGACCTACCGGGCCCGCATGATCAACCAGGGACATGCGCCCAAGGTCGAAACCAATAACAAGGCCGCCGTGACGGCGCTGCGCGAGATCGCGGCAGGCAAGGTCGGTCTCGAAATGCTCCGACGCGTGCCGCTGTGACGCGGTGTGCCCCGGTGGACATGGCCCGCGGCCTTCTGGCGGAATTTCCTCGCCGCACTGAACACCCTTCGGGGTGTTTTGTTTTTTACCAACAGTCGCTGCTGAAGTAGCGGGCTTTTGCTACATTTGCAAGATGACGATGTCCGGACATGCAAATGCAGTCATTCACCGCGCACCGGCGCCCGCCTCGCCCGCCAATGCGGCCGTTTCTGCGCTGAGCGCCGAGCATGCCGCGCTGGTGGCCAATGCCTATGCTGGTTTTGCGCGCACCATTGCCTACCTTTCCGAGGACGATCAGGCACGCGTTGAGCGTGCCTTTGCATTTGCGCAGCAGGCGCACGCCGGACAGTATCGCAACAGCGGCGAACCCTACATCACGCACCCCATCGCGGTGGCGCAGTTGTGCGCGCAATGGCATCTGGACAGCCCTGCACTGGCCGCCGCGTTGCTGCACGATGCGATGGAGGATTGCGGCGTCTCGAAGCAGGATATTGCCGCGCAGTTCGGGCAAGACGTGGCCGATCTGGTGGATGGGCTGACCAAGCTGGACAAGCTCGAGTTCCACTCGCGGGAGGAGAATCAGGCGCAGTCCTTTCGCAAGATGCTGCTGGCGATGGCCAAGGATGTGCGCGTCATCCTCATCAAGCTGGCCGATCGCACCCACAACATGCGTACGCTCTCGGTGGCGCCGCGCAGCAAGTGGCGCCGCATCTCGCGCGAGACGATGGACATCTACGTCCCCATTGCCAATCGCCTTGGGCTCAATGCGACGGTGCGCGAGCTGCGCGAGCTGTCCTTCAAGCACCTGTACCCCTGGCGGTACCAGACGCTGGTCAAGGCGGTCGAACGTGTCAAGGCCAGGCGGCGCGGGATGGCCGAGCGCGTGCGCTCCGAGTTGGAGAAGGCCTTTGCGCAGCGGCAGATCAAGGTGCGCCTGCTGGAGCGCGAGCAGGAGCTCTACAAGGTCTATGAGCAGATGACCCGCAAGGGCCTGAGCTTCGCCAAGGTGAGCGACATCTTTGGCGTTCAGGCACTGTTTGAGAACGTCTCGGACTGCTATACAGGCCTAGGCGTTTTGCATCAGACCTATCGCCCCTTGCCTGGCCATTTCAAGGACTTTATCGCCAATCCCAAGCCCAACGGTTACCAGTCACTGCATACGGCGTTGCTCGGACCGTCCGAGGTGGAGGTGGAGGTGGAGCTACGCACGGAGATGATGCATGTCGTGGCCGAAACCGGGATTGCTGCGCACTGGCTCTACCAGTCCAACGGGATGGACCGCATGCTGGCCGACAGCCTCAATGGCCGCTGGCTTGAATCGATGCTGGAGATCGAGAATGTCTCCGACGACGCCAGCGAGTTCCTCAGCGACGTCAAGGTGGACCTGCACCCGGAGTCTGTCTACGTCTTCACGCCCAAGAACCAGATCCTCACGCTGCCCATCGGCGCGACGGTGGTGGATTTTGCCTACGCGATCCATTCCAACGTCGGCGATCACATCGCTGCAGCCATGGTCAACGGCCAGCCCGCGTCGCTGCGCACAGTGCTCAAGAACGGCGACACGATCGAGATCATCACCGCCGATGACGCCACGCCCCATCCCGGCTGGCTGGAGTTCGTCAAGACCGGGCGGGCTCGCTCGAAGATTCGCAGCCAGCTCAAGCATGCCAATCAGCAGGAAACCAGCGCGCTCGGCCTGCGTTTGCTGACACAGGCCCTGCGGGTGGCTGGCTACAACGATCTGCCGGCAGACTCTCCGCTGGCAGACGCAATCTGGCAGAACCTGGCGATTCTGCACCAGGGCAAGTCGCGTGAGCAGATCCTGCAGGACCTGGGCCATGGCCGTCTGATTGCGAATGAACTCGTCAAGCAGATCGGGCAGGTGCTGCAGGGGCTGGGTCTGCGCCCGGATGCGCTGGTGCTGTCCAAGGAGCGGCTAATGGCCCCGGCGCCGGCTGCGGTGCTGGCCATCGGCGGCGCCGACAGTGCGCCAGTGCGCTACGCAGCCTGCTGCGGCCCCTTGCCTGGTGATGCCATCACGGGCATTCTGGTCAGCGGTCGTGGCCTGGAGGTGCACCGGCAAAACTGTCCGGTCGCCGAACGTCGGCGCGCCAAGGAGCCGGCATCGTTCGTGCCGGTAGAGTGGGCTGAGGAGCCCGTCGGCGAATTCGACGCAACGCTCATCCTGCACCTGCGCAACACCAAGGGTGCGCTGGCCGAGGCCACTGTGGTGATGGCCCAGTCGGAGGTGGACATCCGCCGCATCGACATGGTCGAGGAAGGTCGGCTGGAGGCCATCGAGATCCGCATGGGCATTACGGTGCGCGATCTGGCACACATGGAACTCTTGCTGAAGAACCTGCGCCGCGCCCGCAACGTACTGCGCGCCCAGCGCTTCATGGCGGAGTAGAAACCCGCTGCTGCAAATGCCTGGTCTGCCGCATTGCGGTTGCCAACCGTTAGAATCTGGCGCTTGACCGGGCCTGGGCGTGCCAGCATGGCGCGCCCTTTTTGTTGCGCCGTGCACAAGGTCAGGGGCAGCAGGCAGAATCTGCGCCCGCGCAGTGCGTAACTCCTTCAGTTGGAATCCATGGACCATATTCGTAATTTCTCGATCATCGCTCACATCGACCATGGCAAGTCCACGCTGGCCGACCGCCTGATCGAACTGAGCGGGGGGCTGAGCAAGCGTGAGATGTCCGCTCAGGTGCTGGACTCTATGGACATCGAGAAGGAGCGCGGCATCACCATCAAGGCGCAGACGGCGGCGCTGCAGTACAAGGCGCGCGACGGCAAGGTCTACAACCTCAATCTGATCGACACGCCCGGCCATGTCGACTTTTCCTACGAGGTCTCGCGCTCGCTGTCGGCGTGCGAGGGCGCCTTGCTGGTGGTGGATGCTTCCCAGGGGGTGGAGGCGCAGACTGTTGCAAACTGCTACACGGCCCTGGATCTAGGGGTTGAGGTGCTGCCAGTTCTGAACAAGATGGATTTGCCGCAGGCCGATCCCGAGCAGGCCAAGGCCGAGATCGAGGACGTCATTGGACTGGACGCGTCCGATGCCATTGCCGTGTCAGCCAAGACCGGCATGGGCATTGAGGAGGTGCTGGAGCTGATCGTGCGCAAGGTGCCGCCGCCCAAAGGTGATCCTGAAGGGCCACTGCGCGCCATGATCATTGACAGCTGGTTCGATGCCTATGTGGGCGTGGTGATGCTCGTGCGCGTGGTCGATGGCAGTTTGCGCAAGGGTGAGCGCATCCGCATGATGGCCACCGGCGCCACGTATGAAGCGGGATCGCTGGGCGTGTTCACGCCTGCATCCTCGCCGCGCGAGGCGCTGCATGCTGGCGAGGTGGGCTTCATCATCGCGGGCATCAAGGAGCTGCAGGCGGCCAAGGTCGGCGACACCATCACGCTGGAGAAGAAGCTCCCCAACAATGCCGGGCCGGCGCAGACGCCGCTGCCAGGGTTCAAGGAGGTGCAGCCGCAGGTCTTTGCCGGGCTTTATCCGACCGAGGCCAGCCAGTACGACGCGCTGCGTGACGCGATGGAGAAGCTGCGGCTCAACGACGCGGCGCTGCAGTACGAACCGGAAGTGTCGCAGGCCTTGGGATTTGGCTTTCGCTGCGGATTTCTGGGCCTGCTGCACATGGAAATTGTGCAGGAGCGGCTGGAGCGCGAGTTCGACCAGGATCTCATTACCACCGCGCCCAGCGTTGTCTACGAGGTGGTGCAGGGCGACGGGCAGGTGGTGCTGGTCGACAACCCCTCCAAGATGCCCGATGCGGGCAAGATCCAGGAAGTGCGCGAGCCGATCGTGGCGGTCAACATCTTCTTGCCGCAGGACTACGTGGGCGCGGTCATGACGCTGTGCAACCAGAAGCGCGGCATCCAGATGAACATGGCCTACCATGGCCGGCAGGTGATGCTGACCTACGAAATGCCGCTGGCCGAGATCGTGCTGGACTTTTTCGACAAGCTCAAGTCCGTCAGCCGTGGCTATGCCTCGATGGATTACGAGTTCAGGGAGTACCGGCCATCGGACGTGGTGAAGGTGGACATCCTGCTCAATGGCGAGCGGGTCGATGCGTTGTCCATCATCGTTCACCGCAGCCAGGCGCAATACCGGGGCCGGGCGGTGGTCAACAAGATGCGTGAGGTGATTGACCGGCAGATGTTCGATGTGGCCATCCAGGCGGCCATCGGCGGGCATATCATCGCCCGTGAGACCGTCAAGGCGCTGCGCAAGAACGTGCTGGCCAAGTGCTACGGCGGTGACATCACCCGCAAGCGCAAGCTGCTTGAAAAGCAAAAGGCGGGCAAGAAGCGCATGAAGCAGATCGGTTCGGTGGAAGTGCCGCAGGAGGCATTCCTGGCCATCCTGCAAGTTGAGGATTGATTGTTGTGAAACCCATTGCTGTATTTACCGGGCTGCTGCTGGCGGCCACTGCCGCCTACCTCGCCCTGTGGCTGAGTGGCCAGATCAAGGGCAATTTCCCGTTGTTGCTGCTGCTGGCGACCGTCGTGACCGGCCTGTACTGGCTGGCCGAGAAGCTGTACTTTTTGCCCCGGCGTCGCAAGCAGGCACAGGAACTCGTCGAGCAGTGGCAGGCGCGTCGTCATGCGCTGGAGGCGCAGGGCATCACGCCGGAAGAGGGCGATATCAACCAGGTGGCCACACGCGCCATGCGCCAGCCGTGGTGGCTGGATTGGACGGCAGGGCTGTTTCCCGTCATCGCGGTGGTGTTCGTGCTGCGCTCTTTTGCCTACGAGCCATTTCGCATTCCCAGTGGCTCGATGATTCCGACGCTGCTGGTCGGCGATCTGATCCTGGTGGACAAGTTCACTTACGGTCTGCGCATGCCGGTGTGGAACACCAAGCTGACGGAAGGGCGCGCGCCCGAGCGTGGTGAGGTGATGGTGTTCCGCTATCCTCCCAATCCCCGCATGGATTACATCAAGCGCGTCATCGGCTTACCCGGCGACGTCGTCAGCTATCAGAACAAGCGCCTGAGCATCAACGGCCAGGCCATCAGTACCGTCCCTCAGCCTGACTATTTCGACCAGGACTCGATGCGCCACGCCAAGCGCTGGGAGGAGACGCTGGGCGGACGCTCCTACGACGTTCTCACGATTCCTCAGATGCCGGCAATGGTGATGGCGGCCGACAATTTTCCGTATCGCGACCATTGCGAATACAGCATCGAAGGGGTGACCTGCCGCGTACCCGAAGGCCATTATTTCGTCATGGGTGACAACCGCGACAATTCGCTGGATTCGCGGGTCTGGGGCTTCGTACCCGAAGCCAACGTCGTTGGCCGGGCCGTTGTGGTCTGGATGAATTTCTCGGATCTGAGTCGCATCGGTAAAATTCGGTAACCGCGTGGCCGCTTGGCAGCTCGGTACCATCAGACCAATATGATTCGATTGAGGGCGGACATGACTGCAGCGACCTTTCCCATTGCATTCCGGCGCAACCTGCGCTTTGCTGCTACGCAGCGCGGTATTTCCTTCGTCAGCCTGTGCCTGCTGGTGGTGGTGCTGGTGTTTGCCGGCTATGTGGTATTTCGGACGGTGCCGGTCGTCACCGAGTATCTGGCGATCCAGCGCGCCCTCAAGCAAGCGGCCACTGGCGCAACGGTACTCGAGGTGCGGCAGCTATTCGAGCGTCAGGCCAGCATCGATTACCTGGACCAGTATGCCGATCCCGTGCGTTCGCAGGACTTGTCTGTGACCAAGCAGAACGGGGTGGTCGTCGTCGAACTGGAGTACACCCGTGAGGTTCCATTGTTTGGACCGGCGTATCTCACGTACAAGTTGCATGCCACCTCCAATTGATGTCCACTTCCGCACGTCTGCCGGTCGCGTGCTCGTGGCAAACGTTTCCTACCATTGAGCCAAGATTACACTGAGTTGCTTGCCCGTCTGGGGTGCACATTGCCACAGCCGCAGGTGTTGCGCCGTGCGCTGACGCACCGCAGCCATTCGGCCGATCATAACGAGCGCCTGGAATTTCTGGGTGATGCCGTGCTCAACCTGTGCGTGTCGCGCTGGCTGATGCAGAAGCTGCCCGAGGCAACCGAAGGCGAGCTTTCTCGCACCCGCGCCAATCTCGTCAACGAGACCGCGCTGCACCGCATCGCATTGGATTTGCAGCTGCCGCAATACCTGCTCCTCGGAGAAGGCGAACGCAAGACTGGCGGACAGCTACGTCCATCGATTCTGGCAGATGCGGTCGAAGCGTTGATTGGCGCCATCTTCGAGAGCGCGGGGTATGACCAGGCGCAGGCGGTGGTCGAGCGGTTGATGGGGGCCGTGGATCTATCCAGTACGGCGAGGGCCACGTCCAAGGACCCCAAGACCAGCCTGCAGGAGTGGCTGCAGGCCAAGCGCCTGCCGCTGCCGACATACAGCCTGTTGGGTGTCCATGGGCTGGAGCACCTGCAGACATTCGAGGTGCGTTGCGAGATCCCCAGCCAGAAGGTGTCGGCCACGGGAAAAGGGGCGTCGCGCAAGGCTGCTGAACAACAGGCTGCAGCGGCGACACTCGCACTGCTGGCCGCCAAGGAGAAACGTCGTGGATGATTCCCAATCTTCCGAGTCCGGAACGCTTGCATCCGCTGTCGGGCAGCGCTGTGGCATGATCGCGATCGTCGGTCGCCCCAATGTAGGCAAGTCGACCTTGCTGAACGCGCTGGTGGGCCAGAAAATCAGTATCACATCTCGCAAGGCGCAGACCACGCGGCACCGCATTACTGGCATCCGCACCGAGGGCGATACCCAGTACGTGTTCGTGGATACGCCCGGCTTTCAGACCAAGCACCAGTCGGCGCTGAACAAGTCACTGAACAAGGCCGTCACCGGTACCGTTGGCGATGTGGACCTGATCCTGTTCGTGGTCGAGGCGGGTTTCTTCTCGCTCAAGGATGCGCAGGTACTGGCGTTGATCCAGGGGCGCGCGCCGGTGATCCTGGTGGCCAACAAGCTCGATACCATGCACCGCCGCTCGGAACTGGCGCCGTGGCTGCAGGGCATGCAGCAGCGCCACGATTTTGCCGAATTCGTGCCGATGTCGGCCAAGGCACCCAAGGATGTCGCGCGCCTGCTGGAGATCTGTCGCAACTATCTGCCCCAGCAGGGCTGGTGGTACCAACCCGACGAATTGACGGACAAGAGCGAGCGCTTTCTGGCCGCAGAGATCGTCCGCGAGAAGCTGTTTCGTCTGACTGGCGACGAGTTGCCGTATACATCGACGGTGATGATCGACAAGTTCGACGAGGAACCTGGCAAGACTGCCAGCCGCATGCTGCGCATTGCCGCCAGCATCATTGTCGAGCGCGACGGCCACAAGGCCATGGTGATCGGCGAGAGGGGAGAGCGGCTCAAGCGTATCGGCACCGAGGCGCGCCAGGAGCTGGAAAAGCTCATGGACGCGAAGGTGTTTCTGGAGCTGTGGGTGAAGGTGCGCTCGGGCTGGTCCGACGATGCCGCGCGCTTGCGCTCCTACGGCTACGAGTGAGGGCATGGCGTCCGCCGCTCCGGTGCCCGCCCGCAGGTTCCGGCGGGCCAGCCGTCATCATGCCTGGGTGCTGCACCAGTATCCGTACAGCGAATCCAGCCTGGTCGTGGAACTGTTCACCCGCGAACGTGGGCGCGTGGCCGTGGTTGCCCGCGGCGCGAAGAAGCCGACGTCGAACTTCCGCGCCTTGCTGCTGCCCTTTCAGCTGCTGCGCGTGGACTACAGCTACGACGACAGCGAGCACGGCGAGATCGGCGCCGTCCGCGCGGTCGAGCGGCTGCAGGGGCCGGCATCTCCGCGTGGTGAGGCCCTGCTGGCGGGGCTTTATCTCAACGAGTTGCTGATGCGCATGTTGGTGCGCGGCGATGTGCAGGCGGATGTTTTCGATGCCTTCAAGGCAACCTTGTTCGTGTTGTCGAACGACCCCGGCGAGGCACTGGAAACCTTGCTGCGGGCGTTCGAGCTCGTGATGCTGCGCCAGCTCGGGCTACTGCCGGATTTGTCGGTGCAGACCGTGGACCAGACACCACTGCAGCCCGAGCGTCGTTATGCGCTGATGCCAGAGGTAGGTCTGCACGCTGCCATGCCGGGGCAGCGAGGTTTGTCCGGTGCGCAGTGGCAGCTACTGCAGCAGGCGCTGCTTGCGCCCCAGCCGCTGGCCGCATGCATGCGTGCGTTGGGCGAGGATGCGGCAGCGCTCAAGCCGCAGCTGCGCAGTGCCTTTGCCCACTATCTGGGTGGTGAACTGGCTACGCAGCGCATGATGCGTGGCCTGCGTGGACTATGAGCGCTGCCGATGCATTGGTTTGAATTGTTGATGCATGGCATTGCACTGCTGATGCCGGCGTGGGCGCTTTCGCTGCTGTTCACAGGGGCGGCGCGCTGGCTCTGGCGCAAGCCTGGCTGGCGCGTTGACTGGTGGACCAATGCGCTGCTGCTGGGGGTGGCCGGATCTGTCTGGAGCCTGCTTGCACTCGTTTGGACGGGAGCGGACGGCAGTGTCGTCCAGTATGCGCTAATGGTCGTAGGCTATGCAGCCCTTCAGGCGTTGCTGATGCGCCAGTCGACGTAGAACCGATTCTCACATGTGCGCAGATGCTCCGTCCGTGCGCCAGCCAGCGAGGTTGGTCAGCACGATGTTGCGCAGCGCGTCGATCCAGACAGGGTCGTCATTCAGGCACGGGATATAGCGGAATTCACGGCCGCCATTGGCCAGGAAGGCGTGCCGTACTTCCATATTGATTTCTTCGAGCGTTTCCAGGCAGTCGCTGGCAAAGCCCGGGCATAGGACGTCAATGGTCTTGATGCCATTGCGCGCAAGCGCCTCGACGGTCGGCTGCGTATAGGGCTGCAGCCATTTGGCTGGACCAAAACGCGACTGGAAAGTGACGGAATACTGCGTGGGCGCAAGGTTCAGGCGCTGCGCCAGCAGCCCTGCCGTCTGCAGACATTGTTGCGCATAGGGATCTCCCAGCGCCACATTGCGCTGGGGAATGCCGTGAAAACTCAGCACCAGATGATCTGGGCGCCCGTGTTTCTGCCAGTGCCGGGTCACGGAGTGCTCCAGAGCCCGCAGGTAGCCGGCATCGGTGGCGTAGTCGCGCACGATGCGCAGTGCGGGAATGTTGCGCTGGCGCCCACACCAGGCGTTGACGGCATCCACCACGCTGGCCGTCGTGGTGCCCGAATACTGCGGGTAGAGCGGCACGACCAGCATGTGTGCAATTCCCTGGCGCTGCCACTGCTCCAGGGCGGTGGTGATGCCGGGCTGGCCATAGCGCATGCCGACTTGCACGTCGACGTCGCTGACGCCAGCTTCACCCAGCCAGCCTCGCAGCATGGTGGCCTGCCGTTGCGTGTAGACGAGAAGCGGTGAGCCTTCTCCCTCGATCCAGACCTTGCGGTACTTTTGCGCCGACTCCTTGGGTCTACGGACCAGCACGATGCCGTGAAGAATGGGCTTCCAGAGCAGCCGCGGCAGCTCGACCACACGCCGGTCTCCGAGGAATTCGGCCAGGTAACGCCGCACGGCTGCGGGCTCGGGCGAATCGGGCGTGCCGAGGTTGCACAGCAGCACCCCAATGCGGCGTGGCGGTGCGGAAGTTTGCGAAAGGTCGGTTGCCATGAGCGAAGCGCTGTGCAAAGAGAGGGAAGGCAGTCAGTCTACGTCTGTTTTGGCGGTCTGCCCGCGGAAGGCGGGTCGGGCTTGGGCATTGCCAGTTACCATTATTGATTATTCGTCAACAGTGCAGGGCAGCACGGTGCGCGTGGCGAGCCCGGGCCGCTGTCCGGCAGTCGGATCGTGCGCCGTGCCATGTGGGACGCATGGCATGTGCCCTTGAGGCGATCTCCAACTTTCAGAGGTATTTCCCCCATGACGGCGCGCAGCGATTTCCGTTTTTTTTCACACCACCAAGTGCGCTGGGCAGAGGTGGACATGCAACAGGTGGTGTTCAACGGGCATTACCTGCAATGGATCGACGACGCGATGACTGACTACTGGCGGGCGCTGGCAGTGCCTTATGCGCAGTCCATGGCGTTGCTGCGGGGCGAGTGGTATGTGCGCAAGGCAGAGCTGCTCTACCATGCTCCGGCAACGCTTGATGACTGGCTGGCCATCGGACTGGCGATGCGTCGCATCGGTAACAGCTCGCTGCATATCGATGTGGGTATTTTCCGCGGTGAGAAGCTGTTGACGCAGGCACAGATGGTGTATGTCTTCGCCGATCCGAGCACGCATACGGCCAGGCCGGTCCCCGAAGCGTTGCGGCAGGCACTGGCTGATTTTGAGGCCGGCGAGTCGGTGGTGCAGGTGCGCACGGGCAGCTGGCAGAGCCTGGGTGATGCGGCCGCTGCCGTGCGTAAGGCGGTATTCGTTGATGAACAGGGGTTTGCGCTGGAGGAGGAGTGGGACGGCCTGGATGCGCAGGCGCTGCATTGCGTACTGTTCAACTGCCTGCAGATGCCCGTGGCCGTCGGACGCATGCTGGTACATGCGCCGGGAATTGCCCGCGTCGGGCGGATGTGTGTCGTCAAGGCGTTGCGTGGCATGGCCTACGGTGCACAGGTGCTCGCTGCGCTGGAGCAGGCGGCCAGAACGCGCGGCGACCGGCAGATCGTGCTGCATGCGCAACTGGCAGCGCAGAGCTTTTACCGCCGTCAGGGCTACCAGCCCCATGGCGAAGTGTTCGATGAGGCAGGCGCGCCACACATCGAAATGGTCAAGTCGCTGCAGGATTAAGGCTGGCGCGCTATTCTACCGGCGAGTCGTCACTCGGAGCGCCGGGACGCTCTGCTGACACGGGGGCCCTTAGCATGGCTTCGAACTGTTCGACGGGCTGCGGTTTGCCGATGAAGAAGCCCTGCCAGTACAGGCAGCCGCAGGACTTGAGATAGTCGATCTGTTCGGGCGTTTCTATGCCTTCGGCGACGACACGCAGCCCCAGGCTGTGGCCGAGGCTGACGATGGTGCGCACGATGTTGGCATCGCCGGGCTTGGTGTTCAGATCCCGCACGAAGCTGCGGTCGATCTTGACCTCCGAGAGCGGCAGCCGTTGCAGGTAGCTCAGCGATGAATAGCCGGTGCCGAAATCGTCGAGGGAGAATCCCACGCCCATTGCGCTCAGGCGCGCCATGCGCTCGATGGCCTGGTCGATGTCCTCCAGCAGCACACCTTCGGTCAGTTCCAGGATCAGCCGGTGCGGGGACGCACCGGTGGCTGCCAACGCGTGCAGCACGTTGGCGACGAAGCTCTCTTGCTTGAACTGCTTGGGGCTGACGTTGACGGACAGGGTCAGATGCTGGGTGTGCGGATGCCGCGCCCAGGCTGCCAGCTGGCGGCAGGCCTGCATCAGCACCCAATTGCCCAGCGGCAGGATCAGGTTGCTCTGTTCGGCGGTGGAGATGAAGCGATCCGGCGAGACGAAGGTGTCATCACCATGGCGCCAGCGCAGCAGCACCTCGGCACCGACGACGGTGTGGTCGTGCACCTGCGGCTGCAGATACAGTACGAACTGCCCCTGTGCAATGGCAGTGCGGATGTTTTCCTCAAGCTGCGATTCGGCGCTGGCGCTGGCCTGCATCTCGGCGTCGAAGAAGTGGGGCTTTTGCTGCTGCGTCTGGCGTGCCTGCTGCAGTGCCGTCTCGGCGCGGCGCAGCAGCTCGCTGGCGTCAATCTCGCGACCCGTAAAGGTGGTCACGCCGGTGTGTACGTCCAGGTACAGCGTGTGGGTGTCGATCTGGAAGGGTGCGCGCAGCGCGGCAATGACGGCGCTGCCGATGTCCTGGCTGACGCGTGCCGCCTCGTCCTCGTCGCCGTCAATGCCCGAGAGCAGGATGGCGAACTCCTCGGTGTCGGTACGCGCAATGGTCTGGTCGGCAGGCACGACGGCGCGCAGCCGCTCAACGGTCTGCAGCAGCACGGTGGACGCCGTTGCGGCGCCCCGCTCGTCACGCAGGTTGCGCAGCTTGGCCAACCCAACCGTCAACAGCGCGTTCTGCCAATGACGTTGCTGGCTGGTCACCTGCGCCTGCTGCACGCGGTCCAGCAACAGGCGGCGGTTGGGCAGCTGGGTGGTGGCGTCATAGAAGGCCAGGCGGCGGATTTCCTCTTCTGCGTGTTTATGCGGCGTCAGATCAACCAGCGTCAGCACCATCTGATCTTCCATGACGGTGCCCGCGAGTTCGACGAAACGCTGATTCGCCGGGGACTTGCCATGCAGTGCGAGCTCAAGCGGACGCAAAATGCCGTCCCGCGCGATGGCGCCGGAAACTGTCTGGTGCCACCGTTCGGCCATTTTCTGCCGGTAGCTGTTGGAGGCGATCACGTGGTGCCACCAGTCATCGAGCGTCTGCAGGGCTGCGTCACCAAGGTTGGAGTACTGGCGGAAGCAGTCGTTCATGAAGGTGAACCGCATCTGGTTGTCGAGGATGCAGAGCCCGACGGGCAGCTGCTCGAACACTTGCTGGCTTTTCTGGATGCGCTGCTGCAGCTGTGCCTGCAGCTTGCGGGCGCGGTCCTGGTCGAGCAGGATGACCATTTCACGGCTGATCAGTGTCGGCCTGTCTGCTTCGGCATGGGGCGTGATCGCATAGCGGATCTTGAGCACGTCCACCCAGACGTAGTGGCCCAGGTTGTGGGCCAGGCGGACATCGGCGACGCGCTCGTAGTCGTATTCCCGCGCCTGCGAGGCCAGCGTTTCCGGCTCGCGCAGCCGCGGCAGGTCTGAAGGATGCACCAGCGCATCCAGTGTCAGTCGAGTCATCGTCTCGCGGCTGTAGCCCAGCAGTTGGGTCAGCCTGGGAGACGGGTTGATGATGCGGCCGGTGTGGGCATCCAGTTCCGCAGCCGACAGCAAAGGGTGATGAATGAAGGCGAAGTAACGCAGCCAACCCTTGTAGGCATAGTCGTGGCTGCGTTGCACATGGTGGACGAGCAGTCGCTCCTTCTGGCGCCGCAGCGCTGCCAAGCCAATCAGCAAGGCCAGTCCCGCGCTGCCAAGCAGCAGGCCTGCGGCTGTGTCGCTCGTCCAGAATTGTGCAGGGATCGTGGCGAAGGAGAACGCCAGCCGCACTGGCGCATCCGCGATCTGCACGGAACTGGCCAGCGTGTGCGAATCCAGCCATTGCAGCGACAGGTGCGCAGCTGCCGCGGGCAGGGCATCGCCGTCGGTGATGACGTTCACATCGTCAATCAGTGCGGAAGACCAGGTGCCCCGCAGCAGGTCCGACCATGGCACCAGCATCCGTACGCCCACAGCTGCGCCATTCGCAGCGCCAAGCTGTGCCAGGTATTCCAGTCCCTCTGGCCTGCTTTGGGCAAGAATGCGATCCCCTGGGGACGCGGGCCACTCCACCAGTTCCAGCGTCGGTTGCGGCGCGGATGCCGACAGCGGAGAGGCGCGCCAAAGTGCGTCTGCCAAGGGCCGTAGGTCCTGTGGGGGAGCCTGCAAGGCGTAGCTGGTGCGCAGGTTCGCGAGAAACAACGCGTACGCATTGCCCCGCTGGTTCACATCGGCCAGCGCGGCGCTGGCATGGCGTTCGAGTTCTGCGTGCCACGCCTGTTGGCGCGCTGTCCACTGCGCATGCAGGAAAAAGCCGGCAGCCAGCACCAGCAGTGCCACCACGCCGCCAATCGCCAGCCAGAAGCCGCGCTGCGGCAGCGTCGCAGATGCTGGTGGTGAAAGCGGGGGGAGGATGGAATCAGGCACCGAGTGCACCGGGTAAGTGGGCGAATAGGGAGGCACCAGCGCAACAGCGTGACGTCTGCTGCCGGCGCGTGGCTGGCAGGCGATTATAGAAACATGCAGAAACAGTCAGCGACATTGGTCGTCCAGTGCCGGCCAATTCGGCGCTGCACGCGCGGTTGCCCACCTTGCGCAGCGCGGAAGGGCGATCATGCACGAGGCCGGCAGGCGCCGGTGCAGCGCACATGGCCTGCCAGGTCGCGGCGAAAGTCAATCTGCGCGTAACCCGCATCCGCAAGCATGGTGCGCACCGCATCGTGCTGCTGCCAGCCATGCTCAAGCAGCAGCCAGCCATTCGGCTGCAGCCAGAATGCAGCCTGCTTGATGATGGTGCGCAGATCCTGTAAACCGTCATCGCCAGCCACCAGCGCTGTCCGGGGTTCATGCTGCAACGCAGCCAGGTGGACATCGTTGTCTGCAATGTAGGGCGGGTTGGCCACGATCACGGCAAATTGGCCCGGTTCGCCGGCATCTTCCAGGGCCTGCAGCCAGCTGCCCTGCAGGAACCGCACCGGCAGCGCATGTCTGGCCGCGTTGGTCCGAGCCACCTGCAGTGCCGCAGGCGAGCGCTCTACCGCCACGACCTGCGCGTGCGGGCAGGCGTGCTGGATGGCCAGTGCCATGGCGCCGCTGCCGGTGCCCAGGTCGAGCACGCGCGGTGCAGGCTTTCCAGCCAGCAGCTCCAGTGCCCAATCCACCAGTATTTCGGTATCCGGACGGGGATCCAGCACGTCCGGGGTGATGTGCAGCTCAAGGCCGTAAAACTCCCTGCCCCCTGTCAGGTAGGCGATGGGTGAGCCCTGCAAGCGCGCATGCACCAGTGCCTGATATTGCAGCAGGGTGGGCGTCGCGACGGGCTCTTGGTCATGGCTGACCAGCCAGGCGCGCTCATGGGGCGAGCGCTGCAGCGCGTGCAGCAACAACATCTGGGCTTCCAGCCGCGGCAGGCCTTGTTGGCAGGCCTGTCGCAGGGCATCCGCCACGGATGGCTCGTCAGCAGGGGAGGAGTCGACCGTCATTGTGGCTGCAACTGTGCGATCAGCTCCGCCTCACGCGCCGCCTGCAGTGCATCCAGCACCTCTCCCAAGTCACCTTCCATGATACTGGGCAGCTTGTACAGCGTCAGGTTGATGCGATGGTCGGTCAGACGTCCCTGCGGGAAATTGTAGGTGCGGATGCGGTCGGAGCGGTCGCCGCTGCCGACCAGCCCTTTGCGCAGTGCTGCATCCTTGCTGGCCTGGGCGCTGCGCTCCATGTCCTGCAGCCGCGCGGTCAGCACCTGCAGCGCCTTGGCCTTGTTGCGGTGCTGGCTGCGGTCATCCTGGCACTCGGCGACGATTCCGGTAGGCAGGTGGGTGATGCGCACGGCCGAATCGGTCTTGTTGATGTGCTGGCCACCGGCACCACTGGCGCGGAAAGTGTCGATGCGCAAATCGGCTGGATTGATCTGCACAGCCTCGGCCTCGTCCGGCTCTGGCAGGACGGCGACGGTGCAGGCACTGGTGTGGATGCGCCCCTGCGTTTCCGTCACCGGGATACGTTGCACGCGGTGCCCGCCGGACTCGAAGCGCAGCCGGCCGTAAACGCCATCGCCCTCGATGCGGGCAATCACTTCCTTGAAACCGCCGAGTTCGCTTTCGCTGGCGTTGAGAATCTCCACGCGCCAGCCGACGCTGTCTGCATAACGTGTGTACATGCGCAGCAGCTCGGCAGCGAACAACGCTGACTCGTCGCCGCCGGCGCCGGCGCGGATCTCCAGGAAGGCATTGCGCTGGTCGTCCGGGTCGCGCGGCAGCAGCAAGCGCTGCAATTCGGCTTCAAGCGCTTCGAGCTGGGCACCGGCCTGCGCAGCCTCGTCGCGCGCCATGGCGCGCAGTGCATCGTCACTGTCTGTGTCGGCCAATATCTCGTTGGCGGCGGCCAGATCGGCAGCAATGGCCTGGTAACGCTTGTAGCGTCCGGCGATCTGCGTCACTTGCGCGTGCTCGCTGGCAAGTCGCCGATACTGCGCCATGTCCGCGAGAATGTCCTCGCGCGAGAGCAGAAAATCGAGTTCCTCAAGGCGCTGAACGTAACGTTCCAGCTCGTGCTGCAGATAGGCTTGCATGGGATTTCAGGTGCTGCCGCGTGTGGGCAGGCAAAGAGATTCGGAAGCGAAGCGTGTCACCAAGCGCGGGTGATCACGACACACCAGGCAGCAGCGACGCTAATGGTGGGTGGAAGGCGCGCCGCGCAGGAACATGCGCGAGACGAGCGCGGCTGTCTCCGGGCGCTGCTGTGCGTCGGCGTTGCGCAACTCCGTCACTGCGCCATGCAGCATCTTCTTGGCAACGCCATTGGCCAGCGCCTGCAGGACGGCATCAATATCCTCGCCACGGGCGAGCAGGCGCCGTGCCCGTGCGATCTCCTGTGCGTTCCAGTTCTGCGCCTGCTCGTGGATTTGCTGGATCAGCGGCACCACGGCCGACGCGCTCTGGCGCTGCTCCAGCCAGCGCGCAAAGCTCTGCACGCCGTTGTCGATGATGGCTTCCGCTTGCGCCACTGCCGCTTGCCGGTGGGCCATGCCGACCTGGACAACCTGCGCCAGGTCGTCGACGGTATAGAGAAACACGTTGTCCTGCGCCTTCACCTCTGGTTCGATGTCGCGCGGTACGGCCAGGTCGACCATGAACATGGGGCGGTTGCGGCGACGCTTGAGGGCGCGTTCGACTGCGCCAAGGCCGATGATGGGCACGCTGCTGGCCGTACAAGAGATGACAATGTCAAATTCATGCAGCCGATCCGGCAGATCGCCGATGCGCAGCGTCTGCGCGCCAAGCTTGGCCGCGAGTCTCTCGCCGCGATCGAGGGTGCGGTTGGCCACGGCCATGGCCTGTGGGTGCTGGGCGGCAAAATGGGTCCCAACCAGATCGATCATCTCGCCGGCACCAACGAACAGCACCTTCAGCTGCGTGAAATCCTCAAACAGGTTGCTGGCCAGCCGCACGGCCGCTGCCGCCATGCTGATGGATTGCGAGCCGATGGCGGTGCTGGTGCGCACCTCCTTGGCAACGGCAAAGCTGCGCTGAAACAGCTGCTGCAGTGTCGTCCCCAGCGCGCCAGCCTGCGAGGCAGCACGCACCGCATGCTTCATCTGCCCGAGGATCTGTGCCTCGCCCAGCACCATGGAGTCCAGGCCGCTGGCGACGCGAAATGCGTGCCGCGCAGCCAGGTGATCGGTGTGGGTGTAGGCAAAACCTTCCAGGTCATGCGGGGCCATACCACCCGAGCGCGCCAGCCATTCCAGCGAGGCTTCTTGCAGCGGCGCGGGAGCGGCGCAGTAGATTTCGGTGCGGTTACACGTCGAGAGAATGGCCGTTTCCACACTGGCGTCGTCGCCGGAGGTGCCCACGCCGCGGCTCAGGGTCTGGCGTAACTCGTGCAGCGCCGGGCCGATCTGATCGAGCGCATAGGCAAACCGGCCCCGCATATCTAGCGGGGTCGAGTGGTGGTTGATGCCCAGCGTCCAGACGGCCATAACCGCGCATTATAAATTTTGTAACGTTTTTCCGCTTTTCCTGAGCGCGTGCCTCGGAAAAGACCATCATCATGGGGATACGGCGCAGCCACGCCAACAGGGGCAATCATAATCGCACCCCATGATCTATGGAATCGGTACGGATATTTGCGACATTCGGCGCATTGCGCAGTCGCTGCAGCGTTATGGTGAGCGGTTCGCGCAGCGGGTGCTCGCGCCGGGCGAGCTTGCGACCTGGCAGCGGCGCAGGGCGCGTTGGCCCGGGCGTGGTGACAGCTTTGTGGCCACGCGCTTTGCCGTCAAGGAAGCGTTCAGCAAGGCCATTGGTCTGGGCATGCGCATGCCTATGACCTGGCAGCACTGCGAAGTCGGGCACTGGCCCAGCGGGCAGCCGCGCATCATCACCCATGGGCCGTTGCATGCGTGGTGCGAGGAACGCGGCCTGCGCTTTCAGGTGTCGCTCTCGGACGAAAAGGAATTTGCCGTGGCGTTCTGTATTGCCGAAATCCATCGGCTTGCCGATGATGGTGTGAGAGGGTGACGTCAATGACAGCGCATGCCCCCTTGTTTCTGGATGTGGCCGGCACGACGTTGACCGCGCAGGATCGAGCGCGCCTTGCGCATCCGCTGGTTGCCGGGGTGATTCTGTTCTCCCGCAACTGGGAGAGCCGGGCGCAATTGCGTGCACTGTGCGCAGCGATCAAGCGCGTGCGCCCGAATATCCTGATTGGCGTTGACCAGGAAGGCGGAAGAGTGCAGCGTTTTCGCACCGATGGCTTTACCGTGCTGCCCCCGATGCGTGCGCTGGGGCGGATGTGGGACGACGATGCGATGGCGGGGGCTCATCGCAGTCAGGCCGGAGTGGGAGCCATGCGTGCGGTGGATACCGCCGTGGCCATCGGCTACGTACTGGGTGCCGAACTGCGTGCCTGCGGAGTCGACCTGAGTTTTGCGCCGGTGCTGGATCTGGACTGGGGCGGCAGCTGCGTCATCGGTGATCGCGCCTTGCATCGCGACGCGCGGGTGGTCACCGTGCTGGGGCAGGCGCTGATGCACGGGCTGCTCAAGGCGGGCATGCAGCATTGCGCCAAGCATTTCCCTGGTCATGGCTATGTCAAGGCCGATTCGCACACGGCCATTCCAGTCGATCGGCGCAGCCTCGCGACCATCCTGCGAGACGATGCCGCGCCCTACGCATGGCTGAGCAGCACGCTGACGGCGACGATGGTGGCACATGTCGTCTATGCCAGGGTAGATCCTGTTCCGGCAGGCTATTCCCGTCGCTGGCTGCAGGACATTCTGCGCGACCGGCTCCACTTCCAGGGAGCCGTGTTTTCGGATGACCTGAGCATGGCAGCGGCGCGCGTGATCGATGGCCAGGCGGTGGATGTCGTCGAAGCCAGCTGCCGTGCGCTTCAGGCGGGCTGCGACGCGTTGCTGCTGTGCAACCAGAGTCTGGGCGACGGCGTGGCGCTGGACCAGTGGCTGGAGGGTATGGCGCAGGCGCGGCAACAGGGGCGCTGGCAGCCTGATCCGGCCAGTCCGCAGCGCCTCGCGGCATTGCGGCCGCAATCTGCGGCACTGGAGTGGCAGGCGCTGCAGCAACAGCCTGCTTACAGGCTCGCATTGGAGAAGGTGCGAAGCGCCGTGTAGGAACCAGGAGCTGTTACAGGTTCCCGCACCATGCGCCCGCGCCCGCGGTTCAAGGGGTTTGCTGCGTTTTTGCGCCAGGTGGCGGGGGGCGGTCCGGGCGCCTTGGCCGATGCTGCCATGGGCCTTTGTGTGGCCAATGGGGCGTTTCCAATACCGGGATGCCCGGTCGCGGCACGTGTATCCAGCGAGGCGGGCGCAGCGGTTGTCGCACCACGATGGGTGGGGGCGGTTGCACCGCGCGCTCGCGCTGAATCTCGGCCCATGCTTCGGGCCCTAGGCAGGCGCGATGCGCGGCGTCCTGCGCTACACGCAGGCGCTCCAGGTCATCGCTGCTGTAGCGCCCACTGGCAACGGTCAGTCGCTCGACATTACGACGGGCTTGCCGGCATTCGACGGAGTTTTCGTAATCGACGGCAGATGGGCGCGCTGTTTTTGCCGCCTGCGCTTCGAGTTCCGCGCGCAGGCGGCGCTCCTCCTGCCAGGCGCGAACCTGCGCCTGCGTGCGTTCCAGAGCGGCGCGGTCGCGCAACAGGTCCGCCTCGATCTGCTCGGCCGAGCGCGCCGGCATGATTTCGACCTGCTCGATGGCCCCGATACAGGCGCCATCGGTGTAGAGCACGCTGCCGTCTGGCTGAACGCAACGATGCACCTGAGCCGCAGCAGGGGTGCTGATGAACGGCAGCACCAGGAGCGCACAAGCGACCAGCCGGCCTGCGCGCAGCAGAGGCAGGGCTGGCCACATCGGCGGGATCAAACGCACTGCATGCATGGTGCAACACCTCCGCGTTCTGGACGATTGCGTCACAGGTTCTCACGCCGCGTATCGTCAGCCGGCGCAAGAAAAGCGACTTTCAACTGCTTTCAAGAATAACCGGTATGAATGGGATACAGTGTGATGCGGGCATTCGCGACAGCGAAAAAGCGCGTCGCCAGCCCTGCATGCAAGGGCGAGCACCAGTTCTGCGCAATATGCACCAATAATGTGCATTCAATGACTTTTTTGGTGCATTCGCGGGAGGTGTCAGCCCCATGTTTGACCAGCGCACAATTGGTGCGTGGCAAGATGGCGAGGCGCCCGGCTGCGTGGCTGAGGCGGTTGAGTGGCACACGTCTTGCATGATTTGCCCACGAGAACCCAACACTTATCCCCAAACCCAACTTAATCAGGAGTGCCAAATGGCAAAAACCGTCGATGACGTGATGGCGATGATCAAGGAGAACGAAGTCAAGTTCGTCGACTTCCGTTTCACCGATACGAAGGGCAAGGAGCAGCACGTCACCGTCCCGATTTCCGCGTTTGACGAAGACAAGTTCCAAAGCGGCCAGGCGTTCGATGGCTCGTCGATTGCTGGTTGGAAAGGCATCGAAGCCTCGGACATGCTGCTCATGCCCGATCCTGATACGGCCAACATCGATCCCTTCTTCCAGGAACCGACGCTGTACCTGACCTGCGACGTGGTTGATCCCGCCGACGGCACTCCCTACGAGCGTGATCCACGCTCGACCGCCAAACGTGCAGAAGCCTACCTGAAGGCTTCGGGCCTTGGTGATACGGCCTACTTCGGCCCTGAGCCTGAGTTCTTCCTCTTCGATGGTGTGCGCTGGGAAAACTCCATGGGCCGCACCTTCTTCGAGGTCGACGAATACGAAGCCTCCTGGAACAGCGGCACCAAGCTGGAGGAGGGCAACCGAGGCCACCGTCCGACGGTCAAGGGAGGGTACTTCCCGGTACCTCCGGTAGACAGTGCGCAGGATCTGCGTGCCGAAATGTCGCTGGTATTGGAGTCACTGGGCATTCCGGTCGAAGTGTTCCACCACGAAGTAGCGGGCGCTGGTCAGAACGAGATCGGCACGAAGTTCAGCACCCTGGTCAAGCGCGCCGACTGGACGCAGACGCTTAAGTACGTGGTGCATAACGTCGCCAACATGTATGGCAAGACGGCCACCTTCATGCCCAAGCCTTTGGTGGGGGACAACGGCTCGGGCATGCACGTGCACCAGTCGGTATGGAAGGATGGCAAGAACCTGTTCGCTGGCGATGGCTATGCCGGCCTGTCCGAGTTCGCGCTGTACTACATCGGCGGCATCATCAAGCATGCCCGCGCGCTCAACGCCATCACCAACCCTTCGACCAACAGCTACAAGCGTCTGGTGCCCGGCTTTGAAGCACCGGTGAAGCTGGCTTACTCGGCCAAGAACCGTTCGGCCTCGATTCGCGTGCCGTTCGTGGCGAATCCAAAGGGTCGGCGCATCGAGGCACGCTTCCCGGATCCGATGGCCAACCCTTACCTGTGCTTTGCAGCGCTGCTGATGGCTGGCCTGGATGGCGTGGAAAACAAGATCCATCCTGGCGAAGCCGCCACCAAGGATCTGTACCACCTGCCTCCGGAAGAAGACGCCAAGATCCCGACCGTCTGCCACAGTCTGGATCAAGCGCTGGAAGCGCTGGACGCAGACCGCGCCTTCCTGACCAAGGGCGGCGTATTCACCGATGCGATGCTCGATGCCTACATCGAGCTGAAGATGGCCGAGGTCACGCGCTTCCGCCAGGCTGTGCATCCCGTCGAGTACGAGATGTACTATTCGCTGTAATTGGCTGTGCACTGGCGTTCCGTTCTCGGGCGCCGGTCTCGAACAAACCGCTCCTTTGTGGGCGGTTTTTTTTATGGCTGCAAGGTTGGCGGGAGCTGGACAGTGCCTTGGAATAGGCCTGTGCTCTCTAGGATGGCTGAAATTTGGTTACGTCAGCCGCCTGACTGCTTGGAAAATCGGCCTCACATAGAATTCCAGCCTGAGAATCTGTTAGAAACTGTTCACGCTCCTTCATACGTCGTGGCCCACCGGCGATCGACGCATGCGAGGAGTCTGACCAGCTTCCTGCATCGTGTTGACGCTTGGGCGGCGCGGTAGCTGGGCCCGAGCGTCACTGACCGGAAATGATCACCATGAAAAACTCCATTGTTGGCCTGCTGTTTGTGGCAACTTGCTGTACGACTGCGCTTGCGCAGGAGCGGGTATACCGCTGTGGCAATGAGTACACCAACGCCAGCGGCGCTGCGCAGCGCGCCGACTGCAAGCTCGTAGAAGGCGGCAACGTGACGGTGATCCAGGGCAATGCACCGGCCGCGCGACGTACACCGGCGCCTCAGCAGGCGGCCGCTGCCCCTGTCAACGCGCCGCGTGTGACAGAGGATGCACAGCGCGCGCGCGACCAGGACGCGCGCGCCATCCTCGAAGCGGAATTGCGCAAGTCGCAGGAGCGGTTGGCTGCCTTGCAGACCGAATACAACGACGGTAACCCGGTGCGCACGGCGTTGGAATTGCGCAATCCGCAGGGTTACATCGAACGCGTTGAGAACCTGCGCGCGAACATTGCACGGACCCAGGCAGACATCGAGAGTATTCAGCGCGAGATTGCCCGGCTGCGCTAAGAAGCTGTCTAGATCTTTGCATGCATCGTGCAGCCAGCCCAGCTTGCGGTATGCGCGTTGCATCGCTGCGACCTTGCGGACCAGTGCGGAGCATGAAGAGATCGTGAATAAGGTTCTCGCAGGTCGTGCATGCCGCGAGCACGGTCGGTTGCTTACGGTGTGGCGCGCTGCCGGGGTACCACGCAAGACCTGCGAGCACTCCCGGTTCAGTTGCCCCTGCATGAACTTCTGGCGCGTCGCGCGCCGTTGCGTGCAGCGGCTTTGCCATCAGCCGCACGACCGTGGGCGAGGCCGTGCGTGCACGCCGTGCTGTGCACGAAGCTTGCATGCGGAAAGTGGGCCGTTTGCAGAAGGCCTTGTCCTTTTGCGGTAATCCGGAGGTTTTTCCTTGCGTTCTCGACACAGCCATGCACAACGACTTTGATTCTCTTGCCGCATTGATTGCCCGCCTGGACGGGCAGGGCAGGGTAGTGGATGCCAACAGTGCCATGGAATCGGCGCTGGGACTGTCACGCCGCAAGCTGCAGGGGCTGACATTTGCACAGTTTCTGCAAGACTCCGAGACACTGGATCTGGCGCTGACCAAGGGGCAGGCTGGGGCGGAGTTCTCAATGTTTCGATTTGATTCCACCGTCCACGGGGTGGCCGGCAGTGATGCCGAGTTGCGTGTGCATGTCCACCTCACACGCATCGACCCGGATGGGGAATGGCTGCTGGAGCTTTGGCCGCAAAGCGATCAGGCGCGTACGCTGCAAGACAGCCGTGTGCAGGAACTGGCCGAGACCCACCGCATGCTGTTGCGCAATCTGGCACACGAGATCAAGAACCCTCTTGGCGGCATACGCGGCGCGGCGCAGTTGCTGAGCATGGACATGCAGGATCCAGAATTGCTCGAATACACGCAGGTCATCATGCATGAGGCGGACCGCCTCCAATCGCTGCTGGACCGCTTGCTGGAGCCGCATCGCCATCCCCAGATCGTCGAGACTGTCAATATCCATGAAGTATGCGAGCATGTGCGTTCGCTGGTCTTGCTCGAGTTTCCCACCGGCTTGCAGATCGAGCAGGACTATGACATCTCGCTGCCGGATGTGCGTGGTGACCGCAACCAATTGGTGCAGGCGCTGCTCAACATTGTCCAGAATGCTGCGCTGGTGCTTCGCCCTAAAATGGTGCATAACGAGGCGCGCATTGAGTTGCGCACCAGAGTTGCGCGTCAAGTGTTGATAGGCACCAAGTTGCACAAACTGGCATTGGAATTGCATGTGACGGATAACGGTCCGGGTATCGACCCGGCCATCCGGGAACGGATTTTTCATCCGCTGGTGACCGGTCGTGACGATGGCACGGGACTCGGCCTGAGCCTGGCGCAGACCTTTATTCAGCGGCATGACGGCATGATCGAATGCGACAGCGTCCCGGGCAGAACCACGTTTGTCATCACCATACCGCTGCCTTGAGTTGATCGATTGCGGCGGCAACGCAAAGGAACACCATGGATCCGGTCTGGATCGTAGACGATGACCCCTCCATTCGCTTCGTCCTTGAGAAGGCGCTAGGGCGCGAGGGCGTTGGCACTCGCAGTTTCCAGGCCGCTGCCGACGTCATGGAGGCGTTGGAACAGGCTGAACAGGCCGGAGCCGGTCTGCCACAGGTGCTTGTCAGCGACATCCGCATGCCGGGTGGCTCAGGTCTGCAGCTGCTGGAACAGGCGCAAGAGCGGTATCCGCAGCTGGCCATCATCATCATGACCGCCTATTCCGATCTGGACAGTGCCGTCTCGGCATTCCAGCGCGGCGCATTTGAGTACTTGCCCAAACCGTTTGACGTGACCAAGGCGGTCGAGCTGATTCAGCGCGCCCTGTATGAAGGGGAAGGCGAGCGCAACCAATTCACCAGTGAAGCCGATACGCAGGTGCCGGAAATACTAGGAAGCGCGCCGGCGATGCAGGATGTGTTTCGCATGATCGGTCGGCTCAGTCAGAGCCTGGTGACGGTGCTGGTCACTGGTGAGTCGGGCACCGGCAAGGAACTGGTTGCGCGGGCACTGCACAAGCACTCGCCTGTGGCACAGGGGCCATTCGTGGCCATCAACACCGCGGCCATACCGCAGGACCTGTTGGAGTCGGAGCTTTTCGGTCACGAGCGTGGCGCCTTCACCGGTGCGCAGACGCAGCGCCGTGGACGGTTCGAGCAGGCTGATGGCGGCACGCTGTTTCTCGACGAGATCGGTGACATGCCGTTTGACCTGCAGACCCGTCTGCTGCGTGTGCTGTCAGAAGGCCAGTTCTATCGGGTGGGGGGGCACAGTTCGATCAAAGTCAAGGTGCGTGTGGTGGCGGCCACCCATCAGAACCTGGAAGAGCGCGTTGCCAAGGGGCTGTTCCGGGAGGACTTGTTTCACCGCCTTAACGTGATCCGGGTGCGCCTTCCCGCGTTGCGGGAGCGCTCGGAGGACATTCCCGTACTGACACGCTACTTCCTTACCAAAAGCGCCAAACAGCTAGGGGTCGAGCCCAAGCGCATCTCGCAGGAGGCACTGAATGTGCTCAGCCGCTTTCCGTTCCCGGGCAATGTGCGTCAGTTGGAGAACACCTGCCACTGGTTGACGGTGATGGCACCGGCGCAGATCATTTCTAGTCACGATCTGCCACCGGAAATCCTGCAGTATGGACAGCCAGCCTCTGTGGCAGACGTGGCGACGCCCGCGCGCATTGACTTTGGTCAGGGCGCGCCTGCGGTCTCTTCCGGAGTGCCCGCGGGCGTTGCGCATGTGTCGACGCCTGCAGCAACTGTGCAGGATGGCGCGGCAGGCCACGCTTCCCCGGACTGGACGCGCGCACTGGCACAGGACGCTGCGGCCATGCTGGCCAGTGGCAGAACGGATGTGTGGGATACGCTGTCGCACCGTTTTGAGGCGACCCTGATCCGTGCCGCGCTGGCGGCCACTGGAGGTCGGCGCATCGAGGCGGCGCAGCGCCTGGGTATCGGGCGCAACACCATTACGCGCAAGATCCAGGATTTGCATCTGGATGATGCGCCAGCGCCACTGCCGCCTGCCGAAGAGCAGCCGGGCGATGAGGATGCCGCCGCCGCGTTCGTGCGCCGGGCCTGACGCGCGGGCGGTGGCGGCGCGCAAACGCCACCCATCCAGATTCCAGCAGCGTGACACGCTCCTTTCCTGCGCTGCGTACCTAGCCCGACTGGTTGTCTACGTCTTGCCTCGCTCTCCAGGCAGGAGAACGCAGGCAATAGGGCGTTCCTGAACCGCTTCTGAGCGGCGAGAGCGGATGCGTCAGTTCCCCAGGCAAATGCCTAGATCGCGCGCTGCCAGTAGCGCGGGGTCGTTCAACCCGACAGTGCGAATGCCCTGCGCCACATCGACCAGGGGCACACTGGCGCAGGCCTGCCCACGCAGGACGACCATGCGACCGAACTGGCCCTGCAGGACCAGTTGCGCCGCGTGCCAGCCAAACAGGGTTGCGAGCACGGCGTCAAAGGGGGTTGGCGGCCCCCCGCGCTGGATGTGCCCCAGCTGGGTGGAACGGACCTCGCTTGTCAGCGTCCCTTCCAGCTGCTGACACAACCATTCGCCCACCCCGCCCAAACGGAGCGGATCCGGGCTGTGCGGCAGATGCGCACGCACGATCTGCTTGCCGGTTGCCGCATGCGCACCTTCGGCGATGCAGATCAATGCATAGCCCTGCCGTGCAACGCAGTGGGTGCAGGCTTCGGCGACGATGTGCGGCGAGAAAGGCACTTCGGGAATGAGCAGGATGTCCGCGCCCGCAGCCAGACCACCATGCAGCGCAATCCATCCTGCATAGCGTCCCATCGTCTCCAGGATCATCACGCGCTGATGGCTACGCGCCGTGGTCTGCAGCCGCTGCAAGGCCTCGGAGACCACAGCCACGGCACTGTCGAAGCCAAAGGTGCGGTCAGTGTGGAGCAGGTCATTGTCGATCGTCTTGGGCACGCCAACGACGGGCAGGCCCAGCTGGTCAAAGCGGTGGGCGATCCTCATCGTGCCGTCTCCGCCCACCACAACCAGTGCGTCCAGTCCGAGTGCCCGTGCATTGGCGAGCGCCTGCGCGGAGACGTCCTCTCCATGCCAATCAAAGGGATTGGCCGCATTGTGTGCGCCGAGAACGGTGCCGCCATCACCCAGGATATGGGTGACGTCGGCCAGCTCCAGGGGCCGGAACCTGCCTTCGATCAATCCCAGAAATCCCTGCTCGATGCCGGTGACGCGAACGCCTGCCTGCAGGATCAATGATTGGGTGACAGCTCGGATGACGGCATTGAGACCGGGGCAGTCACCGCCGCCGGTCAGGATGCCAACGTGGCGTGGGGGCTGTGTGGAAGTGGGGCGCATTGCGGCGTTACCGGCGGGTTCGGTTGAGGCGCCTGGCGTTGGCGACAGCCCTGCGGTGCACCGGTGTCAAGCCTGACTCCAGCACGCGTTGAAAGGCTGTCGGCCACTGCCACCAACTCATGCCAATCCATGCAGGCTGACCTGTCAGCACGCCTTGCAACGACGCTTGCGTCAGCTCGCTCTGGATGCGACAGAGCTCTGTGCCCATGGCCCACCAGGACATCCAGAACGCGGCCTGTTTTTCCGTCAGCATGTGTGTGAATTCCCGCTGGTCACGGACTGAAAGTACCGGGCCTGCTGTTGCCATGCGGCCCAGCCGATGGGCGATGACCTGCGGCGCGGCCACCTGCAGTTCCAACCACTTGGCGGGAAGGCTGGCTCTGCCACTGGGCTTGCGAGGACGGGGGCGGGCGGTCATGGGGTACCTTTCAGAGGCGGCTGTACGGTGCGCAGAGGAAGAGGGGAGCATGCTGTTCGTTGTCGCAACGATTCACTGCGTTGTCTGCACCGGCAAGTCTTCAGCGCGCGGGGATGCGTCGCCTGCTGCTGGCTTGTCATGATCACTGTCGCCGCTTTGAAGCGGGACGGCGTCGGCATCCGACATGGCCTTGGCCAGGCTGGCCGAGAGCAGCAGGATGGCGCTGGAGAAGTACAGCCACATCAACAGCGCGACCAGCGAACCCGCTGCCCCGTAGGCCGACACGATGGCGGCGCCGGAGAGGTACATGGTCATCGCGTGCTTGCCCAACGTGAACAGGGCCGCGCCAATGGCACCGGCGCGCACCAGGTAGCGCAGGGACGGCTTGCGCCCGTCGCTGATGCGCATCATGCCGACGAACAAGAGCGTTACGATGACGAAGGAAACCACTTCGTTAAGCGCCATCCATATCCAGGGATGGCTCACTACGCCTGAGAGCACTTTGGCGACGACGCGCATGACGGCCGACAACACCAGCGACACGAGCATCAGTCCGCCCAGCGCCAGCATGTAGCCCACGCCACGCAGGCGCAGGACCAGCAGCCACCACCAGGGCTGATTTTCTGACTTGGCAACACCCCAGATGGCCTTGAGCGAGTCCTGCAGGGCGACAAAGACACCCGTGGCTGCAGACAGCAGCACGACGAAGGCAATGACGGTGGCAATTAGCCCCTGCGTGGGCTCCATCGCGCTGTGCAGGGCTTGCTGCACGACGGCGGCGGTGCGCTCGCCGGTGATCGCCTCGACCTGGTCGATCATGGTTTCCTCGACGACTGTGCGATCCAGCCACCATCCTAGGCCGGCCACGACCAGAACCAGCAGCGGGGCCAGACTCAGCATGGCGTAGAACGCCATGGCCGCGCTCAGGCGCAGGCCGTCGGCGGCCAGCCAAGCCTGCACGCCCTGCACCAGCCAGGACTGCATGATGCGTTGCAGGAGCGAGGCACGCGGCGGATCGATACGGGGGTGTTCACTGCGCATGCCCGTTAATGTAACGTTTGCTGCACGCGGTCGCATGTCAGAGCGTGACCACAACCTTTTTTATGCGTTGCGGTGACCTGCCATCGGAGGCCGTGCAAGGCGTAAACCGCCAGCAGAGTTGGCGGTCCCGGGCGTCTTGCCCACCGCGTCATTACCTGGTTGCGCAACGCATGAACAGTTCGTGGAACAGTTCACAGACGGCAGCATGAAAAAAGCGCCCTCGCGGGCGCCGTAGTTACGCAGTGTCAAGAGCGCGCGTCAGCTCGACAGCGCCTCGAACACCCGCGCCGTAATGGTTTCGACGCTGCCAACGCCGCTGATCTTGCGGTATTTGGGGGCCACGTCCGGCTCCTGCTCGGCCCAGCGGGCGTAGTAGTCCACCAGGGGCCGCGTCTGCGCGTCGTAGACTTCCAAGCGTTTTTTGACCGTCTCTTCCTTGTCGTCGTCGCGCTGGATCAAGGGTTCGCCGGTCACATCGTCCTTGCCTTCGACCTTCGGTGGATTGAACTTGACGTGGTAGGTGCGGCCGCTGCCAGGGTGCTGGCGACGACCGGTGGCGCGCTCGATGATGTCGGAGAACGGCACGTCGATTTCCACCACATAGTCGAGCTTGACGCCTGCTTCCTTGAGGGCGTCAGCCTGCGGAATGGTGCGGGGAAACCCATCGAACAGGAAGCCGCCTGCGCAGTCGGGCTGGGCAATGCGTTCCTTGACCAGGCCGATGATGATGTCGTCGCTGACCAGCTGGCCGGCATCCATGACCGCCTTGGCCTTCTGGCCCAGCGGCGTACCCGCCTTGACGGCTGCGCGCAGCATGTCGCCGGTGGAGATCTGCGGAATGCCGTATTTCTTGCAGATGAATGCGGCCTGGGTGCCTTTTCCTGCGCCTGGAGCGCCAAGCAAAATGAGTCTCATTGGGTGATGTCCTCGGTTTGGATTCCTGGGAAATGGGAATGGCCGCTGCTGTTGGACGGTCAGCAGCGCGCGTGGGATAGGAGGCTGGGCGCGGCGGCAGGCAGCGCACCATCGGCCGGGCGGCAAAGCATAGCATGCAGGGCCCCGCCAGACATTGGGGAGTCCCGCTACGTCCAAAGTCGTAAGTATGCGCGCCGCAGCGCATGGACGAAGGCGGGACGCTCAGATTTTCATGACCTGGGCGCGGTAGAACACCAGCTCGTCGATGGATTCGTGTACGTCGGCCAATGCCGTGTGCTTCTGCGCTTTTCGGAATCCGGCGGCAATCTCCGGCTTCCAGCGGCGCGTGAGCTCCTTGAGCGTGCTGACGTCAATGTTTCGGTAGTGGAAGTAGGCCTCCAGCTTTGGCATGTACTTGACGAGAAAGCGCCGGTCCTGCCCGATGGTGTTGCCACACATGGGCGACTTGCCCTTGCCCACGTACTGGCGCAGGAACTTGAGCAGCAGCTCGGTGGCGGCTTCCTCATCAATCGTCGAGGCTCTTACCCGCTCAATCAGGCCACTGCGCCCGTGGGTGCCCTTGTTCCAGGCATCCATGCGGTCCAGCACCTCGTCGCTCTGGTGAATGGCGATGACCGGCCCTTCGATGCGTGGCTGCAACTGCGGGCCGGTGACGACGACGGCAATTTCCAACAGGCGCTCTTTCTCGGGATCCAGGCCGCTCATCTCACAATCGAGCCAGATCAGGTTGTCGTCCGATTTCGCCAAGGTAGGCGCGTGCGCCGGTTCTTCGGTTAGGGGCGCGCCAGTCGCATCGGTGGCTGGCGACAAGGGAAGGTCGTTCGTCATTCCCGAATTGTCGCGCATCCCGCGAGCCTGCGCGCTGAAAATGGGGATAGCGCGCTGCGCAGGTGAGTGGATCGTGAACGAATTCGGACAGGGCGCATCCGATACACTGGCGCCTTGCTTCTCTTGACTTATGAATGAACTATCTGGAATGGAAGCAGTGGCTGTGTCCGGGCATACGCCCATGGTCTGGTTGACAGTTTTTTTTGCAGCGGCACTGGCGCTGCAGTGGGTGTTGCAGCTGTGGCTGGCGGCACGCCAGATTCGCCACGTCAGGGCGCATCGTCACGAGGTCCCGGCCCCATTTGTCAGCCGGGTTTCGCTGGCGGCGCACCAGCGTGCAGCCGATTACACGATGGATACCGTGCGCCTTGGCATGGTGGAAAACACCGTTTCGGCGGTGGTGTTGCTGGGATGGACCCTGCTGGGCGGGCTGAATGCGCTCAATCAATGGCTGTTGGGGTTGATGGGGCCAGGTTTTTTGCAGCAGCTGGTGCTGCTTCTGGTGTTTGGCACCGTCGCCGCTCTGCTGGGCGTTCCCTGGACCTTGTACAAGACCTTCGTGATCGAGCAGCGCTATGGTTTCAACAAGATGACATGGCGGCTGTGGCTGGGCGACTTCCTGCGCAGCAGCGCCGTTGGCGCAATGCTGGCTGTTCCCTTGCTGGCCGCGGTGCTGGCGCTGATGCAGGCAGCCGGCAGCCTGTGGTGGCTGTGGGTCTGGGCGCTGTGGATGGGGTTCAACGTGTTGATGATGTGGCTCTATCCGACGGTGATCGCGCCGCTGTTCAATCAGTTCAAGCCGCTGGAGAATGCGGCGCTGCGAGCGCGCATCGAGACGCTGATGGCGCGCAGCGGCTTTACTGCCCAGGGCCTGTTCGTCATGGATGGCAGCCGGCGCAGCGCCCATGCGAATGCGTATTTCACCGGCCTGGGCAACGCCAAGCGCGTGGTGTTTTTCGACACGCTTCTGGGCAAACTCTCCGATGCCGAGGTCGAGGCTGTGCTGGCCCATGAGCTCGGGCATTTCAAGCATCGCCACATTACCAAGCGGCTGATCACGTTCTGCGTGCTGAGCCTGGCAGGCTTGGCGCTGCTGGGCTGGCTGCTGCAACAGTCGTGGTTCTTCACGGGCCTGGGCGTTGAGCCGATGCTGGTCGAGGGCACTACGCAGGTTGCTGCTGCCAACAGTGCATTGGCGCTGATCCTGTTTAGCATGCTGGTCAGCGTAGTTGGCGCGCTGGTGCAACCAGTTTGGGCGCAGCTGTCGCGCAAGCATGAATTCGAGGCGGATGCCTATGCCGCGCAACAGGCTGATGCCAAGGCGCTTGCCGCGGCATTGCTCAAGCTCTACGAGGACAATGCGTCGACGCTGACGCCGGATCCGCTGTATGCGCGCTTTCATTACTCCCATCCGCCGGCGACGGAGCGACTCGCGCGCCTGGGCGCGATGACGCCGGGCTAACGCGGTCGAGCTGCCATGAACGCGCCATTGGAGACCGGTCTGGTTGTCACGGGACACGGGCGGCACTATGTCGTCGAGTCTGCCGACGGCACGCGGCGTATCTGCCACCCGCGCGGCAAGAAGAGCCAAGCGGTGGTGGGCGATCGCTTGCAGTGGCGCCGTGCGCAGGCCGGGCAGGGCGACGATGGCATGATCGAAGCCATTCTGGAGCGCCGCAATCTTTTTTACCGGCAGGATGCGGTGCGCACGAAGGCGTTTGCGGCCAACATCGATCAGGTGCTGGTGCTGCTGGCTGCTGACCCGGTGTTCTCCGAGTGGCAGCTGGCCAAGGCGCTGGTGGCGGCCGAGGCAGCCGGCATTGAAGCGGTAATCGGCCTGAACAAGCAGGATCTCGCGCCGGCCTACGCCGCAGCTTGGCAGCGCCTTGCCGCGTACCGGCAGCCGGTGCCGACAGCGCCTTGCGGCGAGGTTGCCGCAGAGGCTGCGTCCGGCCCTCAGGCGTGCAGGCCGCTGTACCCGGTCCTGCGGCTGAGTCTGGCAGATCCCGATGGCGGCACGGATTACGCAGCGCTGTGCGAGCGGCTGCGGGGCAGGGCAACACTGGTGCTGGGGCCGTCAGGGGTCGGCAAGAGTACGTTGATTAACCGCCTGGTGCCGAATGCGCAGGCGCAGACGGCCGAAATCTCGCGCGCACTCAACAGCGGCCGCCATACGACGACGACCACGACCTGGTACTGGGTAGACCGGGCCAGCGGCACGGCGGTGCTCGATTCACCGGGATTCCAGGAGTTCGGGCTGCACCATATCCGCCGGCGCGATCTGGCGCGCTGGATGCCGGACATTGCATGCCATGCGAAAGGTTGTCGGTTTCACAACTGCACCCACATTCACGAGCCAGGCTGCGTGGTGCGAGCGGCGGTGCTTGCCGAGGATGCGCCGCCGTCGCAGCCTGGCATCGCGGCCTCGCGCTACGCGCTGTACCAGTCGTTGCTGCTGCAGCTGCCTGACTGATCGCGATCGGGCGGCGCGCTGCTCAATGGTGGCCGCCCTGCCGGGGCAGGATGCGTTGCCATGCGCTCCGTGCCTCGGCGATCATGCGGCTGCGCAGATCGGTCTGCCGTGGTGCCAGGGTGGCCGGCTGCAGCACCTGCCATTCGGGTGCAGCATCTTCTGCCGCGGTGTTCTTGGCGACGCGAAAGCCAAATACATAGCCGCTGCGCTCGGAGCCCATGCGCAGGTCTTCCAGCACCAGGTAGCGGCCCTGCACGGAGGCCGCGGTGAAGCCGCTGGTGAACCACTGCAGCCGCCGGATATCCGCGCTGTGGGGCGCCAGTTCTGCCAGCAGCGCGGTCTCGCTGGGGTAATGCTCCAGCGTCAGCGGCACATCGCCATCGAACAGGCTGCGGTATCCGACGGCATAGCCATCGGGCTGCAGGACGATGATGCGCCACAGCAAAGTATTGGCGGGGGTATTGATGACCAGTCTTGGCGCATCTTCAAGCCCCAGCGCCTGAAGATCGTCGCGAGTGGCACGTGCGATGAGCGATTGCGCCGTCAGCGACCAAGCAATGTACAGCGTGCTCAGTGCCAGGCCCCACCACAGCGCGTGTCCTGCCCACCGCTGGGCTCCTCCGATCAGTGCCAGCACCACCGCCACCAGCAGCGGCAGAGTGTAGAGCGGATCGATGATGAACAGGCTGGCCCACATCACCGGACTGCTGGCAGATGGCCACCACAGCTGCGTGCCATAGACCGTGAAGGCATCAAGCAGCGGGTGACTCAGCAGCGCCAGGGCAATGCCGAGCAACCAGCCGCGTGGTGCCGCACGCACGGTGTTGGAATAGCGCCAGGCCACCGCCCACACCGCGAGTGCCAGCAGGCACAGGATCCACAAGGCGTGGCTGGGCCCGCGGTGCCAGGTGAAAAGGTCGACCGGTGACTGCGTGAACAACGGCACGATGAATGTGTCCAGATCCGGTAACGTGCCCAATGCCGCGCCGACCGCCAGGCCCTTGCGACGCTGGCGTGCCGGAAGGGGTGCGGCCATCACCGCAGCGCCGAGTAAAGCCTGTGAGAGGGAGTCCACGTGTGTTCCAAAAAAAACTTACCTAGCCCGGCCCCGCACAGCCGGCGTGATCCCGTGCAAGGCAGTCTGTGTATCAAGCGTGCGCAGGTGCGATGCACCGCATCACACTAGGTGTCTGTCAACGCGCCTGCGATTAACGCGTTACCTAGCCCCCAGTAGATTGCCCTATGCAGGCATTCCCTAGGGGCTGACCGGAATGGGCAACGATGTCCAGACGCCCGGAACGAACGCCAGTATTGCCGATCCTGCGCGCTTTGAATGCCTGCCTTGACTGCGTCATGAGAGGCGAGTCGGTGAAGCCCTGACCACGACGATGGTCACGGCGCGCTGGATGGATGTCTTCACGCGTGCCGAACTAATCCATGCGACCACGCTGGCGTGCAACCATCAATGCCCTGATTGGCCCGGGCACCGCAACTGCCGCATTGGGTGACGTTGCGCGAACGCATTGATGGCATGGTGCCAGACGATGAAGACGAAAGAATGCATTGCAACCCGCGGGCTGTGCGCGGAGGCGCAAGTGTGCATCGAAATCAGTGCGGCTTATATTGAATGTCAATGTTGGCCTTGCCGCCCAGACGCAATTGGCGCAGGAACTGCTTGTGCAGCGTGTAGGGAGTGGAGGCTTCGGCATGCCACCCCTGAACTTCCGGGCTTTGCGCGTGGAACAGCAGCTTGTCCGCGTCAAAGGACAGTATCAGGCGAACCGAATTCGAGGCCGAAGAGGGGGAGGTATCGGTCATGGGGAACGTTTCTATTGTCAATGCTTTGATTCTAGAACTTCTCGCTGGCAGCGCGCTTGGATGCATGAGAGCCGTGCTCGCCTATTGCGCAGCGGCAGCCAGTGGTACCTATTCATATATCTTTGTGAAATATATGAAGTACAAATATGTATTTTGAGATAATAAGTAAGCCGCGCAGAATCCGGCTCCTTCAATGTTCGACCGACAACACCGCATGTCTATCACCAAGAGCGCCGTTCTCAAGACTACATTTGCAGCTTTTGCACTTGCCCTGGCCAGCAGCGCGGCTTTCGCGCAGCAGACGTTGCTCAATGCCTCGTACGACGTGGCGCGCGAGTTCTACCGGGAGATCAACCCGGCCTTCTCGAAGCACTACAAGGAAGCCGCCGGCCAGGACATTCGCGTTGACCAGGCTCACGGGGGCTCCAGCGCACAGGCGCGCGCCGTGCGCGAAGGGCTGGAAGCCGACGTGGTGACCATGAACACGACGACGGATATCGAGTTTCTCGCCGAGCATGGCTTTGTGGCCAAGGACTGGGCCAGCCGCTTCCCCTATGATGCGGCGCCGACGACTTCGACCATGCTGTTTCTCGTGCGTGATGGCAATCCGAAGAACATCCGCGACTGGGACGATTTGATCAGGGAAGATGTGCAGGTTGTCGTCGTTAATCCCAAGACGGGAGGCAATGGGCGTTATGCCTACCTGGCCGCATGGGGTTCGGTGCTGGAGAAAGGCGGCAGTGAGGACGACGCACGCGCCTTTGTCAGCAAGCTCTACAAGAACGTGCCGGCGCTGGGCAAGGGCGGGCGCGATGCCACGTCGATCTTCCTGCAGCGCAACATCGGTGATGTGCTGATCACTTTCGAATCCGAGGTGCTGTCGGTGGAGCGCGAGTTCGGCAAAGGCAAGGTCGAGGCCGTTTACCCGAGCAGCAGCGTACTGGCTGAGAACCCGGTAGCCATTGTCGAGCCAGTGGTTGAGAAAAAGGGCACGGCCGAAGCCGCCAAGGCCTACCTGAACTTCCTCTACACTGAAGAAGCGCAGGAGATCGCCGCACGGCATGGCCTGCGTCCGCGCTCCGAAGCGGTGCTGACCAAGTACCAGGAGCAGTTCAAGCCGGTCAAGCTTTTCCGTGTCAATAAGTACTTCGGCTCGCTGTCGCAGGCGCAGAAAGTCCACTTTGACGACGGCGGCGAATTCGACAAGCTCTACCAACTGGCACGTTGATGATCGCTTGAACGTTGCATCATTCCTGTGCGGGGCGGCTGTCCGCCCCGCTACGCCTGTTGCGAGCGCGGATGCTTGCAGCAGGCGCTTTCGTTTCTGACCGTGTCGCCTATGCCTTCCTTTTTGCATTTCTTTGGCAACTCGCCGCTGTCCACAGGGGAGCGGTTCCGCCGCGCCGGGCGCCCCAAGCGTGTGCTGCCCGGCTTTGGCCTGACGATGGGCTATACGCTGTTCTATCTCAGCCTGATCGTCCTGCTGCCTCTTTTTGTGCTGTTTGCCAACACCTTCTCGATGACCTGGGAGGAATTCTGGCAGGCCGTTTCCGCGCCGCGTGTTGTGGCCTCGTACAAGCTCACCTTCGGTGCGTCGTTGCTGGCGGCCTGCGTCAACCTGGTGGCCGGCATGCTGGTGGCCTGGGTGCTGGTGCGCTATCAGTTTCCCTTCAAGCGCGTGGTTGATGCCTTGGTGGACCTGCCGTTTGCGCTGCCAACGGCCGTGGCCGGCATTGCGCTGGCGGCGTTGCTGGCGCCCAATGGCTGGGTGGGCCGCTGGTTCGACATGATCGGGGTGCAGGTCGCCTTCAATCCCATAGGGGTGGTTGTGGCGCTGATTTTCATCGGATTGCCGTTTGTGGTGCGCACCGTGCAGCCCGTGCTGGAAGACTTCGAGAAGGAACTGGAGGAGGCGGCCGGCTGCCTGGGCGCAACGCGTTGGCAAACCTTTTGCAAGGTCATCCTGCCTGCTATCCTGCCTGCGCTGATGACCGGATTTGCGATGGCATTTGCGCGCGCCATCGGGGAATACGGCTCGGTCATTTTCATTGCCGGCAACATCCCGATGGTCTCGGAGATCACACCCTTCATCATCATCGGCAAGCTCGACCAGTACGACTACAACGGCGCCACCGCGGTGGCGCTGGTGATGCTGGTGGCGTCGTTCTCAATGCTGCTCGTCATCAATGGCCTGCAGGCGTGGCAACGCCGCCGGGCTGGAGGGACGCACCAATGACTGCCACTGCACAAGACCAACCAGCGGCGCAGCCGCGTGTCGTGGTCACGACTACGGAATCCCCACTGGTGCGGCGCCTGCTCATCGGCGCGGCGCTGGCCTTCCTGCTGCTGTTTCTGGTACTGCCGCTGGTTGCGGTCTTTGTCGAGGCGTTCCGTCAGGGCATAGGCGCATTCCTGCGCGCCTTCGACTCGGCCGAGACATGGTCGGCCGTGCGGCTGACGCTGATTACGGCTGCCATCGTCGTGCCACTGAATCTGGTGTTTGGCGTCATGGCTGCCTGGGCCATCGCCAAGTACGAGTTCAGGGGCAAGGCACTGTTGATTACGCTGATCGATCTGCCATTCTCGATCTCGCCGGTGGTGGCCGGGCTGGCCTACGTGCTGGTCTATGGGGTCTATGGCTGGCTCGGTCCGCTGCTGCAGGCGCATGACATCAAGATCATCTATGCCGTGCCCGGTATCGTGCTGGTGACCATTTTCGTGACCTTCCCGTTCATCGCGCGCGAGCTGATCCCGCTGATGGAGGCGCAGGGCACGGACGAGGAGCAGGCCGCCATCGTACTGGGTGCATCTGGCTTTCGTACGTTCTGGAGCGTGACGCTGCCCAACATCAAGTGGGGGCTGATCTACGGGGTCATCCTCACCAACGCACGGGCGATGGGTGAATTCGGCGCGGTGTCGGTCGTCTCCGGGCACATCCGTGGCCAGACCAACACCATTCCGCTGCAGGTGGAAATCCTCTATGCCGACTACCAGTCGGTGGCGGCGTTTTCGCTGGCGACCTTGCTGGCGCTGCTGGCACTGGTGACGCTGGCGATCAAGACCTGGGTGGAGTGGCAGCATGCGGCGCAGCGTCGGCATGCAGGCGATCTGCCGCCCGAAAATCCTGATGCAACCGGCGAGGCGGCCATCGCCGAGGGCGCACTGCGCAGCGCCGGATGGGCCTATCCGGCCAACGTCGCGGGCGCGACAAGCAAGGAGCACACAGCATGAGCATCGAAGTACAGAACATCAGCAAGACCTTTGGCGAATTTCAGGCCCTGCGGGACGTCAGCCTCAGCGTGCGCACCGGCGAGCTGATCGCGCTGCTGGGTCCTTCAGGCTGCGGCAAGACGACGCTGCTGCGCATCATTGCCGGGCTGGAATCGGCAGACAGCGGTGTGGTGCTGTTTTCCGGCAAGGATGCGACGCACGTGCATGTGCGCGAGCGCCAGGTGGGCTTCGTCTTCCAGCATTACGCGCTGTTTCGTCACATGACGGTGTTCGACAACGTGGCATTCGGCCTCAACGTCAGGCCACGCGCGCAGCGCCCCGGCAAGGCAGAGATTCGCGAAAAGGTCATGCAGCTGCTCAAGCTGGTACAGCTCGACTGGCTGGCCGACCGCTTTCCCTCGCAGCTCTCGGGTGGGCAACGTCAGCGCATTGCACTGGCGCGTGCCTTGGCGGTGGAGCCACAGGTGCTGCTGCTGGACGAGCCCTTTGGCGCGCTCGATGCCAAGGTGCGCAAGGAACTGCGGCGCTGGCTGCGGCGCCTGCACGAGGAGCTGAATGTGACCAGCGTGTTCGTCACGCACGATCAGGAGGAAGCGCTGGAGGTGGCCGACCGCGTGGTGGTGATGAACCGTGGCCATATCGAACAGGTCGGCTCGCCGCAGGAAGTCTGGGACAATCCTGCCAGTCCATTTGTCTATGGTTTTCTGGGGGATGTCAATCTGTTCCGCGGGCGCGCCAGCAACGGCAACGTCAACCTCTCGGGCTTTGCGCTCAGGACCGATGACGCAACACAGACCGGCAACGCGCTGGCCTATGTGCGACCACATGAATTGGACGTGCGTCGCTACGAACCCGGCAGCGCGGTTCAGCCGCAGGGCATCATCGCCAGACTGGACAGGGCAATAGTCGTCGGGCCGCTGGCTCGCCTGGAACTAATTGCCGAAGGAGCCTCTAATGAGGCGGACAATACGTCCGTGACGGCGGATTCGCTCATCGAGGCGCAACTCTCGGCGCAGCGGTTTGCCGAGTTGGGCCTGCGCGAAGGCGACATTCTGGTGGTGACTCCCAAGCGTGCCCGTGTTTTTGTGGAAGGAACAACCCCTTGAGTGCGCTCTGCAACTTCTTTTTCGGCTCCACCCGTCGTTTGCTGGCCATCATCGCCGTGGCTGCGGCCTGCCTGCTGGCGTTTGCAATTTACCTGCAACATGCCGTGGGACTGGTGCCGTGCCCCATGTGCATCGTGCAGCGCTACGCGCTCACTGCAGTGATCCTGACTGCGGGAATCGGCGCGCTGTGGGGACACCGCCTGTGGCTTGGCCTGTGGGGTGCCCTGGCGCTGGTGTCGGCGGGATTTGGCGCGTTCGTTGCCGCGCGGCAGAGCTGGATGCAGTGGTATCCGCCGGAGATTCTGACCTGCGGGCGGGACTTCTACGGCATCATGGAGCGGCGCATTCCGCTGCGCGACAAGATTCCCGCGCTGTTTCAGGGCACCGGCGACTGCGTGACGGTGGACTGGACGCTGCTGGGTCTGTCGATTGCCAATTGGTCTTTCATCGCCTTTGCGGCGTTCACCGTGGCTTTGCTGGCAGTGGCCGTTCGCCGCGGCTTGCGGCGCGGCGCGTGACAAGCTATTGCTCAGCGGATCGGCCCCGAGTCGGGTGACCCCTGATCGGGTTCGGCATTGTGTGCCAACTGGGGAGCAGGTGCGCGACGCAGCTGGTCCTCGATCTGGCCGATATAGGCGGCAGTGGTGTTGTCGGAATCGTCCACGCGGGCGTAGAGATGGTCCTCCAGCTCCTCGATCTGGCGGCGCAATGTGTCCTGGCTTTCCCTGTGCTGCTGCGTTAGCAGCTCGCGCAGTTCGTTAAAGCGCGAGGCCTCCGCTTTTTCCGCCAGCTCGCGCTGCCGTTTCAGCTCCTTGGTGTGGCGGTGATAGTCGACGATGATCGTGGCCTTGAGCCACAGGATATAGGCCACAAACAGAATAGCCAGCGCAGCCAGCAGTACCAGCAGCACGAGGCCCGGCGGCGCGTCAATGGAGGCGATGCCCAGAGACGTGGTCGCTGGCGTGTTCAGCGCATCCCAGTTGAAGTAGTACAGGCCGCCGATGGCGATCGCGAGGAGGGTGATCAATATGAGCCGTGCGTTCATGCGTTGTCGCTTCCATCCAGTGTGGCGCTGCCAGCAGGCAACAGGTTCTCAGGCATTATCCGGCATTGCCGTGCCGACGCTGCCAGACAACGGCGCCTCGTTGCCCGCAGAATTTGGTGTGATTGGTGTGCGCGTGAATCTTCTTATAACGGAAAGAAATGTTGTTTCGTGGAAAATGGCGGATTGACTTTGATTGATCCTATGCCAACTGTGCCTTTGCCAGACCATGCTGCAGCCGTATCCGCCGCGACGCCATCGGCCGTAGGTGAATGCCTGCTGGTGGGCGCCGGCCCGGGTGATCCCGAATTGCTCACGCTCAAGGCCATCAAGGCCATCGGGCGGGCAACGGTGCTGCTGGTCGATGACCTGGTCAGTGACGCGGTGCTGGCCTATGCGTCGCCGCAGGCACGCATCATTCACGTCGGCAAGCGCGGCGGTTGCAAGAGCACGCCGCAGGCCTTCATTGAAAAGCTGATGGTGCAGCAGGCCCGTGCCGGCGAGGTCGTGGTTCGCCTCAAGGGCGGTGACCCGGCAGTCTTTGGCCGCAGCGGCGAGGAGCTGCAGGCGCTGCGCGAAGCGGGTGTGCGTGCCGAGGTGATTAACGGCCTGTCCTCGGGAATCATGGCGGCCACGGCCTTGCAGGCACCGCTGACACATCGCCAGCATGCGCATGGCGTGATGCTGCTTACAGGTCATGCGGCCCCGGGCGAGGCGGAGCTGGATTGGGCAGCGATTGCCAGGACGGCCCATGCTGCGCGCCTGACATTGGTGATATACATGGGCGTGCGCGCGGCAGGTGCCATCCGGGCCGGATTGCTGCAGGGACTGCCGGCGCAGACACCGGTTGCCGTGGTGCAGTCGGTCTCCACACCACATGAGCGGCAGCTGCTTACGACGCTGGGTGCGCTGGAGGCGGACATGGCCAAGGCCAACATGGCCAGTCCCGCCATCATTTTGGTGGGTGACGTGCTCAAGGCCAGTGCGGTCCTGCAACAATGCGGTAATGACAGCGACGATAACAAGCGCATTGAGCAGCCCCGGCGTGTCGCCGGATAGGGACAATCAGACCGCCGAGTTTGACGCCATTGTGTTGGGGGCGGGCGCCGCTGGCCTGTTCTGCGCGGGGGAGGCGGCGCAGCGTGGCCTGCGCGTGCTGCTGGTGGACCATGGCCGCAAGGTGGCCGAAAAGATCCGCATCTCCGGCGGCGGGCGCTGCAACTTCACCAATCGCGACCTCGATCCGCGGGCGCCGCAGCGGCATTTTCTCAGTGCCAATCCAAACTTCTGCCGTTCGGCGCTGGCGCGTTTCACGCCCCAGCACTTCATCACCTTGATGCAGCAGGCTGGCATCGCGTTCCACGAAAAGCACAAAGGCCAACTGTTCTGCGACGAGCGGGCACAGGCGCTGATCGACTGGCTGGTGGAGCGCTGCACCCGGTTTGCCGTGCAGCGCTGGCAACCCGCGCAGGTGCTTGCGGTTGCGCGCGAGCAGTTGCCAGGTCAGGACATCTGCGTGCCTGGGCGGTTTTGTGTGCAGACCAGCATGGGTGAGGCACGCGCGCCGCAACTGGTCGTGGCCACCGGTGGGTTGTCCATTCCCAAGATCGGTGCAAGCGACCTGGGATATCGGATTGCGCGCAAGTTTGGCGTTCCAGTCGTGGCGCAACGGCCCGGACTGGTTCCTTTGGTGTTTTCTCCGGCGCAGCAGGGCGTGGACTTTGCCGCGCTGGCAGGCGTGGCATTACCTGTCAGAGTCCGCGTGCAACCGGCCGCAGCCAGGCCGGATATGCGCACGGCCGTGGTGTTCGATGAGGACCTGCTGTTTACCCATCGCGGTCTGTCGGGGCCTGCGATCTTGCAGATTTCCAGCTACTGGCAGCCAGGCGATGCGCTGTGCATCGACTTGCTACCCGGGCAGGATGCGCTGGCGCTGCTGCGTGCCGCCAAGGCCGGCAGCCGCAAGCAGTTGGTCAATATAGTGGCCCAGTGGCTGCCGCAGCGGCTGACGGAGGCGATTGTCGCGGAGCAGCCACAGTGGCAGCGCCCCATCGATCAGGTCAGTGATCGGGCGTTGACCGCATTGGCTGAGCGGCTGCAGCGCTGGCAGCTCATGCCCAATGGCAGCGAAGGCTATGCGAAGGCGGAGGTCACGGTCGGTGGTGTGGACACGCAGGCGCTGTCGTCCAAAACCATGGAGTGCCGGCAGGTGCCGGGGCTGTATTTCATCGGCGAAGTGGTCGATGTAACGGGCTGGCTGGGGGGCTACAACTTTCAGTGGGCATGGGCCAGTGCCTACGCCTGTGCACAGGCTTTGCGCGAGGACGGATAATCGCGCCCCTATGGCTTCCAACGGTTCCCCTGATTCCCGTGACCTGTCCCCGGCGATGCAGCCGACTCCTGACGCTGATTCGCCTGCAACGGTTGCGCCGCTGCCGATCAGCTTTCCTGAAAACCTGCCTGTTTCAGCGCGACGCCATGAAATCGCGCGTGCGTTGCGAGACCATCAGGTCATCATCGTCAGCGGCGAAACGGGCTCAGGCAAGACGACGCAGCTGCCCAAGATAGCGCTGGCCCTGGGGCGGGGCCTGGGGCGCGGCTACAAGGACGCCAAGACCGGCCGCCGCGGCCAGTGGATCGGGCACACCCAGCCGCGTCGCATGGCCGCCTCCAGCGTTGCCAAGCGCATTGCGGAGGAACTCGACACGCCGCTGGGTGAGGTGGTGGGCTACAAGGTGCGCTTCAACGACCGGCTCGGACCAGCTGCGCGTGTGAAGCTGATGACCGATGGCATCCTGCTGGCCGAGACGCAGACCGATCCGCTGCTCAAGGCCTACGACACGCTGATCATTGACGAGGCACACGAGCGCAGCCTCAACATCGATTTCCTGCTGGGCTATCTCAAGCAGATTCTGCCGAGGCGGCCAGATCTGAAGGTCGTCATCACTTCTGCGACCATCGATGCCGACCGATTTGCGCAGCACTTTGCCAGCCGCAAGGGGCCCGCTCCCGTCATCGCAGTATCGGGGCGCACCTACCCGGTGGAGATTCGCTACCGGCCGTTCGAGGAAAGCCGTGACACCGACCTGAATACCGCGATTGCGGATGCGGTCGATGAGCTCTGGCAAGGTCGCGCTGCGGGCGATATCCTGGTATTTCTGCCTGGCGAGCGGGAAATCCGGGAAGCGGCCGACCACCTGCAAAAGCATCTGGCACGCGATGATGGCAAGCGCCACAGCGTGGTGCTGCCACTGTTTGCGCGGCTGTCGCAGGCCGAGCAGGACCGCGTGTTCGAAACCGGTGGGCCACCGCGCGTGGTGCTGGCCACCAACGTGGCCGAGACCTCGCTGACGGTGCCGGGCGTGCGCTACGTCATCGATGCGGGCACTGCACGCGTCAAGCGCTACAGCTACCGCAACAAGGTCGAGCAGCTTCTGGTCGAGCCGATCAGCCAGGCGGCCGCCAACCAGCGCAGCGGCCGCTCGGGTCGTGTGGCTGATGGCATTGCCATCCGTCTCTATGACGAGGAGAGCTTTGCCAGCCGACCGCCTTACACCGATCCGGAAATCCTGCGCTCCTCGCTGGCCGGCGTGATCCTGCGCATGAAATCGCTGGGCCTGGGTGCGGTGGAGGACTTTCCGTTTCTCGAAGCGCCATCGCCGCGGGCCATTACCGATGGCTACCAGCTGCTGCAGGAGCTGGGTGCGATGGACGAGCGCAACAGCCTCACGGAGATTGGCCAGCAGATGGCGCGCCTGCCGCTCGATCCCCGTGTGGCGCGCATGCTGCTGGAAGCGCGCAGGCGCGGGGCGCTGGCCGAAGTGCTGGTTGTGGCCGCCGCACTGTCGGTGCAGGATGTGCGCGACCGCCCGCTTGATAAGCAGGCCCAGGCCGATCAGCAGCACGCCCGCTTTGACGATGAGAAAAGCGAGTTCGTCAGCTACCTGAAACTGTGGCAGTGGCTGCATGATGCGCGCGAAGGCCGCGCTGCGGCGCTGCCCTCTGCGCGTCAGCAGGCGCAGGCCGGCAAGGCACGGCGCAGCCATGCGGCCCTGCCAGTGGCGCAGCGCAGCGCAGCGGGGCCGTTGGAGGCAGACGGCTCTGCCGCCACGTCCGGCGCCCAGCAGGGCCCGAGGCTGTCCAACCGCCAGTATGAACAGCTGCTGCGCAGCAGCTTCATCAACGTGCGGCGCGTGCGCGAATGGCGCGATATTCATCAGCAGCTCACGGCTGCGGTGGCCGAGCAGGGCTGGAAGGTGCAGGAGCAGCAGGCCCCTGCGTCCTACGAGGCCCTGCACCTGTCGTTGCTGGCCGGGCTGCTTGGCAACGTGGGTGTCCGGCAGGACGACAACGACTGGTATCTGGGTGCGCGAGGCATCAAGTTCTACCGGCATCCCGGCGCGCGGCTGCGCAAGAAGCCGGGGCGCTGGGTCGTCGCTGCGGAACTGGTGGAGACAACGCGGCTGTTTGGTCGCCAGCTCGCCAACATCGAGCCACAGTGGCTGGAGGAAGTGGGCGCGCACCTGCTCAAGAAACAGCTGCTGGAGCCCCACTGGGAGCAAAAAGCCGGCGAAGCTGTGGCGCTGGAGCGGGCGACGCTGTATGGCCTGGTGGTCTACAGCGGCCGCAAGGTGCCTTATGAGCGCGTGGATCCCGCCGCTGCGCGCGAGATCATGATTCGCCAGGCGCTGGTGCAGGGCGACTATGCGCCGGAATGGGAGCGCAAGTTTCCCTTCCTAGCCACCAACCGCAAGCGCATTGCGCAGGTGCAGGCCATCGAGCACAAGTCGCGCCGGCAGGACGTGCTGGTCGACGATGAACTGATTTACGCCTTCTACGATCGCCACATCCCCGAAGCCGTGGCCAATGGCCGGCAGCTGGAGGCTTGGTACCGACAGGAGCGCAGGCAGACGCCCACCCTGCTTGAACTGCAGAAAGACGAACTGATGCGCCACGAGGCCGCGGGCGTCACGACCCAGGCCTTTCCACCCACCATCAAGCTCGCCGGCATGGATCTGAGCGTGAGCTATCTGCATGAGCCCGGCAATCCGCGCGATGGCGTGACCGTCACCATTCCGCTGTATGCCCTCAACCAGGTGCAGGAGGCACGTTGCGACTGGCTGGTGCCTGGCATGCTGGCGGCCAAGGTGCAGGCGCTGCTCAAGAGCCTGCCGCAGCGGCCGCGCTCGCGCCTGCTACCACTGGCCGAGACTGCCGCAACCATTGCCCGGACGTGGCTGGAGGATGGCAGCTTCGGTGACGGCGAGCTGACCGAGCGCCTGCGCCACTGGGTGCGTGGCAAAACCGGGCTGGAGATCAAGGCTACCGATTTCAAGACCGATATGCTCAGCCCTCACCTGTTCATGAACTTTCGCGTCGTGGACGAGCATGGCCGCCAGCTGGGGCAGGGCCGCAATCTCGCAGCACTCAAGGCCGAACTGGGGCAGCAGGCGCGCGGCGCATTCCAGGCGCTGGCGGGACTGAAGCTCGCGCGTCAGCCCGAGCCGGCCCAGGCAGCACCGCCTGCCGAGGAGGCGCCTGCAAGCACCACCGCAGCGCCGGGGCGCGGCGTCCGCCGTGCCGCTGGCAGCGCCACCGCGGACGCCGCGCCGCCGAATCCGCACGGTGAGCCCGAGCAGCGCCACGTCGAATGGGACTTTGGCGAACTGCCGGAAATCATGGAATGGGGCAGAGGCAGCCGCAGGCTGGTGGGCTTTCCCGCGCTGGTCGACCAGGGCGATGCCGTCACCATCGAAGTGTTCGACGAGCCGGAGGCGGCCGCCAGGGTGCATCGCAAGGGGCTGGTGCGGCTGTTTGCCCTGCAGGTCAAGGATGCGCTGAAGTACCTGGAAAAAAATATTCCTGACCTGCAGAAGATGGCCATGGCCTACATGCCGCTGGGCACGGCGGAGGAGTTGCGCGCGCAGATTCTGACCGTCGCGCTGGAGTTGGCTTTTCTACAGGAGCCCCTGCCGATCGATGCCGCCCAGTTCGCGCAACGCCTGCAGGATGGCCGTCCGCGCCTGAGCCTGCTGGCGCAGGAGGTGGCGCGCCTGGTGGGCCAGGTCCTGACCGAGTACGCGCAGGTGGTGCGCAAGCTTAAGGACACCAAGGGCGCCGACGGCGCCGTGGCGGACATCCGCCAGCAGCTGGCGCGCCTCATGACCAAGCAATTCGTGCAGGAAACGCCGCAGGCTGCGCTCAAGCACTTTCCGCGCTACCTCAAGGCCATGCAGATGCGGCTGGACAAGTACCGCGAGGATCCGGTGCGTGATCAGAGCCGCCAGCGGGAAATTGCGCCATTGGAGGCGCGCTACTGGAAGAAGCTGGCGGAACGTCGTGGCCAGAGCGATGCTGCGCTGCAGGACTACCGCTGGCTGCTTGAGGAGCTGCGCGTAAGCCTGTTCGCGCAGCAACTGCGCACGCCGCAGCCGGTCTCGGTCAAGCGGCTGGAGAAAGTGTGGGCACAGGTGGTGGGCTGATCGGAACGAAGCCGCGCGTCTGCGCGTTGCTCCACGGCAGAAGTTGTAACGCATCCCCAACAAGCCCTCTGCCCTGGAGCGCCGCGCTCGTAGGGGCTGCTGGCCGCACGCGCGATGCCTGAGATCGTACCCCCTGGCTGGTCAACGCGTCCTATGCAAAGATCGTAAACAGGTTCCAAACAACCGCTATAATGCGCGGTTTGCAGCGAATTTGCCCCGCGGCAAATGGCCTTGGCTTGTCATCGGTTTGATGGCAAGTCAGGCACGTCCCACCTAAGAGGCTCCATCATCACAGAAGAGCACCGACCGTGGCAGTAGGGCAGCTTTACCATTCTTGACAGGAAACCACATGTCTACATTCAGCGCAAAACCCGCTGAGGTGCAACATGAGTGGTTTGTGATTGACGCCACCGACAAGGTGCTCGGCCGGGTAGCCAGCGAAGTTGCCCTCCGTCTGCGCGGCAAACACAAAGCCATTTATACGCCTCACGTCGATACCGGCGACTACATCGTCGTCATCAACGCCTCCAAGCTCCGCGTCACTGGTAACAAGGCCACGGACAAGGTGTACTACCGCCATACGGGCTATCCTGGCGGCATCCGCTCCACCAACTTCCGCGACATGCAGGCCAAGCACCCCGGCCGCGCGCTCGAGAAGGCCGTCAAGGGCATGCTGCCCAAGGGGCCGCTGGGCTACGCCATGATCAAGAAACTCAAGGTCTATGGTGGCGCCGAGCATCCCCATACCGCCCAACAGCCCAAAGTGCTGGAAATCTAAGGAGCGCAGAGATGGCAATTGGTGATTGGAACAATGGCACGGGCCGCCGCAAGTCCAGCGTGGCACGTGTTTTCCTGAAGAAGGGCTCTGGCAAGATCATGGTCAACGGCAAGCCGATCGAAGAATACTTCGGTCGCGAGACCTCCATCATGATCGCCAAGCAGCCGCTGGCGTTGACGAACCACCTCGAATCCTTCGATGTGCAGATCAATGTCCATGGTGGTGGTGAATCGGGCCAGGCCGGTGCTGTGCGTCACGGCATCACGCGTGCGCTGATCGACTATGACGAGACGCTCAAGCCCGCACTGAGCGCCGCTGGCTACGTCACGCGCGATGCGCGCGAAGTGGAACGCAAGAAGGTCGGCCTGCATTCCGCACGCCGCCGCAAGCAGTTCTCCAAGCGTTGAGGCATCGCAGCGGCCTTGCCGCTGCATGTGTGCCGGCCGCCCGAACGGGGCAGCCGAGAGAAGCCACCGCATCGCGCGGTGGCTTTTTGCATGGTGTCTACGCTGTGCAACCATCTCGCTGGCAGAAACCAGATGCCCAGCGCAGTTTCCATTTTTGGCCTACCATCGGTCCATTGGTGATGCGACTCGGCTGTGCCGGGGCGTCACGCGATTGTTTATGCTCCCCCTTTCACTGCTTGCTGTGCAGGAGAAATCATCATGAATGCTGTTGTCGAGTCTGCCCCTACGGAAATGCCCGCTCCCATCGTCTTTACCGATGCAGCTGCGGCCAAGGTGGCAGATCTGATCGCCGAGGAAGGAAATCCCGATCTGAAGCTGCGTGTGTTCGTCCAGGGCGGTGGCTGTTCGGGTTTTCAGTATGGTTTCACGTTCGATGAAATCGCAAATGAAGACGACACGACCATGACCAAGAATGGCGTATCGCTGCTGATCGACGCAATGAGCTACCAATATCTGGTCGGCGCCGAGATCGACTACAAGGAAGACTTGCAGGGAGCGCAGTTCGTCATCAAGAACCCGAACGCATCCACGACTTGCGGCTGCGGATCGAGCTTTTCCGTCTGATGCCGCGCAAGCGGTAGCGCGGCAGCTGAGTGTATGCAGTCTGCGCCGCGCAGAAGTGCATACAAAAACCGCCTGTTGGGGCGGTTTTTGTTGGGTGCAGGCTGCCTATCCGATCTGTGGACGTCAACCTCGTCGGAGCAACACTTTGAGCGCTGCCTGCAGGCGCTTGGCAGAGGCATCGTCAGCGGCACCGGCCAGGACAGTGGCAACATCCTCGCTCCATGTCTCGGCCGGCCCAGGCGCATGGCGCTGGGTGAGCAATTCCAGCTGCAAAGCCCGACGGGCCGATAGATGTTCGGCAGGTGTTGGCACTTCCGCAGCAATTTCCAGCCGCAGGAGCGCCTTGGCTGCCTGCTGCGTGTTGGGAGCCGGGTCCGCGGCAACGGCACTCTTCCAGGCATTGGCCTGGCTCGCAGTCAGCTTGCGGCCCAACTGAGCGGCAGCGGGTACGGCCTGTGCATCGCGTGTCTGCCAGGCGTGCAGCAATTGCGTAATGCTTTCGCCGTGGGCCTGTGCGGCGAGCTTGCGCAATGTGGCCAGGGCATTTTCCATGGCCGTGCGCTGGGCGCGAAAAGCCTTGTCCCCCAGTCGCGGCGCAAGAGGGGCGCGTTCGGCACGGGGTGCGCGAGCACCGCGCTCGGCGCCCGCACTCCGCGGCGCTTGCCGGCCTTCGCCATGGCGGCCCGTACTGCTCACAGAAGCGGCTGCGCCGACCTGGGCACTGGGGCGATCGTCGCCGCGCACTGCGACGACCGGTTTTGGCGCAGGAGATGCAGTTCCGGCGTTGTCAGGCGCCGCTTCGGCGGTAGTGGACGCCGCGTCTGCAGTAGCAGCAGATGGGGCTGCATCAGCGCTGGAAGCAGAGCTTTCGCTCCCCCCTTCAACGGGCGTTCGGATGACGTGTTGCAAAGCATCCATGGCGCTGTGAATGGCTTGCGCGTTGCCGCTAGCGCAGGCTTGCTCCAGCGCCTTGGCGGCGTCCAGCACTCGCTGGTCGTGGGCCGAGATGGCCTGTTGGTGCTGCTGGCGCTGTTCGCTCTTGCGGTTGAAGGCCTCATCGAGCGGCTGGCGGAAGGCATCCCACAATTTCTGCTCAAGTTTGCGTTCAAGGGGAACGGCCTGGGCTTCGGCTTGCCAGCGCTGCTGCAGGGCTTTGACGGCGCGCACGTCCAGTGGCTCAGTGGCAGCGAGTGCCTTGGCTTCCTCAATCATTTCGCGGCGCTTTAGCGTGCTGGCCTTGCGGGCGGCGTCCAGCGGCGCGGAGGCTGCATCCCAGGCCTGCTTCCAACTGGCTTGCAAGGCGGTGAACACCTTGTCGCTGACATGCCCCGCATTGCGCCAGCGGTTGGCGAACTGCTGCAGCTGACGCTGCAGCGCCTTGAGGTCCACCGGTTCGCTCAGCGTGGCGGCAAAAGCGCGCAATTCGTCAATGATGGCTTGGCGCTCGGCCTTGTGGGCTTGGCTTTCGGCCTTGACCTTGCCCAGCCATTCGTCCACGACGGCGCGGACCTTGGAAATTGCCTCATCGAAGCGTTTCCAGAGGTGGCCATTGGGTGGGCTGGTGCGGTCGATCTGGCGCCATTGTTCATGCAGCTCGCGCACGGCCAGCTGCAGCGACTTGCTGCCGGCAACGGGTTTGCCGTCGGGCGACTGCAGCAGCCGTTCTGCGCGCGCAATCAGCTCCTCACGCACCTGGTTGGCGCCCCAGCGTGCCCAGCCTTGCAGGTCGCCGGCATCGATGAGCGCCTGGTTGATGCGTTTTTCCAATTCGGCGTCCACACTGCCTTGCACTTCCTTGAGCTGCTCGCGCAGCTTGGCAGCTGCCTGGGCACTCTGCTTGGCCTGGCCCTGCTTGATGGTGCGCTCCAGCGTCGCGACTGCGGCAATCACCGCTTCGCGCTGTGCTTGCGTCAGTTCGACGCTGGGCGCTGGCTCGGCCACCATGCCGTGCAGTGCGCGCAATTCATCGGCCCAGACCTGCACCTGCGGCAAGAGTGCCTGCGGATCCTCGGCGGCAGCCCTGGCCTGGGCAATGGCCGCGGAGAACGCCTCGAACACCAGCGCAAGCTGCGCACGCGAGCTTTCCAGCGCGTTGGCATGGCGCGGTTCGACGCTGCGCCACAGTGGTGAGTCGGTCAGCTCCTGCGCGTGCGTGTTCCACTTCTGGACGTCCTGCGCGAGCGCCTCCTGCGCCTGCGCCGCGTGCTGCCAGGGCTTGGTGGAGAGCACGTCGATGCGCTGCGCCAGCAGCACGGCGGCTTCCTTTTGCACCATAGCCTTGTGCTGCAGCTCTTCGAGTTGCTTGACCTGCTCGGCAATGCGGCTGCGCAAGCTGGCCAGTGGCTCCTTCGACAGTGGCGCGCCAGCCTTGGCGGCATCGCGCAGCCAGGCCATGCCGTCGGCAATGTGGAAGTTCTCGGCGGCGAGAATCTTCTCGGCCTTGGCGGCCCAGTCCTGGGCGGCTTCTTCCTGTTGTTGGGATTGGCGAATGTCGTTCATACGTTGTCGGATGGGTTTGGCTGCGCCCTGGTCGCGCGCGCTCAAGGCTTTGTAGACGGTTTGCAAAAGCGCCGGCTCGGGGTTGCTGGCCAGCCAGCTGGCCACGCGCTGTTGCCGTTGGGCGGAATTGTCGGCCGAAAAGATGCCGCCTGTCACCTCATCAAGTGGATGGGACGCTGCCACTGGCGCGGTACGGGTTGGTGACGACTGTACGGGAGGCGGGGCATCGACCGTTTTGCTGCGCGAGAAAATCGAGAACAGGGGCATGGCGAAGCGACGCGGAAACAGTCAGGCACCAGGCGGAAACTGGTGCCCATGCAATGGAGGAAATGCTCACTCACCAGCCGGTGCGGCCTGCGCGGGGGGAGCGATGCCCAGAATCTGGCGCAATGCGTTGCTGCGCGTGGCGACCTCGTTCTTGGCCGCGGCGCTGGCAAACTTGCTGTACTTGGAGAGAATGGGCACCATCTGGCCATAGATACGCGGTGCTGCGGCCATGCATTCGCCCTGGAACAGGTAGTCGGCCTCGCCGCTGAAGTTGCCCATCAGACCACCGGCTTCGGTGACCAGCAGGCTGCCGGCAGCGACATCCCAGGGGCTCAGGCCCGACTCGAAAAAGCCATCGGAAAAGCCTGCCGCCACGTAGGCCAGATCCAGCGCGGCAGCGCCCGGGCGGCGCAACCCGGCGGTGCGTTGCGAGAACTCGGTGAAGATCTGCAGGTACTGTGCGTAGTCGTCGCCCGTGCGGAAGGGAAAGCCCGTGGAGATCAGGCAGTCCTTGAGCTGGGTGCGCTTGCTCACGCGGATGCGGCGGTCGTTGAGAAATGCACCGCGTCCTGCCGTGGCGGTAAACAGATCGTTGCGCGCCGGATCGTAGACGACTGCCTGCTCGATGCGGCCCTTGTAGGACAGCGCAATGCTGACGGCATAAACCGGAAAGCCATGGATGAAGTTGGTCGTGCCGTCGAGCGGGTCAATGATCCAGAGGTGGTCCGCATCGGCCTTGCCGTGCTTGCGGCCACTCTCCTCGGCAAGAATGCCATGCTCCGGGTAGGCGCCCAGCAAGGTCTGCACGATGGCTTCTTCCGAGGCGGTGTCCACTTCAGTGACGAAGTCGTTGATCTGCTTTTGCGACACGCGCACGGCTTCCACATCCAGCGCGGCGCGATTAATGATGCTGCCTGCGGCGCGCGCAGCCTTGATGGCCACGTTCAGCATGGGATGGAGTGTGGAGGTGATGGTGGTACTCATGAGAGAAGGGGCGATAAACAAGAAGGCGCGGCGCCGCGCTGCAGGCACCGCTGACCGGTGCGATGCTCCAAGGCGGCACTTGCTGGTGCGAGAATGGCCGTCCTGTGCCTGCGCAAAGGGGGCATTTTACCCGTGCCATACTGTCCGTGCGGCCGATATCGCCGCTTGATTGCCGATGTTTCACACTCGATTCGTTCTTGTCCAAACCAGCCACGCCGGAAATGTCGGGGCCATAGCCCGAGCCATGCGAACCATGGGGTTCGTCGATTTGGTACTGGTGGCGCCGCGCTGGCCGGATGTGCTGCAGCATCAGGAGGCCATTGACCGCGCCAGCGGCGCGCACGATGTGCTGGAGCGGGCGCGTGTGGTGCAGACATTGGATGCAGCGCTTGATGGCATTCACCACGTCTGTGCCACCGCCATGGTGCCGCGTGACTTCGGGCCGCCCACGCGGTCGCCGCGTGAGCACCTGCAGGCCCTGCCTGCGACACTGGCGGCACGCGCTGCGCCCGGGCAGGTGCCCGGCGTGGCCTTCGTGTTCGGCAGCGAGCGCTTTGGCATGCGCAACGAGGACGTCTACCGCTGCGATGTGGCGCTGCGGATTCCTACCGATGCCCAATTTGGCTCACTGAACATCGCGGCGGCCGTGCAAGTCATTGCCTACGAGTGGCGCCTGAGCCTGCAGGCCGCAGCCATGCTTGCTGATGCTGCGCCGGCGCCAGCCGATACCGGGGGCGCGCAGCGTGCCGGTGCCGAGGCGCTGGCCGACGCGGCGACACTGGCCGGGATGCTGGCGCACTGGCAGGAGGGCTTGCAGGCATTGGGGTATCTGGATCCGAAGGCACCCAGGAAGCTCATGCCGCGACTGCGCCAGCTGTTCCTGCGCGCACAGCCGACCGAGCAGGAGATTCACATTCTGCGTGGAATCGCAAAGGCCATGCTGGAAGTTGCAGGCAAGTCCGCCGCACGCTGAGGCAGCTGTCTCGGCAATGTTTCCCATCCGTGCCTGCCATCGATGGCTTTTGCGCGCGGTTATGAACAATCTGGCACAGCTTGCGATAATCACGGGCTTTAGCTTTCTTTCGCCCCGCCATGTTTGCCAGATTGCGAGCCGACGTCCAAGCCATCCTGCAGCGCGATCCTGCCGCGCGCAACGCGTGGGAGGTACTGACGTGCTATCCCGGCCTGCACGCCATCTGGATGCACCGCATCTCGCACTGGTTCTGGAACCATCGGTTGCGCTGGCTGGCGCGCATGAATTCGCATATTGCGCGCTTTCTCACGGGCATTGAGATCCATCCGGGCGCGAAGATCGCTTCCGGCGTGTTCATCGACCACGGCATGGGTGTGGTCATTGGCGAGACGGCCGAGGTGCAGGAGAACGTGACGATCTACCAGGGCGTAACGCTGGGCGGCACGTCGCTGCACAAGGGCAGCAAACGCCATCCGACCATTGGCCGCGGCAGCATCATCGGCGCAGGCGCCCAGGTACTGGGCGGCTTTCAAGTGGGCGAGGGCGCGAAGATCGGCAGCAACGCGGTGGTCACCAAGCCGGTGCCGGCTGGTGCCACGGCGGTGGGCAATCCGGCGCGCATCATCCAGGCCGAGGTTGACGTGCGACGCGAGGCGGCGTCGGCGCGCATGGGTTTTAGCGCCTATGGCGTGACACAGACGGACGATCCCATGGCGCAGGCGATCAAGGGCCTGATCGATGCGGTGGCGGCGCAGGAGGAGCAACTCGCGGCGCTGCGCGCTGAGCTGGCGCAGTTGCGTGCGGCAGCCAGTGCCGCCGAGAAGGCCGCTGGCGCGACTGCCTGCGATCAGGCGGCGCTCGAGCGGCTGCGCCAGTTGGTGGATGAGTAGTTCCCGCTCAGGCCGCGCCCGGCGGTGGCGTGGCGCGCAACGTGCAGGCAGATGGCACGACAGTCCTTTAGGTGACAAATCGCGGCGACGGCTTGGGAGTTACCCGGTGGGGCGCGGTGGTGGCGACCGATACCCTTGCGCTTGCTTGATCAGGTTTGTGGAACTACTGCAAGGAGACACCGCGTGACCATCTTTTCGGCCTCATCGTTTCGTGCAAGCCGCCGCCAGCTTTGTCTGGGCCTTGCTGCACTGGCCTGCACGGCAAGTTTGCATGCGCAACAGGGCGAGACCGTGCGCATCGCCTGGATCGATCCGCTCTCCGGGTTGATGGCCGCCATCGGCACCAATCAGCTGCGCAGTTTCCAGTACACGGCCGACTACTTCAATACGCGCAGCAACAACAATCCGGCAGGCGTGCAGTTCGAGATTCAGGGCTTTGACAACAAGCTCAGTCCGCAGGAGACGGCCAGCCTGGTGCGTGCGGCCATCGATCAAGGGTTTCAGTACATCGTGCAGGGCAATGGTTCGGGCAACTCGCTGGCCATCATGGAAGCGCTGGAGCGGCACAACGCACGCAATCCCGGCAAGGAAGTGGTGTTTCTCAACCATGCAGGCGTGGATCCGGAGATGACCAACGAGCGCTGCAGCTACTGGCACTTTCGCCTGGATGCGGACACGACGATGAAGATGCGTGCGCTCGCGCGGTTCATCGGCGAGCAGGAGGATGTGGGCAAGGTCTTTCTCATCAATCAGAACTATGGCCACGGACACCAGGTGGCCCGCTATGCGCGCCAGTACCTGGGCGAATATGCACCGCAGGTGCAGGTGGTTGGCGAGGACTACCACCCGCTGGCCCAGGTGCGCGATTTCGCGCCCTACATTGCCAAGATTCGCCAGTCCGGCGCCGATGCGGTGATAACGGGCAACTGGGGCTCGGATCTGTCGCTGCTGGTTCGCGCCGCCAACGATGCGGGCCTCAATGATGTCAAGTTCTTCGTCTATTACGGCAGCGCCAGCGGCTCGCCGACGGCCTTCGGCACGCAAGCCGAAGGCAAGGTGTATGAGGTGTTCTACAGCCACATGAATCTGGGTGGCGAGATCGGCGAGGTTGTGCAAGGCTTTAAGCAGCGCTTTGGCGAGGATATGTACACGACTTCTGTGTACAACGGGCTTGCACTGCTCTCGCATGCCATGGCCAAGGCGGGCACCACCCGTGCGGCGGAGGTCGCCAAGGCCATGGAAGGGTTGGAGTTCCCAGGTGCGACAGGCCAGTTGCAAATGCGCGCCGAGGATCATCAGCTGCAGCAAGGTCTGTTCATCACGCGCTGGTCAACGGTGTCACAGGAATTTCCGTACTCGCAGGAGGACACCGGCATGGATTTTCAGCCGGTCAGGTTCTACGATCGGCAGCAGGCCAGCACGCCCACTACCTGTCAGATGAAGCGCCCGAGCTGAAGGCAGCGCGGCCCGCATTGCGGTCCAGATACCGGTCCAGGTCGTGGCGAGCGGCAGGCCACTGACACCCTCACACATACGGAGCTATGCATCCATGAGCTTTGAGTTTTTTGTCATATCCCTGCTCAATGGCTTGAGCTACGGGCTGCTGCTGTTCATGCTCAGCTCCGGGCTGACCTTGATCTTCAGCATGATGGGTGTGCTGAACTTCGCGCATGCGAGTTTTTACATGCTGGGGGCCTATCTGGCCTATGCGATCTCGCAGGCACTGGGGTTCTGGGTCGCGCTGGTGGCGGCGCCCCTGCTGGTCGGGGCGCTGGGTGCGGCTTTCGAACGCTACAGCCTGCGGCGCGTGCATAAGTTTGGCCATGTGCCGGAACTGCTTGTGACCTTCGGGCTGTCCTACCTGATTCTTGAGGTAGTGCAGTTAATCTGGGGAAGGGCGGCCGTGCCGTACGGGCTGCCGCCGTTTCTACAGGGGCCACTGTTCACGCTGTTCGATACGCAGTTTCCCAAGTCGCGCGCCTTCATCATGCTGGTGGCGGTGCTGATGCTGGTGGCCGTCTGGCTGCTGCTGACACGCACGCGCATTGGTTTGGTGATTCAGGCTGCGTTGACCCACCCCGAGATGGTCGAGGCGCTGGGCCACAACGTGCCGCGCGTGTTCATGCTGGTCTTTGGCGGCGGTGCGGCCCTGGCCGGGCTGGCCGGCGTGATCGGTGGCAACACCTACATCACCGAGCCGGCCATGGCTCTGGCGGTGGGGCCGATCATTTTCGTGGTCGTGGTCGTCGGCGGCATGGGCTCGCTGGGCGGCGCGTTCGTGGCGTCCCTGCTGATCGGCATGGTGCAGACCTTTGCCGTGGCCATGGACCATTCATTGCTGGGCCTGCTGCGCGGTCTGGGCGTGGCGGCAGGGCCTGAGACCTTCGGCTATCCGGTGCTGCGACTGACGATGGCGCAGGTGGCGCCCATTCTGCCGTACCTGCTGCTGGTGCTGATGCTGATCTTCCGCCCGCGTGGCCTGATGGGAAAGCGTGAGGGTTGATGCCATGACTGAGACCACCACAATCCGAAACCGTTCGTCCTCCGCGCAGCTGCGCGCGCCGATGCTGGACAAATGGCGCATCATCATCTGGGCTGCCTTTGCACTGGCGCTGATTGTCGCACCGCAGGTTTTTCGCAGTGGGTTGGCGCTGACCATGCTCTCGCAGATGGGGTATCTGATCATCATTTGCCTGAGCTACAACATCCTGCTGGGGCAGGGCGGCATGCTCAGCTTCGGCCATGCGGTGTATGTGGGGCTGGGCGCGTTCATTGCCATACACGTGCTCAACCGAGTCGGCGACGGCGCCTTCTTCGTGCCGGTCACCCTGATACCGCTCATAGGTGGCGTTGCCGGTGCGTTCTTTGCCGCACTGTTCGGGTATGTGACGACGAAGAAGGCCGGCACCACGTTCGCGATGATCACGCTCGGCATTGGCGAGCTGGTGGCGTCCATGGCGCTGATGTTTCCGGAGTTCTTCGGCGGGGAAGGCGGCATTTCCACCAACCGCGTGGTGGGCGAACCGTTCCTGGGCATCACGTTCGGCCCGTCGATCGAGGTGTACTACCTGATTGCCGCCTACTGCTTTACCTGCACTGCGCTGATGTATGCCTTTACGCGCACGCCGCTTGGCCGCATGCTCAACGCCGTGCGGGACAACCCCGAGCGGGTCGAGTTCATCGGCTACAACACGCAGCGTGTGCGCTACTTCTCGTTCATCATTTCCGGCTTCTTCGCCGGAATTGGTGGCGGGCTGATGATTCTGCACTTCGAGATCATCACGGCGATGGACAGCCTCAACGCCGTGCGCTCGGGCACGTATCTGCTGTTTACCTTCCTGGGCGGCGCGACGCTGTTCTTCGGGCCCATCATCGGTGCCGTGCTGATGGTGCTGGCGATGATCCTGCTCTCGGAGCTCACGCAGGCATGGATGCTTTATCTGGGCCTGGTATTTCTGTTCATGGTGATGTATGCGCCAGGCGGCGTGGCCAGCATCATCATGCTGAATGTGCGGGTGTTGCGCCTGGGCCGGTTCGCTCCGCTTGTGCAGCCCTATCTTCTGGCCATCGTCACCGGAGTGGCCGCATTTGCCGGCTTCGCCACGCTGGTGGAGATGGTCTACCACCTGCAAATGAATGCCATCATGAGTACGCAGCTTGACTTCATGGGACTGACGCTGGATGTGGCCAACGCCCGCCACTGGATGATGGTGCTCGGGTGGCTGCTGGTGACCGGCACGGCGTTCGAATGGATGCGGCGGCGCTTCGTGCGTGTCTGGCACCGCCAGCAGGAACTCATTGAGCACGATCTGCAGCACATGCGTGAGGGAGCGTCGGCATGAGCGCCTCCAATACCCGCACATCCCACCCGTACGCGCTGGAACTGCGTGGACTGACCAAGTCCTTTGGCAAGACGCCGATCATTCGCGGCGTAGACCTGGCCGTCAAAAATGGTGAGCGCGTCGCCATCATCGGCCCCAACGGCGCTGGCAAATCCACGCTGTTCAACCTCATCAGTGGGCGGTTGCAGCCGACCAGTGGCGAGGTGTTGCTGCGCGGCGCGCGCATCGATGGCCTCAAACCCTATGCGATCAACCGTCTGGGTCTGGCGCGCAGCTTTCAGGTCAGTAACCTGTTTCCGAAGCTCAGTGTGTTCGAGAATCTGCGCTGCGGCCTGCTGTGGCATACCGGCGCGCGTTACAGCTTCCTGCGCTTTCTGTCCGGGCTGGATGATGCCAATGCGCGTACCGAGCAGCTGCTGCACATGCTCAGGCTGCAGCAGCGCCGTGACGAGCTGGCGATGAACCTGACCTATGCGGAGCAGCGCGCGCTGGAGATTGGCGTCACCATTGCCGGCGGAGCCGATGTGATCTTGCTCGATGAGCCCACGGCGGGCATGAGCCGCACGGAGACGGACCATTTCATCGCGCTGATCAAGGAAGTCACCATCGGCAAGACGCTGCTGACGGTCGAGCACGACATGGGCGTGGTGTTCGGCTTGGCCGACAAGATTGCCGTGGTCGTCTACGGACAGGTGATTGCCTTCGATACGCCCGAGAATGTGCGCGCCAATCCGGCTGTGCAGGAAGCCTATCTCGGTTCGGTGCTGGCCGAAACGCAGGCCAATGCCGTACTGGCCTCGCACGCCACCGCGGCGCAAGGAGCTGAACATGCTGCGCGTTGAGAACCTGCACGCCTTTTATGGCAAGAGCCACATCCTGCATGGTGTGCAATTTGAGGTGCGGGAGGGGGAAATCCTGGCCTTGCTGGGGCGCAACGGTTCCGGGCGCTCCACCACGGCCAAGGCCATCATGGGGCTGGTTGACTGTCAGGGCGACATCCGTTGGCGGGCCCAGGGCGCCGCCAGCGCGGTCAATCTGGTGGGCAGAAAGCCTTATGAGATCGCCCATCTCGGCATTGGTTACGTGGCGGAAAACCGCGAGATCTTTCCGCGGCTTACCGTGCACCAGAACCTGATGCTGGGCGAGAAGAGCGGGCGCAGGAACACGCGCTGGGGCTTTGAGGATTCCTACCGCCTGTTCCCGCGCCTGCGCGAGCGCCAGCACACCGAAGCGGGCGTGCTCTCAGGCGGTGAGCAACAGATGCTGGCGCTGTGCCGCACGCTGATGGGCGACCCCGATCTGGTGCTGGTTGACGAGCCAACGGAGGGCCTTGCGCCCAAGATTGTCGAACAGGTCGGCGAGTTTCTCGTCACGCTGCGCGAGCGCGGCGTTTCGGTTGTGCTGATCGAGCAAAAGCTCACCATCGCCCTGGAGATCGCCGATCGCTGCCTGGTCATGGGGCATGGCAGCATCGTGTTTGACGGAACGCCCAAACAGCTGCGCGCCGATGCTGGTGTGCGCAAGGAGTGGCTGGAGGTGTAGCGCGGCGGGAGTCCGCGCCTGTCCGCGCGGCTATTTCAGCCGTGCCAGATGGCGGTTGAGCTGCAGGAGCTTGGCGGCGGCCTGACTGTCAGTGTCATAGTTGCGCGTGACCTCCTCGATTTCCAGGTTCAGGCGCCGGATCATGATCAGCCGTAGCGCGCTTTGCAGCTCCTCACGGTAGTGCGCCACCGGTTGCTGGGCGATTTCCTCGATGCGGGGCACCAGCCGATGCCATGCAGGTGGCCCGGCCTGTTCCAGAATGGGGCGGATGCTGGCCCAGTCCTGTACCCCGTGGTTCTGGTAGTGGTCGTCGATCCAGGTAAACAGCCGCCCATCGGGCTCGGGCAGGCGGCACAGCAGCATCAGATCCTGCTCGGTCAGCGTCTCCAGCAGGCTCATATGTGCCAGCAGAATGCAGGCGGCATGCTCCTCGCGGCGTTGCACATGCTGACGTACGGGCGCGCGCGGTGCAGGCCGCGCGCCGGAATACGGCGAGAAGCCGCGCTCGCCGCCAGAGTGGCGGGACGCGGCGTACCGTGGCCTTTCCTCATAAGAAGGTGTCGGCACGCGGTAATCCGCCACGGTGTCGGGAGGGGGTGCCCAGGGCGCGCCGTCGGCTGCATGAAAATCGTCCATGGGCATGGCCGGCAGATCGGCGGGTTCGTTCCAGTTGCCAGCGGCCATGGCCTCGATGGTCCAGTCCCCGGCCGGGGCGTCAGCCGGTTCGGCCGGCATCGCAGCAGGCGCTGGGCGCGGGCGCCTTGGGGCGTTGCGCGGATCTTGCGCCATGGCCTGCCAAAGACCCTGCAATTCATCGCGCGGCATCTGCGCCACGCGCGCGATTTCGCTGAGCATCTGCAGCTTAAGCGCACTCTCGGGCAGCCGCTCCCACAGGGGCCGGGCCTGATGGGCCATGCGCGCGCGCCCTTCGGCGGTGGCCAGCTGGCAGTCCTGGGCAGCCACCTGCAGCAGGTACTGGCTCAGTGGCACCGCCAGTTCGACCTGCTCGGCAAATGCGGTTTCGCCGCGCTCGCGGATGAAGCTGTCCGGGTCGTGCTCCTTGGGCAGAAACAGAAAGCGCACGCTGCGCGTGTCGCCTGCAAAGGGCAGCGCGCATTCCAGGGCCTTGGCGGCAGCCTTGCGTCCGGCATTGTCGCCGTCGAAGGCAAAGACGATCTGGTCGGTGTGGCGAAACAGCAGCTGCACGTGCTGCTCGGTACAGGCCGTGCCCAGTGTTGCCACGGCGTTGGCAAAGCCCCATTGCGCCAGCGCCACCACGTCCATGTAGCCCTCGCATACCAGCGCGTAGCCCTTGCTGCGGATGGCTTGCCGGGCCTCGAACAGGCCGTAGAGTTCGCGCCCCTTGTGAAAGACGGGGGTCTCCGGCGAGTTGAGGTACTTGGGCTGACCCTGGCCGAGGATTCGTCCGCCAAAACCGATGGTTTCGCCGCGCACGTTGCGGATCGGAAACATCAGCCGTTCGCGAAAGCGATCGTAGCGCCGCCCGGTTTCTTCCTTGTAGATGACCAGACCTGCGTCTTCCAGCATGGGATCGGCATAGTCCGGAAACACGGAGGCAAGCGTGTGCTCGCCCCGTGGTGCCCAGCCGAGCTGAAAGCGCGCGGCAATCTGGCCAGTGACGCCGCGTCCCTTGAGGTAGAGGATGGCGTCGGCATCCTTTTTCAGCAGTTCCTTGTAGGCGGCAGCGGCCTGGGCATTGATGTCGGTCAGCGATTTCTGCTGCGCCTTGCGCTGCTGGCGCTCGGCCGCCTGTGCGGGCGTGATGTCATCCTGCGGAACGGGCAGCCCGGCCTGCTGGGCCAGCTCCTTGACGGCATCGATGAAGCCCATGCCCGCGTACTCCATCAGAAAGCCGATGGCATTGCCGTGCTTGCCACAGCCAAAGCAGTGGAAGAACTGCTTGCTGGGACTGACGGTGAAGGACGGCGACTTTTCCTCATGGAACGGGCACAGTCCCAGCAGGTTGGCCCCGCCTTTCTTGAGCGTGACGTAACGCCCGATCACGTCGACGATGTCGGTGCGCTCGTTCAGTTCATCAAGAAAGCTCTGGGGGATGGCCACGACGCAATTGGAAATTGCAGCTAAAGGAATAGGACGATGACAAGCGTGAATTATCGCGCGCTGGCGTGCTGTGCCGCACCCGTAGGTTCGGCCATGCCTTCGATGAGAAATCGCAGCCGCTTTCGGCCCAGCCAACTGTCAGTCTCCAGCCGATAGGCCAGCGTGGCCCTGGTTGGCAGTCGCTCGGTGCGACCGAACCAGATCGCGTCGACGACCTGGCCATGATGCAGGAGCTTGAGCGCCGTGTGCTTGCCGGCCACGATGCGTTGCTCCAGGACATCCAGCGTGTCCATGAACAGCGGTGGCGCAAAGCCCTGGCCCCAGACCTGCATCTGCAGCAGCTCGGCCGCTTCGATAGTGCGGTACTCGGCTGGCAGCGGGCCGTCAACCCAGGCCTGACCGCGCAGTGCGGCCTCGTCCAGCCATTCCTGCGCGATGGCCTGCAGTGCCTGCGTGAAGGTCTCAAGGTGTTCACTGGCGATGGTGCAGCCTGCGGCCATCGCATGGCCGCCGAACTTCTGCAGGACATGGGGATGGCGCTTGGCCAGCAGATCCAGTGCATCACGCAAATGGAAGCCGGCGATGGAGCGCCCTGAGCCCTTGAGAAGGCCGCTGCCGGATTCGGCCGCAGCGGGCGCGAACACGAAGGTCGGGCGGTGAAACTGTTCCTTGATGCGCGCAGCCACGATGCCGACGACACCTTCGTGAAAGCCTGCATCGCTGACGGTGATGGCCGCCGGAATGCGCGCATTGCGCGCCACGCGCTGCAGCACGTTGCCGATGGCGACCTGCTTCATATCCGCCTCCAGCTCGCGGCGTTTGACGTTGATGGCATCCAGTAAGGTGGCCAGCTCCTCGGCGCGCTGCGGGTCGTCGGTCAGCAGGCACTCGATGCCACAGCCCATGTCGGTCAGTCGGCCTGCGGCATTCAGGCGCGGTGCCAGCGCAAAGCCCATGTCGCTGGCGTGGGCGTGGGCCGGATCGCGGCGGCTGACGCCAAACAACGCCGCCATGCCGGCAGGCATCTGGCCGGCGCGGATGCGGGCCAGCCCCTGCGTGGCAAGCAGGCGATTATTGGCGTCGAGCGGAACCACATCGGCAACCGTGCCCAGTGCCACCAGCGGCAGTAGCGTGTCCAATCGAGGCTGCTGGCCTGCGTGGAATGCGCCGCGGTTGCGCAAAAGGCTGCGCAGCGCCATCAGCACATAGAACATCACGCCAACGCCAGCGAGGTGCTTGCTGGGGAAATCGCAGCCTGGCTGATTGGGATTGACCAGTGCATCGGCGTCGGGCAGTTGCTCGCCGGGCAAGTGGTGATCGGTGACGATCACGCGCAGCCCCAGTGCGCGGGCGCGCGCCACGCCGTCGACGCTGGCAATGCCATTGTCGACGGTCAGCAGCACATCGGCACCCATGGCCTTGACGCGTTCGGCAAGTCTGGCGGTCAGGCCATAGCCGTCCTCGATGCGGTTGGGCACCAGATAGTCCAGGTGTTGGGCGCCCAGCATGCGCAGCCCGCGGATGGCGACGGCGCAGGCAGTGGCGCCGTCACAGTCGTAGTCGGCCACGACACAGATGCGTTGCTGTGCCGCAATGGCGTCGGCCAGCAATGTCGCTGCGGCGTCGGCGCCTTTGAGCGAGGCGGGAGGCAGCAGCGCTGGCAGGCGACAGTCAAGCTGTGCTGCAGTGCTGATGCCACGCGCAGCGAACAACTGGGCAAGCAGCGGATGAACGCCCGCCTCGCGCAAGATGCGGGCGCGCTCGGCGTCGAAGGAGCGTTGGCAATACTGCAAGGGAAATTGATGCAACGGGTGTCGAAGGGGCTACACGCGTCAGAGCGCGCTCAGCAGTGTGGTAACGGGATCAATGCCGCGCCACCGTTGCCAGTGTGCGCGCCATAGGCGCAGCGGCGAGGCCTTGCGCGGCTGCAGCAGCACGGCATTGCGTTCGCCTGCCAACAGCAGAGCAATGGGTTCTCCGGCGCGCACAGCCTGCAGCAGCCGCGCACCGGATGAGGCATCCCACTGACGCCAGGCGCTGGCCCAGCTCTGAAAGTCGCCGGCCAGCGCCGCGCCGCGCAGGCCAGGCTCTAGATCAACATGGCGCAGCGTCGCAAGTGCCGTTTCGGGCGCATTGGGCACCACGCCCGTGCCTGAGAACCACAGTACGTTGACGGGCGGCAGGCGTTGCGCAGCGCGTTCGTCGTTAACCGGGTGTTCATGGAGCAGCATCTGCGCTTCGGTCTGCAGACGCTGCAAGTGGCGCGTGGCGCCGAGCTCGGGCATTAAGGTGCGCACGTCCTGGCTGACGGCGCGGTCGGCAGAAGGTGTGCACAGGCCAGCGAGCCAGTCGGCACTGGCAAGCCAGCGCCCGTCGGGCAGCGGATGCAGTGTCAATCCCTCTTCAGCCCACAGCGCTGCGAGTGCTTCGCGCAGTGCTGCATTGTGGACGGGGGCAAGCTGCAGCGCGGCCGGGTCATGCAGGGCGATGCTGTCGGTGGTGATGTGCAGATGGCTGGGCGCCACCAGCGCCCAGCCATCGCCTTCGGCCACGGTCATGCCATGGCGCAGGGCCGTCAGTGCCGCAAACGAGGCTGGCGCGGCGGCGTGGGCGTGGTCTGGCCAGGCGAGTTCAAGCAGCGCCTGCTCGTGCGGCGCCAGAGGCGCCTCCTGTGGCAGAAGAAACCACCGCGCAGGCTTCAATAGATTCAGCAGTTGCTGCAGGTTGGGCACCTGCAGTGCAGCGCCGGTGGCGGAAAAAAATTCCGCCATGCCGGCAACGGCAGCAAAGGGCACAACGGTCAAGGGTGTTGGCATGGAGATGGACGGGATGTGCCGGTGTGGCCGCGCCGATTGTAGTTTTTTGTTCGGCAGCCAGCGCAATCGTGCGCGTCAGCCGGGTAATCCATACTAGGCAGTGGTACTTTCCCCCGTCCTACAATGGCTGCAACCTGCTGTGAAGTTTTTTCCTTTGCGCCTTTTCGTGCATCGATTCGGCAGGTTCTGAGGACTGGAAGTTGAGAGATGGTGAGTTGGCAGAGTGTTCTGGATTGGGCGGCAGGTGGCATAACCGGCTGGAGTTGGTGCCAGATTGTGATTTTTACGCTGGTGGTCACGCACATCACCAGCGTTTCAGTCACCTTGTATCTGCATCGCGCGCAGGCGCATCGTGCGTTGGAGGTGCATCCGGCACTGGCGCATTTCTTCCGTTTCTGGCTGTGGCTGACCACTGGGATGAGCACGCGTGAGTGGGTCGCCATCCACCGCAAGCATCACGCGAAATGTGAAACCGAGCAGGACCCCCACAGTCCGCAGGTGTTCGGTATCAAAAAGGTGATGTGGGAGGGCGCCGAGCTTTACCGCGCCGAAGCGCGCAATGCGGAGACGCTGCGCAAATTCAGTCATGGCACGCCCGATGACTGGCTGGAGCGCAATGTTTACGCGCGCTGGAGCATGGCGGGCGTGTCTGCCATGCTGATTGTGGATGTGGCGCTGTTCGGCCTGCCTGGTCTGGCCGTTTGGGCGGTGCAGATGGCCTGGATTCCCTTCTGGGCCGCAGGCGTGGTCAACGGACTGGGGCACTACTGGGGTTACCGCAACTTCGAGGCGCAGGATGCCAGCCGCAACCTTACGCCCTGGGGCGTGGTCATTGGCGGCGAAGAGTTGCACAACAACCACCACACCTACCCGACCTCCGCGAAGTTTTCGGTCAAACCCTACGAGTTCGACCTGGGATGGCTGTACATCCGTCTTCTCCAGGCAGTCGGACTGGCCAAGGTCAAGAAGGTGCCGCCGCGCCTGGTGACCGGCGCACCCAAGCCGGAGGCCGATGTCGATACGCTGGAGTCGCTGATTGCCAACCGCTACGCGATGATGGCCGCCTACGCGCGAAGCGTAAAGCGCACCAGTCGTGCCGAGCTTGCGCGCATCCGGGCCCTGGGGGCGCAGGTGGACGCGCGTCTCTACCGGGCGGCGCGCCGTTGGCTGCACCGTGATGTGGAGCAGGTGCCGCCAGCGGAGCAGGCGCAACTGGCACAGCTGCGCCAGCTTTCGCCAGTGCTTGACCAGATGGTGCAGATGCGCGAGGAACTGCGCCAGCTCTGGCTTAGTACCAGCCTCAGCAGGGACCAGCTGCTCGAGCGCCTGCAGCAATGGTGTCGCAAGGCCGAAGCCAGCGGCATTGGTGCCTTGCAGGAGTTTGCACGGCAGCTGCGCCGGATTCGCGCGGCATAATCGCGTGGCGGTGGGGTGTCGGGCCTGCTCCGGCACACTTTGCGCCCTCGCGCAACGGCCGTCGCCCGTTGCCGCCTCCGTCACCGCGACGGCCGCAATCATCGTATTTGTCTTGGCAGGGGACTTTCCCCTGCTTTTTCATTGACCTGCGCCTGCCTGTTGAGGGTGGCGCTCCCCATTGCCTCGCATGAATACCGAACTTACCCCTGTCACGATCTATACCGACGGTGCCTGCAAGGGCAACCCCGGTGTCGGCGGCTGGGGAGCGCTGCTGCAGTCGGGCGATGCCGTCAAGGAGATCTGGGGGGGGGAGCGCAACACGACCAATAACCGCATGGAACTGCGCGCGGTGATCGAGTCGCTGGCCCTGCTCAAGCGTCCGTGTCACGTCACCCTGTATCTGGACAGCGAATACGTGCGCAAGGGCATCACCGAATGGATCCATGGCTGGAAGGCCAAGGGCTGGAAGACTGCCAGCAAGCAGCCGGTCAAGAACGCAGAGCTTTGGCGCGAGCTGGATGTGCTGGTCCATGAACGTGGTCACCAGATCGAGTGGCGCTGGGTCAAGGGCCATGCGGGCATTCCCGGCAACGAGCGGGCCGATGAACTGGCCAACCGCGGTGTTGCGGAGCTGGGCTGATCTGCTTGGCAACCTATTCACGATCGTGTTGTGCGCTGCGCAGTCAGACAAAAGTGCGGTCGGCAAGGCTGTTCGGTACGCTTTTGCATGGCTGTCCTTTGGAGTGCCTTGCCAGACGCGCGCTGCGGCGTGACAAATCCTCGTCGGGCTACCCGCCCGATTGTGGTTTGCGTCTTGCGTCGCATGGTATGGAGAGAGGCAACGCCGTGCGTAAAAAGCTAGTTGACAAAGTCTGCAGATCATGCAGCGGTTTACGGGATTGGACACGCAGACCCTGTAGCTTGCTGTCACGATTTGCGGTTTGAATTTACAATCGAATGTTTTTGCCGGGGGCAAGACCACTGCCATTTTTATTTCCTTTTTTTCCGGCTGCGCGTTTGGGAGATCCTCTTCCAACGGTTCGTGGTCGGCATTAGCTCTATTCAATGCATCAAGGACAGAAACTCCTCAAAGTCGCCGTTATCTATGACGGCAGTTTTTTCTGGCGTATCAGCAACTACTACCGCTTTACCCACGAGCGCCAAAGTCACCTGAACATCAGCGCATTGCACAATTACCTGCGCCACCACATCAGTGCGATCGAGAACGATGGCGAGGCCTCGCTGTGCCAGATTCAGGAAGCGCATTTTTTTCGTGGGCGGTTCTCGCTCAAGGCCGTGCAGGCCACGCGCGACCCGCTCAAACAGCTGGAGACTGACCGTTTTCAGGACCAGGTTCTGATGTGGGCGGGCGTAGTGTCGCACTACCAGCCGATGAACGAATCGGCCAATCCCCCTGAGGAAAAGGGCGTCGACATCACGCTGGCGCTGGAGACCTACGATCTGGCCGTGCACCGTCATTTCGATGTGGTGGTGCTGTTTACCGGTGCTGCGGACTTCTCGCCGCTGGTGCGCAAGCTCCAGGGTATTGGCTGTCGGGTCATGATTCCCTCCTTCGACCTGCCCAACTATGCCAAGACGTCGCAGCGTCTGATCGAAGAAGCCGCCTACGTATTGCCTCTGTCGGAGCTGATCGACGGCTCGGCCGACGACGAGTATGAGCACCTGCTGGGCGACCTGTTTCGCTGAGTAGTCAGCCCTGAACAATTCGGTTGTCAGCTACAGGTAGGTTTGACGTCGCCGCGAGCGGCGAACAGTGCGGCCAGCAGTGCGGCGATGAGCGCCTGCATCGCCAGCCCGAATCGGGCGCAATAAAGCCGCAGCGCGGCCAGGATCAGGCGCAGGTTGTGCCCAGATCAAGCGGCGCAGCGCCATCGAACCGGCCATTGGGCACATGAAGATGGACGGGCGGCTGGGCCGCAATCCGCTCAAGGGTGCGCTGGGCGATGCGCTGCACGCGGTGATGTGCGGTGCTGGGCCCTGAGCGTTCGAGTGATGCCCCGCTTTTGGCCCGACATCAGCGTCGTAGGGGTTTCCCGGCATGGAGCGCATGCCCACCACCAGGCCCTTTTTCAACGTGGTAGCGATGCTGACCTTCACGCCGAACTCGTACGGTGTCCGGGCTTTGCCTTTGCTGATGCATTCGACCTCGGGCGCATGCAGGGCGTACAGCTTGTTCTTGTCCTTCGTGCGCTGGGTCAGGATGCGGCCCGTGCGCTGCAGAAGATCCTGCACCTTGGCCTTGGCTGCTTCGGGCAACACGTGCATCTGGCGCTGCACCTCGCGATGCAAACGGCCCACACGGGTGCGCAGTGTGCGCACGGCCTTCTTCATGCGCTTGAACTGCTTGGCGTGGGCGTAGCGCCCGATCTGCGCGGCCAGCCGTGGGGCGATGCGGTTGTAGTTCTGGTGCAGTTTCAGCCCATTGCCCTCGGACGCCTTGACCAGATGCTGGCGGTTTCGCTCCAGCAGGCGGCTGTCGGTGGGGTGAGCGATGGCCTTGGGCATCACCGTGGTGTCCACGATCACTTGCTGCACGCTGGCGTTCTTGATGACGCCACCACGCCGGGCGGCGTCGATGCTGGCCGCCAGCAGCGTCTCCACGCCTTCTTCCCCAACGCGCTTTCTCCAGCGCGTGAGGCTGGACGGGTCAATGGGCAGCTCGGTCTGCAGGTAGGTCTTGACCTGCCCCCTCCAGCCATACCAATCAGTTGGAGAGAGGTCCAAGGGTATGTAGGTTAACTGATCCTGCCTCGGTGGTTGATGGGTTGGGATTGCGGTGTTTGGCGGCGAACTCAGCCGGAGAAATCCGGCCAATCGTTCCGTGCGGTCGGACCTCGTTGTAGTCCTGGCGCCAGATGGCGATGACCTCGCGGGCTTGGGCCAGGGATTCGAACCAGTTCTCATTGAGGCATTCATCCCTGAACTTGCCGTTGAAGCTCTCGATGTAGGCGTTTTGAGTTGGCTTGCCTGGCTGAATCAGGATGTGCTGTATGCCTCGTGTCTGCATCCAGGCTATGAATGCTCGGCATGTGAACTCTGGGCCGTTGTCGGTCCTGATGGCCTCTGGGTAGCCCCTGAATCTTGCAGCCCGCTCGAGGATGCGAGCGACGTATGCCCCAGGCATGGAAAGGTCCACAGCGATGTCGACGCACTCATGGGTGAAGTCATCGGCGATAGTCAGGCATTTGATGCGGCGCCCGTTGGACAGCGAGTCGCTGACAAAGTCCAGGCTCCAGGTTTGATTGACCCGGGCAGCGGCCACCAAAGGCGTGCGCTCACCACGGTACTTCTTGCCCTTGTTGCGCTTACGAACGGCCAAGCCTTGCTCGCGATACAGGCGAAACACCTTCTTGTGATTGGTGCCTGGAAACTCTTTGCGCAGCATGTCGTGCACACGACGATACCCAAAGCGCCGGCGCTCCATGGCCACTGCATGAATGCGTTCGTTCAGACGCATCGTGTGCTCATCGAGCTGCGGTGGATGGCGCCAGGCGTCGCGCGACAGCCCCACAAGACGGCAAGCCCTGCGCTCGGAGATCTGGGTCTGCTCCAGCATCCTGGCGATGACCTTGCGCTTGTCTTGCGGGGCTAGCGCTTTACCCCGAAGCCGACCTTGAGCGCCTCAAGGTCGAGATGAGCTTCTGCCAGCAACTTCTTGAGCCTGGAGTTCTCGACCTCCAGGTCCTTCAGGCGCCGGGCCTCATCGGCTTCCATGCCGCCGTACTTGCTTCGCCACTTGTAGAACGTGGGCTCGCTGAACCCACCTTGACGGCAGACCTCCTTGACCGGCAGGCCTGACTCGGCCTGCTTCAAGAACCCAATGATCTGCTGCTCGGTAAATCGACTCTTCCTCATGTCCGTCATTCTCCAAGTTGACGGACCTCACTTCCATTCGATTGGTACGGCTGTGAGGGGGCAGGTCA
>NZ_LBNQ01000041.1 GCF_001005215.1 Lampropedia cohaerens
CGGGGCGACCTTGTGAATCACATCTCGACGTAATTGGGCCCGCCGCCGCCCTCGGGGGCGACCCAGACGATGTTCTGGGTCGGGTCCTTGATGTCGCAGGTCTTGCAGTGCACGCAGTTCTGCGCATTGATCTGCAGGCGCTTGCCCTGAGGGCTGGCTGCATCGTCGATGAACTCGTACACGCCCGCCGGGCAGTAACGTGCCTCGGGTCCGCCGTATTGCTTGAGGTTGACCTGCACCGGCACGCTGGCATCCTTGAGCGTCAGGTGCGCCGGCTGGTCCTCGCTGTGGTTGGTGTTGCTGATGAATACGCTCGAGAGCCGGTCGAAGGTGATGACACCATCGGGTTTCGGATAGTCGATCTTGGCGCACTGCGCCGCTGGCTTGAGGAAGGTGTGGTCGGGCGCGGGGTTCCTGAGCGTCCACGGCGGTGTCTTGATGCCCAGCCTGGGCAGCAGCCAGTGCTCGATGCCGGTCATCAGCATGCCAACGGTGCGGCCTTTCTTAAACCATGGCTTGAAGTTGCTGGCGGCCTTGAGCTCCTGGTACAGCCAACTCTTCTCGAACGCCTGCGGGTAGGCGCTCAGCAGATCGTGCTGGCGCCCGGCTTGTACCGCCTCGAACACCGCCTCGGCCGCCAGCATGCCGCTCTTGATCGCCGCGTGGCTGCCCTTGATGCGGCTGGCGTTGAGGTAGCCTGCATTGCAACCCACCAGCGCGCCACCGGGGAAGATGGTCCTGGGTAGACTGGGGATGCCGCCGTTGTTGATCGCCCGCGCGCCGTAGCCCAGGCGCTTGCCACCTTCGATGTGCTTGAGAATGGCTGGGTGTTTTTTCCAGCGCTGCATCTCCTCAAACGGGCTCAGCCACGGGTTCTTGTAGTCCAGGCCGATGACAAAGCCCAGCGTGACCTTGTTGCCTTCCATGTGGTAGAGAAAGCCCCCGCCGAAGGTTTCCTTGTCCATCGGCCAGCCGGCTGTGTGGACCACCAGGCCAGGCTGCGCCTTCTCGGGCGGCACTTCCCATAGCTCCTTGATGCCGATGCCAAAGCTCTGCGGCGCCGAGTCGGACTGGAGGTTGAATTGCTCCAGCAGCTGGCGCCCGAGCTGGCCACGCGCGCCCTCGGCAAAGATGGTGTACTTGCCGTGCAGTTCCATACCGAGCTGGAACTCGGCCGTGGGCTGGCCGTCCTTGCCCAGCCCCATGTTGCCGGTGGCAATGCCCTTGACGGAGCCGTCTTCGTTGTAGACGACTTCGGTGGCGGCAAAGCCGGGGAAGATTTCCACGCCCAGTGCTTCGGCCTGCTGGCTGAGCCAGCGCACGACGTTGCCCAGGCTGATGACGTAGTTGCCCTTGTTGTGAAAGTTGTCGGGCACCAGTGCCGCAGGCGTCTTGGTAGCGCCAGTCTCGCTGAGTAGCAGCACTTCGTCGGCGGTGACAGGCTGGTTCAGCGGCGCGCCCTTGTCCTTCCAGTCGGGGATGAGCTCGCTCAACGCAATCGGGTCCATCACCGCGCCCGAGAGGATGTGCGCACCGGGCTCGGAGCCCTTCTCAAGCACGACGACGTTGATCTCCTGGTCTTTCTCGGCTGCCAGCTGCTTGAGCCGGATCGCCGTAGCCAGCCCGGCCGGCCCGGCGCCAACAATCACCACGTCGTATTCCATCGACTCACGCGGGCCGTACTGCTCTAGGATTTCTTGCGGGGTCATCTTGGCTGGTTCCTGTGGGGGAGGTGCCGAGTGCATCGCTCGGCACGCACATAGGTGTGTCTGTTCTGGCGGTGTCGATGGGCAAATGCCCTGCGGCAAGCTTGCCGCTTTCTTGTGGCAATGCCTGTCCTGTGTGTGACCGGGACAAGCCTTGTTACTGCTAACAATGGGCCAGTTCTAACTTGGCCCGATGGGCGGTCAATCATACAAGGAAGCACCCATGGCTTACAGCATTGATCTGTCGGGGAAAACGGCGCTCGTCACGGGGGCCTCCAGTGGACTGGGGGCGCAGTTCGCGCAGACGCTGGCAGCAGCCGGTGCTGCCGTGGTGCTGGCCAGTCGGCGCCGCGCCAGCCTGGAGGCGTTGCAAGCCAGCATTGCCGAGGCTGGCGGTACGGCCCATGTGGTCCAGCTGGATGTGACGGACTTTGGCGGCATTGATGCGGCCATCGCGTGCGCCGAGCAGATCGCCGGTCCGATCGACATCCTGGTCAATAACTCCGGTGTGAGCACGACGCAGAAGCTGCAGGACGTGATGCAGCAAGACTGGGACTTCGTGCTGGACACCAATCTCAAGGGCGCATTCTTTGTCGCGCAGGCGGTGAGCCGGCGCATGCTGGCACGTGCGCGCGCCAATGGCGGCTGGATCGAGGGCGCGCGCATCATCAATATCGCATCAATGGCTGGACTCAAGGTGCTGCCCATGATCGGCATCTATGCCATCAGCAAGGCAGGCGTGGTGCAGATGACCAAGGCCATGGCCATCGAGTGGGGGCGCTATGGCATCAATGTCAATGCGCTGTGCCCCGGCTACATCGAAACGGAGATCAACCGCGCTCATTTCCAGACCGATGAAGGCAAGAAGCTGGTGAATATGCTGCCGCGCAGGAAGGTTGGCCAGCCGCAGGATCTGGACGGCCTCATCGTGCTACTGGCCAGTGCCCAGAGCCATTTTGTCAACGGTGCGGTGATTGCGGCCGACGATGGCTTTGCCGTGTGAGGATGGCGCGGCGGATGCCGATATCCAAGGAACGTTGCAAGCGCTGTTGCCAGCGCGAGAGCGTGCAGCGGAAGCAGTGTGCAGGCAGCTTGCGGGCGTTTCGGCTGTTTCCTACAGTGCGCAGCGCGCCATCGCGTTAACATAGCTCCCAGCAAGGGGCATTCGGCGCGCGGTGCGCAGGCATCGGCAGGACATGGTCTTGTCCTGGCCCGGGATGCCACTACATGGTTTTTTTGCGGCCGTTGGCCGTATCACAAGGGAGGTTCAGCATGGGAATTTTTTCTGGCAAGTCGCAACCGCGTGACGATTTCGAGCGTCTGGTCAACGAGCTGCGTGACGTGATCTCCAGCCGCGATCTGGATGATGTGCCGCAGATTCGCCAGTTGCGTCAGAAGTTCGACGATGGCGTGCACAGCCTGCAGGATCTGCGTGAATCGGCGGTGCGTACCGCACAGGAGGCTGCTGCGCGTGCCCGTGAGGGCGCCGATGTCGCCAATCGCTACGCCCACGATGAGCCGTGGCAGGTTGCCGGCGTGGCGCTGGCTGCTGGTGCGCTGATTGGCTTTCTGCTCGCCCGTCGCTAAACGCCGCATGCATGGCTGCGGTTTGGCCTTGCTGCTTGGGCAGCATGGCCTGCCAGCCAAGCGCTTGCGCCAGCTGTCTGGTCATGGGATCCCGGGCCTGGCAGCTGGCGTTTTTCATGGCCGGCCTATGCACGGTTTTCGTAGTCCGTGACGCATCCTGGCGGTGCACAGCGGGGAAGGTCGTGCACAGCGCTTCAAGGAGTTGATCGTGTCCATTGACTGGCAATCATTGCTTGGTATTACGCGTGTTCGCGAGACCGCGCGCTATTGGCTGGAGGAAGGCAGCATCGCCGTTTCCGACCGGCTCGATCTGTTGGGCATTGAAGCCAAGCGCCAGATGGTGGCGGTAGTTGGCGTGGTCGTTGGTGCGGTGCTGGCGCTCGTGTTCCTGTTTGGCCTGCTGTTCATCGGCTCGATCGCCGCGCTGCTGCACTACGCCCACACTCCCGCATGGGGTACCGCATTGTGGGTGGTGCTCGGCGCCTGGGCACTGGCGTTGGTCATTGCTGCGGTGGTTGCAGCATGCATGGTCCGGCGCCTGGCCAAGCCCTTTGCGCTGACCAGGCAGGTGATTGCTCAGGACATTGCCACATTCAAGGAGCGACTATGACGACGCAACGAGCGCCGGGAACCGGTGCCATGCATTCGCGCAATGACAGCCTTGCCCGCATGCAAGAGACGTTGGACGTGGCCGCCACGGGCGCGCTTGCTGGTGTTCCTGTCAGCGCCGAGGAAGAGCAGGTACTGCGACGCATCGCCGAGCAGCGCAGGCGCATCATCGAGCGCCGTGCGCGTGCGGGCAGCCAGGCGGTGGCTATGGGCCTGCATGGCCAGCGGGACGAGGGCGGTGCGCCGCATGCTTCCTCATTGCTGGAGCATCCGGTGGTTGCTGCCGGGCGCGATGCTGTCCTGCGCCATCCGATTGCCATTGGCTTTGCCCTGGGTTCGGCGCTGGTGCTGGGGCCGCGGCGGCTGTGGCGCGTGGCACTGGTGGCCGCGCCGTGGGCGCTGCGCGGCTGGCGGCTGATTGAGCGTACCAATCGGGGCAAGGTGCGCGCACGCCGCTGAGGATCGGTTCTCGATCTTTTCATGCGTTGTGTTGACGCAGCCGGTGGCGCTGCGGTAGCGGCATGCGCGGCGGATTTGTGCTGAAATGAGCGCTTTCTGTTGTCGTTATCTGACTGAACCGCCATGCACGCTTTGCCACTTTCGCAGTCGCTAGCGCCTGATGCCGCGCTGTCGCATCTGACGCGCAAATGGGACGAGGACATCCTCGATTGCCTCAAGCGCTACATTGAGGTGCCTGCCAAGTCGCCGATGTTCGAGAGGGACTGGGAGACATTGGGTTTCATTGACCGTGTCGTCACCGACGCTGCCGACTGGGTTCGGGCACAGCAGATTCGTGGCCTGCAGCTGGAGATCGTGCGCCTGCCAGGGCGCACCCCGGTGCTGTTCTTCGAAGTGGCAGCTTCCGGGCATGCGTCGCAGCAGACCGTGCTGGTCTATGGCCACCTGGACAAGCAGCCGGAGTTTTCCGGCTGGCGCAGCGATCTGGCGCCGTGGACGCCGAAGTACGAGAACGGCAAGCTCTATGGGCGAGGCGGTGCCGACGACGGCTATGCGGTTTATGCCAGCGTGGCGGCGATTCAGGAGCTGCAGCGCCAGAACGTCGCGCATCCACGCATCGTTGGGCTGATCGAGACTTCCGAGGAAAGCGGCTCGGTCGATCTTTTGCCGTATATCGAGGCGCTCAGGCCGCGCATTGGCGACGTTGCGCTGGTGGTCTGTCTTGATTCGGGCGCAGGCAATTACGACCAGCTGTGGCTGACAACCAGCCTTCGCGGCAACATCACCGGCACGCTGAAGGTGGAAATCCTCACGGAAGGCGTGCATTCGGGTGAGGCGTCGGGCCTGGTGCCGTCGTCGTTTCGCATCATGCGCGAGGTACTGGACCGGCTGGAGGACAGCCGCAGTGGCCGGCTGCTGCCCGAGATTTTCCATTGTGCTATTCCCCCAGAGCGCATCGCGCAGGCGCGTGCGACCGCCGCCATCCTCGGCAATGACAGCCAGACGCGCTTTCCCTGGGTGCATTACGACTGCGGCGGCACCACGCAATGGGCGTTGCCGACCACGCAGGATCCCGTGGAAGCGCTGTTGCGGCGCACCTGGCGGCCTACGCTCAGCGTCACCGGTGCGGAAGGCCTGCCGCCCCTTGACAGTGCCGGCAACGTGCTGCGGCCTTACACGGCCTTCAAGCTGAGCATTCGCACCCCGCCGCTGGTGGACGTGGCCGCCTGCGTGGCGCAGATGAAGCGCCTGCTTGAGGACAATGCGCCCTACCAGGCGCGCGTGACCTTCGAGGACGTGCAGGGTGCCGATGGCTGGAATGCGCCTGCCATGGATGACTGGTTCCGCAGTGCCGTGCAGCAGGCCAGCCAGACTTATTTTGGCGCCGACTGCGGCTACATTGGTCAGGGCGGCACGATTCCGCTCATGGGGCTGCTCAGCCAGGGCTTTCCGGCCGCACAGATGATGGTCTGCGGCGTGCTGGGGCCCAAGAGCAATGCCCATGGCCCCAACGAGTTTCTGCATGTGCCCTATGCCAAGCGCCTGACGGCAGCGGTTGCGCACGTCATTGCCAGCATGCCGGCAGGCCAAGCATAGCGGTCTGTGCCGTCGCGGGGCGGCCGGTGCGACTGCGCGAAAGTTTTAGCCCGCGCCTTCGCGCAGGCACAAGGAGTCGGTCAACTGGGCCAGCATGGCGTCACAGGCGTCGAGCTGGGCCAGCTCGATGTATTCGTCGGCCTTGTGTGCCACCTCGATGCTGCCGGGCCCGCAGACGACGACGGGTGTCTTGTCCCACAGTTGCTGGAACAGGCCGCCCTCGGTGCCAAAGGCCACCTTGGTGTGGGGCGTGTGCGCAGGCAGGCAGCGGGCCAGCAGCTGCACGCCCGGAGCGTTGCTGGCGGTGCGCAGGCCGGGGTAGGCCACCAGCTGCTCAATGGCGGGTGCTGCGGGCGCTGTGGTGCAGCCCTGCAGCTGCGCTGCCTGCTGCATGCGCACCAGTGTCTTTTCGCGTACGCATGCCAGGACGTCGTCCGGATGGTCGTCGGTCACGAAGCGGATCTCGAAATCCAGCACGCATTCGCCGGGCACGATGTTCAGGGCCTTGCCGCCTTCGATCCTGCCGGCGTGGATGGTGGTGTAGGGGATGGCGTAACCCGCTTCGCGCGGCCCGGTCGTGGCCAGGTCACTTTGTACCTCGCGGATGGCGCTGACCAGATCGGCAGCGGCGTGGATGGCATTGGCAAAGCGTGGCGCAAGCCCGGAGTGGCCTTCCTGGCCACAGCAGCGCGCGCGGTAAGCCGACTTGCCCTTGTGACCCAGGCCGATCTGCATCAGCGTGGGCTCGCCGACCAGGCACAGCAGTGGCGCAGGCAAGTTGCGCTGCCGTAGCGCCTGCAGCAGGTGGCGCACGCCAACGCAGCCGATTTCCTCATCGTACGACAGAGCCAGGTGCAGCGGCCTCTGCAGGGGCTTGTCGGCAGCCTGCAGCATGGTGTGCACGGCACAGGCGACAAAGCCCTTCATGTCTGCACTGCCGCGGCCGTAGATGCGGCCATCGCGCTGCGTGGCCTCGAAGGGCGGGCTGGTCCATGGCTGGCCTTGCACTGGTACGACGTCGGTGTGGCCCGACAGTACGATGCCGGGTGCATCCATCGGTCCGGTACTGGCAAACAGGTTGGCGCGGCCCGGATCCGTGGGATCGCACACCAGCGAGGATGCAATCCCGGCCTGGTTCAGAAGCGCCTGGATGCGTTCGAGCAGCGCAATGTTGGGGCTGCGCGAGACGGAAGGAAAGGCAATCAGCTCGTGCAGCAACGCCAGGCTGGATGGGGTGGCAGTCATGGTCTCAGGCGCCGCTGTCGGCGGCAGGGGTGGTCATGTGGGGGTCGAAGAAACTGGGCGCGCTCATGCCCGGAATGTACTGGTCGGAGATGTAGGCGCGGCAGCGCTGCATGAACACCCGTGTGAGGTGGGATTGCTCCATGGGCTTGTAGGTTGCCAGACCCAACAACATGGGACGCTGCTGACCGGCCAGGCGCACGCGCACGAAGCGCTTGCCATCGAGCGAGTAGTTGGAGCGCGGGCGCACGTTGAACAGGGCGTAGCCAATACCGTTGGCCACCATGGAGCGCACCACATCCTCCGAGCGCGAGCGGGCCACGATATTGGGCTCCAGCCCCTTTTGCGCGAACACCGAGAGGAAGTAGTCCCGGCTCATCGGCAGGTCCAGCAGCACCATGGGCAACGCGGCCAGCTCTTCGAGCGTGACCGCCGACTGCTGCGCCAGCGGATGCAGCTCACTGACCAGCACGTGCAGCGGCAGGCGTGCCAGTGCCTCGAATTCAATGCCGTCGCTCAGCTGCAGGTCGTAGGTGAGCGCGACGTCAATCTCGACGTTTTGCAGCCGGGCCATCAGCGTGCGCTGATCGCCCTCGACCATCTGCAGGTTGACCTTCTCGAACGCCCGCGCGAAGCCGTAGATGACCTCCGGCGCGATCATCGGCGCCAGTGACTGGAAGCACCCCACGCGCAGCGCGCCCTGCATCACGCCGTTGGCCGCAGAGGCAATCTCGTACAGGCTGGAGGCGCGCTCCAGCAGGGCCTCGCACTCTTGCTTGAGCTGGGTGCCAATGGCGGTCAGTGCCAGCCCTTTGGAGGGATGGCGCACGAACAGCTGCACGCCCAGCTCCGCTTCAATGTGCGCGATGGCGGCCGAGATGGAAGGCGAGGAAATGTGGATTTGCGCGGACGCCGTGGCGATGCTGCCATGTTTGGCAGTGGCCACGAAGTACTCCATTTGACGCAAAGAGATGCGGTTGAGCATAGGGGTGATCAGCGGGCTGGAGGGAGGCTGCGTATTCTCCTGCGAAGTGTCGCGCGCGTTGGCAGGCAGTCGGCGGTGGGGTTATTGGCGAGCTGGCCATTGGCCAGGCTCTGCGGGGGGGCGCAACTCAAGGATTGCCGGGCACCCCAAAGCTGGGCGCAGCGCGCGGATCGAGCGCGCGGGTGACGTAATCCTGCGCCTGGGGTCCGTAGACCGACCATGCGCGCTGCAGCGCGGCAATCGGGTCTTCCTCGACCCAGTCGATGCGCAGATCAATGATCGGCCACTCCAGGCGGTCGCACACCAGCAGGCCTGCTGAATGGACCGGGCCAGCTTCGCCGCCCGCTGCCTCGCCCGCAGCCAGTGCCTGCATCAGGCGATCGGCCAGGCATCCGTGTGCCTGCTCGAACGCCGCCAGCATCGCGGCAGGCACGGTGTCGCTGGCCAGCAGGTTGCCGGCGCAGGCGGCGTCACGGCCACTGGCGCTGGCAATGGTGCCCAGCGTGGCTGCCCCAGTGAAGATGGCCGGCGCATGGGCGGCATCGATGGCCATGAGCTGTCGGTATTCGATGAACGGCACTTGCGCAAAGGAGGCCAGTGCCTGCTCGGGCGTCATGCCGGCGGCCATGCGGTCGAGCGCTTGCGGGCCCAGCTGCGGGTCGGTGGTGCACTGGCTGACGGCAGCGCCAATGCCGCTGCGCACGCGGATGCAACGTGCTGCCACGGCGGGTGAGGAGGAGGCCACGGCCGCGCCGAACTGGCCGGATGCGGGGCAGCGTGCAATGATGGAAAAGGTCATGCCGATGGGGCGGGTAGGGGCTGCGATCAGTCGGGGATGACGGCGGTGGCATCGATCTCCACCAGCCATTCCGGCCGGGCCAGGGCGGAGACCACCAGACCGGTGGAAACAGGGAACACGCCCTTGAGCCAGCGGCCCACGACGCGGTAGACCTCCTCGCGGTAGCGGGGGTCGACCAGATAGATGGTGATCTTGCAGATGTCCTGCAGCTCGCCGCCCGCTTCGCGCAGCAGCATGTCGATATTGGCCATGGCCTGCTCGGCCTGGCCCTTGGCGTCGCCGATGCAGACGCTTTCGGAGGTGTCCAGGTTCTGGCCGATCTGGCCGCGCAGAAACACGGTACGGCCCCGCGCGACGACGGCCTGGCAGAGGTCGTTGTCCAGGCGTTGCTCCGGGTAAGTGTCCTTGGTGTTGAAGGTGCGAATGCGGGTGTGCTTCATGGCAATCAGGGGAAGGGGACAATGCAACCGGCCGGCGCTGCCGCCGTGTCGGAGGTGGGCTGCGCCCGTGCGGCCAGCCTTGACGGGGCGCAATCGTCGCGCAACGGCGCAGTCCTGCCTATTTGGGATTTCCGGCTGCGTGTGTCGGAATTTCCGATCCATGGCGCGTGCGTGTGCCCTGCAATGCCGGTGGGGGGCTGCGCGGGCGGTTCGTCAGGAATTGCGAGCCATCCGTAAGGAAAAGGCGACTTGGCGTAGTGCCGGGCCTCTTTCATCATTCATGCGCACCACACTGGCGGGCGCCACGTTCCTGCGCTGGGCTGGTGTTTTCCGACAAGGCGCCTGCGTCGCCTCCGCTTTCCTGGTTTTACCCATCTCCGATTGAAAGAGGTTTTCCATGATCCAAAAATTGATTGCCGCCAGCACATTGGCCAGCGCGGTACTCGCCAGCACCGCCTGGGCGCAGGAGCCACTGGTTGTCAGCACCTGGGGCGGCAGCTTCCGCGACCTGATCGATGAGAACATCGGCCAGGAGTTCACCCGCCAGACCGGTGTGCCGGTGCGGTACATCACTGGCGGCACCATTGATCGCCTCAACAAGGCCAAGCTCGCCAGCACGCCCGAGAGCGACATCACCTTCACCACCTCGCACATCGGCTGGCTGTATGCCGATGCCGGCCTGTTCGAGCCGCTGGACACCAGCAAGCTGGCCAACTACGACCATGTGGTCGAGCAGGCCAAGATCAGCCCCTACCACGTCGGTAGCTGGGCCTATGTCTACACCATTGGCTACCGCCCGGATCTGGTGCCCCCCAGCATCACGTTCGAGAGCTGGGAAGACCTGTGGAGCGAGCAGCTGCGCGGGCGCATCGCTGCACCGGACTTCGATCCCAGCCACATCATCGCCGTGGCGGCCAAGCTCTCCGGTGCGGATGCGGGGAACTGGGAGCAAGGCCAGGACAAGCTCAAGGCGCTCAAGCCCAACTTCAAGGCGTTCTACACCAACGATGCCAACAGCCAGCAGCTAATTGCCTCCGGTGAGACGCCCATCCAGGTTGTGCTGTCCATGAATGCCTACCACATGATTGGGCAGGGCGTTCCCATCAAGGTGGTCGTGCCCAAGGAGGGGGCCGTGCTCGGCGTGGACGCGATGGGCATCATGAAGGGCAGCAAGCAGCAGGAGCTGGCCTACAAGTTCATGAGCATCGCCCTCTCTCCGGAGGTGCAGGCCAAGATCGTGGCTGCCAAGAAGGCTAGCCCCGTGGTCGATAACGCTACTGTCAGTGCCGAGGATGCGGCACTGCCCGGGGTGTTCACGACGCCCGAGCAGTGGCAGACGCAGGCACTGGTGATTGACCACAAGTTGCGTGCCGAGAAAACCGCTGAATGGCGCAAGTGGTTCACGGAAAACATCATGAACTAAAGCGCCTGCGGGGCGCCGGCAGACAGCCTGCGGCAGCCGATGCGGTTGCCGGGCCCGTCACGGTGCCCCGGCAGTATTTGTGCAACCCCGAGGGGCGCCGGAGCAGGCGGCAGCCTGCGAAGCCCTCGGCACTATTTTTTTTGACATGAATCAGCGATCCGGGTTGAAGGCGTGGCTGGTCTCGCCTGCCATGCTGGTGGCGCTGTGCATCTGTGCCGCGCTGCTGACCGTCTTCCAGTTCAGTTTCCGTGCATTCGTTCCCGGCTCGCTCGGCGTGGGTGGCTTCACGCTGGAGAACTTTGCCGGGTTTGGCAAGGCCATCTACGCGCAGGCCTTCTGGAACACCTTTTTGCTCAGCCTTGAAACCACCGTGGTCACGCTGGTGGTGGCGTATCCGCTGGCCTATGCCATGGTGCGCGTGCGCCACCGCGGTCTGAAGGCATTCATTCTCATCGTCTCCATCACACCGCTGTTTCTCGGCGAGATCGTGCGCACCTATTCCTGGCTGATCGTGCTGGGAAGCACGGGCTTCATCAATACGGTGTTGCGCCAGTTGGGCGTGATCGAGTGGCCGCTGCAGCTGATGTTCTCGCATCTTGGCGTGCTGATCGCGCTGGTGCATGTGACCATTCCGGTGGTCGTGCTGATGCTGGCAACGGCCATTTCCCATATCGACCGTGACTACGAGAAGGCAGCCCAGAGCCTGGGTGCCGGGCCGGTGCGCACCTTTGTGACGGTGACCCTGCCACTTTCCATGCCGGGCATTCTCGCCAGCATCACCACGGCCTTCGCCTGGACGTTCAGCGCCTTTGCAACGCCACAGATGATCGGTGGCGGTCGGGTGCATACGGTCTCCACTTTGGTGTATCAGCTGGGCTTTTCCTCGATGAATTTCCCCCTGGCAGCAAGCCTGAGTGTTGCTGGCCTGGTGCTGACCGTGGTGTCGCTGATGGCACTGGGCGTGGTGACACGCAAACTCAAGAAAATCGGAGGGCACTGACATGCGCATGCGTTCTTCTCTGCCGTTGCCCCTGCGCATGGCTGGTTACCTGGTCGTGGCGCTGCTGCTGGCCTTCGTGCTGCTGCCGGTTCTGGTGGTGACCGTTGCGGCCTTCAACGAGCAGGCCATTTTGAGTTTCCCGCCCCAGTCGTGGTCGTGGAAATGGTTCGAGCGCGTCTTTACCTACCCGGACTTTCGCAACGGCTTTCGCGCCAGCCTGATCGTCACCGCCTGGGCTTCCGTGCTGGCGCTGGCGATTGGTACGGCGCTGGCGATTGCCGTCAAGCGCATGGACTTCGCCGGCAAGCAGACCCTGCAGGCCATCTTGCTGTCGCCGTTGGTCATTCCCCACTTCACGCTGGGCCTGGGGCTGCTGATGCTGACGGCACAGTTCAATGTCGGACGCAATTATGCGGTGGTCATTCTGTGCCACGTCATGCTGGTATTGCCCTTTGTGCTGCGCAGCGTCTACGTCTCGATGGAAAACCTGGATGAACGCCTGGAGCAAGCGGCCGCGAGCTTGGGGGCATCGCCCGTGCGGGTGCTGTGGACGGTCACCATTCCGCTGCTGGCACCCGGTCTTTTCGGGGGCTGGCTGTTTGCCGCCATCATGTCGTTCAACGAGTTCACGGCGTCGCTGTTCATCACCAACCAGAGTACCCAGACGCTGCCGGTTACCATGTACAACTATGTGCGCGAGTATGCCGATCCGACACTGGCGGCGCTGTCGGTGGTCTACATCGTGGTGACGGCCAGCCTGCTGGTGGTGGCCAACCAGTTTCTCGGCCTGGGCAAGGTGCTCAATATCGAGCAGGGGCGCTGACCCGCAAGTCCCGAAGTCCTGGGCAAGCGAAAAAAAGCCGCGTTGGTTCGCGGCTTTTTTGCTGCCTGCGGCAATCGTCAGTAGCCGCGTGCGGCCTCGACCTGGTGATGGGGAGGCTGGCCCTGGCTGACGCGCAGGATGTTCTGGGCAATCTGCTCGGCGGCCGAAGCGGGAATCGCCACGGACGCCAGGTGCGGCGTGATCAGCACGTTCTCCATGCGCCATAGCGGGTCGTCGGCAGGCAGGGGTTCGTGCTCGAACACATCCAGCGTTGCGCTGCCCAGGTGGCCCTGCTGCAGCAGCTCGGTCATGGCGGTCTGGTCGATGAGTGCGCCCCTGGCGACGTTGACGACGGCCGCACCTTGGGGCAGCAGTTGCAGGCGTCGGCGATCGAGCAGGCGGTGGGTCTGCGCCGTCAGTGGCAGCATGACCACCAGGATGTCCGCAAGCCGCAGCACGTCCTCCAGCGTCTCCATGCCGCTGTGGCAGTGCACCCCGGCGATGGTGCGTGGGCTGCGTGACCAGCCGTGGACCTCGAAGCCCTGGCGCTGCAGCTCCGCTGCGGCATGCGCGCCCAGTGCCCCCAGCCCCAGCACACCCACCCGGATCTCGGCCGGTGCGCGCGGGTGGCGGTAGGCCCAGGTGCGTTGGCGCTGCGCCTGCTCGAAGTAGGGGATGTCGCGGGCATGGCGCAGCACGGCAAAAAGCACGTAGCCGGCCATCATCTGCGACATTTTCGGATCGACGATGCGGGTGATGGGAACGCCGCTGGGTAGATCGCTGCGGCCCACCAGCGAATCGACGCCGGCGCCGAGATTGATGATCAGCCGCAGGTTGGACATCTGCGCGAAGAAGCCCGCAGGGGGCTTCCAGACCAGCGCGTAGTGGATGGCGCGGGGGTCATGCACTTCATCGGGGTGCAGGATCTGCAGTTGTGGCAGCTGCGCCTGCAGCGCGCGCTTCCAGACGGAGAAATCGTCGCACGCGCTGAAGAAGACCAGCGCGCCGGAAGGGGGTGTTGCGGTCGAGGGTGTCATGGCGTCAGCGTCAGTGTGCACGGGCGATCAGGCGGGCCATCGCCTCCAGTGCCATTTCATAGCCATCGGCACCCAGGCCTGCGATCACGCCGTCGGCGGCCTTGGAGATGTACGAGTGGTGGCGAAACGCCTCGCGCCGCCAGATGTTGCTCATGTGCACTTCGAGAATGCGCCCCGGATAGGCCAGCAGCGCATCGAGGATCGGCACCGAGCTGTAGGTCAGCCCCGCTGCGTTGATGATGATGCCGGCACTGGTGCCGCGCGCCTGCTGGATCCAGTCGACCAGCTGCCCTTCATGGTTCGATTGCACGAACCGCAGCTGCAGCTGCAGCTGCGCAGCCCTGGCCTCGCAGCGCTGCTGCAGGACGGGAAAGCTGTCGCTGCCGTAGGTCTGGTTGGCATCCAGTCCATACAGGTTGGCATTGGGGCCGTTGAGAAACCAGACGGTGGGCGCGGTGGAGACAGATGTAGTGGGCATCACAGACAAGGGATTCAGGCTTCGTGAGGAATGGTGGCCTGCATGGCCGGCAGCGCGGCAAAGCGCGCAAACCACGCCGCCGCTTCAGGGTGTGCTGCGCGCCAGTCCAGCTCGGGGAAGCGGAAGTCGAGGTAGCCCAGCGCGCAGCCGATGGCGACTTCGCCAATGCTTGGCGCCTGCACGGCAAGCGTGGCGGCCTGGGCATCGATGGTCGCCACACAAGCCTGGACCTTGCCCAGCTGGGCCTGCCGCCACGCGGGGAACTGCAGCGCGGGCGGGCGGGCAACCGTCTCATAGCGGGCCAGCAGGGCGGCGTCCAGCAGGCCATCACCCAGCGCCTGCAGCGTCAGTGCGTGCCAGCGCTGCGGCCCGCTGGGAAACAAGGTCGCAGGCGATTGCGTGCTGGCCAGGTATTCGCAGATGACCCGGCTGTCATAGAGGCTCTGCCCGTCGGGCAGGATCAGCGTGGGGACCTTGGCCATGGGATTGTGGGCTGCAATGCGTGCATCGCGCCGCAAGGGGTTGGCCGCGCTGTCGAGCAGTTCGATCTGGTCGCGCAGCCCGCACAGCTGGGCGCAGACCATGACCTTGCGGACAAAAGGGGAGGTAGGGGCGTAGAGCAGTTTCAGCATGATGGGTCAACAATTTCGGTGAGGCGGTTGCACTGGCCTTGACGTCCTGAACCCGTGGTGCTCGTAGCGTCCTGGTAGCTGGCAGAGTACGGCGCAGAAGGCCTTTCCATGCCATTTTTCTGCTGGCGCTTTGGAGGGGGGCGTTTGCAACGCCCGCTTTGCCTGCATCACGGTCACTGGGTTTGCAGCACGAGCTTGCCGAACACCGCGCCACTTTCAAGCAGCGTGTGCGCCTTGGTGGCCTCGTGCAGAGGCAGCGTGGCATGCAGCGTCGGGCCGACGCGGCCATCGGCAACCAGCGGCAGAACGTGCTGGCGCAGCGCGCGCGCCATGCGGGTCTTTTCGGCGTGGGTCTGCGGGCGCATGGTCGACGAGTGCAGGCTGAGCTGTTTCTGCATCAACGTCAGCAGATCCAGTGCCACGGTCGCGCCGCGCATGAAGGACAGGCTGACATGACGCCCGCCGAATGCCAGCGCCTCGAGGTTGCGTGCCACGTAGTCACCGCCGACGATGTCCAGCACCACGTCCACGCCGCGGCCCTGAGTGAAGGCCAGGCATGCCGCGGTGAAGTCGGCGCTGGTGTAGTCGATCACCTGCGCTGCGCCCAGCGCCTGCAGGGCCGCAGCGCGCGCCGCGTGCCCGTCCGTGGTGATGACTGTTGCGCCCGCGGCATGCGCCATGCGGATGGCCAGGGTGCCGATGCCACCGCCGCCGCCGTGAATCAGCACCGTCTCGCCCATGCGCAGCCGGCCCAGCTCGAATAGGTTGTGCCAGACCGTGAACAGGCCTTCGGGCAGCGCCGCGGCGGCTTCGACGCCAAGGCCGGGAGGGCAGGGCAGGCAGTGGTCCAGGTCGGCAACCGCCCATTGCGCGTAGCCGCCGCCCGGCAGCAGCGCCATCAGGCGCTGGCCGAGCCAGCACGACGCCACGCCGGGGCCACAGGCTGCGACGACACCGCATGCTTCGAGGCCCAGGATGTCGGTCACGCCGGCAGGGGGCGTGGCCTTGCCTTCACGCTGCATGATGTCGGGCCGATTGACGCCGGCGGCATGAACCTGCAGCAGGACTTGCCCGGGCCCTGGCGTCGGCACGGGACGCTCGACCAGCGTCAGCACGCTGGCGTCGCCCGGTTCGCGGGCGATGATCGCCTGCATCGAGGAGGGGATGGTGCTCATGCGTGTCTGGCCTCCGGCTGGAAGATGCTGATACCGTCATCGGGCAGGGCCAGGCCGACGACGGCGCTGACGGGCCACTGCTGCATGGCCTGCAGGCCGGGGCTGCGCACCATCACGCGCTGGCGGCCCTCCACCGGGATGTCCACGTCGACGTAGGTGTTGATGTGATCGCCCTGGAAGACGTGGTTGACGACGGTGCCGCTGAGCACCGACTGCGCGTGCAGCGGCTCAAGCTGGATTTGCTCGGGGCGGATGTAGACATCCAGCCGGCCGCCGTCATGCTGCTGGCCGACCAGGCGCGTGCGATTGACGCTGATCAGGCCGCTGCCCAGACGCAGCTGGATCATGCCGCCCTGCTCGCCGTGGTATTGCGCCGGCAGGATGTTGACGTCGCCGAGGAACGAGGCCACGAACGGATCCTGCGGACTGCGGTAGAGCGCATCCGGCGTGGCGATCTGGCGGATTCTGCCTGCCGACATGACGGCGATGCGATCGGACATGCTCAGCGCCTCGCCCTGGTCGTGCGTGACGAAAACGGTGGTGACGCCCAGCTGGCGCTGGATATCGCGGATCTCCACCTGCATGGCACCGCGCAGGCTCTTGTCCAGAGCGGAGAAAGGCTCGTCAAGCAGCAGCACCTTGGGGCGGATGACCAGTGCGCGTGCCAGCGCCACACGTTGCTGCTGGCCGCCCGAGAGCTCCTTGGGCTTGCGCTGGCCCAGTCCATCGAGTTTGACCAGCCGCATCACATCTGCCACGCGCTCGGCGATTTCCTGTGCCGGCACGCCCCGCATCTTCAGGCCGTAGCCGATGTTGCGCTCGACGTTCATGTGCGGGAACAGCGCGTAGTTCTGGAACACGATGCCGATGTGGCGCTGGTGGGCCGGCAAATTGGTCACCAGTTGCCCGTCGATGAAGATCTCGCCGTTGTCGGCCTCGGCAAAGCCGGCGATCAGGTTGAGCAGGGTGGTCTTGCCGCAGCCCGATGGGCCGAGCAGGGTCAGGAACTCGCCACGCGCGATCTTGAGCGTCAGCGCGTGCAGAACGGTCTGGTCACGGTATTTCTTGACCACGCCTTCGAGACTGACGGCGATGTCGGCGCCGTGTGGGTCCTCTGCGGACATGGGGCTATCACTGGAGCGCATGGTGTGCTGGTTCGGTTAGGTCCTGGCGGCGCATACGGCATGCCGTGCGCGCCGCAGCGGGAACGAAGGCAAAGGGCGCGGGCGCGCGATCTGCGCGGCGCGGCAAAAGCGGGAAAAGGTGGTCAACACCTCCTGGCGAAAAAGTGTGCCAGATGCGCTGCGCAAAAGGTTGGCTTGGCGCTTTGTCGTTCCTGATGACCATGTTCGGAAAAACGAAAGCGGCAGCGACCACGCCGTGCGGCACCGCTGCGTTCCAACGGCCGTGGGCGGGCTTTGCTTTTTCCGAGGCGCCGCGTCCAAAAATCCAAGTTCTCAAGCGGTGGCCGTTTGCGCACACTTGCCGGCGAAGCGATCGGGCACAAGCGCCGCGCCCATGCCCTGCGAGGCCGGCGCGCGTGCCTGAGCGCAGATGCGCGGCGTCAGCCCGTGTGAAGCCCAAGCGGCCGGGCGTGCGCAGTGCGCGCCGTACTCTTGATACTTGATGAAGGAAAAAAATGGCAGTCGAACATTTCGATACGGTGGTCGTCGGTGCCGGCCAGGCAGGCGTTGCGATGAGCGAGCACCTGCGCGACCAGGGCATCGAGCACGTGGTGCTTGAGCGCAGCCGCATTGCCGAGCGCTGGCGTTCAGAGCGCTGGGATTCGCTGGTGGCCAATGGGCCGGCCTGGCATGATCGTTTCCCCAACATGCAGTTCGACGATGTCGACCCGGATGTGTTTCCGCCCAAGGAACGCATGGCCAAATACTTCGAGGACTATGCGCGCATGATCCAGGCGCCGATCCGCACCGGCGTGAATGTGGAATGGGTCCGGGCCAACAAGGGACGGCCTGGTTTCACGATCAAGACCTCGGAAGGCACCATTGAGGCCAACCACGTGGTGGCCGCGACGGGGCCGTTCCAGAAGCCGAGCTTTCCGGACATCGTGCCGCAGTCTGCAGGCATCAAGCAGCTGCATTCGTCGGCCTACAAGAATCCGTCGCAGTTGCTGCCGGGCGGGGTGTTGGTGGTCGGGGGTGGTGCATCGGGTGCGCAGATTGCCGAGGAGCTCAACAAGGCCGGACGCAAGGTGTATCTGTCCATCGGCGAGCACTACCGTCCGCCGCGCTCCTACCGCCAGCGCGACTACTGCTGGTGGCTGGGCCCGCTGGGCATGTGGGACGAGGTCGGCAAGCAGAAGAAGAAGCACGTCGCGTTCGCCGTCAGCGGCTATGACGGTGGTCGCACGGTGGACTTTCGCCGGCTCGCGCACGACGGCATCACCCTGGTGGGCGTGACCAAGAGCTTCGAGAACGGCACCGTGCATTTCGCCGACGACCTGGTGCGCAACATTGCCCAGGGCGATGCGGATTACTTCGAGGTGCTGCGCGAAGCCGACGCCTACGTGGAGCGCACCGGCATGGATTTGCCGCCGGAGCCCGAAGCGTGGGAGCTGCTGCCCGATCCCGAATGCCTCAAACATCCTGTGCTGAGCCTGGATCTGGCTGCTGCCGGCATCACCAACATCGTGTGGGCCACGGGCTTTCAGTTCGACTTCAGCTGGCTGCAGGTCAACGCCTTTGACGAAACTGGCGCGCCGCTGCACAAGCGCGGCATCTCCTCGGAAGTGGGCATTTACTTCGTGGGCCTGCCCAATCTGACCAACCGCTCGTCGTCCTTCATCTGGGGCGCATGGCGCGATGCCAAGTTCATCGCGGACCACATCGCCATCCAGCGCAACTATCTGGCCTATCGCAAGGCGTAATGGCGCGCGCGGCGCAGCGCCGGCGCCGCTGTCACTGGGCTTTGCCCGCCTGTTGCGCCTGCCAGCTGCGCTGCCACAGCTGCAGCTGCCATTCCAGCCGCGCCTTGGCCGCCGGCAGCGCCAGGGTGGTCCAACGCGCGCGGGCTGCGGCGTTGATGGGGCCAAAGGCGCAGCGGCTGGTCAGCGCGATGGCCAGGCCCGTTTGCCGTGCAAGCTGCTGCAGCGCGATCTCCAGGTTATGGTGCAGCGTCCCGTTGCCGGTGGTGGCTACCAGCAGGCCATCCAACCCAGCGCCTGCCAGCGCCTGCAGCCATCGCGCATCGAAGCCGGCGTGGCTGGTCAGCCAGCCCACCACCGGTGGGGCTGGCAAGCGCTCTGCTGCGCACTGCAGCAGCCAGGCATGGCCCCCGGCTGGCATTGCGGCATCGTGCTCCGGGCCTGCCGTGTGCAGCGTCACGGCGCCGCCCTGAATCTGGCCGAGCGGCCCGACGACGCCGCTGGAGAAGGCGCGCAGTGCCCAAGGGTGCACTTTCTGGACGTACTGCGCAGCATGCACCTCGCCCGCAGCGACGGCCACGACTCCACAAAACCGCCCGTCCAGTGCTGCCACGCAGCCGTCGTACAGGTTGCGAGGGCCATCGGCATCGGGCGCATCGGCCGGGCGCATTGCGCTGACCAGCACCACGGGCTTGTGCTGCGCGGGCAATACGCGGTGCAGAAACCAGGCCGTCTCCTCCAGCGTATCGGTGCCGTGGGTGATGACGACAGCGGTGACCTGTGGGTCCTGCAGCGCCTGCCAGGTGGCGGTGGCGATGGCCAGCCAGTCCTGCGGATCCATGTCCTTGCTGTCTTTCTGCAGCAGCTGTTGCGCCTGGATCCGGGCAGGCAGGCCGTGCAGCTGCGGCACGGCCTCCAGCAGTTGCGTGACATCGCGTCGGGCGGCATGGTAGCCACCGCTGGCGGTGGCATCACGCTGGCCAGCAATGGTGCCGCCGGTGGCCAGGATGCGCAGGATGGGCGTAGCGCCCTGCTTGGCTGTCATCATGGTCAGGTTCCAGTGACGCTGTCGCGCAGGTCCAGCAGGTGGGCGTGCACACTGCCTGCGCGCAGGTAGCGCAGGCGTCGCCACCCCAGGCTTGCGAGTTGCGGCGCCGTCCATTCGCGGCTGCTCTCCAGATACACCTGACCGTGCGGCGCCAGTGTCGTGCGGATGGCTGCGAGCGCCTGCGTCTCCAGCGCCGATGCGTAGGGGGGGTCGATGAAGGCAACGTCCCACCCGCCCGCGGCAGCTGCAGGCCGCTGTGCGAGCGCCCGCAGGCCGTCGCCACGCTGTACGAGCAGATTCTGGGCCCGCAGGCGCTGGGCATTGGCCTGTAGCTGCGCTGCGACCTTCGCATCCTGCTCAACCAGCAGCACATGCGCGGCGTGGCGCGAGGCGGCCTCGAACCCCAGCGCGCCGCTGCCGGCAAAGGCGTCGATGCAGGACAGTCCCGTGAGATCCTGCCCCAGCCAGTTGAACAGCGTTTCGCGTACGCGATCTGGTGTGGGGCGCAGGCCGGGCTTGGTCGCAACCGGCAGCAGGCTGCGTCGCCACTGGCCGCCGATGATGCGCACCTTGCCCGTGCCTTGCTGCACGGCAAGGGAGGTCCGGGGGCGCACCGCCGCACCGGATAAATCGCGGGGTGTGCTCAAGGCTTGCTGCCTCCGACGATGACGGTGACCATGCGCTCTGGCTGCAGCACGCGTTGCACGACGCGGCGGACATCGCCAACGGTGATGGCGGCGACACGGTCGGTCCAGTGCTCCAGATAATCGAGCGGCAAATCGTTCCAGGCGATGTTGGCAACGTTGCCCAGCAGCTTCTCATTGCTGTCGATACGCAGTGCAAATCCGCCGATCAGGTTGGCCTTGGCATCTTGCAGTTCCCGATCAGTTGGCCCGTCGGCAACGAACGCGCGCACGACCTGATTGACCAGCTGTGTGGCCGCCTCGGCCTGATCGGCGCGAGTCTGCAGTGCAATGGTGATGGCGCCAGCATGGTTGCCGGGGTTGAAGCTGCTGTAAATGCCATAGACCAGACCGCGCTCCTCGCGCACCTGCTCCATCAGCCGTGAGCCAAAGCCGCTGCCGCCGAGAATGTGATTGGCCACCAGATAGGTCAGAAAGTCCGGATCGTTGCGGCGGATGCCGGGTTGGCCAATGAGAATCTGTGCCTGCTCGGCATCGAACGAGATGCGCTCAGTGCGCGCCTGCGCAAGAGGCGTGACCTCGGGGATTTCTGGCAAAGGCGCGCAGCCTGTCTGTTGAGGAAGACCTGCCAGCAGCGTGCGCACCAGCGCATCGGCCTGCGCACGGTCCACCGCACCGACGACCGAGACCTTGGCACGGCAGGGCAGGACGTGCCGGGCATAGAAGGCCTGCATGTCTGTCACGTCGATGCGCGCCAGCGTCTCAGGGGTGGTCTGCTGGCCGTAAGGGTGCTCGCCGTAGACAGCGCGCTCGAACGCCTGGCGAGCCACCACGTCAGGGCGGGTCTGCGCCTCGCGCAATGCGGCGCTCCAGCGCTGGCGCTCGCGCTGCCAGATGGCCGCAGGCCAGCTGGGCTGGCCGATCTGGCGCGCGGCCAGTTTTGTCGCCTGCTGCAGCACGGGCTGTTGCGTCAGGCTGCGCAGGCGCAGGGTGAAGCGGTCGTTGCCAGCGGCTGCCGACAGCGAAGCCCCGAGATCGGCCCAGGCCTGCTCCAGGGCCTCTTCATCGAGCGCCGGATGGCCCCCGCCTGCGGCAATGCCCTTGCCGAGCATCGCCGCGGTGGCTGCCGCCAGACCAGCCTGCGGGGCCGGGTCGCGGCGGGAGCCGCCGTCGAAATCGATCTGCACGTCGACCATGGGCAGGCTGGGGCTGGTGACCAACCAGACCTGTGCGCCGCTGGGCTGTTGCCAGTGTTCAATGGGCAGCAGCTTGTCTGCAGCCAGGGCGCCCAGACTGGTGCCTGCGAGCAGGCAGGTGCAGGCCAGGTATCGACAGGCCTTGAATGCAAGGGTGAAGGGTGAGCGTGACGCGATCATTGCGTGGCTCCTTGAATGTCCATGGATGTGGCGGGAACGGACTGGCCTGAGGTGGGGGCGGCCCCAGAATCGGGCTGCAGTTCGGCGATGGTCAGGGCGCTGCCGCCGAAGTACTTGCGCGCGACCGCCTGCACCTGCGCCGGCGTGACTTCGCGCAGCAGGGCGAGGGTGCGTTCGGTGGCGTCGAGCGGCCAGCCGAGAATCCAGTTGCTGCCCAGTTCGCTGGCCTGTGCGTACATGGAATCCTGCCCATAGATGGTGGCGGCCGACCATTGCGTGATGACGCGGCGCAGCTCCTGCTGGCTGATGCCGTGCGTGGCCACATCCTGTATCGCCTGTTGCAGCGCCTGCTGGACCTCTGCCGTACTGCGACCTGCGGCGGGGATGGCGCTGAGCAGGAACAGGCCGTTGCCGCTGCGCCCGCTGAGCGTGGCACTGCTGCCGGCGCTGTCGGCAAGGCGCGGGATGCCGCGCGTGAGGCTGCGTTCAAGCCGCGCGCCGTCGTAACCACTGAGTACGCCATCCAGTGCCATCAGTGCCAGTGCCTCGCGGTCGCTGCTGCTGGGGTTGGTGATATTGGTAAGTGCCGGCACCTTGTAAGCCATCAGCAGCACCGCCTGTTCCGCGCGGTCACGCAGAACCAGATGGCGCGGCCCCTGCTGCAGGGGCTCGCGCGAAATCTTGCGCGCTGGAATCGCTCCAGCAGGGATGGCACCGTAGTGGCGTTGCGCCAGCGCCAGCACCTGGCGGGGCTCGACATTGCCCACGACCACTACTGCGGCGTTGCCTGGCACGTACCACTGGCGGTGAAAGGCGCGCACCTCATCGGCGGTGATAGCGGCGATGTCGTCCATCCAGCCGATGACCGGGCGTCGCTCGGGCGAGGCCAGATACGCAGTGGCCATCAGCTGCTCAAACAGCTTGGCGCGTGGCTGGTCATCGGTGCGCATGCGGCGCTCCTCCTTGATGACCTCCAGCTCGCGGGTGAACTCCTCATCGGGCCACTGATTGGTGGCGAGCCGGTCGGCCTCCAGCGCCATGACCGCACCCAGCTGGGCAGAAGGCACCTGCTGGAAGTAGCCGGTGTAGTCCCGGTTGGTGAACGCGTTGTCGCGCCCGCCCAGTTCCGCCACCCGGCGGGAGAATTCGCCCGCTGCGAGCTTTTCGCTGCCCTTGAACATCATGTGCTCCAGCACATGCGCGATGCCCGTGGTGCCATCGTTCTCGTCGATGGAGCCCACGCGTACCCAGAGCATGTGGATGGCCGTGGGAGCGCGCCGGTCCGGCTTGACAATGACTTCCAGGCCATTGGCCAGGCGATAGTGTGCGAGCGTGTCGCTCTCCTGCAGGATTTCCACTGCAGGATCCGGCGTGACGGTGGCGTCTTTTGCTGCGCCACCGGGTGTGGCGCACGCTGCCAGCAGGCACGCCAGCAGCCAGGTGCAAATCGTTGACAATCGCTTCATACAATCGATCAGAGGTAGTTGCGGGAGGTGGCGTGGCCGGCGACGGCTCGCAAGCCGCCTGCCGATCAACAGCCCTACACTTGCTTGGTGCGTGCGGCGACGCATCGCCTGCACACAGGCCGCCAAGCACTACCGCATCAGACGGTCATCCAACCATTATGTTCAGTTTTCTCAAGAAAAAATCCGCGCCCAACCCTCCTGCCCCTTCGCCGGCGCCGCTTCCTGACGGTGGCGATGCCGCGCAGCAGGCGCCTGCCGATGCCGCATCGGCTGCGCCGCAGGCTCCCCAGCCGGATGCCGCCGAACCGCCCCGCACGGGGGTGATGGGTTGGCTGCGCAAGTCGTTCGGTGCGGGCGAGGTCGAGACGCCCGCGCCTGCAGAGCATGCGGCTGCGCAGGAGCCGCCCCCGGCCACGCACGAAGCCGAGCATGTGGCAGCGCCCGTAGTATCCGCAGAGCCTGCACCGCAGGAGCATGCGGCTACGCCTGCGGTGCCGGTGGTGCCGGAGGCCGACAGCCAGACCTCCGCCCAGACGGCGGCGGCTGAGCGCAAAAGCTGGGTCGAAAAGCTCAAGGCGGGCCTGCGCAAGACGGGCAGCACCCTGACCACGGTGTTCACCGGCACCCGCATCGACGACGAACTCTACGAGGAGCTGGAAGCGGCCCTGCTGATGGCCGATGCGGGCGTGAAGGCCACGACCTTTCTGCTCGATGATCTGCGCGCGCGCGTCAAGGCCGCCAAGGTGACCGACCCCGCCCAGGTCAAGGGCCTGCTGATCGATGCGATTGCCGATCTGCTGCAGCCGCTGGAGAAAACGCTGGTCATCGGCGAGCACGTGCCCACGGTCATCATGGTGGCGGGGGTCAATGGCGCGGGCAAGACCACCTCGATCGGCAAGCTCACGCGCCATCTGGCCGAAGCCGAGGCCCAGGTGCTGCTGGCCGCAGCCGATACCTTCCGCGCGGCTGCGCGCGAGCAGCTGGGCGTTTGGGCCACGCGCAACACGGTGGAGATCGTCGGACAGGAAGGGGGCGATCCCGCCGCCGTGAGCTTTGACGCCGTCAGCGCGGGCAGGGCGCGCGGCAAGGACGTGGTGCTGGTCGATACCGCCGGGCGGTTGCCGACGCAGCTGCATCTGATGGAGGAGCTCAAGAAGATCAAGCGCGTGATTGGCAAGGCCGATGCCGGTGCACCGCATGAGGTGCTGCTGGTCATCGACGGCAACACCGGCCAGAATGCGCTGGCGCAGGTCAAGGCCTTTGACGACGCGCTGCAACTTACCGGTCTGATCGTTACAAAGTTGGACGGTACCGCCAAGGGTGGCGTGCTGGCCGCCATTGCGCAGGAGCGGCCCGTGCCCGTCTACTTCATCGGCGTTGGCGAGAAACTCGAAGACCTGCAGACCTTCAACGCGCGCGAATTTGCGCAGGCGTTGCTGGGCTGATGCCGCGGTAGCCCGAGCATCAGCCAAACCATTCCGACTCAACACCACGAATGACCAAGACACTGACCATTACCCGCCCCGACGACTGGCATCTGCACCTGCGCGACGGCGACGCCCTCCGAACCACGGTGGCGCACGCGGCGGCACAGTTTGCCCGCGCCATCGTCATGCCCAATCTGCGCCCGCCGGTGACGGATGTCGGGCAGGCGCGGGCCTATCGCCAGCGCATTCTGGACGTGCTGCGCGCTCAAGCGCCGCACGCTGCGTTCGAACCCTTGATGACGCTGTATCTGACCGACCGCATGACGGCCGCGACGATCCGCGCAGCCCATGCCGAGGGTGTTGTGGCCTGCAAGCTCTATCCGGCGGGGGCCACCACCAACAGCGATGCGGGCGTGACGGCCATGCGCAACATCTATCCGGTGCTGGAAGCCATGCAGGACGTTGGCATGGTGCTGCTGGTGCATGGCGAGGTTACCGATCCAAACATCGATCTGTTCGACCGTGAGGCGGTTTTCATCGATCAGCAGCTGATCCCGTTGCGGCGCGACTTTCCGCAGCTCAAGATCGTGATGGAGCACATCACCACGCGTGAAGCGGCGCAATACGTCGCCGATGCCGGCCAGTACCAGGCCGCCACCATCACCGCGCACCACCTGCTCTACAACCGCAATGCGCTGTTTCTGGGCGGCATCCGGCCGCACTACTACTGCCTGCCCGTGCTCAAGCGCGAGATCCACCGCCAGGCGCTGCTGCAGGCGGCAGCGTCGGGCAACCCGCGCTTCTTCCTGGGCACCGACAGTGCGCCGCATGCCGCGCCCCTGAAGGAGGCCGCGGTGGGATGCGCCGGCTGTTACACGGCTGCGGCGGCCATCGAGCTGTATGCGGAAGCGTTCGAACAGGCCGAAGCGCTCGATCGGCTGGAAGCGTTCGCAGCCTTCCACGGTGCTGACTTCTATGGCCTGCCGCGCAGTACGGCCACCATCACGCTGGAGAAAAAGCCCTGGCAGATGCCACAGTCCTACCCCTACGGACAGACAGAGCTCAAGCCCCTGCGTGCCGGCGAAAGCATGGCTTGGCAGATTGCGCACCAGTCGTGAACGGCCCCAGCTTTTCCGATCCCAAGCGTTCTATGCGCAATTTTGAAACCAGAAAACTGGCATGAAACCGCGGCGACGGTCAAAGAGCAAGCAGCTGGCGCAGTGATGGTGCGCCAGGCGTGGCTTCTCGCCACGGTGTGTGTTGCAAATGCGATTTTGCAAGCGTGTGGTATTGAAATCCTGGTGCAATCGTTCTTGGGGTGTAAAACGGCATGAATCCATTGAGACGGTTCAAGGACGAGCGTTTTCGCCTCCATCTGCACGGCAATGTATGCGAAATCAGTAGTCGCTTAATGTGGTACCCGGCCTTGTACCTATTCGGCGTGTTCCCGATCGCAGTGCCTTTCCTGGGCATCCTGAGTGGCGCGCTGTTGCCATGGGACGACAGGAACTGGGCGGGTATGGCGTTGTTTCTGACTGCAGCGATGCTATTCATGCTTGTGAGCGGGCGGCGCTACGTCTACAGGCAACGGGTGAAAATCGACGTGGCGCAGCAAACGATCACGGTTGAGCGTCGCAGTGTTTTGCGCCGGCATCCCGTGCAGACGATACGGTATGCATCGCTCGAGAGGTTGCAAGTGCTGTATGCGACGAACCGGCGTATCTCAGTCAAGTTGCTGCTCGTCTACGATGGAGGGCAACAGTTGCCGTTGCTGCAGGATGCAGTCTGGGAAAGTGAGTTCAAGGACAGGCGAAATCTGCTGGCCGAATTTCTGAAGGTGCCCCTGCAGGGGCCGGAATGAGCACGAGCGTATCGGCAGGCGCCATGGTCGCGATGGCGCGGTACGCCTCGTGTGCCGATGCATGGTGCTCAGCGCCTGCGCAACGCTTTTTCACCCGTCGTGCAGCCAGGCAAAAATGCGGTGGGCAACGCCCGGTGCAGGGGCGTTTTGTCTGGGCGGCCCTTCAGGTTGCCTCGCCCGCGGCGCGTCCTTGGGTTATTCCTGCTGCCGCCGCGCGCGTGCCTTGGCCATGATCTCGGCCAGCAGTTTGCTGCGCTCAGGCTGGGCGGAGTGGGGCGTTGCCGGTGCAGGGGCGGATGTGCCGTCCGCAGCGGGGCGCAGTACAGGTGTGCGCCGCTGGTGAAGCGGAGCCGGGGCGTCGCCAATGGCCTGGCCCAGCCTGCGCGTGCGGCGCTCGTAGGCCTGGCGCGCGCGTTGCGCCTGGGTGTCGCTCCAGGCCTGCCAGCCGGTGCGGCTGCCGCTGGCATTTTCGAGTGTGATGCAGTCCACCGGGCAAACCGGTACGCACAGCTCGCAGCCTGTGCAGTCCTGCTCGATGACGGTGTGCATCGTCTTGTTGGCGCCAACGATGGCATCGACCGGACAGGCTTTCAGGCACAGCGTGCAGCCGATGCACCAGTCTTCATCGATGACGGCCAGCGTGCGTGGCAACTCCTGACCGTGTGCCGGATCAAGTGGTCGCGCGGCAAGGCCTGTGATCTTGGCGAGCCGGGAAATGCCCTCGGCCCCGCCTGGCGGGCACTGGTTGATGCCCGCCCTGCCTTCGGCAATGGCCTGCGCATAGGCGCTGCAATCGGGATAGCCGCAGCGGGTGCACTGGGTCTGCGGCAGTGCCGCGTCAATGCGCTGCGCGAGCGCCAAGGTGCTGCCTGCCTGGACTGTCTCTGCCATTGGGAGATGGGACTCTGATTGCGCGGACGGGAAGTTTATGTGCTGCTGTCGTTTGCGGCGCTGCCGCTGGGGGCGGGCACTGTGGCGGCGGGCGCTTGCGGTGATTGCGCTCCGGCCTGGGTGGTGCCCGGGCGAGAGCGTGCAGCGGCTTCGAAGGCGTTGAGTGGCTCGCGTGTCGCGCGCGCGCGGCCTGGAGGCGGTGTTTTCTTGGCCGCAGCGGGACGCTGGAGGGCAGAAGATGGCTTTTTCGTTGCTGGCTGCGCTGCGGGCGCAGCAGCTTGACTGTCTGGCGCACGGCCTGCGCGCTTCGCGGCAGCCGCGGCGCGGCCTGAGGCAGTGCGGGGCGGGTTATGCGCAGGCGTCGCTGCTGGAGCGTCAGCGGCGGCCGCTGCTGTCGTGCCGCTTGGCTCAGCCGATGTGCGCGACCGCTTGGCATTGGTGCTGCCTGCGCGGCGAACTGGTGCCTTCGCGGCTGGTGTCCGAGAGGGCTTGGCCGCCGCTGCCGTCGGTGTTGCCGGCTCGGAAGGCGTGGGCTGCACGGTCGCGGATGGGGCGGGGTCATCGCCATGCATGGCAACGTGCGCCTGCGTGCCGGGGCGAGCGATGGGCTGGCCCGATGGGTCCGTCTGCCGGGCTGGTTCGAAGCGGCGGAAAAATGCCGCCAATTCCGGATAGACGATCTTGCGCCAGCGGCTGCCGCTGAAAATGCCGTAGTGTCCGGCGCCGGGCACTTCCAGATGCGCACGGTGCGTCGCAGGAATGCCTGTGCACAGCCTGTGTGCTGCACGGGTCTGGCCGATCCCAGAAATGTCGTCGAGCTCACCCTCGACGGTAATCAGTGCGGTGGTCCGGATGTCCTGCGGCCGCACCAGCTCCAGTGCTCCCTCGGGATTGCGCACCTGCCACGTGCCCTCGACGAGTCGGTACTTCTGGAACACGGTGTCAATGGTTTCCAGGTAGTAATTGGCGTCCATGTCGAGTACGGCGTTGTACTCGTCGTAGAACTTGCGGTGGTGTTCGGTGGCATCCTCATCGCCCTTGATGAGGTTGCGGAAGTAGTCGTAGTGGCTGCTGGCGTGGCGATTGGGGTTCATGGCCACGAAACCCGTGTATTGCAGAAAACCCGGATAAACGCGCCGCCCCTCGCCCGGATAGCCGTAGGGGACGCGGTAGATCAGGTTGTTCTCGAACCACTCAAAACTGCGCTCGGTGGCGAGATTGTTGACGGTGGTCGGCGTCTGGCGCGCATCGATGGGGCCTCCCATCATGACCATGGACAGTGGCGTGGTTTCCCCACGCGAGGCCATCAGCGAAATGGCAGCCAGCACCGGCACGGTGGGCTGGCACACGCTCATGACATGGACGTTGCCATGCTTGGCCTGCAGGTGGCGGATGAACGCCTGCACGTAGTTGACGTAGTCGTCCAGGTGGAAGTCGCCCTCACTCAAAGGCACCATGCGGGCATTCTTCCAGTCCGTGATGTACACCTTGTGGCCCGAAAGCAGCATGCGCACGGTTTCACGCAACAGCGTGGCGTAGTGGCCGGAAAGCGGCGCGACAACCAGCACAACGGGTTGCTCCAGCATGGTCTGCAGCGTTTGTGGATTGTCCGAAAAGCGCTTGAAGCGGCGCAGCTCGCAAAACGGCTTGTCCATTTCGATGCGCTCGTGAATGGCCACTTCGACTCCATCGACCGGCACGGTTTCAATGCCGAACGCGGGTTTTTCGTAATCCTTGCCGAGGCGGTAGAGCAGGTCGTAGGTGGCGGCAATGCGCTGTGACAGCGGCAGCTGGGAGAACGCAAGTGAAGGGTTGGAGAACAGCTTCGAGGTGGCCTTGGCAAAGTCGGCAAAGGGCTCGGAGATGGCGCGCTGGACTTCGTAGAGCTGGTAGAGCATGGCAAGGACTCCAAGTTTTGTTGCGTTGCACAATATAACAGCCGCCCGTTGCATTGCCTATTCTGTGCATCCCGCAGGTGCCGGGCTGTGGTCGGCCTGACAACATGTCACAGGGCTTGCCGCGGTGCAGGCTGCCTTGCCAGACGCCAGCGTGCCGCACAGGCGCCTGCCTGGACCTAGAAGTCCCAGGCGAAATGCCAACGCAGGCGCGCTGCCTGGGTCAGTTCCAGCACGTGCTGGATGTCGTTGAGGTCCTGAAGTACTCCTTCGGGATCTTCCAGCGCGTCGGGCTGCTCCTGAATCAGGTCAATGACGGCCTGTACCCAGGCCACGCCATCGGCGGCGTCAAACCATTGACCGGTATCTGCAGTGTCGTCCTCATCGTCTTCGCCTGCGTCGTCCTCGAAACGCTCCAGTGCATCGGCCTCCTGGCCGACGAAGCTGTCGAGCAGCGGCAACCCTACCTCCTCGCACAGGGCATCGATCTCGTCGGCAGCCTGGGCGATGGCCTTGCCTTCGACGAACACGTCAAATCCGGGGTCGATCGCATCGACGACGATGTAAAGCGCCAGTGACATCGGTGAACTCCTTGGCTGCGGGCCATTGCAGGCCCGCGATTGTCACACAAGGCAGGACCGCGCAGGCTGGCGTTATGGCAGGTCTGCCACAGCAACCGGATCGACGTCCCGGCGCGGTCCGATGGACTCGCCAAGGCGGGCATGCAGCGTCTGCGGCTTGCCGCTGAGAATGGCGCCGTACACGGTCGCGTTGGCCAGCACCTTCTGCACATAGTTGCGGGTTTCGTTGAACGGGATGTTCTCGGCCCAGATGGCCGTCTCCAGCACCGGGCCATTGCGCCAGTTGCGCGGGCGGCCTGGCCCGGCGTTGTAGGCTGCAGCGGCCAGCGGCATGGAGCCGGAGAATTCGTCCAGCGCCAGCTTGAGATAAGCGGTGCCGATGGTGATGTTGGTGTCCTTGTCGTTGATGTCGCTGGCCTTGAAGTCGCTCAGGCCGATCTTGCGGGCCGTCCATCGCGCGGTGGCGGGCATGACCTGCATCAATCCTGACGCGCCGACACTGGAGCGTGCGTCCATGATGAAGCGGCTCTCCTGGCGGATCAGGCCATAGACATAGGCGGGGTCGAGGTCGATCTGGGCTGAGCGGGCGACCACCGCTTCCCGGAACGGCATAGGGTAGCGCTGGGCAAAGCTCATGAAGGCCTTGGTGCGCTCACTGGTGTTGATGCAGCGGTCCCAGACTTGCTCCTGGCAGGCCAACTCGGCCGCAGCCAGCAGCTCACGGTCGGCCATGCCACCGGGCTGGTGCAGGTTGGTGGTGTAGTTCCACTCGCGCACGCCCTCGCTGCGCAGCCCTGCGCGGATTGCGTACAGGCTGCGTTGCAGCCCTGGATTGTTGCGCGCGCGTGCCATTTCCGCTTGCGTCAGCGCCGCAGGTTCAGGCGGGACCTGAATGGTGCCACCCAGCGCGTGGTAGGCCAGCTGCTCGTAAAAGCCCGTCAGTCCTGCAATGCTCTGGAGAATGGCCTGCGCGCGGGTCTGGTCCTCGGCGTTGCCGGCTGCCTGCAGCGCGCGCGCGCGCCAGTAGGCCCAGGTGGGCGATGCCTGATCCGAGGCGCTCATGGCGTCGATGGTTTGGGCTACCTGCTGCCAGTGGCCGGCACGCAGGGCAACGCGCACCTTCCAGTGCTGTTGCTCGTCAAGCAGGTTGCGGTCGTCTTCGACGCGCGCGAAGTACGCAGGCGCATCAGGCGAGAGGCGGATGCCGGCCCAGCGGCCAATGGCACCCCAGACGAAGTCGCGCTCGGCAGCGCTCAGGCGCGAGCCCCAGCGCGCATCCATCAGTTCGGCAGCGGCGACGTGGTCGGCAGCCGCCAGCCGTGCCAGTGCCAGCGGCACCAGGGCGCGGCGGGCCGGGTCGGTGGGCGTGGCGCTATGGTTCAGAAAGGCGGCGGCCTTGCCCATGGCATTGGCCACATGCCGCAGCGATTCGGGTGCCACGATGGCCACGGCTGAGCGCACGACCGCAGCGCGGTTGTAGTGGGCGCCGATGCGGGCGCGCTGCCAGATGGCATCGGCCTGGATGCGCCCGTCCGCATACAGTTCGCTGACCGCGTGAGTGCAGCCGTCATCGGCGTTGCGCTGCCCCCACCACAGTGACAGCAGCTGCTGCGCGATGGTGGCCGGTGCCTGGCCCTGAATGTCCTGAATCAGCAGTTCGTAGCACTTGACCTGCGGATCGTCCTGCATGCGAAAGTCCGCCGCATAGTGGCTGAATTCAGCCCATTGTCGGCGCTCACCGAGCAGCAGCATCCAGTCATTGCGCAGCCGGTCCTCGTAATAGGTGCCCTGCCATCTGGCGAGAAAAGCGTCAATCTCCTCGCGCTGGGCATCGCGCAGGCGGTTGTTCAGCTCCCAGTAGGCACCCCAGCCCTCGAGCGTGTGGCCACGTGCCTGCGGCAGCAGCTGCGCCAGTCGCGCGCGGTCCTTGGCAGCGTAGGCCTGTCGCATCTCCAGGATGATGCGGTCGTCCTCCTGCGCAGAGGGCGCAGCAGTCTGCGCGTGCGCGGCGGCGCAGGCCAGCGCCAGGCAGGCGCAAAGTGATGTCAGAATGGAAGGCAGTCGCATGCTTGGGATTATCAAATGGACAAAGCCACGCTGAGAAAAAGGCTGGTGCAGCAGCGGGTCAATATGGCTGCGCGCGCCGAAAAGAATGCCCGGCTGCAGCAGGTCATGCGGTTCTGGCTGGTGGACCGCCCCGAGCTGGTGATCGGCGCGTACTGGCCCATCAAGGGAGAGTTCGACCCGTTGCCAGCGCTGCACCGCTGGAAAGAAGATGGTGAGCTGCTCGATGACCCGCAGATGCGCCGCATCGCGCTGCCGGTGGTGGACAAGCAGTCGGGCACGCTGCGCTTTCACGCATGGTACCCCGGTTGTCCGATGGAGGAGGACGCCTATGGCATTCCCAAGCCGAAGGACACGGAGATTCTCGAGCCGGCGCTGCTGTTCGTGCCATGCGTTGGCTATGGGGCCGGGGGCTACCGCTTGGGATATGGCGGGGGCTTTTACGACCGCACGCTGGCACAGCTGCAGCCCCGGCCTTTCACTGTCGGGCTGGGCTATACGGAAGGGTTTGTGGTGGATTTCGAGCCCGAATCACACGACGTGCCACTGGACGCCATCCTCAATGACAATGGGGTGGTCTGGCCGGTGTGAAAAGAGCGTGCGCAGGTTCCTGGCGCGCAGCCGTTCGTAACGGTCCAAGCCCCACCGAGGAGATGCAGCCATGTCCGAAAGCCTGACCCTTTACATCGGCAACAAGAACTACTCATCCTGGTCGATGCGGGCCTGGGTGCTGTTGCGCCAAAAGGGGATCGCGTTTCGCGAGGTCAAGGTGCGCTTTGACAGCTTTGCCGCCGATTCGGAGTTCAAGAGGATCATCCGAGCCATCAACCCCACGGGCACGGTACCGGTGTTGGTCGACGGCAATCTGGTCATCTGGGATTCGCTGGCCATCGCGGAATATGCCGCCGAGAAATATCCCGCACTGGGTCTGTGGCCGTCTTCCGCGGCGCATCGCGCGCGGGCGCGCAGCATCTGCGCCGAAATGCACGCGGGTTTCGCCGCCCTGCGCAGCAGCTGCCCGATGAACATCGAGGCGGATCTGCACATCGCTGGCGCGATCGCTTGGCGCGACAACGCGCGGCTGCGGCAGGACGTGGCTCGCCTGGAAGCGATGTGGGGCGAGCTGCTGCGCGTCCATGGCGGGCCCTTCCTGTTCGGCGATTTTTGCGTGGCAGATGCGTACTTCGCGCCGGTGGTCATGCGGCTGCTGCGCTACGCCTTGCCGGTTGGCGAGGCGACGCGGCATTACATGGACACCGTATGCGCCACCAGTGCCGTGCAGCAGTGGGTGGCAGATGCGTTGAACGAGCATGACTTTCGCCCATTCGAGGAACCTTATCGCATGCAGGGCAGCACGTCATGAAGGAGGCGGTCAAGTCGCAAGTGCAAGGTCCAACCATTGCGCTGGCGCCGCCGGCGCAGGTCTATCTGGTGGGCGGCGCGGTGCGCGATCGGCTGCTGGGGCGACCTGTGCACGACCGTGACTGGGTGGTTGTTGGCGCCACGCCGCAGCACCTGCTCGATCAGGGCTTCGTGCCGGTAGGCAAGGACTTTCCGGTATTCCTGCATCCCGACACGCACGAGGAGTACGCGCTGGCGCGCACCGAGCGCAAGAGCGGCAAGGGCTACAAGGGCTTCGCCGTGTATGCCAGCCCCGACGTCACGCTGGAGCAGGACCTGGCGCGGCGCGACCTGACCATCAATGCCATGGCTGAGCGCGTGCTGCCCGACGGGCGCATCGAACACATTGATCCGTTTGGCGGCGCGCACGACCTACAGCACAGGCTGCTGCGCCACGTCACCGAGGCGTTTGCCGAAGATCCGCTACGCGTGCTGCGCGTGGCCCGCTTTGCCGCGCGCTTTGGCGACTTTACCGTCGCTCCCGAAACCATGGCTCTGATGCGTACGATGGTGCAGTCGGGCGAACTGGACCAGCTGGTGCCCGAGCGCATCTGGCAGGAACTCGCCCGCGGTTTGATGGAGCCATATCCGGTGCGCATGTTCGAAGTGCTGCAGACCTGTGGTGCGCTGCCGGTCCTGTTGCCGGCATTGGCGCAGGCCATGGCATCGGGCGATATTGCGCACAGCCTGCCGATGCGGGCACTGACACTGGCGGCTGCAAGCCAGGCGCCGCTTGCAGTGCGCTATGCCTGTGTGTTCTCGCAATGCGAGGAATCCGGGCTGGAGGCGGTGGCCCAGCGCCTGAAGACACCGCTGGATGCGCGGGAGGTAGCGGCAGTGCTGGTGCGCGAGCAGGCAACCCTGGCGCGGGCCGAGGCACTGTCCGCACAGGCCTGCATGCAACTGCTGGAGCGTTGTGACGCGCTGCGCCGGCCGCAGCGCTTTGCGCAGGTGCTGTGGGCCAGTGCCTGCGTCGAGGTGGCGCGCAGGCAGCCGGACGCGGCAGAGGCGCTGGCGGTGCAGCTTCACCCCGCGCGCCAGCGCATGCTGGAGGCGCTGGCCGCGACCCAGCAGATCGATCGCCAGGCCATCACCCGCCAGGCGCAAGAAGACGGCTTGCGGGGGCCGCAGATGGGCGCACGTATCCGCGCGGCCCAGATCACCGCCATTGCAGCGGCGAAAGTCCCGCAGCCTACATACCCAGAATCGGCACCAGCGACGCCACCAGCAGCGCCGCCATCACCCGATTGAAGGCACGCATGCGGCGTGCACTGCGCAGCCAGTGCCGCAGACCTACGCCAAACCATGTCCACACGGAAATGCTGGGAAGATTGACCGCGCCGGCAATCAGGGCAGCCAGCGCCAGTTGCAGTGCGAATGGGCCGCTGGGAATATAGAGCGCCACCACGCCCAGGATCATGGCCCACACCTTGGGGTTGACCCACTGGAATGCAGCCGCCTGCCAGAAGGACAGCGGTCGGTCGGTCTCCGGCGCGGACGCCGCCGGGGCAGCGGCGAGAGAAGTGGGGGCAGTGGCAGTGCGCCATGCCAGGTGCAGCAGATAGGCGCCGCAGGCGAGCTTGAGTAGCGTATGCAGCAGCGGCCAGCGCACGAACATCTGGCCAGCGCCCATGCCCACCACCAGCAGCATGGCCATGCAGCCGGCACTGATGCCCAGCATGTGCGGCACGCTGCGGCGAAAGCCATGGCGCAGGCCGGAACTCGCCAGCATGATGTTGTTGGGCCCCGGAGTGATGGAGGAGACAAAGAAGAAAGCGGCCATTGGCCACCAGGTGGCGAGTGTGTTTTCCATGCTGTGAACAAGCGAGAGGAGGATGCAAGGGAAGGGCTGCGCAACGCAATGGGCACTGTAGGACTGGTTGCCTGTACAGTACCGGTACACTTCACCAATTAATTCATTAGCTGTATTGGTTATCTGCCATGGCAACTATCCGCGTCGATGCTTTCGTTGCGCCGCAGCGGGATGCAGACCAGTCACTGGTCGCGCAGCTCGTGGCCATGGTCCGCCACCGCATCGAACTGTTGGCCTTGCGTCCGGGCAGCAGGCTGCCGTCGATCCGGGCGATGGCGGACCATCTTGGCGTCAGCCGCTTCACGGTGGTGGAGGCGTACGAGCAGCTCTGCGCGCAGGGCTGGCTGCAGGCGCGCCGTGGCGCAGGCTTTTACGTGGCAGCGCGGGCTGTACCGCATGATGGCAACGCGCTGGCGGTGCCCGCAGAGGGAGGGCAGGGAGAACGCGCAGCCGCGCCTGCCGATGCCGCGCAGCCACTGGATGTGCGTTGGCTGCTTGAGAACACGTTACGGGAGATGGGCGGCGTTGGCACTTTGCGGCCGGCATCTTCGGCACTGCTGCCGGGCGACTGGCTGGATGCAACCATGCTTGCCGAGGCCACCCGCAGCGTGGCGCGCGTGCCGCACGCGTCGCTGCTCGGTTATGGCTCGGCACAGGGGTACTTGCCATTGCGCCGCACGGTGGCCGAGCACCTGGCATCGGTAGGCGTGCCGGCCGATGCACAGCGCAATCTGGTGCTGACCAGTGGCGTCACGCATGCAGTCGACCTCGTGCTGCGGGCACTTACCCGTCCCGGCGACACGGTACTGGTAGAGGATCCCGCGTGGTTTCTCGTGTTTGGCCGGCTGGCGGCAGCCGGTGTGCGCGTGCTGGGCGTTCCGCGCACGCCGCACGGGCCTGATCTGCAGGTGCTGGAGCACCTGGCGCGCTCCTGGCGGCCACGTCTGTTTCTTGTCAACAGCGTGGTGCACAACCCGACCGGACACAGCCTGTCACCACGCACTGCCCATGCGCTGCTGAAGCTGGCGCAGGAGCACGATTTCTACGTGCTGGAAGATGACACCTACGCCGACTTGCATCCGGGCGGTGCCATCCGCCTGGCGGCGCTGGACGGGCTCGAGCGCGTGTTGCTGACATCGGGCTATTCCAAGACGCTGGCGGCAGGCCTGCGCGTGGCCTGGCTGGCAGGCGATGCTGCGCTGATTGCGCAGATCACCGACGTGAAGCTGCTTTCGGGATTGACGACGCCGGAGCTGCCCGAGCGTGTCGTACATACGGTGCTGGGTTCCGGCCAGTATGCCCGGCAGGTGCAGCGCGTGCGCCAGCGTGTCAACGAAGCGCGCGTGCAGCTGCTGGCCTTTCTTGCCGAATTGGGCTACGGGGTCGCGCAGCCGCCTGCGGCGGGCATGTTTGTGTGGCTGGACTGTCGGCAGGACAGTGAGCAGCTGGCGCGCCGCGCCGTACAGCGGGGGCTGGTGCTGGCGCCGGGCCGGCTGTTCTCACCGTCACAGGCGCCCAGCACGCATGTGCGCATCTCCGTTGCCGCCGCGCAGGAGCCGCATACGCTGGCTTTGCTACGTCAGGTGCTGCAGTCGCGCTGACCGAGCCCGCACATGCGCTTTCAGCCGACAGGGCATGGCGGATAGCGGCTAGAGAATGCGGGTCGGAGCGCACGGCTTTGTGCGAGCGTGCACGCCATGGGTAACAAGGAGTAGCGCCATGCGACTGAATGTGGGATGTGAACTGGAAATTCAGGCTGATGCCGATTGCCCCATCGTGGCCATGCTGCGTCCGCGCAGCGGTCAGGCGTAGTGGCTGCACAGCGAGCGCTATGCCTTCAGCCCCTGGGTGCGCACGACCGAGCACATTGATGGCTTCGGCAACCTGTGCCAGCGCCTGGTGGTGCCGCAGGGCAGCATGCAGATCAGGGTTGAGGCGGTGGTGGAGACCGATGAGCGCGTGTCCATCGACCACGACGCCCCGGCCGACCTGATCAGCCAGTTGCCCGAGGACGTGCTGCAGTACCTGTTGCCCAGTCGCTACTGCCCTTCTGACAAGGTATGGGAGCGCGCACGCAACGTCGCGGCCGATCTTCCGCCTGGCTACGCGCAGGTGGAGGCCATCCGCCACTGGATCAATGAAAACATCGAATACCGCTACGGTACCAGCGATGCCAGCACGGATGCTCTGGAGACGCTGGCCAAGGGGGTGGGCGTATGCCGTGACTTTTCCCACATCGGCATCTCGCTATGCCGCAGTCTGCAGATTCCGGCCCGGATGGTGGTGGGCTATCTGCATACACTTGAGCCGATGGACCTGCATGCGTGGTTCGAGGCCTTTCTTGGTGGGCGCTGGTACACGTTCGATGCCACGCAGTCGGATGCCCGGGGCGGGCGGGTGGTACTGGGCTACGGACGTGATGCCGCGGACGTTGCATTCATCACGAATTACGGTCCGTTGGAGACCACCCAGATGCGTGTCTGGGTCAACGAGGTGGCGAGCGATCGCCTCGCTGGACCAGATCAGGCATCGTCATGAGGGTTCGCCTTGGCGCGGCTTGCGCCCGCGCCCGGCCAGTGCCCGGTCGAACAGCCAGTTGGGAAGCACACGCAGCAGGCGTGCCACCCAGGCCATTTGCCAGGGGATGACCACATGGCTGCGCTGCGCGGCGATGGCGCGTACGGCACGCGCGGCGAAGGCATCGGCCTCAATGAGAAACGGCATGGAAAAGGGGTTCTTGGCCGTCATGGCGGTTCTGACAAAGCCCGGGTTGATGGTCACGACGGCCACGCCCGAGCCGCGCAGGTCGCCGCGCAGGCTCTCGCAATACGCGATGGCGGCGGCCTTGCTGGCACAGTAGCCGGCATGGCCGGGCAGGCCCCGCACGCCAGCGACACTGCCAATGCCCACCAGCGTGCCGCTGCCACGCGCGCGCATCGGTGCAATGAACGGGATGAAAGTGGCAGCCATGCCAAGGTTGTTGGTACGCCAGATGCTGTGCATGGCCTCCAGGTCTTCCCAGGTGGCCGTGTCGATGCCGTGACTGATGCCGGCACTGGCAATGACGACATCGGGCAGTCCCTGCTCGGCCAGACAGGCCTGTGCGGCGCTGCGGATGCTTTCAGGCTGCGCGACATCGGCGGCGTAGATGTGGCATTGACCTGCATCCAGACCCTGGGCGCGACGCCAGTCGGTCAGGACTTCGCCGCGGCGCGCGACCAAGGCCAGGCGCCAACCCTGCTGCGCATACCGCGCCGCCAGTGCCTGGCCAAGCCCGCTGGAGGCGCCGGTAATGAAGGCCAGCGGCGCGTCGGCACGTGCTGGGGCTGCGGAGGGGTCGGTGGGGCTGGGCATGGATCTTCAGCGGTTGGGAGCGGTGGTGCTGCCGGGCTGCAGGGTGGTGCGCACGCGTCCGTCCAGCGTCATGGTCTGGCTTTTGCGGTCGTAGGTCAGGCGTTCACCGGTCATGCGGTCACTGCCGCGCATCAGTTGCACGGGCAGGTCGCTGCGCACACGCTCCTCCTGCGGCCAGAGGTACAGCTGTTCGCCGCGGAATTCCAGGCGCGGCGTGTCCCCTGTCGCCTGCTGGATGATCACGGCGTTGCCCCTGAGCTGCAGGTGCGAGCCATCGCCATTGCTGGTGCCGGTGTCTGCGGTGGCAGTGATGACGCGCCCGTCCTCGGTGAAGATGCGCGCGCGCAGCACATCCACTTGCAGCGTGTCATCGAGCGGATAGTGGCGCGCCTGATCGCCAAACAGCTCCAGCGTCGGGCGTCCATCGGGCGTATAGCTGCGCACGGCAAAGCGGTGGATGCGGTAGTCCGGCTCGTCGGGCTGGACTTCGACGGTAGGGGCATCGTCCGCCGCCTGCTCGGTGCGCAGCAGCCAATAGGTGGCCAAGGCCAGCAGTGCCATCACTAGGGCCGGTGCATAGACCGTCAGTTTCTCGAGCCGGTAACGCAGGCCGCGACTGGCATGGTTCATGGCTGCAACCGGTGCGCATCGGGCGCGTTGAGAGCCTGCTGCAGCAAAGCACCATAGAGGCCGTGCGCACTGAGCAGCAGATCGCAGAGCTCACGCACCGCACCCTGGCCGCCGCCTGCCTGCGTGACGTAGTGCACGCGCGTGAGAACCTCGGCATGCGCACCGGGTGGCGCCGCCGCAAATGCTGTGCGTGTGAGCACGGGCAGATCGGGCCAGTCGTCCCCAATGGCGGCGGCCTGGTGCCATTGCAGTTGCAGTTGAGCAAGCAGGCTTTCAGCGGCCGGCAACTTGTCCTCCGTGCCGAATACGGCATGCTGCACGCCCAGCGCGGCCAGCCGCACCCGCAGCGCAGGGCTGTCGCGCCCGGTGATGACGGCAGGGGTCACGCCCGCCTGCATGAGCAGCTTGATGCCGTGGCCGTCCAGGGTGTGAAAACGCTTGAGCTGCTCACCCTCCGGGCCGAAGTACAGGCTGCCATCCGTCAGCACGCCATCGACATCCAAAAAGAGCACACGCACCGGTACCGCGCGCTCAAGCAGGCAGTGGGTAAAACGCTGGGGGAGTGCGATGGCGGGCATGACTGGTGTGGAAGCGGGAGACGAAACGGCGGATGGCCGCTCAAATGACCTTGGCGCGCATCAGATCGCCCACATGTAGGGCGCCCACAAGCGTGCCGTCGGCCTCGGTGACCAGCAAGCAGGTGATGCGGTGGCGCTCCATCAGCTCTGCGGCCTGTGTTGCCAGTGCATCGGGCGCGATGGTGAAGGGGTTGGCGTGCATCAGATCGCCAGCCGTGACGGCACGCAAATCCTGACCGGCTTCGATGCAGCGGCGCAGGTCGCCATCGGTGAACACGCCAAGCAGGCGGCCCTGCGCGTCGGTGATGGCGGTGGCGCCCATGCCTTTGGAGGATATTTCGTGCATCAGGGTGGCAAACCCGGCGTCGGGCGGAACCCGGGGAATATCCTGGCCGCTGCGCATCACGTCCCGCACATGGGTCAGCAGGCGCCGGCCCAGTGCCCCGCCCGGGTGCGAGCGGGCAAAGTCCTCGGCGCGAAAGCCGCGAGCATCCAACACGGCAATGGCCAGTGCATCCCCCAGCGCAAGCTGCACGGTGGTGCTGGATGTTGGCGCCAGACCCAGCGGGTCGGCCTCCTGCGTGACATGGCTGTCGAGCACGACGTCCGCGTGGCACGCCAGCGAGGAGTGGACGCTCCCCGTCATTGCGATGATGCGCGTACCCAGCCGCTTGATGACCGGCAGGATGCTGACCAGTTCCTCGCTTTCGCCACTGTTGGAGATGGCCAGCACGACGTCAGCAGCGGTGACCATACCCAGGTCGCCGTGGCTGGCCTCGGCGGGATGGAGAAAGAACGCCGGCGTTCCGGTGGAGGCGAGCGTTGCGGCGATCTTGCGCCCGACATGACCGCTCTTGCCCATGCCGGTGACGATGACCCGCGCCGGTGTTTGCAGGATCATCCCCACGGCCTGCACGAAGGCGTCGTCAAGCCGGTCATGCAGGGCCTGCAGCTGTGCAATCTCGATCAGAATCGCCTGACGGCCTATGGCCAGTGCCTGCTCTGGCACGACAGCGGGGGAGGGCGGTGTCACAACTTCGATCATCAGGCGATTCTAGTGCGCTGCTGCCTCAGCAGGCGGCAATGGCCGGGCACTTGGCGCAGGTGCTACACGCCGCGCCTTGGCAAGCCAGCCGTGCAACGTTTAGCGTAGCCAGCGCATCACGTCCTGCGCGGCGGCCTCGTCAGGCTGGTGGGCCGCGAGAATCTCCTTGGCCAGCGACTTGCCCAGTTCGACACCCCACTGGTCGAAGCTGTTGATGCCCCACAGACGGCCCGCCACAAAGGTGCGGTGTTCATACAGTGCGATCAGCGCGCCGACGGAGGCCGGATCCAGCCGGTCCAGGACCAGCATGGTGCTGGGGCGATTGCCGGGACAGTGCTTGTAGGCCGGGCCATCGTGCTTGCCAAATGTCAGCGCGCGTGCCTGCGCCACCGCGTTGGCCTGCAGGGCGCGGTGCTGTGCGGCGGTGCCGAGTCCGTGTTCACGCAGGACGATGAACTCCACCGGGATGACTTGCGGTCCCTGGTGAATGAGCTGGAAGAATGCGTGCTGGCAGTTGGTGCCAGCCTCGCCCCAGATGACAGGGGCGGTTGCCAGCGTGATCGGGTCACCATTCCAGTCGCAGCCCTTGCCGTTGCTTTCCATCTCCAGCTGCTGCAGGTACGCGGGCAGACGGCGCAGCCCGTGGCTGTAGGGTGCGATGCAACGTGTGGGAAAACCGTGGAAGTTGCGATACCAGATATCCAGCAATGCGAGTTGCACGGGAAGGTTGCGTGCGACGGGGGTCGTTCGGAAATGCTGGTCCATCGCGTGGGCGCCAGTCAGCAGGGCGCGAAAGTGCTGCGTGCCAATGGCAATCGCAATTGACAGGCCGATGCTCGACCACAGCGAGAAACGCCCACCCACCCAGTCGGCGAAGGGGAAGATGGTGGTGATGCCGAAGGCATTGGCAGCCTGGGCATTGCTGGTCATGGCGACGAAGCGGCGCGAGAGCAGCGCGCGCAGCGCATCGGGCACGTCATCGGGCAAGGGCTGAACGCCCTGCTGCTGCGCCTCCGGTAGCACGTAGCCGTGCGCGGCGAGCAGCCAGGCGCGCGCCACCTGCGCATTGACCATGGTCTCAGCCGTGCCAAAGGATTTGGAGGCCACAAGAAACAGCGTCCGAGCGGGGTCAAGGCCACGCAGGGTCAGACCCAGATCGTCGCCATCCATGTTCGAGACGAAATGGATGCGTTTGCCCGCAGTCCGGTAGGCCTCCAGCGCCTGCACAACCACCGCTGGCCCCAGGTCCGACCCACCAATGCCGATGTTGACGACATCGGTGATGCTCTCATCCAGACGCACCTGCTCGGCATAACTGAGAAATGCATCCTGCGAGGCCTGCACGTTCATCAGTGCCTGGGCCATCGCCGGGTGCTCCGGCGCAAAGCCCGGAGGGCAGCGCAGCAGCACATGCCATGCAGCGCGCCCCTCGGTGGTATTGAGTGGCAGCCCACTGAACAGGGCATCGATGGAGGCTTGCAACTGGCATTGCTGTGCCAGTGCATTGAGCAACTGCAGGGTGCTTGCATCCAGCAGGTTGCGCGAGAAATCGGCCCGCACGTGAGGTGCCTCAATGGCCATCTGCGCAAAGCGCTGCGGCTCTGCCTGCAGGGCCTGACGCACATCGAAATGGCGGCCTTGCGTCTCGAAATAGCTTTGCAGGTCGCGCCAGGCCTGTGTCGTATCGCAGCGCGGCGTTGCCAGAAATGCGGGGCCCGAAGAAGTCGATGTCGTCATGGTCATGCAGCGAGGGCTCGTGGAGGCAATTCAGGTGGCGGCCTGCAGCAGGGCGTCGAGCTTGATGGCGTCGGCCGCAAATGCGCGGATACCCTCGGCCAGCTTTTCCGTTGCCATGGCGTCCTCATTGAGCGCAAAGCGAAAGCCTGCCTCGTCGAAGTGCACGCGCTGCTGAGGGGTGGCCCTGGCGGCCTGTGCGTCGAGCGCAAGGGACACTGGCCCTTCGCTGCTGGCCAGCTGCTGCAGCAGCTCGGGCGAAATCGTCAGCAGATCACAACCGGCAAGCGCCAGGATCTGGCCGGTGTTGCGAAAGCTCGCTCCCATCACCTCGGTCTCGATGCCAAAGTGTTTGTAATAGTCGAAGATGCGCTTAACGGACTGCACGCCAGGGTCGTTGACGCCTGCGTGTGCGGCCTCGTCCCATTGGCTGCCCGCCTGCTTCTTGTACCAGTCGTAGATGCGGCCGACAAAGGGCGAGATCAGCTGCACCTGCGCATCGGCGCAGGCCACTGCCTGGACGAAGGAAAACAGCAGCGTCAGATTCGTGCGGATGCCACGCTGCTGCAGCGCTGCCGCTGCCTGAATGCCTTCCCACGTTGCCGCAATCTTGATCAGCACGCGGTCTGAGTCGATGCCTTCGCTGCGGTAGAGCGCCATGATGCGCTCGGCGCGCGCGATCGTCGCAGCCGTGTCAAAGCTCAGCCGTGCATCGACTTCAGTGGACACGCGCCCCGGGATGTGCTGCAGGATCTCCAGCCCGAAGCGCACGATGAGCCGATCCATGCGCTCGTCCAGGCTGCCGGACTGCACCGTCTGCTTCAGCAGCCCCGCATAGTCGGGCTTTTGCACGGCCTTGAGAATCAGCGACGGGTTGGTGGTGGCATCCTGCGGCTGGTAGGCCGCGATCTGGTGAAAATCTCCGGTGTCGGCTACTACCTTGGTAAATTGTTTGAGTGAGTCTAGTTGCGATGGCATGCAGCAATGTTTGGGGATATATGGGATAAGCAAGTGTAGCGGTTCAAACAACGACTTTGCGTCTCGTCACGAGAATGCCATAGGCAAAAAAAAGGAGCATGCGACGCATGCTCCCTTACAACTCTGGCCGTTAGGCCAGATTTTTTCGCTTCAACCGAAACTTGGCGTTACGCCAAGCACTCGATTAGAAGTTGTGGCGGATACCGATACCGAAGTTGTCCTTGCCCCAATCGTCAGGACGGGCAATGCGGCCAGCCTTGCCGGTAGCCTTCTCATTGTAAGCGTACACGCCGTAGATGAAGGTGCGGTTCGACAGTGCATACTTGGCTTCGACCAATGCATCGGTGGTGTCACTTTCGTCTTCGTAAGCGACCGAAGCGCCGAGGCTGAATGCGCCAAACGGAACCAATGCACTCAGGCTTGCACCTTTGTAGTCTTGGCCGTTGAATGCGGCATTGTTGCCACTAAAACCGTAGAACGTGCCTTGGTGGTAGGAAGCTGCCAGCTGGAAGGAACCGAAGTCGTAGCTCGCGCCAAGTTCCCAGCCTTCTGCGTCATTGCTCTTGCCGGTACCGACGCCATTGCCACGATCCTTGTTCCAATCATCTGCACTAGCGTAGTTCAGGGCTGCTGCCAGAGGACCGTTTTCATACATCAAAGCCAGTTCGTACTTGGCGTTGCGGTCGGCGGTGTCCGGCTCACTGTAATCGTTATCTTCGAAGACATACGCTGCTTGGGCGCTGAAGCCACCAAACGAAGGGGTGACATAAAGAACTTGAGCGTTGTTGCGCGAACCAGAAGCCCCAGCGTAACCGAACTGGTTGGAGATCACCGAGTAGTTCGGGTCGCCCAGGATGTCCCAAACGGCGCGGGCGTTGCCAGCAGGCGACGTAGCGCGGCCAAGGCGCAGCAGACCAAAGTCACCACCCAGTGCGACCCAAGCCTGACGCTGAAAGCCGCCGGATGAGCCATCAGCCAAGCTCACACCTTGTTCGAAATTGAAGGAAGCCTTCAGGCCATTGCCCAAGTCTTCCACACCGCGGAAGCCAATGCGGCTGGTGCCGTTATTCAGGGGGCCGTTGGCGAACGCGCCGGTAGTGTCATCGTTGTTCTTGGACTGGTAACCGAGACTGACGTCAGCCACGCCATACAGGGTCACGGAAGATTGCGCCATCGCCAGGCCAGAAGCGGCGAGGGCGGCCAATGCGATCAGGGATTTTTTCATTGCGGATACTCCAAGGTTAAACATAGGGCTCCGGTACGGGGGGTCTAGGGCTGTAGTGAGCCTGGTTAGCAAGTCCCGCCGGTTCCCCGAGCCAACCTCCTGGTGGGGAAGTTGGATGTATTGCAACAGAGCCCCGCGAAGTTGGCAAAGGGTATTTGCCGTTTGAGGCCGCTTGCGTGCCAGATTGTTGTGCATCGGCAACAAGGAAAGTGATGAATTGGGGCGTGCATGCACCAGCAAAGGGCTTGTTGGGGCGCCGCGCCCGTTAATGTGTTGCTGGATCGCAACATGGCATGGCTGCGGAGCGCCATTCCTTTCCGTTGCCCGTCGGCACGTTGTCTATGAAACGCAGCGTGTAGGAATAGTCTGTCATTGAATCATCGCTGAATTGTCTCTTCATTGTCACGTGGCTTGGCTCCAATCGCTCCCACTGCACCACCTGAGCTTGTCAACCGCGCACTGGGCGACTGTTTGGGAGTGTCAGCACAACCCTGGCCTTGCCGGCAGTTTTCCGGGAGGCTGCGCACAACCTGTTTGGAGTGAAGACGATGAAGAAGACTTTGATTGCGGTGGCAACCGCTTCGATGCTGGTAGGCGGCGCTGTTGCGCAGTCGAACGTGGTGATCTATGGCGAGCTCGATGCCGGTATCGGCCAGCGCTACAGTGGTGAGGACGTTGGGATGATCTCCAACTACGCAGGTACCTCGCGTTGGGGATTGCGTGGTTCTGAAGATTTGGGTAATGGACTGAAAGCCAACTTCAACTTCGAGTCCGGCTCGATTGAACTGGGGGATGGCTCAGTTGGCGGGAGTGGCAGCTTCAATCGCCAAGCGTGGGTAGGCCTGAGTGGTAGCTTCGGTAGCTTGATGGTTGGTCGTACCACGACGCCACAGAATCGTGTCATGGGCACCTTTGATTTGAACGGTACAGCCGATGGTTCTTCGGCCCTTAAAGCGATCGGCCTCGCGGCAAATGGTAACTTGGGCGGTTCACGCCAAAATGCGCAAGTGCAATATGCGACGCCGAATTTTAACGGTTTGCAATTGCGCGTTGCCTACGCCACTAATGACAACACCGAAACTGACAAAGCGTTTGCGCAAGCTGCAGTCAGCTATAAGACGGGTGGCCTGACGATCGGCGGTGTGATTCACAAAAAGATGAACGACGCGCAGCGTACAGGATATGCCTTGGGTGCCAAATACGATTTTGGCAGTATTGTTGTGAGTGGCTTCTACACACGCGACGAGACTGAAGATACCCGCACCAACCTCGGTGGCGGCGATGGCTTTGGTCTGGGGATTGCTGCGCCTATCGGTGCATTCACCGTGGGTTTGCAGGCAGCCTACCTCAATCACGACAACAATGCTGTGGACGGCGCTACGGCGTATGAGCTTTTTGGTAACTACAGCTTGTCCAAGCGTACCAAATTGTATGCCGCTGCTGGTTATGTCAACGATGAGGCTGAGCGCCGGGGTGGATACAAGGAAGACACCACCTTCGGCATCGGTATCTTGCACAAGTTCTGATCGGGCATTGCCTGCAGGCCCATGGTTGTGGGACATCCATGGGCCGATGATGACAGCCGCTTAAAGCGTGCGGATACTCCAAGGCATACTGGGTCGCTGTGGTGGGCGACCCTTTTTTTATTGGGCGTGGTGCGCAAGATTGGTGAAGGTTCAGGTCAGTGCGTGGTCGGAGTCGGTGTTTCCGTCGCGCCGTTGGACGGGAAAACGGCCTGCCATAGTGCCAGGCCGGCCTGGCGCAGCGGGGCGGCTTCCTCCGGTTCGAGCCGCGAGGGTTGCTCGTTCAGGCGTGCGGTGTGCTGGCGTCGGCGCATCTCGCGGTACGCGTCGGCAGCCCGCGTGCCGATTCCAGCCGGCAAAAGCTTGAGCGCTTCGGCCAGCCGCAGCAGGGCGATGTTGCCGGTGTTGGCGGCCAGCTCGGCGTGGTCAATGGCGTGAGCGAGCACCAGGTATTGCGTGGCAAATTCAATGTCGATCATGCCGCCGCGACTGTGCTTGAGATCAAACAGGCCGCCAGGCTCCGGATGCGCCTGGCGCATGCGCTCGCGCATGGCGATGATCTCGGCGCGCAGCGCGGCGCGGTCGCGCGGTGCCTGGATGACGGCCTGGCGCACCTGCGCAAAGCGTTCGGCCAGCGCGGGCTCCCCCAGCACGAAGCGCGCGCGCGTGATGGCCTGGTGCTCCCAGGTCCATGCGGTGTTGCTGCCGCGCTGCTGCTGGTAGTTGGCGTAGGCGGAGAAGCTGGTCACGAGCAGACCGGAGTTGCCGTTGGGGCGCAACGCAGTGTCGATCTCGTACAGGTCGCCCTCGGCGGTCTTGGCGGTCAGCCAGGTGATGAGCTTGCGGACCAGATTGGCGTAGACCTCCGGGGCGTCGTCATGGTCGTCGTCGTAAACGAACACGATGTCCAGATCGCTGCCGTAGCCCAGCTCCTTGCCGCCCAGCTTGCCATAGCCGATGATGGCAAAGGCGGGCGTGTCCCGATGGCGCCGCCGCAGGCGCTGCCAGCACCAGCTGGTGGTGGTGGCGAGAATGCTGTCGGCCAGTGCGCTGAGGTCGTCGGCAACGGCCTCCACGCTGATTCTGTGTTCGACGTCGCGCGCCAGGGTGCGGAAGACTTCGGCGTGGTGGCCTCTGCGCAGCACGTTCATGAGTGCTTCGTCGTCGTCCTCGCCGGTGCGCTGCAGCGCGGCGCGGCGCAGTTCCAGCTCCTGCATGAACGCGCCGGCGTCAAAACGCTCATCCAGCATGCTGCCGCTGGCCAGCTCATCGACGACGACCGGGTGGCGCAGCATGTAGCGCAGCGGCCATTTGGCCGCGCCCAGCACGTGCACCAGGCGGGCATGGATGGCCGGGCGCTCGATCAGCAGCGCGAAATAGGTGTCGCGCCCCAGCAGGGATTCGAGCCAGTCGCAAAAGCGCAGCGCTGCATCCAGTGTGATCTCTTTCCTGGCCAGCCACTGGCCGGTGGTGGCCAGCAGTGTCAGCACGCGTGCCAGTGCATCCTCACGCAAGGTATCCAGGCGCGGGCGTTCCAGCCAGCTGCGCAGGTGTGCTGCCATCTCGGGCGGCACTTGCTGCAGCAGCTGCTCGAAAGTGACCGGCTGGGCCGCGTTCTTCACGCATTTGCCGCCACTGCACTTCCTGGTGTGCTGCGCGCCAAGCAGGGCGTCGAACTCCTCGGCGACGCGCTCGCGGTGCTGGTCGAGCGTGCGCAGGTAGCTGGCGGTATCGGCAAAGCCCATGCTTTGCGCCAGCCACAGCAGATCCAGGTCGTTGGTGGGCAGGATGTGGGTTTGCTGGTCGTCCAGATACTGGATGCGGTGCTCGGTACGTCGCAAAAAGACGTAGGCGGCATGCAGCTGTTCGGCCGTCTCTTGCGGCATCAGGCCAGCGCGTGCCAGGCGGGCGAGCGCCTCCAGCGTCGGCCGGCAGCGCAATTCGGGGAAGCTGCCGCCGCGCACGACCTGCAGCAACTGCACGATGAACTCGATCTCGCGGATGCCGCCGCGCGAGATTTTCACGTCGTTGGCACGCTCGGGTCGGCCCGCGCAGCGCGCGCTGGCGTGCTCGCGGATCTGGCGGTGCAGTGTCCGCAGGGCATCGAATACGGAATAGTCCAGATAGCGGCGAAACACGAACGGCAGCACCGCATCGCGCAGCTTGAGCACGTTCGCGCTGTTGCGAATGCAGTCGGTGGGGGCAACGACGCGGCTTTTCAGCCAGGCAAAGCGTTCCCACTCACGCCCGTGCGAGAGGAAGTACTGGTGCAGTGCGTCCAACGCGATTGCAGGCGGACCGGACTTGCCGTGCGGGCGCAGCGCCAGATCCATGCGAAAAACAAAGCCGTGCTCGGTGGTGTCACCCACCAGCGTCTGGATGTGGCGCACCAGCTGCGCGAAGTATTCCTGATTGCTGATGATGCCGCGTCCATCGGCGTTGCCACTGGTTTCGCCGTCGCGCTCGTAGACGTAGATCAGGTCGATATCGCTGGAGACGTTGAGCTCGCGCGCCCCCAGCTTGCCCATGCCAACAACCCAGAACTGTACGTCCCGCCCTTTCGCATCGCGCGGTACGCCATAGCGGGGCTGCAGCAGCGCGTGGGCTTCGGTGCAGGCCTGGTCCAATGCCAGCTCGGCCAGGCAGGTCATGGCCAGGGTAATGGTTTCCATCGGAGCGCCCTGCTCGACATCACTTTCGATCAGGCGCAGCAACAGCAGCTGGCGTAGAACCCGCAGCGCCGCGTCCAGTGGATATTGCGCACGCAGGGCCTGCAGCGTGGTCTCCAGCGTTTCGCGGCTGTATTCGCCCGGTGCCAGCAGGTCCAACTGCGCCGCATACCGCCGCTTCACACGTTGGTAATAACGGGAGTAGGTGGCGCAACCCTCGCAACCGGTGGCAGGCTCGGCAGTCTGGGGTTGCAGCAGGGCGGGGCGATCGGGTCGTGGCCTCAGGACAGGCAGCGCATCGGCAGACGAATTCATCGGGACGATATCGGGTGGGTCACATGCATTTCATTGTGTCGCAGACTGGCGCTTGCTGTCGCGCCGTCCGACATATCCATCGCCCAGCATCAACTACCGTTTGGAAGGACTCCTAAACAGGTTCTTACAACGCACATGCCCAAGGATGTACAGGTTCTCGGGATAATGTCGCACTTGCATGCGCCAATCCAACCTCGCCCCCCTTTCCGATAGCCACGCGCGTCAGCCTGTGCGCCGCGCGCGCTGGTTGCGCTGGTTGCGCGGGTTGTTGGTGCTGGCTGGCGCTGGCGCGCTGGCCGTGGTAGGGGCACTGCTGGCGGCGCATCTGTGGCTATTGCCGCGCCTGGACGACTGGCGCCCCTGGCTGGAGCAGCGCGTGCGCACCGCAACGGGCCTGGAAGTGACGTTGTCTCGTCTGCAGGCCGAGCCCGGGGGCTGGTTGCCCACCGTGTTGGTTGGGCCGGGGCAGGTACGCGATCCCGCAGGCCGCTGGCAGGTGAGCTGGCAGGCGCTGCGCCTGGAGTCGAGTCTGCCTGCCCTGTTGCGCGGTGGCGCCCAGGCGATCGTCGTGCAACAACCGCGCCTGCAGTGGCGCGGCAGTCAGGCATCGACAGCAGCAGCGGCGGCACCAGACGCGCAGCGGGCATGGATGCAGCATCCCGCATGGCGATGGCTGCTGGCGCAGCCCATGGTGCGCATCGTTGATGGCCATGTACAGGTGGAGGGCGCAGCGCTTGCCGCGCCGACTGGCCAGACGGTGTATCTGGACATGGATGCCACGCTGCAGCGCCAGCGTCTGTCAGGCCTCCACCATCTGGTGCTGCGCGTGGGCGGGACAGAAGGCGCGCAGCTGGCGGTGGATGCGCGGCTGCGGGGACTGACGCAGCTCCCCCGCCATGGGCAGGGCTGGCCTGCTGCCAGTGGTGATGTGCGGCTGAATGTGACGGGGTGGACTCTGCGGGCCCTGGAGCGCGCCAGCGGCGTGCACCTGCCGGATGTCGGGGCGCTGGCTGGCGAGGCCCATCTGACGCTCGAAGAAGGGTATCTGCGCGACAGCGATCTGGCGCTGCGCTGGCAGGCAAGCGCAGCGGATGCCGGTGCCCAGACCGACGGGTGGGAGCAGCTGGCGCTACGTGCGCGACTGCAAGAGGCGCCCGTGGGGGAGTCTGCAACGCGCTGGACGGCGCGCAGCCTGCAGCTGCAGGTGCAGCGCGACGGTCAGCAATGGGACAGCGGTGAACTGCGCGGCGCGCTGCAGCTCGCGCACGGCTGGATGCCTGCATCGGCCAATTCGCTGGCAAGCGTGCAGCAGATGCAACTGCAGTGGAAGCAGCTGGACCTGACGGCGCTGCAGGCTGTACTCGCCAGTGCCGGGGACGCAGGTCCGGCTCCCTCGTTGGACAGGCCTCAGGATGACTGGCTGGTGCAGGCCTGGGAGTGGCTGCAGCAGCAGCAGGTGCGCTGGCGGCCCGCTGGTGTGGTGCGCGACCTCACGCTGTCGTGGCAGGCGCCGCAGGACGCCGACGCCATGGCCGTGCCTGACAACGCCGTCGAACAGCTCTCGCGCGGTCAGTGGCAAGCGCAGGCGACGCTGCAGGCGCTGGCACTGGGTGTGCCTGCTGACACCATAGGCGAACCGCCCGCCAATGCCGCCCCGTGGGGCGTGCAAGGGCTCTCCGGGCACGTAGCAGGCAGCAGCGGCAATGGCCGCGCGCAGCTGGAGATCGCACAGGGCAGCCTGTACTTGCCGCGGCTGTTCGAGTATCCGCATATGGCTGTCGAACATTTGCGTACTACGCTGCAGTGGCAGCGCACCGCAGAAGGCGGCATTGCCGTCAACTTCGATGCCCCGGAGTTTGCCAACGTCGATCTGCGCGGTCAGGTCCGAGGCTTCTGGCGCCCCTCCACGCGGCAGGAGGTGGCGCAACTGCCCCCGCGGCACGGTCGTGCGGCAGCGGCCTTGCCTGGCTATCTCGACCTGCAGGGGGTGCTGACGCAGGCCGATGGCACGCAGGTCTGGCGCTACCTGCCGCTGGTGATCAAACCGGACGTACGCCGCTACGTGCGCGAAGCCGTGCAGGCAGGCAAGGCTTCAGATGTGCAAATCGCCGTGCGCGGCCAGCTGCAGCGCTTTCCATTTGCGCACGAGCGCCGCGACGACGAATGGTTTCGCATCCGGGCCGCCATTGAGGATGCCGCCTACCGTTACGTGCCGCATTACCTGATGCGCGGCGAGGACGCCGGTCGCAGTTGGCCCGACCTGCAGGATGTGAAGGGATTGCTGACGTTCCAAGGCAGCGCCATGGCTTTGCAGGTGTCAGAGGGGCGGCTGGCGCAGCAGCCCGAGGTCGCGATCACGCAGGGCAGCGCCATCATCCGGGATTTCGAGGCGGCCAGCGTGGCGGTGAAGGTAGATGCCCAGGGCCCACTGCAGCAGCAGCTGGATGCGCTGGGAGAAACGCCGGTGGCGCGCATGACCGATGGCCTGCTGAATGCCTTGCGTGCCGATGGCCAGGCCAGCCTGCAGCTGGCGCTGGAGATTCCCCTGGGCAAGCAAGCCGCCACGCACCGCCCCCGCGTGCAGGGCACCATTGCGTTGCCGGGTAACACCCTGCGCTGGCTGCCTGCAGTGCCGCAGCTGCAGCAGGCCAGAGGCCGAGTGCAGTTCACCGACCGAGGGTTTCACACAACGGGCTTGCAGGCAAGGGCGCTGGGCGGGCCGGTCGCGCTGGACGTGACCATGGCCGACCGCGAGCCTGGTGCGCCACCGCGCGTGCAGGTGCGAGCGCAGGGCCGCTTTACGGCAAGTGGATTGCAGCAGTATGCCGCGCGGGCCACGCGCAACCCTACCGTCGATGCCCTTGCGCGTGCACTGGAGGGAGAGGCCGACTACGCGCTGCAGGTGCAGACGATTGGCGCTGCAGTCTACCTGACGCTGGACAGTGACCTGGTGGGCCTGGCCAGCAGACTGCCGCCGCCGCTGGACAAACAGGCACAGCAGGCCAGTGCGTTGCGCATCGACTGGGCACCGCCCGACCAGGCCGGCGAGGAAGTGCTGCAGCTCACGTTGGGAGAGCGCGTTTATGCGCGCTACCTCCTGCAATCGGATGTGACGGCTATGACGGCGGCTGGCCAGCCCGAGGAGGCGCTTGCGCACCGCGCGGCCGGTTCCGGGCCGAGCGATTCCGCAACGAGCCGGTCCTCCGATCGGCCTCAGCAGCGCCGCGTGAAATCGGGCAATGTGCTGATCGGCGCCTTCACGGAGGACGAGCGACGCCTGTCGGGCTTTATTCCGCATGACTTCGCCGCGCCACCAATACCCGAGACAGTGCGTGCCACCATCATGTGGGATGAATGGGACGCCGCGGCGTGGCTGCCCTGGCTGCGTGGGGCCCCGCTTCAGGATGCGGGCCCGGAGCTGGGCCATGATGGTGCGGCCAGTGGTGTGATGGCGCAGTTTCTGCCGGATGTCTGGTACGGCAACTTCCAACGCTGGCGCTGGGGGGCGCTCGCCATCGACAATGTGCGCGCGCAGCTCTATCGGGAAGGGCCTACGCGCAACATCTGGGTGGCCAAGGTACAGTCCGACCAAGCGCGTGGCACGGTGGAATACCACCCGGACTATCTGCAGGCCACCGGCCTGCTGCGCGGCAAGATCGAATACCTGGAGCTGCCCGCAGGACTTGCACAGCCGCATGCCGAACAAGGCGCGGCGGCCAGCCAGGATTCGGCTACGCCGATGCTCGCAGGCCAGCTGCGCAGCCTGCCCACCGTTGATCTGGAGATTGAGCGGCTGCTGTTTGCCAACCGCGATTGGGGCAAGGTGGCGTTACAGGCGATCAATCACGTCGAGGCCGGCATACCCAGCGAGTGGCGCATCCGCTACCTGACCGTGCAGACGCCCGAAGCGCGGCTGACGGCGCGCGGCAGCTGGCAGTCGGCCGAGCAGAGCGCGCAGCAGCGGTGGCAGCCGCTGCTGTCAGGGCGCAAGCGCATGGACATGCAGTTCACGCTGGAGGTGTTCGACGGTGGGCAGCTGCTGGCGCGGCTGGGCCGCCCCAGCCTGCTGGCGCAAGGCCAGGGCGTGCTCGATGGCCGGCTGAGCTGGCTTGGCTCGCCGCTCAAACTCGATCTGCCGTCACTGTCCGGCACTGTTCATATCGACATGCGCCGGGGGCAGTTCCTGCCGGCGGACGCGGGGGCAGGTCGTCTGCTTGGCGTGCTGAGCCTGCAGGCCTTGCCAAGGCGGCTGAGCCTGGACTTCCGGGACATATTCAGTGCCGGCTTTGCCTTTGATCTGGTGCGCGGCGACATTGCCCTGCAATCGGGCGTAGCGCGAACCAACAATTTGCAGATGCAGGGCATCAACGCCGGCGTGGTACTGGAGGGGCAGGCCAGTCTGGTGGACGAAACCCAGGATCTGAAGGTGGTGGTCGTGCCGGAGCTCGACGCCAGCACCGCAGCGCTGGTTGCCACCGCGATCAATCCGGCGGTGGGGGCAGGTGCATTCCTGGCGCAGATGTTTTTGGCCAAGCCACTGGCACAGACCGCTGCGCGCACCTTTCACATTCACGGCAGCTGGGCCGATCCGGTGGTCGAGCGCGTAGAAAGTGCTGTGGCGGGCCGTCCCGCGCAGTTGCCGTGAGAGCCTGCTTGGGCAGGCACGAAAAAGCCCGCCTGTCTGGCGGGCGTGGGGCTGGCGGTGCAGCCGGGTGGCGTTACTGCGCAGGTTCGCCTACGAAGATTTCCACGCGACGGTTGCGCGCCCGACCTTCCGCGGTGGCGTTGCTGGCGACCGGCTCATAGGAGCCACGGCCCTCGATCTGGATGCGGTGGGATGCCACACCACGCGAGACCAGGTACTGGCGCGTGGCTTCGGCACGGTTGCGCGACAGCGGGTTGTTGATGGCGTCATTGCCGGTGCTGTCGGTATGGCCGACGATCAGCACTTCCGTATTGGGGTTTTCCTGCAGGCTGCGCGCAAAGCGATCGAGCAATGGCGCGAACTCGGGCTTGATGTCGTAGCGGTTGGTATCGAACGAGATGTCGCTGGGGATGTTGAGCTTGAGCCGGTTGTCGGACGTCTGGGTGACGACCACGCCGGTGTCAGCCATGGCGCGGTCCATCTCGGCGCGCTGGCGCTCCATGCGCTGCGACCAGACATAGCCGCCCAGGCCCCCGAGGGTGGCCCCGACGGCGGCACCGCGGCCATCGCCAACCAGGCCGCCGACGATGGCACCAGCTGCGGTGCCGATGCCCACGCCAGTGGCAGTATTGCGCTGGCCTTCGGTCATGTTGGCGCAACCTGTCAGAAACAGGGCGCAGCTAGCACTGGCAGCCAACAGGCTGCGTGCGAACGTGCCCGGCAAGCGGGCGGTCGTAGTGGTTTGCATGGTCATTCTCCTTTTGTGCAGCGATGGCAAATGAAAGGCTTGTTAATGATTGCTGAAATGCGTTACCTCAGCACGTGCGGCATCTGTGGATAATGCGCGTTTTCCCGTCAAAGCCAGTCTGCTGCGTCAGCGCCATGTGCGAGCAGCTTCGTTGGCAACGGGCGCAGCGGCAACGGGTGTCGCGAATTGTCCGAAAGAGCCTGCGCGCAGGAAGCAAGTGCAAGCAGGCTCTTGCCCCCACACGAGCAATATAACGTTTCAGCGGCGCACGCGTTGTCAGATCGCTTCTGCAATTGCCAACATTGGCGTCCTGCCTGGCTGTGATACGGGTTGTTGGCACCTTTTTACGAATGCGGGGGGTAAGGCTGCTCCGTCGCCGACAGCGGTGGCGCCAGTGTGGCGCGGTGACCTTGCGCGATGCGTTGCCCCTGCGAGATGGAAATGGATTGTTGTGGCAAGCTCTGAAGTCCGTATGTTTCGAACCCTGATGCGCGCCGCGGCCGTTTGCGCGACGGCCGTGTTGGCTGCTTGCAGCACCCCTCCTGCCAGTGTCCCGTCCGAGGGAGGGGCACTGCCTGCGTCTGATGCCGTGGTGCGTCCCAGTGCCCTGCCGCAGTTGCGCCCGCATGCCATCGGCCCCACGGTGCGACGTGAGGCGGCGTTGTGGACGCCCGTGCCCTGGAGCGATCTGCCAGGCTTTGAGCAGGACGATCTGAGCGATGCATGGGCCTCCTGGCTGCGCAGCTGTGAGCGTCCGCTGCCCGCCTGGCAGCAGGCCTGCGGCGAGATTCGTGCACTGCAACTGGCGGATGACGCCACGCGCCGCGCCTGGATGCGCCGCAGCCTGCAGCCGTATCTGGTGCGCAGCCACGAAGGCAGCGACCTGGGGCTGCTGACGGCGTACTACGAGCCGGTGATGCGTGGGCGGCGCCTGCGAGGCGGCGGTTTTGACGTGCCGCTGTATGCCATGCCAGCGGGGTATTCCGGACAGGGGCGCTGGTTCAGTCGCCAGCAGATCGAGTCCAATCATCCCGCTGCCGCGATGGCGCTGGCGGGGCGGGAGATCGCCTGGCTGGAGAATCCGGTCGATGCGATGGTGCTGCACATCCAGGGATCGGGGCGCCTGATCCTGCAGGAGCCCAACGGAGACATTCACCAAGTCCGCCTTGCTTACGCCGGCACCAACAACCACGCCTATGGCAGCGTCGGGCGCTGGTTGCTGCAGCGTGGTCTTGTCAAGGATGCGACGTGGCCGGGCATCAAAGCCTGGGTCGAGGCCAATCCGCAGCGCGTGCAGGAGATGCTGTGGAGCAATCCCCGCTACGTATTCTTCCGCGAGGAGCCGTTGCTGCTGGAGGAGCAGAATGTCGGTCCCAAGGGCGCCCAAGGCGTGCCGTTGACGCCGGGCCGCTCGATTGCAGTCGATCGCCGCAGCATTCCGTACGGCACGCCAGTATGGCTGATGACCGCAGGCCCGACCCTCAATGAAAAGCGGCTGGTGCTGGCGCAGGACACGGGCAGTGCCATCGTCGGCGCGGTGCGCGCCGACTACTTCGCAGGCTGGGGCGAGCAGGCGGGAGAATTGGCCGGGCGCGTCAAGCAGGATTTGTACCTGTGGGCCTTGTGGCCCAAGGGCATGCCAATCCCATGAGTGCAGCCGATCTCATTCGCCGTCGAACTCGACCAGCTTGAACAGGGGCTTGCCGGTTTGCGCCAGCTTGGCCGAACCGCCAAGCTCGGGCAGGTCGACGATGACGGCGCACTCGGTGACGATGCCGCCAAGGCGCTCAAGCAGCTTGATGCCGGCAATCATGGTGCCGCCGGTGGCGATCAGGTCGTCGATCAGCAGTACTTTCTGGCCGTTGGAGATCGCATCTGTGTGCAGCTCAACAGTGGCGCTGCCATACTCCAGTTCGTAGGTTTCAGCCACCGTCGTGAAGGGCAGCTTGCCCTTCTTGCGGATGGGCACAAAGCCGACATTCAGCTCGTAGGCGACAACCGCACCAATGATGAAACCGCGCGCGTCAAGGCCAGCGACCACGTCGGGGCGTAACCCAGGTGCCATGTAGCGGTGCACGAAGGCATCGATCAGCACGCGAAACACGCGCGGATCCTGCAGCAGCGGAGTGATGTCGCGAAACTGCACGCCGGTGCTGGGCCAGTCGGGCACGGTGCGGATGTGCTGGCGCAGAAAGTCGGAAACATCGAGTTGGACGGTGGAGGCGGTCATGGCAATGGTCGGCGGCGGTATCGCGGCAGAAGTGTCGCGGCGGTAGTGTAAAGTCGTTGCGTCGCAGGCTCGGGCGCAACGTGCGCCTAGGCAGTGTCAATGCCGGGTGGTGGCACCGCGATTCTTCCAACAAACATTCGAGACAGGTTGAACTATGAGCATTCAGACAGTAGGCATCATCGGTGCTGGCACCATGGGGAACGGGATTGCGCAGGCCGTCGCAGCGGCGGGCTTGCATGCCACGGTAGTGGACATTTCCGATGCGGCGGTGGAAAAGGGCATCCAAACCGTGGCCAGTAGCCTGGACCGTCTGATCAAGAAGGAGAAAATCAGTGCGGCCGACAAAAATGCCATCCTCGGGCGCATCCATGGCACGACCGACTATGCCGCCCTCGGCGAGGCTGACCTGATCATCGAGGCTGCGACGGAGAACTACGAGCTCAAGGTCAAGATCCTTCGGCAGATTGAACAGGTGGCCAAGTCGCAGGCCATCATTGCTTCCAATACCTCTTCGATTTCCATCACCAAGCTGGCAGCGCAGACGCAAAAGCCCGAGCAGTTCATCGGCATGCACTTTTTCAATCCGGTGCCGTTGATGGCGCTGGTAGAGGTCATCCGCGGGATCCAGACCAGCGACGCGACGCACGACACCGTGGCGGAGCTGGCGCGCAAGCTCGGCAAGACGCCGGTTTCCGTCAAGAACGCGCCGGGCTTTGTCGTCAACCGCATTCTGGTGCCGATGATCAACGAGGCCTTCTTCGTGCTGGCCGAAGGCGTGGCCGAGCCCGAGGCGATCGACGAAGCGATGAAACTCGGCGCCAATCATCCGATCGGACCGCTGGCGCTGGCCGATCTGGTCGGCCTGGATGTGTGTCTGGCGGTCATGGAAGTGTATCTGCAGGAGTTTGGCGACAGCAAGTATCGGCCGGCCCCGCTGCTGCGCGAACTGGTCGCTGCCGGTCACCTTGGGCGCAAGACTGGCCGGGGCGTCTACCGGTACTGAATCAACGTCAGCCAAAATGGGCCCGCTGCGCGCGCACGTTGGCTGGCCACTGTGCAAAGCAGGTTGCCTTTTCTGCCAACGCGGCAGGTAGCAAGGGCGGTGGGCAGGCGTCCGTCCCACAATGTCTGCATGCCGCCTTCGTGGCGGCGCAGCACACAAGGAGACATGCAATGAGCAACCTGCCGGGTCTGAACTTCCAGCTGGGAGAGGACATTGATGCACTGCGTGATGCAGTGCGCGAATTTGCCCAGGAACAGATTGCGCCGCTGGCTGCGCAGATTGACCGCAGCGACCAGTTTCCCATGCACCTGTGGCGCCAGATGGGCGAGCTCGGCGTGCTGGGCATTACCGTGCCCGAGGAATATGGCGGCGCCAACATGGGCTACCTGGCGCACATGATCGCCATGGAGGAAATCTCCCGCGCATCGGCCTCCGTGGGCCTCTCGTATGGCGCGCACAGCAATCTTTGTGTCAATCAGATCCGCCGTAACGGCAGTCAGGCGCAAAAGCGTAAATACCTGCCCAAGCTGGTCTCGGGCGAGCATGTCGGGGCACTGGCCATGAGCGAGGCTGGTGCTGGCTCGGACGTGATCAGCATGAAGCTGCGTGCCGAGGACAAGGGCGGCTATTTCCTGCTCAACGGCACCAAAATGTGGATTACCAATGGACCGGATGCCGACACGCTGGTGGTGTATGCCAAAACGGATCCGGACCTGGGCGCGCGGGGCGTGACGGCCTTCCTGATCGAGAAAGGCATGAAGGGCTTTACGGTGGCGCAAAAGCTCGACAAGCTCGGCATGCGCGGAAGCCACACCGGCGAGCTCGTGTTCGAAAATGTGGAAGTGCCGCAGGAGAATATCCTGGGCGGCCTCAACCAGGGCTCCCGGGTGCTGATGAGCGGGCTGGATTACGAACGTGCCGTGCTGGCTGCCGGCCCGGTCGGCATCATGCAGGCGGTGATGGACAGTGTCGTGCCCTACATTCACGAACGCAAGCAGTTCGGCCAGAGCATTGGCGAGTTCCAGCTCATCCAGGCCAAGATGGCGGACATGTACACCGTGCTGCAGGCCGGGCGATCCTTTCTGTACACCATTGGCAAGCACCTCGATCTGCTCGGCGCCGAACACGTGCGTCAGGTGCGCAAGGACTGCGCTTCGGTCATTCTCTGGTGCGCCGAACAGGCCACCAGGATGGCGGGCGAGGGCATCCAGATATTCGGCGGCAATGGCTACATCAACGAGTATCCGCTGGGGCGCCTGTGGCGCGATGCCAAGCTTTATGAAATCGGTGCTGGCACGAGTGAAATCCGCCGCATGTTGATCGGGCGCGAGCTGTTTGCCGAAACCGCCTGAGTCGCCGCGCCCCGGATACCGTCGGGCGGTGCTGTCAAGTCGGCGAGGCAGGCGCCTTGGCGCCGTTGTGGCCATCGGCTGGTGGCATGTTGCGGTGCGACAATACAGCGGTTAACGTTCAAACTACAAAGGCGATGCCCACACTGAAGCAACTTTTCGAGAACAACCGCAAATGGGCCGAGAGCGTCGAGCGTGAGCGCCCCGGTTTCTTCACCCGCCTGCAGGCGCAGCAACATCCCAAGTACATGTGGATCGGCTGCTCCGACAGCCGCGTGCCGGCCAACCAGATCACCGGGCTGGATCCGGGGGAAGTCTTCGTGCATCGCAACGTGGCCAACGTTGTCGTGCCGTCGGACCTGAACTGCCTGACGACCATTCAGTACGCGGTGGACCAGTTGCATGTGGAGCATCTGATGGTGGTCGGTCACTACGGCTGCGGCGGCGTGTACGCGGCATTGACCGACCAGCGTGTCGGACTGGCCGACAACTGGATCCGGCACGTCAAGGACGTGCGTGACAAGCACTGGAAGCTGCTGGAACAGGTGCCGGAGGCGCGGCGCCATGATGCGCTGTGCGAGCTCAATGCGATCGAGCAGGTGCTCAATGTGGCGCATACCACCGTCGTCAAGGATGCCTGGGCCAATGGTCAGAAGCTCATCCTGCACGGCTGGTGCTACCACCTCACCAATGGCCTGATTACCGATCTGGAAATGACCGTGACCGGGCTGGACAGCCTGCGCCAGGCCTACGCCACGGCGCTGCAACGTGTTGCACGGGTGCAGCGCGATGGCGATCCTGCCAATGGCGTCAGCGCGCCGCCGCCCGGTGTGCTGGAGGCCAGGCCCTGAACGGCCGCAGGGACTGTAGCGTGCGCTGTGTATGATATGCCGGGAGACCGCATGCAGGTTGTGAACAAACAGCACAGGAGTTGGAGATGAGCAACGCAAGTGAATCGATCGTCATCATTGGCGCTGCGCGCACCCCGATGGGCGCATTTCAGGGCGCGTTCAGTCCCATGCAGGCATGGCAGCTCGGTGCCGTTGCGATCAAGGGGGCGCTGGAGAAGGCCGGTGTGGCGCCCGAGCGGGTCGATGAGGTGTTCTTCGGCAACGTGCTGACGGCTGGCCAGGGGCAGAACCCGACGCGTCAGGCTACTTTGGCGGCAGGCCTGCCCAAGGGCGTGTCGGCCACGACGGTTGGCAAGGTGTGCGGCTCGGCGATGAAAGCCACCATGCTCGGACACGATGCGCTCAAGGCAGGCTCGGCAGACGTCATCGTTGCCGGTGGCATGGAGAGCATGACTAATGCGCCCTATCTGCTCAAGAAGGGCCGCGGCGGTTATCGGCTGGGCCATGACAAGCTGTTCGATCACATGATGCTCGATGGCCTGGAGGATGCCTACACCGGCGGCTCCATGGGCACCTTCGGCGAACTGTGCGCCGAGAAGTACGCGTTCACGCGCGCGCAGCAGGATGCGTTTGCCACCGCCAGCGTCACGCGGGCGCAGCAGGCGATCGAGTCCGGCGCGTTCAAGGACGAGATCATGCCCGTCACCGTCAGCACCCGCAAGGGCGATGTGGTGGTTGAGCAGGATGAGGGGCCAACTCGGATCAACGTCGAGAAGATTCCGCAGCTCAAGCCGGCCTTCAAGAAGGATGGCACCATCACCGCAGCGGCCAGTTCCAGCATCAACGACGGCGCGGCGGCGCTGGTGCTGGTGCGCGAGTCGACCGCGCGCGATCTGGGCGCCACGCCGCTTGCCCGTATCGTCAGCACGGCGCAGCACTCCCAGGAGCCCGAGTGGTTCACCACCGCACCGGTCGATGCGGCCAGAAATGCGCTCAAGAAAGCCGGCTGGGGGGTGGAGGACGTGGACCTGTGGGAGGTCAACGAAGCGTTTGCGGTCGTGACCATGGCTCTCATGAAAGAGCTGAATGTGCCGCACGAGAAGGTCAACGTCCATGGCGGTGCCTGTGCGCTGGGTCACCCCATCGGTGCCAGCGGCGCGCGCATCGTCGTCACGCTGCTCAATGCGCTCAAGCGCCGCGGCCTGAAGAAGGGGCTGGCCACGCTGTGCATCGGCGGCGGCGAGGCCACCGCCATCACAGTGGAAATGCTCTGAGCGACGGCCGATGTCTTTGCAACGAGGCGCCGCAGACGGCGCCTTTTTCGTGCGTCCAAGCCGTTGCGTCAGCGAAATCCTGGCATGTCCGGCACTTCGTTGGGCTGGCGCGTGGCCGGATCGTGGCGCGGGAAATGCGCGGCAAGCAGTACGCCAACTTCCTCTACCGCCAGTTGCAGGCCCCTGGCGTAGTCGCCGGCGCGCAGCGCTGTGCCCAGGTGCTCGACCACCGGTTGCCATGCTGCGTCATCGAGCCTTGCGCGCAGGCCGCGGTCGGCCACGATTTCGATGGCGTGTTCGGCAATCAGGAGATAGATCAGCACGCCGTTGTTGTCGGCCGTGTCCCATACGCCCAATTTTCCGAACAGCGCCCAGGCGCGATCGCGCGCTGTCTTGTCCTCGCGGACGTAGTGGCCGGGCAGGCCGCCTTCAACGTAGATGGCGATCTGGCCCGTGTGGGTGGCTTCGCTGCGGCTGATCTGCTCGGCCAGCGAGCGCTGCAGTGTCGGCGTCATCAGGCGCCTGGCCTGCGGTTCATCCCAGCGATGGCGCAGCAGCCGCATGAAGCGCTGCCACCAGTTGCGCGTGCCGCGCTGACCGGTCGCTGCCGTTGAAGTCGGTGTCTGAGGGGTGCTCGCTACCATCGTCCTGAAGCGCCTCCGCCGCCAAAGCTGCCACCGCCGCCGGAGCCAAAGCCTCCGCCGCCAAAACCGCCGCCACCAAAACCGCCGCCGCCGAATCCACCGCCCCCGCCACGGGGTCCGGTGCCGATGCCCACCTGGCTACCCATCGAGAAGGCGATCAACATTCCGGCAATGCCAGCAATCAGGGCCACCAGAAGCGCGCCTGAAAAAAGGTAGACCACTGCACCGATGGCACCACCACTGGCGAGTGCACCCAGCTTGCGCCCGAGCAGCTGGCGCATCAGGGGAGCGCCCAGGGTCAGTGCGAAGTAGGCCAGCACGATCAGTGTGGGGATGTCCACGCCAGCGTCGCCGAATGCGCGCATGCCGGCGTTGCGTTCCGCGCCGCTGGCAGGGGGAGGCGGAGGATCACCCGCCAGCGCAGCCTCCACGCCATCCAGTCCCGCCAGAATGCCCGCAGCAAAGTTGCCTTGCCGGAATGCGGGAGTGATCTGCTCGTCGATGATGCGCGCAGCGCGCAGGTCCGGAATGGTGCCTTCCAGCGCCCGAGCAACCTCAAAGCGCAATGTGCGGTCGTTCTTGGCGATCACCAGCAACAGGCCATCGCCCACATCGGCGCGGCCGATTTTCCAGGTATCGGCCACCCGATGCGCATAGGGCGCAATGTCTTCCGGAGCGGTGGTGGCAACCATCAGCACCACCACCTGTGTGCCAAAGCGTTCTTCCAGCGCCGCGAGCTTTTGGCGGATCGCAGCCGTCTCGGCTGGCGAAAGCGTTGCGGTCTGGTCGATGATGCGATCCGTCAGCGCAGGCACCGGTTGCAGGCCCGATTGTGCCGCCAGCGTAGCGGCAAAGAGCAGCAACATCAGGGCAGCCACCCACTGGCTCAGCCGGCGCCAGCCAGCGCGCATGCGCCGCCCTGGGGACGTGTCCAAAATGGGCATGGATGCCATGGCGCGGATGGTCAGGCCGGTCACGGAGTGGCCGGGCTGCCTTCGGTGCTCAGGTTGGCCGGCATCTCGATGCGTGGCGGCGTGGCGATCTCGGCCTCATTGGCGACGCTGAAGTTGGGCTTCTCGTCGTAACCGAAGATCATGCCGGTGAGATTGGTGGGAAAGCTGCGGCGCAACACGTTGTACTGCTGCACGGCCTGGATGTACTGGTTGCGGGCCACGGCGATGCGGTTTTCCGTGCCCTCCAGCGTCACCGCCAGGTCGCGGAAGGCCTGGTTGGTCTGCAGCTCCGGATAGGCCTCGGCGACCGCCATCAGTCGCGCCAGCGCGCTGCCCAGCTGGTTCTGTGCCTGCTGGTATTGCGCCAGCGCTTGCGGGTCCTGCAGCGTCTCGGGCGTGACCTGGATGGAGGTTGCGCGTGCCCGCGCTTCGATCACGGCGGTGAGTGTGTTGCGTTCGAAATTGGCCTGCCGCTCCACGACGGCCTGCAGATTGGGGATCAGGTCGGCACGGCGCTGGTACTGGTTGACGACTTCACTCCAGGCCGCCTTGGTCTGTTCGTCCAGACGCTGGTAATCGTTGTAGCCACAGCCGCCGACGAGCAGAGTGATAAACAGGGTCAACATCCATCCAAGGCGTTGCATAGTTGTTCTCCGTGGTTTGTCTAGCGCGCCCATTGTGACACGGCGCCTGTGCCGTCCGACCATCCCGTGGGCTTATTGCGGCTTTGCCGCACCTGCGGTGTCGACCGGCACGATGGACTCGTTCTCACTCAAGCCCAGCACTGTTGCGGCATCGTCTGGTGGCGGCATTCCGGTCCGTGCCGCGCCAGCCTGCAGGACGGCCTGGCGCAGACGCTGCAACTCCTGTTGCTGCTGCAGGCGGTACTGCGCACGCTGCTGTGCGGAGGCAGTGCGGTGCGCCGCTTCGTTTTCCTGGCGCTGACGCGTCAGCGGATCGACGAACAGGTCGCCAGCAGTGGCCTGCGGACACGGTGTCTGCTGGTAGGAGACGTGGCCCTGGGCATTGGTGCACTTGAAGGCCTGGGCTTGCACGTACGCAGCAGTGCCGCATAGGGTGAGCACCAAGGCGCACGGCAGGGCGATGCGTCGCAGCGCTGTCCGTTCGGCGATGGGGGCAAGGTCTGTCCTGGTCATGGTGGAGTGCAAATAGGAGGTTCAAGCATACCCGCAATGCCCGGATACCGGAATCGCCGCCTCACGTCACCACGGTGAGTTTGGCGACGGCCAGCAGCAGCAGTTTCGTGCCATGGCGGCCGAAGTTGACCTTGGCCTTGCTGTCGCAGCCACTGCCTTCGATGGCCAGCACCTCTCCTTCGCCGAATTTGGTGTGGAACACGCGCTGGCCGGCGCGGATGCCAAAGGAGTTGGCACCGCTCTGACTGGCGGCGGTAGCGGGCACGGGCTGCGCGGTCGCGGCGCGCCAGGCCGCATCCTCGGCGCTGGTGCGCGCCGGGTAGCGGCCCTGCCGCGTCGTGCCGTAGCTGCTGGCGCCAGACCACGGCGCGCTGCCGGCGAATCCGGCGGGGCCGCCGCCAGCGGCACTTGCGGTCAGCTTGTTGCGCCTGGGCGTGAGCCAGCGCACGGACTCTTCGGGCAGCTCGTCGAGAAAACGGCTGGGCAGGTTGTACTGGGTCTGGCCATTGAGCATGCGCTCCATGGCCAGGCTGAGGTACAGGCGCTTGCGCGCGCGCGTGATGGCCACATACATCAGGCGGCGCTCCTCCTCTAGCCCATCCTGGTCGGCCAGGCTGTTGTAGTGCGGAAACAGCCCTTCTTCCATGCCCATGATGAACACGGCATCGAACTCCAAGCCTTTGGAGGCGTGCACGGTCATCAGTTGGATGGCATCCTGGCCAGCCTGGGCCTGGTTGTCGCCCGCCTCCAGCGCGGCATGGGTGAGAAAGGCCGCCAGCGGCGTCAGCGTCTCGCCGGTGTCGGCGTCGTAGAACAGGGACTGGTTGGCATCCAGCGCCGCGGGCTGCACCGCGGGTAGACGTGTGGGCAGTGCTGCAGCATCCAGCGGGGCGTCGGGATCAATGCCCTGGCTGGCTGGCCCTTGCGTGAGCGGCTGGCCATGCTCGTCGATCGGCAGCGCCGTGGCATCCAGGCCATAGCCTTCCTGGGCCACGAAGCTCTCTGCGGCATTGACCAGCTCCTCCAGGTTCTCCACCCGGTCCACGCCGTCCTTTTCGGCGCGGTAGTGTTCGAGCAGGCCGCTGTGCTCCAGCATCAGCGTGATGACCTCGCGCAGTGGCTGGCCGTAGCTGGCCTCTCGGAGCCGGTCGACAAGCTGCACGAAAGCGCGCAGCTTGTCGCCGGTCTTGCCGGGCACGTCCTGCACTGCCAGGTACAGCGGTACGTTGCGGGCACGGGCGGCATCCTGCAGTGCTTCGAGCGTGCGCGCGCCAATGCCGCGTGTCGGGAAGTTCACCACGCGCAGAAAGCTGGTGTCGTCGCCAGGGTTCTCGATCAGGCGCAGATAGGCCAGCGCGTGCTTGATTTCGGCCCGTTCGAAAAAGCGCAGGCCGCCGTAGATCCGGTAGGGCACCTTGGCGGCGATCAGGGCGGACTCCAGCACGCGGCTTTGCGCGTTGCTGCGGTAGAGCACGCAGATTTCGTGGCGCGCAAAGCCGTCGACCTGCAGCAGCTGGCGCACTTCGTCGACCATCCATTGCGCCTCGGCGATGTCGTTGCTAGCCTCATGCACGCGCAGCGGCTCGCCAGCGCCCTGGTCGGTGCGCAGGTTCTTGCCCAGGCGCTGGCGGTTATGGGCGATCAGGGCATTGGCCGAGTCCAGGATGTGGCTGTAGGAGCGGTAGTTCTGCTCCAGCTTGATGGGGTCACGCACGCCAAAGTCCCGCAGGAAATCGGCCATGTTGCCCACGCGCGCGCCGCGGAAGGCGTAAATGCTCTGGTCATCGTCACCGACGGCCACGACGCTGGTGAGCACCGGGCCGTCGCGGTGGTTGGCAGGCAGGCTGGCACCGGCCATCAGCTTGAGCCAGAGGTACTGCAGCCGGTTGGTATCCTGAAACTCGTCGATCAGCACATGCGCAAAGCGCTGCTGGTAGTGCTGGCGCACGGCGGCGTTGTCGCGCAGCAGCTCATAGCTGCGCAGCATCAGCTCGCCGAAATCCACCACCCCTTCACGCTGGCACTGCTCCTCATAGAGACGATACAGCTCCACGCGCTGGCGCGACTCGCCATCGCGTGCGGGCACGTCCACGGCGCGCAGGCCCTCCTCCTTGCAGCTGTTGATGAATGATTGCAGCTTCTTGGGCGGCTGCATCTCGGCATCGACGTTGTGCGTCTTGAGCAGCCGTTTGATGGCCGAGAGTTGGTCTTGCATGTCCAGGATCTGGAACTGCTTGGGCAGCCCGACGGTGGTGGCATGGGCACGCAGCATGCGGTTGCACAGGCCGTGGAAGGTGCCGATCCACATGCCGCGCACCGACACCGGCACCATGGCCGTGAGGCGCGCGACCATCTCGCGCGCAGCCTTGTTGGTAAAGGTCACGGCCAGGATGCCGCCGGGCGAAGCCTGGCCGGTCTGCAGCAGCCAGGCGATGCGGGTGGTCAGTACGCGCGTCTTGCCGGAGCCGGCGCCGGCGAGAATCAGCGCATTGCCGCCAAGGAAGGTGACGGCGGCCTTTTGTTCCGGGTTGAGCCCGGCCAGAAGGGGAGAGTCGAAAGCAGGCCGCGCGGCCGAGGAAAATGACATGCGGCGATTGTATGCGGCGCCCGCACCCGCGGCAGCCCGCCGGCGAGCGCGGCCCAGTCAGCCCGCAATGGCACCCGCGGCAGCCGGCGGCTTCTTGCGGTAGGCGTAGGTGTCGGCAAAGCGCGAGAGCATGTAGTCGCTGCAGATCACGTCCGGATAGCGCCGCGGCCGGTCGGGCCCATGGCAGCCCGGCAGGCAGTCGATCAGCGTATCCGGGTGCGGTTCGGCAAAGAACGGCATGGAGTAGCGCTCCCGGTCGCGCGGGCTGATCACGCGGTGCGGGGTGGATTTGTAGCGGTCGTTGCTCCAGCGCGCCATCATGTCGCCGATGTTGACCACGAAGGTGCCTTCGATGAAGGGGGCATCCAGCCATTGCCCTTCGAGATTGCGCACCTGCAGGCCGCCAACCGGATCCTGGTAGAGCAGGGTGATGCAGCCATAGTCGGTGTGCTCGCCAGCGCCCTTGGGCGCATCGTCAGCGTCCGGGCGCGGCGGATAGTGCAGCAGCCGCATGGCGCTGATGGGCTCGTGAAAGCGCTGGGCAAAGAACTCGCGCTCGGCCCCCAGGGCCTGCGCGATGGCGCGCAGCAGCGTCAGCGACAGCTGGTGCATGTCCTGGTAGTGGCCTTCGAGGAGCTCCCGCCAGCCGGGCAGGTCAGGGTGCCGATTGGGGCCGCGCAGCGGTTTGCCAGCCAGCACGTCCGGATGATCGGCCGGCATGTGAAAGCCCATGTCGAAGGCTTCCTTGAAGTCAGCGCTCTGGGTCGGGTCGAGCTGCTCCGCTTGCAGCGCGCCATAGCCGCGGTGGTGGGCACTTTGCGTGATGTCGATCTTGCGCTTTTCCTCGATCGGCAGCGCGAAGAAGCGCCGTCCCGCATCCAGCACCGCATCAATCTGCGACTGTGCAATGGGGTGGCCCTTGATGTAGAAGAACCCCCAGGTGCGGCACGCGGCGTCGATGGCCTGGCTCACTTGCGACCAGGCGGCCTCATCCCGCTGGTAGAGCGGGGAAATGTCGATGATGGGCAGCGTGTTCATAGGTCAATGATAGGGCACCGGCGCATGCGCAGCCGGGTCCCAATGCAGCGTTACTTCGGCAGTTCGGACTGAATGCCCTCGACGTAGAAGTCCATGCCCGCCAGGTCCGCGTCGCTGGCCACGCTGCCTTCGGGGATGCGCACCTGGCCGCTCTGGTCCTTGATGGGGCCGGTGAACGGGTGGAATTCGCCCGAGCGGATGCTGGCAATAATGGTTTCCGCTTCGGCCTTGATGGCGGCGGGCACGTTGTCGCTGAGCGGCGTTTGCACAACGTCCTCGGCCATACCGCCCCAGTAGTCGCGTGGCTGCCAGCTGCCATCGAGGACCGACTGCGTGGTGCTGACGTAATAAGGCGCCCAGTTGTTGACGACGGAAGTAAGAATGGCCTTGGGAGCGAACGACAGCATGTCCGAAGCGTAGCCGACGGCGTAGACACCGCGACGTTCGGCGGTCTGTGCCGGTGCCGGGCTGTCGGTATGCTGGAAGATCACGTCTGCGCCTTGGTCGATCAGGGCATTGGCGGCATCGGCCTCCTTGCCCGGGTCGAACCAGGTGTTGATCCACATCACCTTGACTTCCGCACCGGGGTTGTACTTGTTCAGCGCCAGCTGGATGGCATTGATGTCACGCAGCACTTCCGGGATGGGAAAGGATGCGACGTAACCCACCACCTTGCTCTTGGTCATCTTCGCGGCCAGGAAGCCACCCACGTAACGTGCCTCGTAGCTGCGGGCCAGATAGGTGCCGAGGTTCTTGTCGCGCTTGTAGCCGGTGGCGTGCTCGAAGGTCACGTCGGGAAACATCTTGGCGACCTTGGCGGTCGGGTTCATGTAGCCAAACGATGTCGTGTAGATCAGCTTGTGGCCGCTGCTGGCGAGGTTGCGGATCACCCGTTCGGCGTCCGCGCCCTCGGGCACGCTCTCGACATAGGTGGTCTCAACCTTGTCGCCGAGCTGCGCCTCCAGCGCCTTGCGGCCCTGGTCGTGCTGGTAGGTCCAGCCGTGGTCCCCGATGGGTCCGATGTAGACGAACCCGACCTTGAGCGGGGTATCGGCAGCGGCCGTCATGCTGGCCGTTGCAGCAACGGCTGTAAGCAGGCCTGCGCGTAGCAGGTGAGAGAGTCGGCAATGTTGCATAGAGAGGCTCCTGTGGACAGTAGAGAAAAATGGGCAAAGAGTGCATCAGTGACCGGTGGTCAGGCAGTGGACCGGTCAATGGCCCGGCTTCCAGGGGCGGCCCAGTGACACTGGCGCAAACAGCCGAGTCTTGGCGGCATCGCGCGAGAGTGCAACCAGCACCAGCACCGTGGCCACGTACGGCAGCATCGCCAGCAGATTGCCTGGAATGGCCACGCTCAGCCCCTGTGCGACTAGATGCAGGATGCTGGCCAGGCCAAACAGCCAGGCGCCCAGCAGCACGCGAAACACCTGCCAGCTGGCAAAGACCACCAGTGCCAGCGCAATCCAGCCACGTCCGGCGGTGATGTTTTCGGTCCACATCGGGGTATAGGCCAGCGACATGTAGGCGCCTGCCAGCCCCGCCATGGCTCCGCCAAACAGCACGGCGCCGGTGCGCACCCACAGCACCGGCAGGCCGGTGGCGCTGGCCGCATCAGGGTTTTCGCCGACTGCCTTGATGATCAGGCCAATGCGGCTGCGCAGCAGCGCCCAGGCCACCAGCGCAAACAGTACAAACGAGAGGTAGACCAGCAGATCCTGCGCGAACAGCATGCGCCCGATGACGGGGAGCTCCGACAACACGGGGATGGCCACGGGCTCGAAACCGCTGATGGGCTTGCCCACCCAGCTCGCGCCGATGAAGGAGGACAGTCCCACACCAAGAATCGTCAGCGCCAGGCCGGTGGCGACCTGGTTGGCCGCCAGATGCACTGCCACGAAGGCAAACAGCGTCGACATCACGGCGCCGGCCAGCGCGCCACATGCCGTGCCCAGCCACAGATTGCCCGAGGACAGGCCGACGATGAAGCCGGCGACGGCGCCCAGCAGCATCATGCCTTCCTGTCCGAGGTTGAGTACCCCGGCCTTTTCGCAGACGAGCTCGCCCAGCGCCACCAGCAGCAGTGGCGTGCCGGTGCGTACCATGGCGTAGAGGATGTTGGTCAGCAGTTCAATGTCCATCGTCTTGCTCCGTTCATGCCGGGGTGGTGGCCGCAGGGACCGGACGCTGGCGACGCGCCCAGCGCAGACCCCAGCGCGGGCGGTAGAGGATCAGCACGTCGCAGGCCAGCAGGAAGAACAGCACCATGCCCTGAAACAGCTCGGTGATGGACTTGGGCAGGTTGGCTGCGATCTGTGCGTTCTCGCCACCGACATACAGCAGTGCCATCAGCAGCGCTGCCGCGACGATACCCAGCGGGTTGAGCCGGCCCAGAAACGCCACCGTGATCGCCGCGTAGCCATAGCCGGGGGAGATCTGCGGCACCAGCTGACCAATCGGCCCGATAACTTCGCCCACGCCCGCCAGACCGGCCAATGCGCCGCTGATTGCCATGGCCAGCCAGACCAGCCGGGTCTCACGGAAACCGACGTAGTGCGCCGCGCGTGGATCGTGGCCCATGACCTTGATCTGAAAGCCCAGAAAGCTCCTTTGCAGCAACACCCACACCAGCGCCAGTGCGGCCAGCGCCAGCAGCAGGCCCGCGTGCAGCCGGGTGCCCTCCCAGAGGATGGGCAGTCTGGTCGCATCACCGAACAGGGCCGACTCCGGGAAGTTGAAGCCGGAAGGGTCCTTCAGCGGTCCGTGTACGGCGTACAGCAGCAGGTTCAGTGCGATGTAATTGAACATGATGCTGGTGAGAATGATGTTGGCATTGAAGTGCGTGCGCAGCCAGGCGCATACCCAGCCCCAGAATGCGCCACTGGCAGCGCCTGCGAGCAGTGCCGCAACCATTGCCCAGCGACTGTCCCAGGCAATCAGTTGCAATGCCACGGTGCTGCCGGCCAGCCCGCCCATCAGCAACTGGCCTTCGGCACCGATATTCCAGATCTGCGCCCGGTAGGCGACGGCCAGGCCCAGCGCGCACAGCAGGATGGGCAGGGCCTTGACCAGCAGCTCCGAAATGCCGTAGCCATCGCGGACGGGATCCACCAAGAGCACGCGCAGGGTCTCTAGCGGTGGGTGGCCCAGTGCAAGAAACAGCAGGCTGCCGGCCAGCAGCGTGAGTGCGGCTGCGAGCACGGGCGAGCCCCACAGCATCAGGCGAGAGGGTTCTCCACGAGGGATGAGGCTGATCAACATGGCTGACAGTGTCCTAATGCGCCAAGGCGTTGGGGGCTACGGATACGGCGTCGAACTGGCCGGCCATCCATTGCCCGACCAGCGCCGGTGTGCAGGCAGCTGTTGGCTGTGGCGGGGAGAGCTGCCCGTTGCACAGCGCCGCCATGCGGTCGCTGATGTGAAACAGCTCGTCAAGGTCTTCGGAGATGACCAGGATGGCCACGCCGGCATCGCGCAATGCGAACAGCGCTTGGTGAATCACGGCGGTGGCGCCCACGTCCACCCCCCAGGTGGGGTGGGCCGCGACCATCAGCTTCGGCGACTGCAGAATTTCGCGGCCGAGGATGAACTTCTGCAGGTTGCCACCGGAGAGGCTGCGCGCGGGCGCGTGGGGCCCGGCCGCCTTGACGGCAAAGCGCGCGATGATTTTCTCGGCAAAGTCCAGCACCGCTGTCGGCTGCACCATGCCGCGGCGCAGCATTCCGGGTTGCTGAAAGCCCGTCAGCAGAGCATTGTCGGCCAGAGGCAGGTCCGGCACGGCACCCTGGCCGAGCCGTTCGGCAGGCACGAACGCCAGTCCCATGGCGCGGCGCTGATCCGGATACAGGTTGCCAAATGGCTGGCCATCCATGCTCAGGCGCTCGCGCTCATGTGCGGGCAGACGCGTCTCGCCGCTGAGCAGGCCAAGCAGTTCGTCCTGCCCGTTGCCGGCCACGCCGGCGATGCCGACGATTTCCCCCGCGTTGACGGTCAGGCGGACGTTGGCCAGCGAGGTGCCAAATGGCGAGCGGCTCTGCCAGCTCAGGTCGTCGATGCGCAGGCGCGGGATACGCAGTGGCTCGCTGCGGGCAGCGGGGCGTGCGGCCTGCACCGCATCGGCATTGCCGACCATCAGGGCGGCCAGCTCCCGGTCCGAGCACTGTGCGGGAATGCAATGGCCGGCGACCTTGCCGCCGCGCAGCACGGTGGCGCTATGGCACAGCGCGCGTACCTCGCGCAGCTTGTGGCTGATGAACAGAATGCTGCAGCCTTCGGCTGCCAGGCGGCGCAGCGTCACGAACAGGTTATCGGCTTCCTGCGGCGTCAGCACGGAGGTGGGTTCATCCAGAATCAGCAGCTTGATGTCCTGCATCAGGCAGCGCACGATCTCCACACGCTGGCGTTCACCGATGGAGAGGCTGTGCACGAGCCGCCTTGGCTCCAGCGGCATGCCGTAGCGCTGGGAGATCTCCTCGATGCGCGGCTCAAGCGTCCCGGGGGTGCCTGCCTGGCGTCCCAGCGCCAGAGAGATGTTCTGCGCCACGCTGAGGGTCTCAAACAGTGAGAAGTGCTGGAAAACCATGCCGACGCCCCGCTCGCGTGCCTGAGCGGGATGGCGCATCTGCACCGTCTGTCCCTCCCACTCGATGCTGCCCTCGTCAGGCTGGATCACGCCGTAAATGATCTTCATCAGCGTGCTTTTGCCGGCGCCGTTCTCACCGAGCAGGGCGTGGATCTCGCCGGGCTGGATGGTCAGATCGACCCCATCATTGGCGACCGTACCGGGATAGCGCTTGGTGATGCCGCGCAGGGCCAGCCGGGGCTGAGAAGAAAAAGTGTCCATTCAGTGTGATCGGTGAATCAGCGCTGCCTGCAGCACGGCAGCGAAACACGGACCACGGAATGCAATAACCATGCCTGTACAGACATGGACGGGATGCGGGCGGGTGTGGCCTTCAGTCCGAGGCAGGCTGTGCCTTGGGCTCGCGGCACCGCCTGTTCACAGTTCTTTCCTACGCCTGCGTTGCCTTCGCGGCGTATGCAACGATCGTGAACCGGCGCTTAGCGCGCCAGGGCGGCAGCCAGCGCGGTGTACTCGTGCACGGGGATCTCCTCGGCGCGGCGCTGCAGATCGAAGTGGCCGGTGAAGCCCTGCGCATCCAGCCACTTGCCCAGCGTATGCCGCACCAGCTTGCGCTTTTGGCTGAAGGCGACCTTGACCAGCTCCTCCAGCAAGGGCTGCGGCACCTGCGCCCAGTCGCGCAGCGGCACCATGCGCACGACGGCGCTGTCCACCTTGGGAGGTGGCTCGAACGCCTGCGGTGACACATCCAGCACCCGTTCCATCGCATAGCGCCATTGCAACATCACGCTGAGGCGGCCGAACGCGGAGGTGGCCGGTTGTGCCAGCATGCGGTCGATCACTTCCTTTTGCAGCATGAAGTGCTGGTCGCGCACCACATCGATGGCCTCTAGCAGATGGAACATCAACGGGGTGGAAATGTTGTAGGGCAGGTTGCCGACGATGCGCAGCTGGCTGCTGCCGAGTTGGTGGGCCAGCTGGCGAAAGTTGACCTGCAGCACATCGCTGGCGATGACGTGCAGTTGCGGGTTGCGGCGCAGCCTGACGATCAGATCGCGGTCGAGTTCAATCACCGTCAACCGCTCCAGCCGCTCCAGCAGGGGCGTGGTCAGGGCAGCCATGCCGGGGCCGATCTCAATAACTGGCTCGCCGTGTTGCGGCGCGATGGCCTGGACAATCGCGTGGATAACGCCGTCATCGACCAGGAAGTGCTGGCCAAAGCGCTTGCGGGGGATGTGTCGCACGGTTAGCGTCCGCCCTCATCGTCGCGAATCTCGATGAAGGCGCGCGCGCGCAGCCCTTCGATCCATTTCACGTATTCCTCGTTGACCTTCTGCTCGCGCACATGGCCGCGCACCATTTCCCGCATCTCTGCCTGAGTGAGACGAGCCTGGCGGCGCTCGAGCAGCTGGATCAGGTGCAGACCAAAGCGCGAGGCGACCGGATAGCTGACCTCGCCAGGCTGCAGCTCGTCGAGCACGGCCTGGAACTCGGGCACGAACATGCCTGGGCCGGCCCAGCCCAGATCGCCGCCCTGGGCAGCGCTGCCGTCTTCGGAATACTCGCGCGCCAATACGGCGAAGTCTTCCCCGCCATTGACGATGCGATCGCGGATTTCGTTGAGGATTTGGCCCACTTCCTGCGGGCTGCGGCCTGAGCCGGGGGTCATGAGGATGTGACGAGCGTGGTTCTGGATGACGATACCTGCGCCACCTTCCTGTCGCTCAAGCACCTTCAGCAGATGAAAGCCTGCGCCGGAGCGGATTGGCCCCACCACGCTGCCCATGGGGTGGCCCTGCGTGGCCTCCAGGAACAGCTCGGGATACTGGTTTTCTGGGCGCAGGCCCAGCTCGCCGCCGGTGCGGCCTTCCGGCGCGTCGGAAAACTCACGGGCCACCTCGGCGAAGTCCCGGCCGTCCTGCAGCGCCTGGGCGGCAGCCTCGATACGCTGGCGCAGCTGCGCCTCCTGTTCGGCAGAGGCGTCCTCGGGCACGATCACGAGCACATGACCGAGATTGATGGCCGGGGGCGTCTGGGCGCCCAAATCAACGGGGTTGTCGCGCAGAAAGCGGTCCAGCTCCTGGTCGCTGACGCGCACGCGCGAATCCACCAACCGTTCGCGCACCCGCATCAGGGTGAGCTGGTCGCGCAGCTGATTGCGAAATTGCTCCCGGCTGATGCCTTCGGCGGCAAGTTCGCGGTACATGGCGCTGACGCTGACGCCGTTTTGTTCGGCGACGTTGCGTTCGGCCTGCTCCAGCGTGTAGTCATCGATTGTCATACCCAGATTGCGCGCTTCCTGCAATTGCAGGCGTTCGGCGATCAGCACGTTGAGCGCTTCCTGGCGGATCTGGTCGTCACTGGGGGAGATGCCCTGCTGCGCGAAGAAGGCGCGGGCGCGCTGCATGCGCCGTTGCAGGTCGAGATTGGTGATGGGCTCGGAGTTGACCAGTGCGACGATGTGGTCGGCCTGCTGCGGGCCAGTGGCCTGACCGTTGCCGCTGGCCAGTGCCGGCGCGTCCTGCAGCTCGCCGGAGTATGCAGGCGAACGCAGGCTGCCGCCCGCCGCCGAGGGGCTGCCTGGCAGGCGCAGGCCCTGCTGGGCCTGCACGGCCAGCGGCAGTGCGGCGCACAGCAACAGGGTGCAGGCGCAGCTGGCGCGCCGAAGTAGTCGGGAAAGGTGAGAGAAGGTCATTGGCTCAAAGCGAATACGCATGGGAAAAGGGTACCGAGCAACGGACGCGCGCAGACAAGATCGCAGCGGGCAGGGTGCCAGGCACGCGTTTATCCGGCTGGTCACTACATGAAAAGCTCATAAGCAAAGGCTCAGTCATAGGCGCTGAAGCGGCTCGACGGCGCGGGTTGCTGCGGACGCACTTCCTGATAGTAGGGCACATTGTTGCGCAGTGAGCCCAATGGGTTGGCGCCGATATTGATCCGCGACAGTCCAGCAAGTTCAAGTTGGAACAGGATGCGGGTGTTGGCGCTTTGCCAGCTGTTCTGCAGCCGCTCCACGACGATGCGGCCTACCCAGCAGCAGCCGTTGTACTCCATGCCCACAATGGTGTCGACCAGCTTGCTGTCGCGCATGCTGTAGTTGAGGCGGCCAACCGTGTACCAGCGCCCGCGCGCGTCGCCCGCCGTGTCGCCTCCAAACAGCGAGGCCAGCGGCCACTGCCAGCCGAGCTCGACCTGCTTGCTGGAGTCACGCTTCATGCGGTAGCCGGCGCTGAGGACGCGGTATTCGCCAGGCCGGTAATGGCCCGTGAGCGTGTAGCGCACGCTGCGGCGCTGGTCGAAGTCGTACTGCAGGATGCCGCTGGTGGCCCAGCGTGGCGTCCAGTTCACGCTGCCGCCCAGGAGAATGTCCGACCAGCCCTTTTCGTAGGGAGGCTCGCCGCGCAGCGTTACGCGTTGGTCCTTGAAGCGCATGCGCTGGGCCACGCTGGCGCGCACCAGTTCTGCGCCATCGTCGGCCGACAGCAGGCGCGATGTCAGGCCCAGTGTCAGCAGGTTGTTGTCGGCGAAGCGGTCATTGCCGACATAGGCATCCGGGGAGTAGATGCTGGCGAAGGTGAAGTCCAGTTCGGCCGTGTCGTAGGCGGGCAGGTGGCTCTGGTCGCGGTAAGGGGTGTAAGTGTAGAAGGCACGCGGCTCCAGCGTCTGCAGCAGGTTGCGCCCCAGCAGGGCGGTTTCGCGCTCGAACACCAGGCCGCCGTCCAGGCTGTAGGTCGGCACGACGCGACTGTGGCTGGTGCTGCCGTCGGCAAGCGGGCGGTCGAACCGGTAGTGGCTGGCGTGCAGCTGGACCGAGGGCGTGAAGAAGCCATAGGGCGCAATCCAGGGGCGACTGAGGTTGAACCTGGCGTAACTGCGGTCACCGTCGATCAGCTGTGCGGCGAAGGCGCGATCGGCACGGAACCGCGTGGTATCGAACTCGGCGCTGACTTCCAGCCCGCCACCGACGTTCCAGGGCGTGTAGCGCAGGTTGAGCTGCGGCAGCATGTCGTAAGGCGGCAAGATGATGGAGTCGACGTCCTGCAGCGTCTGCCACTTCAGGCTGCGCATGTGCAGTTGCCAGTCGCCTTGCTGCCAGCGGGCATTGAGCTCGCTGGGCAACAGGCGCTCGGCCAGGCCATAGGAGCTGCGGGGAAAGTCACGCCAGTAATCGTCGTCGCTGACGCGGTTGAGGTCGAGATCGACTCGGACGTCACCCACTGGCGAGGCCACCAGCTGGCGGTGGCGGATGGCTGTGCTCCAGCGGTCGCGGTCGCGCAGGCGGTCAGCTGGCATGTAGCGCCCGGCAATCTCTCCGCTGAAGCTGGGTTCGAGATAGCGGAATTCGCCTCCCAGGTTCACGCCGCGACGCGCCATCAGTGAGGTGGTCAGCGTGGCGTCGCGGTTCGGTGCGATGTTCCAGTAGAACGGCTGTTCGTACTGCAGGCCCGAGACGCTGTCCAGCCCGACGGTAGGTGGCAGAAAGCCGGTCTTGCGCCGATCGGAAAGCGGAAAGCTCAGATACGGCACCGGCAGCACGGGCACGCCCATGAACTGCAAGGTCGCGCCCCGCGCCACTCCCTCGTCAGCGGCGCGGTCGATGGTGAGCTCACGCGCATGGATGCGCCAAGCCGGGCGCCAGTCGGGGTCGTGCGCGGCGCGCTGGCAGGTGGTGTAGTCGGCCTCGTGCACGACGTAGCGGTCACGGTCGATGAAGTCCGCACGTTCGGCTTGACCATGCGCCTGGTTCTCAAACAGGCGATAGCGCACGTCGTCGAAATACCCTTCATAGGTGTCGACATTGAGCTGCAGCCGCCTGCCATGAAAGCGTCCGGTGGTGGTGTCCACGCGCACATTGCCCAGTGCGGATGCCTGCCGCGTCGACGGGTCGTAGCGCAGCTCGTCGGCACGCACGGCCGTATCCGCGCGGCGCAGGAGGGCGTCGCCCTGCAGGCGCACCTGCTCATCCTGCTGGCCCTCCATGCGGTCGCCGCTGAGGTAGACGGGCCGGCGCTCGGCCTGCTGTGTTGGCACGCGTTCCTCCAGCGTGGGGGTGGACCGCAATTGCGGGCCCACCCAGCTGCCCTGCCCTCTGGGAGCGGTTGCGTCCTGCGCCCCTGCGGGTTGCGCCAACACCGGCCATGCAGCGGCCAAGGCCGCACCTGTCAGGAGGGCGGCACGCAGCGACTTCCGGCGATGGGATTGCGGAGGAAAGAGCACGACTACCATGAAGTAACAGCAGGACCAGAAGGCGCCTGCAGCACAGGCGCGCACCACGCAACTGCAGGCAAAATGGCCGCCATGTTACCAGCGGCAGCGCTGGCAGGCCCTAGAATCGCGCCCGCGCCGCACCTCTTTCCCTTCCGCACGTGAATGGTTTTTCCCACATGACCGATTCCATCGTCTGGGCCGAGCCCTCTCGGCAAGCCCTGTTCGAGCAGTGGCTGCAGGCCGTTGCGCCCGCGCACGGGCTGGTGCCGGCAACGCTGCGCCCGGCGTCTGCCGATGCGAGCTTTCGCCGCTACCTGCACATCGCAGACGCGAGCGGCACGCAGCGCATCATCATGGATGCGCCGCCACAGCAGGAGCCGCTTGCTCCCTTCCTGCATGTGGCTGGCCTGCTCCAGCAGGCGGGGTTGCCGGTGCCGCAGTTGCTGGCAGTGGATGAACAGGCAGGCTTTGCGCTGCTGAGCGAAGTTGGCCAGGAGACGGTGCTGCAGCACCTGGCCCCGGATTACGATGCTGCTGTGGCGCAGCCGCTCATGGTGCAGGCGGTGGATTGGCTGGTGCGGATGCAGTGCCATGTGCGTGCCGATGTGCCTGCATACGACGAGGCGGTGCTGCGCCGCGAGCTGCAGCTGTTTCCCCAGTGGTATCTCGGTGCCTATCGGCAGGCAGAGCTGAGTCCGGCGCAGCAGCAGACGCTGCATAACAGCTTTGATGCCATCGTCGCGCGCAATCTGGCAGCGCCGAAGGTGTTCGTGCATCGCGACTACATGCTGCGCAACCTGATGGTGGCGCCAGATGGCGCAGGCGGCGTCCGGCTCAGCGGGCTGCTGGACTTTCAGGATGCCCTGCACGGTCCACTGACCTATGACCTGGCCAGTCTGCTGCGCGACGCATTCCACAGCTGGGACGAGGACTTGTTGATCGACGTGGCGGTGCGCTACTGGGAACGGGCGCGCAAGGCGGGCCTGCTTGCGCTGGCGCCAGAATGGGAAAGTGACTTCGGTGCCTTCTACGAAGCCGTGGAGTGGATGGGACTGCAGCGCCATCTGAAGGTGGCCGGCATCTTCGCACGCCTGACGCTGCGCGATGGCAAGCCGCAGTATCTGGCCGATACACCGCGCTTCATTGCCTACATCCGCGCCACGGCCAGCCGCTACCGGGAGCTGTTTCCCCTCCTGCGCCTTCTCGATGCCATCGAGCAGACTCCGCAGACGCCAGCGTTTTCGTTTGGGCGGCTCTGAAAGCGATTTCGACGACGCCATGGCCTTGCCGCGTATTTACTGCACCGACCACTTGCAGCCAGGGCTGGAGCTGGATTTGCCATCGGGCGCAGCACGCCATGTGCAGGTGCTGCGCATGCAGCCCGGGCAGGCGCTTTGCCTGTTTCCCGGCACGCAGGCCAATGGCGAGTTCACTGCCAGCATCCTCGAAATGGGCCGTCAGCACGTACGGGTGCGGGTTGAGCAGGCCCATACGGTGGATCGCGAGGCTGCCTTGGCGCTGCATCTGGCCGTGGGCATGCCGGCTAATGACCGCATGGACTGGCTGGTGGAAAAGGCCACGGAACTGGGCGTGGCACGCATCACCCCTCTGATGACCGAGCGCAGTGTGCTGCGCCTCAAAGCCGAGCGTGCGGACAAGAAGCGGCAGCACTGGCAGGCCATTGCCATCGCTGCTTGCGAGCAGAGCGGACGCAATACGGTGCCCGTTGTCGACGCGCCATGCACGTTGGCGGAGTTCGTCGCCACAGTTGGGGCGGCGGGCCAGCCAGCCCATAGTGAGCGCTGGGTGCTGAGTCTGGCCGCAGATGCCAGGCCAGTGACACAGCGCCTGGCCGCATTGCCGCAGCCGTGCCAGGGCACGCATGCAGGGCGTGTGTTGGCACTGTCAGGGCCAGAAGGGGGGCTGAGCGCGCCCGAGGAGACCTTGCTGCGTGCGCAGGGATTTTCCCCAGTCAGCCTGGGCGCGCGGACGTTGCGGGCCGACACGGCCGCCATTGCGCTGACAAGTGCGGCCACGCTTTATCTGCCAGAGAAACGGGCGCACGCCTAGGGCTGCACCATGATGCTCATGAATGAGTGCATCGTAATGGTGCGCGCATCTTTATAGTGCGCACATACATCTCGTGCCACGCCATAACATTTAATTTTCATTTTTAGTATTCAGAAATGAAAATTAATCAGCACGAGAGAATCGATTAGATTGCAAGCCTTATCGCATTCTTCCTACAAGGAGTGCGATGACCCCATGCCATGCGCGCAGTCCACGCCTGCATGACTGCGCGGGAACGTGGCGTCCGGTTGCCGGCATGCCGCTCGACGCCGCTGCTGTGCAGTGTGCTTTTGTTGATGGATTGCCGCCTTGAAAAATCCACCTGAGTGAGCCGGTGCATTGCAGGCTCAGCCGGTTGGATGCGGTGCGCATCCGGCGGCCATGTTGTGCCATGCAGCCGTGATGAGTAAGTCTTGCACCTTTCATGTCCGATCGCGTTGAGCAATTTCGCATCTTCATCCACGTCGCAGAAACCGGCAGTTTCATCGGTGCCGCGCGGGCGCTGAAATTGCCGCCGGCGACGGTCTCCACCTCCATACGCAAACTCGAAAAGCAGTTGGGCACGCAGCTGTTGCGGCGCACGACCCGCAAGGTCAGTCTCACGGAGGACGGCAGGAAGACGCTGCCGATGGCGCGCAAAATCGTCGGCGACCTCGACGAGTTCTACAACCTCTTCAAGCATTCCAGCAATGCGGTGGCAGGGCGGCTCAATGTGGATGTGCACAGCCGCATTGCCGCGCGCATCATCGTGCCGGCACTGCCTTCACTGCTTGAGATGCATCCGCAGCTGGAGCTGAGTCTGGGCAGCAGCGACAAGGAGTTGAATCTCAGTGAGGCGGACATCGACTGTGCCATCCGTGTCGGCGCGTACCAGCAGGACCATCTCGTTGTGCGTCCGCTGGGCCAGCTGGCCATGGTCAGCTGCGCCAGCGAGGACTATCTGCGGCGCTGTGGCCTGCCGCAGACCCCGCAGGAGCTCGATCGCCACTGCGCCATCGGCTATTTGCCTGCGCAGCCGCAGCAGCACCCGGCCGTCTGGGAATACCAGGACGAGGACGGGCAGAGCCACAGCGTACAGATGCAGCACCGGGTGATGGTCACCAGCGCCGAAAACTACCTGGCATGCGGCGTGGCCGGTCTGGGATTGATTCAGGTGCCGCGCTTTGATGTGCAGGAGTTGCTGCAGACGGGCAAGCTGATCGAGGTGCTGCCGCATTGGCCTGCACCCCCCAAACAGGTTTGCGCCCTCTATCTGCACCGCAAGCAGCGCTCGAAGCGATTGCTGGCGTTTCTGGACTGGATTCACGCACTGTTGCGCAAGAGCCCAGGGGTGCTGGCATAGCCCTGTGGACAGGGGCCGCACGTAGAACAGCCCGCCATGTGGGCGGGCTTGGGTGCCGCGTGAACAGCTGATTAGAAGTTCAGTGCGCGCTTGTCGACGGCCAGTGCCGCTTCCTTGGTGGCTTCCGAGAGCGTCGGGTGGGCGTGGCAGATGCGCGCGATGTCTTCGCTGCTGGCCTTGAATTCCATCGCCATCACGGCTTCGGCGATCAGTTCGCTGGCCTGCGGGCCGACGATGTGCACGCCCAGCACCTCATCCGTGTCGGCGTGCGCAATCACCTTGACCAGACCGGTCGTGTCGCCCAGTGCACGTGCGCGTCCGTTGGCCAGGAACGGGAAGGTGCCGGCCTTGTACTTGACGCCTTCGCTCTTGAGCTGCTGCTCGGTCTTGCCCACCCAGGAGATTTCCGGGCTGGTGTAGATCACGTAGGGAATGGTGTTGAAGTTGACGTGACCGTGCTGGCCGGCGATGCGTTCGGCCACGGCCACGCCTTCCTCCTCGGCCTTGTGCGCCAGCATCGGGCCGCGTACCACGTCACCCACCGCCCAGATGCCTGGGACGCTGGTCTTGCAGTGTTCATCGACGACCACGGCACCGCGTTCATCAAGCTGGACGCCAACGGCTTCGGGGTTGAGGCCCTCGGTATTGGCGATGCGGCCGATGGAGACGATCAGCTTGTCGACCTTAAGCGTCTGGGCCTCACCGGCTGCGTTGGTGTAGCTGACGGTCACGCCGGTTCTGGCGGTCTTGACCTCGCTGACCTTGGCGCCGAGCTCAATCTTCAGGCCCTGCTTGTCGAATGCCTTCTTGGCTTCCTTGGCAATCTGCACGTCTGCGGCGGGCAGGAATTCCGACATGCCTTCGAGGATGGTGACATCCGCGCCCAGACGGCGCCAGACCGAGCCCAGTTCCAGCCCGATGACGCCAGAGCCGATGACCCCCAGCTTCTTGGGCACGGCAGCAATGTCCAGTGCGCCGTCGTTGGAGAGAATCTGTTGCTCGTCAAATGCCACGCCAGGCAGGGCGCGTGGCTTGGAACCGGTGGCGATGATCACCTGCTTGCCCACCAGCGTCTCTTCGCTGGGCCCCTTGACCTGCACTTCGAAGCCACCCTCAACGGCCTTGGCGAAACTGCCGCGACCGTGGAAGAAGGTGATCTTGTTCTTCTTGAACAGGTAGAGGATGCCCTCGTTGTTCTGCTTGACCACGGTGGCCTTGCGCGCGAGCATCTGTGCAACGTTCATGCTGAGCTTGCCAGTGGTGATGCCATGCTCGGCAAAATGCTCCTTGGCATGCTCGAAATGCTCGCTGGACTGCAGCAGCGCCTTGGACGGAATGCAGCCTACGTTGGTGCAGGTGCCGCCAGGGGCGGGCTTGCCGTCCGGGGTTGTCCATTCGTCGATGCAGGCGACGTTCATGCCCAGCTGCGCTGCGCGGATGGCGGCCACGTAACCGCCGGGACCCGCGCCGATGACGACGAGATCGAAGTTCTTGCTCATGGTGATTGCTCCAGTGTCTTGACTATGCGGCGATGAAAAACGCACACACCACCGGCATTCCAGTGGAGGTGTGCGTGGTTCATGCGGCGGCGCGGATTACAGATCGAACAGCAGGCGGGCCGGGTCTTCCAGCGCGTCCTTCATGGCCACCAGCGACAGCACGGCTTCGCGGCCGTCGATGATGCGGTGGTCATACGACAGCGCCAGGTAATTCATGGGGCGCACAACCACCTGCCCGTTCTCGACCACGGCACGTTCCTTGGTGGCATGGATGCCGAGAATGGCCGATTGCGGTGGGTTGATGATGGGCGTGGACATCATCGATCCGAACACGCCACCGTTGGAGATGGAGAAGGTGCCTCCGGTCATCTCCTCGATGGTCAGCTTGCCGTCCTTGGCCTTGGCACCGAACTCGGCAATCTTCTTCTCGATTTCGGCAAACGAGAGCTGGTCGGCATCACGCAGAATGGGCACGACCAGACCGCGCGGCGAGCCGACCGCGATGCCGATATCGAAGTAGCCGTGGTAGATGATGTCGTTGCCATCGACCGAGGCGTTGACGATCGGGTACTGCTTGAGCGCATGCACGGCGGCCTTGACGAAGAAGCTCATGAAGCCCAGGCGCACGCCGTGCTGCTTCTCGAACTTCTCCTGGTACTTCTTGCGCAGGGCCATCACTGGCGCCATGTTGACCTCGTTGAAGGTCGTCAGGATGGCATTGGTGGCTTGCGACTGCAGCAGCCGCTCGGCGATGCGCGCGCGCAGGCGGGTCATCGGCACACGCTGCTCGGGACGCTCACCGGCGACGGCCTGTACCACTGGCGCCGGTGCCGCTGCAGCGGGCTTGGCGGGTGCAGCCGACGCGGCCTGGGCATCGGCCTTGGTGATGCGGCCGTCCTTGCCAGTGCCTTGTACGTTGGCGGGGTCAATGCCCTTTTCGGAGAGGATCTTTGCGGCAGCGGGCATAGCCACGCCGACCTTGGCGTTGGACGTTGCAGCCTCGGCAACGGCGGGCTGGGTTGCAGCAGGTTGGGCGGCCGGCGCGGCAGCGGGCGCAGGCGCATCTGCCGGTGTGGCGGCAGCCTTGGCTTCGCTGTCGATGCGGGCAATGACCTGGCCGGAGGTGACGGTGGCACCGTCGCCTTCGACGATCTCGGTGAGCACGCCAGCAGAAGGCGCGGGCACTTCGAGCACGACCTTGTCGGTTTCGATCTCGATCAGAATCTCATCGACGGCCACGGCATCACCGGGCTTCTTCTTCCACTGCAGCAGCGTTGCTTCGGAGACGGATTCGGACAGTTCGGGGACTTTGACTTCAAAGACGGCCATGGGTGTTTCTCTGGGTTGGAATGGGTGGAAAGTTGGAAGATGCGCGACTGCCGCCCAGCGGGCGGCAGTCCTGAACCGGGCTTACTTGGTCAGCACAAAACCCTTGAGCTTGGCAAAGGCAGCGTTGACCAGGTTCTTCTGCTGCTCCTGATGCAGGTGGAAGTAACCCACTGCAGGCGAGGCGGAAGGTGCCCGGCCGGCATAGCCGAGTTTCTGGCCGTCGAGCATGTTCTCGTGGATGTAGTGCTGCACGAAGAACCAGGCGCCCTGGTTCTGCGGCTCATCCTGGCACCAGACGATGTCCTTGGCGTTGGAGAAGCGCTTGACCTCGGCGCCGAAGGCCTTGTGCGGGAACGGGTAGAGCTGTTCGACGCGGATGATGGCCACATCGTCACGCTCAAGTTCCCGACGCTTCTTGACCAGGTCGAAGTACACCTTGCCGGAGCAGGCGATGATGCGCTTGACCTTGGCGGCATTGGCGACGATGGCTTCATCCTGCTCGCCGATGACGTTGCGGAAGGCGCCGTCGGTGAAGTCGGAGATGGGCGAGGTGGCATCCTTGTTGCGCAGCAGCGACTTGGGCGTGAAGATCACCAGTGGAATGCGCAGCGGGCGCAGGATCTGGCGGCGCAGCAGGTGGAAGATCTGGCTGGCCGTGGTCGGTTGTACCAACTGCATGTTGGTATCCGCCGACAGCTGCATGAAACGCTCGATGCGTGCCGAGCTGTGTTCCGGGCCCTGGCCTTCGTAGCCGTGCGGCAGCATCAGCGTCAGGCCGTTGAGGCGGCCCCACTTGACCTCGCCGGACGCGATGAACTGGTCGATCACAACTTGTGCGCCGTTGGCGAAATCGCCGAACTGCGCTTCCCAGATGACCAGGCTGTGCGGGTCATTGGAGGCGTAGCCGTATTCGAAGCCCAGCACCGCTTCCTCGGAGAGGATGGAGTCGATGACGACGAAGGGGGCCTGGTTGTCCGCGATGTTCTGCAGCGGCACATAGCTGCCGTCGAAGTAGTTCTCGCGCTTCTGGTCGTGAATGACGGCATGGCGGTGGCTGAAGGTGCCGCGGCCGCTGTCCTCGCCGGAGAGGCGGATCGGATAGCCGCTGGCCACCAGCGAGGCGAAGGCCATGGCCTCGCCCATACCCCAGTCGACCGGAATATCGCCGCGGCCCATGGCCGCGCGGTCGGCATAGACCTTCTTGACCAGTTGGTGGGGCGTGACGGTATCGGGGATGGTGGTTAGCCGCTCTGCAAGGCGCTTCCACTCGGACAGCGGAATGGCGGTCTCGGCCTCGTCGGTCCACTTGCGGCCCAGATAGGGCGACCAGTCCACCGCATACTGGCGCTTGAAGTTGGTCAGTACCGGATCGACCGTGTGACGGCCCTCGTCCATGGCCACGCGGTAGGCCTTGACCATCTCGTCAGGCCCTTCGGGTGGCAGCACGCCCTGGGCGATCAGCTTGTCGCCATAGAGCTTGCGGGTGCCCGGGTGCTTGCTGATGGTGCGGTACATCAGCGGTTGCGTCAGTGCCGGCGTGTCCTGCTCGTTGTGGCCGAGCTTGCGGAAGCATACGATGTCCACGACCACATCACGGCCAAATTCCATGCGGTATTCGAGCGCCAGGTTGGTGGCCAGCACCACCGCCTCCGGGTCGTCACCGTTGACGTGCAGCACTGGCGCCTCGATCATCTTCACCACATCGGTGCAGTAAAAGGTCGAGCGGGTGTCGCGCGGATCGGAGGTGGTAAAGCCAATCTGGTTGTTGATGACGAAGTGGACCGTGCCACCTGTGGAGTAGCCACGCGTTTGCGACAGCGCCAGCGTCTCCTGCACCACGCCCTGGCCGGCGATGGCGGCATCGCCATGCACCAGCACCGGCAGCACCTGGCGTCCTTTGGGGTCGCCGCGGCGATCCATGCGCGAGCGCACGGAGCCTTCCACCACCGGGTTGACGATCTCCAGGTGCGATGGGTTGAAGGCCAGCGTCAGGTGAATCGGCCCGCCAGCTGTTGGAACATCGGAACTGAAGCCCTGGTGGTACTTGACGTCCCCGGAGGGCAGATCCTCAGGAGCGGTGTGCTCGAACTCGGCAAACAGGTCCTTGGGCATCTTGCCCAGTGTATTGACCAGCACGTTCAGGCGCCCGCGGTGGGCCATGCCAATCACCACTTCCTGCACGCCGGACAGGCCGGCTGACTGCACCAGTGCGTCCATGGCCACGATGAAACTCTCGCCACCTTCCAACGAGAAGCGCTTTTGCCCCACGTACTTGGTGTGCAGATAGCGCTCCAGCCCTTCCGCCGCGGTGAGGCGTTCGAGGACGTGAATCTTCTCCTCAGCGTTGAGCTTGGGGTTTGTGCGGGCGCTTTCGAGCTTTTCCTGCCACCAGCGTTTCTGCGCCTGGTCCGAGATGTACATGTACTCGGCACCAATGGTGGTGGTATAGGTCTCGCGCAGGGCGTTGAGCAGCTCGCGCAGCGGCATCGACTCCTTGCCGAAGAAGGTGTTGCTGGTGTTGAACACCGTCTCCATATCGGCATCAGTCAGGCCGTAGAAGGCAGGATCAAGCTCGGGGATATGCGGGCGCGGGGTGCGCTTGAGCGGATCCAGGTCGGCCCAGCGCTGGCCGACATTGCGGTAGGCGGCAATGAGCTGCTGCACGGCCGTGCGCTTGCGGCCCAGCTCGGTGTCGGCACCGCTGGCGACGACGATCTGCGTGTGGCCCTGGCGGGCGCGCTCGGCAAACGCGCTGATGACGGGTTGGTGGGGAATGTCACGCGACGCATCGCCATGCACGGATGGCGTGTTCTGCAGCGCGTCGAAGTAGGCGCGCCAGCTGTCGGAGACGCTGTTGGGGTCGGCCAGATAGCTCTCGTACATCTCCTCGACGTAGGGAGCATTGTTGCCGAACAAATAGGTGTTGCCCTGGTATTGCTGGTACAGGGACGAAGATTCGCTCATGATCCGCAGGACCTCCGCACTTCTTCGAAGCGCATTAGTTGGTTCGCTTGAAAAACCTTCCGCGACACGGCTTGACCGATTGGCGGATGCGACAGTGGCGTTGGAAGGCGCCTAAAACGCAAATTGTGCCACCGGCACATTTTTTGTGTATGACCAAATGTTCTTTCTGATGCAGAGCAGTGCGGTTTAGCAATCCATTTGCGCGTTTGCAACACTGCGGGCGTATCTGCATGCGCGCATGGCTGACGCGAAGTTGGCCGCTGCTGGGCTACATTAGCGCCAGCGCAATGGGCGCTGCCGTGCATTTGGCGTCGGCGGTGGCTCGGCGCGGTGTTCGGCATCTTTTCAGGCCGGGCGTGCAGGTTGCTTTCTCGGAAGGTGGATGCCATGGATAGAAATACGCTGCAAAGTCGCGCGTTTCTCGCACTCCTGATCGGCGTGACGATCGCGTTTTTCATTTTGCTCAAGCCGTTTTACGGGGCCATTTTCTGGGCAGCGACACTTGCGACCCTGTTCTGGCCGGTGTATCAGCGCATCCTGCGTCGTATGCCGGGGCGGCGCAACACCGCCGCCGTGCTCTCGCTCTTGGTGTGTGTATTGGTGGTCATCATTCCGCTGTCGCTGGTGGTCACCTCGCTGGTGCAGGAAGTCCTGCAGCTCTACGCGCGCGTCAATACCGAGGGCAGCAGCCTGCAGCACTACTACCAGCAGATCGTGGCGGCGGTGCCGCCGCAGGTCTGGGCGCTGCTTGATCGCTTTGGCCTGAATACCTTTGCCGATATCCAGCCGAAGCTGATTGAGGCGGCCAACCAGGCGCTGCGGGTGGTGTCCACCCATGCAGTCAGCTTCGGGCAGAACACGCTGCAGTTCGGTTTGGCCTTCGCGCTGATGCTGTATCTGCTGTTCTTCTTTTTCCGTGATGGCGCGCAGTTGACGGCGATGCTGCGCGACGCCATTCCGATGGACGAGCGGTATTCGCGGGAGTTGTCGAGCAAGTTCAGTGCTGTGGTCAAAGCCACGGTTAAGGGCAATCTCGTGGTCGCTGCGGTGCAGGGAGCCATGGGTGGGGTGATGTTCTGGGCGATGGGCATTCAGGGCCCGATGCTCTGGGGTGTGGTGATGGCAGTGCTCTCACTGCTGCCGGCCGTTGGCGCCGGGCTGGTCTGGGCGCCTGTGGCGATCTACCTGATTGCCACCGGTTCCATCCTCAAGGGGATTTTGATGATTGCCATCGGCGCAGGCGTGATTGGCTTGGTGGACAACGTGCTGCGCCCCATTCTGGTGGGCAAGGAAACCAAGATGCCCGATTACCTGGTGCTGCTCTCGACGCTGGGGGGGCTGTCGCTGTTTGGCATCACTGGCTTCGTTGCTGGCCCTGTCATCGCCGCCCTGTTCATGTCGATCTGGGCGATCTTCATCACCAAGAAGGACGAGGGATCGCTGGATCGTTGAGCGACGTGGGCGAGTTCGCCGCCCGCCCGTTTTAACGCGTCTCTGCCTGCATGGCCGCCACGAGCTCGGCGGCGGAGCCGAATGCCAGCGTGACGCCCAGGGCGCCGTGGCCGGTGTTGACCCAGAGGTTGCGCAGCAGCCGGGTGCGGCGGGTGATGGGCAGGCCGGTGGGCGTGGCAGGGCGCATGCCGGTCCAGGGCGCGCATGCCTCGCCGGCGTGCTGCACGGCCTCGGCCAGGTCGGGGAACACTGCCGCGGTGGATGCCTTGAGGCTGGCGATGCGGGCCGCATCCAGTGACTCGTCGGGCCCGACTAGCTCAACCATGCCGGCCACGCGCAAGCGCGTGCCAAGACGCGCAAACACCACTTTCCGGGCGGAATCGGTCACGCTCACGCGCGGCGCGGCGCCTTGCCAGTCAACGTTGTCCGCCTGCAGCGGCACGGTGATGCTGTAGCCCTTGAGTGGATAGACCGGCACAGTTTCCCCGGCCTGACGCAGCAGCGCGGTGCTGCGCCAGCCGGTGCTGACCACGAACTGGTCGGCGGAAATGTTGCCGCCAGCACTGCGCAGTGCAATGGCACGGTCGCCCTGCGTGATCCAGCCCAGCGCGCGCGTATTCCAGATGAAGGTCACGCCGCGTGCCTGCAGCCAGCTGGCCAGCTGCTGGCACAGCGCCATGGCATCGATCACGCATTCACTGGGCGTGTGCACGGCCGCCGTGAATTGCGGGGCGTAGCGCCGCAGGCTTGGTTCCACGGCCACGGCTTCATCGCTGCGAAGAATGTGCTGTGGCGCGCCACCGAGCTGTGCCTGCAGCGCAACCTGCTGCCGCGCCGCGGCCAGCGCCGCCTCGGTGGGCAGCAGTACCAGCTTGCCCGGTGCGGCGAAGTCGCAGCGGACGCCCGTGGTGGCGAGCATGTGTTCGTAGCCGAGACGGCTTTGCGCCGCCAGTGCCAGCAATGCGCGTGTGGTGACGTGCGAGCGCGTCGTGGTGCAGGCGGCCATGAATCGCAGCATCCAGGCCCATTGGGCAGGGTCGGCCTGCAGGCGGAACGTCAGCGGCGAGTCGGCCTGTAGCAGCAGCTTGGGCAGCATGCGCCAGATGGCGGGGTCGGCCAGAGGCTGAACGTAGGAATAGCTGAGCTGGGCACCGTTGCCCGCGCTGGCTCCCGTTCCGGCTGTGCCTGCCTGGTCCACAACCGTGATCCGATGGCCCTGCTGGTGCAGGGAGTAGGCGCTGGCCAGCCCCACGATGCCTGCACCGAGCACACAGATATGCATTGCAATTGCCCCTTCAGTGGAATTGGCAGCAGATCTTCCTGTTGCCTCTGGCGCGTATTTTGCTTCAGTTCAAGGGCCTTGCTGACGAACAGGTGCGGGGTTTCCCCGCTTGGCGCCTTTGCGCCAGTCGCCTATCGTCACAGCGTCATTTCGCATCAGATCCAACAAGGAGTTCCTATTACCATGCACATTGCTCTGAAGACGACTGCGCTCGCGCTTGCTGCCAGCGCGGCACTTGCTGCGCAGGCCGATACCCTGGCCAAGGTGGCCGAATCCGGCGAGATCACGTTGGCGTACCGCGAATCGTCGGTGCCCTTCAGCTATCTGAGCGGTCCGAACGAGCCGATCGGGTTCGCCGTCGACATTGCCAAGGCCGTGGTCGAACAGGTCAAGAAGGAACTGAACAAGCCCGACATCACGATCAAGTGGCAGGCCGTTACGTCACAGAACCGCATTCCGCTGCTGGTCAACGGCACCATTGACCTGGAGTGCGGCTCGACCACCAACAACACCGCGCGCGGCCAGGATGTGGCTTTTGCCATCAACCATTTCTACACCGGCACGCGTCTGCTCGTGAAGAAGTCCTCCGGCATCCAGAACTATGCCGATACCAAAGGCAAGGCCATCGCCACAACGACCGGCACTACCAACTTCCAGGTGCTGCGCCGTTACGACCGCGACAACGATATGGGGTGGAACATCATCTCGGCCAAGGACCATGCCGATGCGTTCCTGCTGGTGCAGTCCGATCGTGCGGTCGGCTTTGGCATGGACGACATCCTGTTGTACGGTCTGCGCGCTAATGCACAGAATCCGCAGGAGTTCGAGGTGGTTGGTGATTCGCTGCAGGTCGAGCCCTATGCGTGCATGTTGCGCAAGGACGATCCCAAGTTCAAGGCAGTGGTGGATGGCGCCATCGCTACCCTGATGGATTCTGGCGAATTCGCCAAGCTGTACGACCAGTGGTTCCTGCAGCCCATTCCTCCGCGCAACGTGCCGCTGGGTCTGGAGATGAGCGAGGATCTCAAGCGCAACCTCACCGAAAAGAGCGACGCGCCGGCGACCTGACGGTAGCCGGTGCATGGCACTGTCAAGGGCGCCCCGCGCGGGGCGCCTTTTTCATGCGCGTGGGTACCGTTTGCAGCTATATTTCCGCCAACTCCTTCATTTCGCTGCACGTCATGAGCCAAGCAGGCGCCCCGCTTTCTTCTGCTGTCCCGCAGACCCGCAAAGTCGGCATTTTGGGAGGAATGGGGCCTGCAGCCGGTGCCGATTTTGTGCGCCTGTTCGTTCAGGCCTGCACCGAGCAGTTGCGTCGGCGGGGCGCTGCGGTGGTGGATCAGGCCTTCCCGGAGCATTGGCTGGCGCAGATTCCCGCGCCAGACCGCACCAGCGCCATCGCCGCACCCGAGCGACCGGAGATCAGCCCATTGGATGCGATGAGCCACGCCGTGCAGCAGTTGCACAGCCTGGATGTGCGCATTGTGGCGATTGCCTGCAACACCGCCCATTACTGGCACCAGCCCCTGCAGCAGCGTCATTCGCAGGTGCGGATTCTGCACATCATCAATGAGACGATTGCGCACCTGCAGCAAGCCGGTGTGCGCGAGGTGCTGCTGATGGCCACCCAGGGCACCCATCGGTCCCGGTTGTACGACAGTGCGCTGGAGGCAGCGGGCATTGCCGTGCACACGCCATTGCCGCACGAGCGTGAGCAGGTCATGCAAGGCATTTTCGAAGGTGTCAAGCGTGGCCGGCTGGATGTGGCCAACCAGTATTTCGGCCCGGTGGTGCAGGCGTTGCGCCAGCGGCATGCTGCCGATACGCTCGTGATGGCCTGTACCGAAATTCCCTTGGCGCTGCCCCAGGCATCGCAGGCGCAGGGGCTGAAACTGATCGACCCGGCATGGGTTTTGGCGCAGGCGCTGGCGGCACAGGCCTACGTCTGAGCACTGCCCGTGCGCGCTTGGCCCGCACCCAGGTCCGGTGCTTGGGCGCATACGCATAGCAGCCACTCACGCAAGGCGGCCAGGGCAGGCTGCTCGGCCTTGCGTTCCGGCACGATGAGCCAGTAGGCGCGCTCGGTGGTCAGAGGCTGGCTGCTCAGGGCAATGAGCTGGCCGCTGTCCATCTCGCGCTGAATCAGAAACGGCGGGATCAGTGCCACACCCATGCGCTCGATGGCCGCCTGCGCCAGCATGGAAAACAGCTCAAGCCGCATGCCAGCCATGTCGTGCCCGACCCGCAGGCCCTGCGCTTCGAACCAGTTGCGCCAGGCGTAGGGCCGCGTGGACTGCTGCAGCAGGGGCAGCGCGGCGATGGCTTCCGGGTCCAGTCCCTCGGCCGGGATGGCGGGCAGGCCCGGCAGATCAGGACTGCACACCGGCACCGGAAACTCACGCATCAGAAAGTGCGCGACCGTACCCGGCCAGCCAGCATCGCCAAAGTAGATGGCGGCATCGTAACGGGTCTGTTCGAACAGGAACGGTCGCGTCTGCGTGTTCATGTGTACCAGCACCTGCGGATGCTGGCGCTGAAATTGCGGCAGCCTCGGCAGCAGCCAGCGTGTTGCGAAAGTGGGGACCACGGCCAGTTCCAGCTCGGTGCCCGCGCCTTTCTGTGCCATCAGGTTCAGCGTGTCGCGGGCGAGCGCATCCAGCTGCGGCGTGATCTGGCGGTAGTAGCGCTGGCCGGCGTCGGTCAGCTGTACGCCGCGGCGAGTGCGGCGAAACAGGGCCACGCCAAGGTACTGCTCCAACGCGCCGATCTGGCGACACACCGCGCTTTGCGTGAGTGCCAGCTCGGCGGCGGCGCGGGTGTAGCTCTCGTGCCGGGCAGCGGCCTCGAAGGCCATCAGACTGTTGGTGCTGGGAATGCGACGACGCATGGAAAGGCGCGATTGAAATTTTCGGTGTGCATATTTTGTACATGTTGATGCCGAAAAAGCGTTTGATGTACGAAATGAGGGTTCCTAGAATGCCGATCTAGCACTTCAACCGAAGAATGGCAGCATCACGTCAAGGAGACCTCATTCATGTCCAAGCCCGTTTTCAACTGGGAAGACCCGCTCGATCTGGAAAGTCAGCTCACACCGGAAGAGCGCCAGATCCGCGATGCGGCGCGCTCCTATTGTCAGGACAAGCTCAGGCCCCGTGTGCAGCAGGCGTTTCGCAACGAGGCGACCGACCCGGCGATCTTCCGCGAAATGGGCCAGTTGGGCTTGTTAGGGGCGACCATTCCCGAGCAGTACGGCGGTGCCGGCCTGAATTACGTGGCCTATGGGTTGATCGCGCGGGAGGTCGAGCGGGTCGATTCGGGCTACCGTTCTATGATGAGCGTGCAGTCCTCGTTGGTGATGCTGCCCATTCACGCTTTCGGCAACGAGGCAACCAGGCAGAAGTATTTGCCCAAGCTGGCCTCGGGCGAATGGATTGGCTGCTTTGGCCTGACCGAACCCGACCATGGCTCCGATCCCGGCAGCATGGCAACGCGCGCCCGCAAGGTCGACGGTGGTTATGTACTCAAGGGCAGCAAGATGTGGATTACCAACAGTCCGATCGCCGACGTGTTCGTGGTCTGGGCCAAGGATGATGGCGGCCAGATCCGGGGCTTCGTGCTGGAAAAGGGCTGGCAGGGGCTGTCGGCGCCCGCCATCCATGGCAAGGTGGGCCTGCGCGCATCCATCACCGGCGAAATCGTCATGGATGACGTGTTCGTGCCGGAGGAGAACGCTTTTCCCGACGTGCGCGGCCTCAAGGGCCCGTTCACCTGCCTTAACAGTGCGCGCTATGGCATCGCCTGGGGCGCACTGGGTGCTGCCGAGGACTGCCTGGCCGTGGCGCGGCAGTACACGCTCGATCGCCGGCAGTTCGGCCGTCCGCTCGCTGCCAATCAGCTGATCCAGAAGAAGCTTGCGGACGCACTGACGGAAATTCACATCGGGCTGCAGGCCTGCCTGCAGGTGGGCCGTCTCAAGGAGGCGGGTCGCGCGCCGGTGGAAATCACCTCCATCATCAAGCGCAACAGCTGTGGCAAGGCGCTGGAGATCGCCCGCCAGGCACGTGACATGCTCGGCGGCAATGGCATCAGCGATGAGTTTTCGGTGGCGCGCCACCTCGTCAACCTGGAGGTGGTCAACACCTACGAGGGCACGCACGATGTGCATGCGCTGATACTGGGGCGAGCCATCACCGGCATTGCCGCATTCGCCAACTGATTGCGTTGTTTCTCGGGAGGCCGCGCCCAGTAGCCACAGACTTCGATCGCACGAATAGTGCTCCGGACGTTGGCCTCCCACCCTGTTCCAGTTATTTTCCCGATCAAAGGCCCAGGCACTATGGCAGGCGCACTCTCGCACATCCGCGTATTGGATCTCTCGCGCATTCTGGCCGGGCCATGGGCCGGGCAACTGCTGGCTGATCTGGGCGCGGATGTCATCAAGGTCGAGCGTCCCGGCGCGGGCGACGACACGCGCCGCTGGGGCCCTCCCTGGGTCAGGGGCGAAGAAGGCCAGGATACCGCCATCGCTGCCTACTATCTGGCCGCCAACCGCAACAAACGTTCCATGACCATCGACATCGCCCAGCCCGAGGGACAGGATCTGGTCAGGCAGCTGGCGGCGAAGTCCGATGTGGTGTTGGAGAACTACAAGTGTGGCGGCCTGCGCAAGTACGGGCTGGATTACGAAGCGCTGTCAGCTATCAACCCGCGGCTGGTGTACTGCTCCATTACCGGCTTCGGCCAGACTGGACCGTACGCCGCGCGTGCCGGCTACGACTTTCTGATTCAGGGTTTGGGTGGGCTCATGAGCCTGACCGGCCGCCCCGACGGCGAGCCGGGTGCGGGACCGATGAAGGCAGGTGTGGCGCTGACGGACATCCTCACGGGGCTGTATGCGTGCAACGCCGTGTTGGCCGCGCTGGCCTGGCGCGATCAGCACGGTGCGCACGGGCGTGGCCAGCACATTGACCTGTCGTTGCTGGATGTGCAGGTGGCATGTCTGGCGAATCAGGCGCTGGGCTATCTTGCCACTGGCGAGAACCCGCAGCGGCTGGGCAACGCCCATCCCAGCATCGTGCCCTACCAGGATTTCCCGACAGCCGACGGTTACATGATTCTGGCCATTGGCAATGACGGCCAGTTTCAGCGCTTTTGCGCCGAGGCAGGCAGGCCGGAGCTCGCCGCTGACGCGCGTTTTGCCACCAACGCACAGCGCGTGGCCCATCGCGCGCGGCTGATTCCGTTGCTCAACCAGCTGACCGTGACGCGCACGACCGCGCAGTGGATCGAGGCACTGGAAGCCCAGGCTGTACCGTGCGGGCCGATCAACCGCCTCAGTGAGGTATTTGCCGATCCGCAAGTCCGGGCGCGGGGCATGGCCTTTGCCATGCCGCATCCGCAGGCTGGCAGCGTGCCGCAGGTGGCCTGTCCGATCAGGCTGTCTGCCACGCCGGTGGAAAACCGCAAGGCGCCGCCGGCACTCGGTCAGCACACGGAAGAAATCCTCAAGGAACTGGGCATGGACGCCGCTGCGCGCGCCAGTCTCAAGGCGCGTGGCGTGGTGTAGGGGCGGGTGCTGCTGGTGGCCGCGCGCTGCGCTCGGCTACTTTCCGGCAGAGGGGTCGCGCAGCCCAAAGTCCGCATCCTTCCAGTGCGGCGGCATGCTCATATTGCCGACCGCCTGCATCAGCGACGGCATCATGGTGTCACCGTGCGTCAGATCCGGCCAGAGGTGAAATTGCGCCTTCAATCCCGGCCATTGGAGTGCCGTCAGTTGCTCGGCCATTTCGCGCGCGCGGGTGATCTGCAGGCGCACGGTGTGGCGCTGGCCGGTAGGTGGTGCATTGGCCGGACGGGCCTCGCCGGTGGGTTCCTCGAGCGAGCCAGCGTAGAGAAACACGTTGGCGTGACGCTGGTTCGGGTCTGCCGAAGGTGCCTGCCCGCGCGCGGGGGCAGGCGCCTGGTAAAAGCGTGCCTGGCTGGCACTGAACGCTTGTTGCTCCTGCAGCAGGTAGGCGTCGTGCCACCAGATCGATGGGCTGGCCGCGTAGTAGTCCGTAAACAGGTGAGGCCGCGTGAACAGCGCATGCAGCACGAACAGGCCGCTGAGCGAATGGCCGAACAGGCCGATGCGGCGTGGGTCGAGCGGCAGGCGCGGGGTCCAGCCAGCCAGCAACGTGTGTTCGAGAAAGTCCAGCAGGATATCCGCGCCGCCCTGCGACGGCACGACACCGGGCGCGGCAGGGGTGTAGTCGCGGTTGCGCGCGGCCGAGTCGAACAGGGCATCACCGGGATGGCCAATGCCGATGATGACGCAAGGCTCCCCACGCACATAGGCTGGACGCGTCTGCTGCAGGCGCGACCATTGCGCTGCGAGTGGAAAAATGGCATTGCCATCCATCACCAGCAGCGCGGGGTAGCCTTCGGGCGGGGCAGGCAATTCCGGCATCTGCAGCCAGATGCGCCACTGGTGGCCCGATTGCCGGTCCTGCCAATCCAGCCAGCTCGAGCGCGGCAAGCGTGTTGGCTGCATGGGGAGATCGGCAATGTCGACGGGCATGGATGGGGTCCTGGTGTGTGCGCAGCCTGCCAGCACCGTAGCCAGCACGCCGCTGGCGCCCGCGCGCAGCACAGTGCGGCGGGTGGCTGGCAGGGGGAGAAAAGGCGTCGGCAAATTGGTCATCAGAGGGTCAGGTCGTAGCCAATGGTCAGGGGCGCATGGTCCGAGAACTTCTCGTCCTTGTAGATCTGCTCGGTGCGCGCCAGGGCTGCCAGCGCAGGTGTTGCCAGGTGGTAGTCCAGCCGCCAGCCTACGTTGTTGGCATAGGCCTGCCCCCGGTTGCTCCACCAGGTGTAGCACGTGTCGGTGGCATCGGGCCGCAGCTGGCGGTAGACATCTACCAACGGCGTGCGGGTGGCGTTGTCCTCCTGCAGCAGCCGGGTCATCCACGCACGTTCCTCGGGTAGAAAGCCACTGTTTTTCTGGTTGCTGCGCCAGTTCTTCAGGTCGATCTGCTGGTGGGCAATGTTGACATCGCCGCAGAGGACGAACTCGCGCTGCTGCGCGAGCGCGTCGAGATGCGGGAAGAATCCGTCCAGAAAGCGGTACTTGGCAGCCTGCCGATCCTCGCCCGAGCTGCCGCTGGGGAAGTAGCAGCTGATGATGGACAGGCGCCGCGACGGGGTATCAAAGCGCAGCTCGATGTAGCGGCCCTCGGCATCGAACTCGCCGCCATCCCAGCCGCATATCACATCGCTGGGCTCGTGGCGGCTATATATCGCCACGCCCGAATAGCCTTTTTTCTGCGCCGTGTGAAAGTAGCCGCGCAGCCCGCCAAGCTCCAGCAACCCGGCCTTGTCCAGATCGGCCGGTTGCGCCTTGAGTTCCTGCACGCACATACAATCGGGCGCAGTCCTTTCCACCCAGGGCACCAGCCCTTTGTTGGCGGCAGAGCGGATGCCGTTGGCATTGAGGGTGGTTAGTCGAAACAAGGCGCTATCCATCAAGAAAATCCGTAGAAAAAGAGCACATCATGCAAGAGTCCGAGCTGCAGCACCGCAGTGATCCGCATCCCGAAGGCGCCGACTCCGAGTCCGCCCAGGCATTCGTGGCCTTTGCGTTGGAAAGCGGCGTGCTGCGTTTTGGCGAATTCGTCACCAAGGCAGGTCGTCTGAGTCCGTATTTCTTCAATGCTGGCCTGTTCAACGACGGCGCCAAACTGCTGCGGCTGGCGCGATTCTATGCAAATGCCATCGTGCGCAGTGGCATTGCCTTCGACATGGTTTTTGGCCCGGCCTACAAGGGCATCGTACTGGCTTCTGCGGTGGCGATGGAGCTTGCGCGGCTGGGACACAACGTGCCGTTCGCCTACAACCGCAAGGAAGCCAAGGACCACGGCGAGGGCGGACTGCTGGTGGGCGCACCGCTGAAGGGGCGTGTGCTGATCGTCGATGACGTGATCTCCGCAGGTACCGCAGTGCGCGAGGCGATGGCCATCATTCGCCAGGCCGGAGCCACCCCGCATGCGCTGGCGATTGCGCTGGATCGTCAGGAGATGGCGACGGAGAACGGCCAGGACATTCCCGTCAGTGCCGTGCAGCAGGTGCAAAGGCAGCTGGGGCTGCAGGTGTGTGCGGTGGCAACGCTCGATGACATCCTGCGCTACTTGCAACGCGATACATCCGTTACCATGGCTGCCAAGGAGCTGGCGGCGCACCATGCCGCCGTTCAGGCGTACCGGCAGCGCTACGGCATATAGAGCACAGTAGGTGCCCGAGGCTGTCGCGCCGGAGGCCTTGCGGCGGGCCGCTGGCGTGTCTTTTCAGGGAAGGCGTGAGGGGAATATGCACAAGCAACTGGCGATGGCGGTGACGGTGCTGACGCTGGCCTGGCAGGCTGCCGCGCTTGCGCAGCAGGGTGCGCGGGCCCGTATCTACACCTGTGTCGATGCCGCAGGGCGGACGTTGACCTCTGAGCGGCCGATTCCGGCATGCCTAGACAGGCCGCAGCGCATCATCGATGGCGTCACCGGCCATCTTCAGGGTGTATTGCCGCCCAGTTACACCGATGCCGAGCGCGAGGAAATGGCGCGCAGACAGCAGGCGCTGCAGGCGCAAAAGGAGGCCGAGCGCGAGCGCCGCTACCGCGAGCGCGTGCTGCTGACCCGTTACCCGACCGAGCGCGCACACCAGATCAGTCGCGAGAGCGCCAAGGAGTCCGTGCAGGTGGTGATTGCGGGCGCGCAGGCGCGGCTGGAACATCTGGCGCAGGAGCGCCAGCGCCTGGATGCCGAGATGGAGTTCTATGCGGCCAATCCCGACAGCGCGCCTGCGGCCCTCAAGCGGCAGATCGCCGCCAACACCCAGGAAATGCAGGACCAGCAGCGCTTCATCGATGGCAAGCGTGCCGAGCTCGCCCGCATCGATGAGCAGTTCGATGCCGAACTGGCCGAGCTGCGCGCGCTCTGGGCGCGGCAGCAGTAGCGCTGCCGCGCCGCTCAGGTGGCCGCAGCAGGCGCGTGCACTGCGCTGGCAGCGGCATCGCGCCGCAAGCGGGCACGTGCCAGCATCAGTCCCGCCTCCTGGGTACTGAGTCCGTAAGTATCGGCAAAGTCTGCCACGGTGCCGCCGGTCGCCTCATAGGCGGCGAGCATAGCCTCTTCACGAGCGGCCAGTGCGCTGAGCTGCTCGACGACACGCTCCAGCACGGCCCTGACCTGCGCATCGCGCGTAGAGGCGGCCTCGGCAAACGCCGTCGCTGGCAGGCCGGACTGCGTGATGGCCTGACTCAGGCGGCGCTCGAACCACTGCCACTGTGCGGCGACGTCACCGTCATCCCTGCGTCGGGCACCGGATGCGGGGGCTCCTGCTGCAGCGTTGGCCGCGCGCCGCAGACGCCGACGCAGCAATTCGGTCAGGGCGTGAAATACATGCGCAGGCGCCATGGCCTCGACGACTTCTCCCTGGAGGTTGTGGCGGGGCTTGCCGCTGGCAACGGCCTGCAGATAGGCATTCGAGCGCGTGTGCTGCGCCAGTGCGAGTTTGAGTGCCGCCTCATCCTCGCCGTCGAGGGCAAGCTGCAGGTCGCTGAAGATGCCAACCTTCAGGGGCAGCGGCTGAGCGCCGAATACGGCGGGAAAACGCTCGGCCAGTGTCTGCAGAAGTGGATGGCGCTGGCGCGGCGATGCGGCTGGCGAGGCGTTGCCCTTGCGCCGGCCGGCATGCCCGGGCCGCTGGCTGGCAGCAGGCGCGGGGGCGGTCGCCCGCGGCGTTTCGGTCGAGGTCGCGGAAGATGTCTCGGACGCCGCAGAAACGGGGGCCGCAGGCTGCGTGGAATCGTTCATGGTGAGCGGGAAAATCGGTGAGAAGTGCGCTGTGGCCCCACTGGGGGCCATTCAGGGATGCGGCACGCGGCAAAGGGCGGCATCATGCCACCATTGGCGCGCCATGCACAGTAGACGCTGCTGCAACCTCACGGCGCAGTGGATGGGCTCAGCACTTGATGCCAACGTGCAGCGCAGCGATGCCGGCAGTCAGGTTATGGTAGTCGACATGGCCAAAACCCGCATCATGCATCATGGCCTTGAGCGTGGCCTGATCCGGGTGCATGCGGATCGACTCGGCCAGGTAGCGGTAGCTGTCCGCATCCTTGGCGATGGCCTGACCCATCTTGGGCAAAACGTTAAAGGAGTACCAGTCATACGCCTTGCGCAATGGCGGGGCGATCTGCGAGAACTCCAGCACCAGCAGTTTGCCGCGTGGCTTGAGCACGCGTTGCATTTCCGCCAGGGCAATCTCCTTGTGCGTCATGTTGCGCAGGCCGAAGGCGACGCTGACAACGTCGAAATAACCGTCCTGAAAAGGCAGTTGCTCGGCATCGCACACCACGGTGGGCAAGATCAGCCCACGATTGAGCAGCCGGTCACGGCCTGTGCGCAGCATGGCCTCGTTGATGTCGGTGTGCACCACCGTACCCGTCGGCCCGACCCGCTTGGCGAAGGCCTGGGCCAGATCGCCCGTGCCGGCGGCGATGTCCAGTGCGCGCTGGCCCTCGCGCAGGTTGGCAACCAGGACCGTGTAGGCCTTCCAGGCGCGGTGCAGGCCCACCGACATGAGGTCATTCATCACGTCGTACTTGGGCGCGACGGAGTCGAACACCTGACGGACCTTGCTGGCCTTTTCCTGTTCGTCGACGGTCTGGAAACCGAAATGGGTATTGCTCATGCGTGTCTTCCTTGCGCAAATCCTGCGCGATGGCGCAATTATGAAGCGTGGCGCGAAAGCATGGGGCATTGCGCGCGTGTCCGTCCCCATCAGCGCGGTTGCACAGCCTGCGCTAGCGACTTCTGCCAAGACGTGTCAACCGGTGCGAACGGGCGTATCCGCCGCAACCTGTCACGGCTGCGCCGTTTGCCGGGTTGCCTGCCATGGCGCATTGGCCTGGCCGACGATAGTACCCTGCATGCGGTTGCCATCGACCGTGCCGACGTACTGCGCGCCGTCGATCTCGAAACGGATGGCGGCGCCTTGCAGTTGCGGGTTGGTCAGCGCCTGTTGCGCGCCATCGTTGCCGTGCAGGTGGCCTTCGATCTGCTGGTACTGCTGGCTCAGCTGCATGGTCGCAGGCGCCTCCAGTGCGGGAGTCTGCAGCTGCCAGGTGCCGGCCACCCTGGCGGGCACGATCCAGGAGTAGGCATTGCAGAATTCGCTGCAGCTGGGGCCGGCCTCGACGGAATCATCGGGTTGCCAGTCTCCCATCAGAAAGGAGTTGGAGACGACCCGCGTGCCCGGTGCCATCTCAAGCAAGGTGGGACGCAGCCGCAGGTTGAGCTCGGGCAGCAGGAAGAGGGTGACGACCGTGGCATTGGAGAAGTCGCTCTCGAAGATGTCGCCCTGCTCGAAGGTGGCCAGCTCGCTCACGCCTGCCTCATGCGCGTTCTTGCGCGACAGCGCCACCATGTCCGGGTTGTACTCGATGCCGTGCGCGCGCGTGCCACGGCGCGCTGCGGCGATCACGGTGCGGCCATCCCCGGAGCCGAGGTCGACCAGGAAGTCAGCGGGCGTGATGGCGGCCATGTCGAGCATGTGCTCGACCAGCGTGTCGGCTGTGGGCACCCAGATCACGTCCTTGCCGGGTTGGCCGACGACCGGGGTGTATTGAAAGTCGGGCGCGTGGGTGGCGTCGCCACTTGCCTGGGCGGTATCGGCAGCAGCGGGCATGGACGCCAACGCAGCAGCCAGTGTCAGCGCGATGCAGGGTGCAAGCGCATACCGGAACAGGGAAGGGGGCATGGTGTGATCTCCTGATGGGTGAAACAAACGTCAGCAGCGGCTTCAGGCGTCCATGGCGTGGCCACGCCGGACGAACAGCAGCAGGGGCAACCCCGCCACCAGCACAGCCAGCCCGATCCAGCCAGCCTGGCCTGCATACTGCAGGCCGGAATGCAGCATGTACGTGCAGAACACCACGAACAGCGCGGGCACCAGCGGGTACAGTGGGACGCGATAGGGCAGCGCGCGCTGCGGATAGCGCCAGCGAAGCACGAACAATGCCAGCGCAACCAGCAGCATGAAGCCCCAGAACACTGGGGCGGTGTAATTGACCATGGCGGAGAAGCCATCGAGGTGGCGCGTCGCCAAGGCGATCAGCGCCAGCGCCCACAGTCCCTGGGCGAGCAGGGCATTGGCGGGCGTCTTGCCGCGCCCATCCCAGATGCCCATCCAGCGGCCAATGCGCAGGTCGCAGGCCATGGCATAGAAAACACGCCCACCGGTGAAGATCGTGGCATTGAGCGTGGACATCGCTGCCACCACGATGGCCAGTGCGACGACAGTGCCGCCAGCGGGGCCGGCCACATGCTGCATCATCTCGGTGGCGACCACGCTGGAGCCGCGCAGCCCGTCCAGGCCGAGAATGGACAGCAGTGCGTAGTTGGTCAGCAGGTACAGCGCCACCAGTACGGCCGTGCCGATGATCAGCATGCGCGCGACATTGCGCTGCGGATCCTTGAGTTCGCCGCTGAGGTAGGCTGCCTCGTTCCAGCCGCCATAGGTCAGCAGCACAAATACCATGGCCATGCCCAGCGCCGCCGTGCCCGGGTCGACGATTGGTGGTGGGACGGGCGCATCCGCAGGCGTGCCGAGCAGGCCGAACACAATGATGGCGACGATGGCACCCAGTTCAATGCAGGTCACCGCAACTTGCAGCCGTTTGCTCTGCACCGTGCCGATGGTGTTGACAGCGGTGAAGACGATCACGGACACGGCCGCATACAACGCCGGGCCGTGAGGGCCGAGTGGCCACAACTGGTGGGCGTAGTCGCCCAGCGCGAAAGCCACCGCAGCGATGGAGCCGGTCTGGATGACCGTGCAGCGCGCCCACCCGAACAGCAACGCTACGGGCCGACCATAGGCCCGCGCGAGAAAGTGGTATTCGCCGCCGGCATGCGGATGCGCGCTGGCCAGCTCGGCATAGCACAGTGCGCCAATCAGCGTGATCACGCCGCCGAGCACCCACACCAGCAGGAACATGGTCTCTGAATCCACGCTGCCCGCCACCGTTGCAGGCGTGCGGAAAATGCCGATGCCGACGACAAGGCCGACCATGATGGTGACGGCATCGAACAGCGACAGCAGTGGCTGAGGTTTGGCCTGCGCGGTTGGCGCGGCGGAATCCGGCATGGGCAGCTCCTGCGATGCACCGCCGCGCCGGTTTCGACCTGGGGCAGGCACGTGCCAGTGGGAGAGTTGGCGCTGGAAAAATTGTAAGGGAGTGGAAATACTGGCCGTCGCGCAGGTGTATTTGCGCCGCAGCGCCGATCAGGCCGTAGCGCGTAGCGGCAGCGTGGCGAACTGGCGCTTCGTAGGCCATGGCATGTGACGCTAGACTGGCGCTTATGACAGACACGTCCTTGCCTTCTGATATGCCCGATCCGCGCGCGCCGCAGCGCCTGCGCCATCCCTTGCGTTTTCGCAGGCTCAAGGTTCTGCGCCGCGAGCAGATCACGCCCCATCTGCTACGCATTACCCTGACCGGCGAAGAGTTGCAGGGCTTTTTCAGCCCCGGTTTTGATGACCATGCCAAGCTGCTGTTTCCCGATCCGGTCACTGGCCAGCTGCAGCTACCCAGTGTCAGCAGTGACGGCAAGCCCGTCTGGGGTGATGGCCCCAGGCCTGCGGCGCGCGATTACACGCCACGCGCCTACGATGCGCAGGCGGGTGAGCTGGTATTCGACTTTGCGCTGCACCAGGCCGGTCCGGCAACCGCCTGGGCTGAGCGCGCCCGCCCCGGCGACATCATTGGTGTGGGCGGGCCGCGCGGCTCGTTCGTGTTGCCGGTCGACTTCGATGGCCATGTCCTGATAGGCGATGACACGGCGCTGCCAGCGATCTGGCGGCGCCTGCAGGAGCTGCCCGCACACACGCGCGTGCTGGTGCTGGCCGAAGTGGAGAGTCCGCAGGACGAGGTGGCGCTGCCCACGCGTGCACAGGCGCAGATCCGCTGGATATACCGCCGGGACCTGCCGCAGGCGGTGCCTGGCGCTGGTTTGCTGCAAGCGCTGCAGCAGGCCCGCCTGCCCGCCGGCGACGTGTTTGCGTGGATTGCCTGCGAAAGCAGCGCGGCCAAGGCGCTGCGCGCCTATCTTGTGGCGCAGCACAGCTGGCCGGTGCGGCGCGTGCGTGCCAGCGGCTATTGGCGCCTTGGCAGCGCCGCCGTCCACGAAACCGTGGAATAGCCGGCAAGTCGGCGTAGCACCCCTCAATGCCAGGGCGACTGCCATCGGCAGTCGCCCTGGCACATGCGGAACATCAGGTTGAGGCCAGGCTGATGCGTTGCCAGTCGGCGTCCCCGGTGCCTGCTGGCGCAAGCCGCAGCACTTCGGCGCGCGCGGGCCGGGCTTCAAGATCCCAATCCGACAGCACGATGCGCCGCAGCCCATCGCCCAGATCGTGGCTGGCGGGCATGTGGGTGTGGCCGTGGATCAGCGTGCTGCAGCCAGAGGCGTGCAGCCATGCGCGCGTGGCATCGGCATTGAGGTCGACGTAGCTGGCCGCGTCCTGCTCCTGCTTGCGTGACTGGCTTTCGTGGCGGATGCTGGCGGCAAAGGCACGGCGCGCGGCCAGTGGCTGGGCGAGAAACTTCTGCTGCCACGCCGGATTGCGGCTAACGGCGCGAAACTGCTGGTAGGGCAGATCATCGGTGCAGAGTGCATCGCCGTGCGACAGCAGCCAGGCGCCTGCACCCTGGACCCGCAGAATGGTGGGGTCCTGCAGCAGCTGCGCCCCGGTGGCAGCGGCGAAATCCTGGCCGATGACGAAGTCACGGTTGCCGTGCATGAAGTAGACGGCCTTGCCACCCGCGGTGCAGTCGCGCAGCGCCTGCGCGACCTCGGCCTCGAAGCTGCCGCGTTCCTGCAGGCAGTCATCCCCCACCCAGACTTCGAACAAATCGCCCAGCAGCAGGATGTGGCTGGCCGGTGTGCCCTCCAGATAAGTGCGAAAGGCCTGCCAGGTCCTGGGCTGGCTGCGTTGCAGATGCAGATCCGCCAGGCAGTCGATCACGCCGGGTTGGCTGCTGGCGCCGCATGGCAGCACCGTCAGCTCGGCGAACGTCATCGGCATGGCGCCGCCCGCATGGTGCGGCGAGGAGTCAGACATGGCGGGCTGCTCGCTCAGAGCGCAACAGCTTTGGTGATCACGACGTCTTCCTTGGGCACATCATCGTGAAAGCCCTTGCGGCCGGTTGCAACGTCCTTGATCTTGTCCACCACTTCCGTGCCCTCGACGACCTTGCCGAACACCGCATAGCCCCAGCCATCCTGGCCGGGGTAGTTGAGAAAGTCGTTGTCGCGCACGTTGATGAAGAACTGGGCGGTGGCCGAATGCGGCGCGCTGGTGCGTGCCATGGCGACGGTGTACTTGTCGTTCTTCAGGCCGTTCTTGGCTTCGTTCTCGATTTCGGCACCGGTGGGCTTTTGCTGCATGCCAGGCGCGAAGCCGCCGCCCTGGATCATGAAATTGCTGATGACGCGGTGGAAGATGGTGTTGTCGTAGTGGCCGTTGTTGACGTAGGAGAGGAAGTTGGCGGTGGATTTCGGCGCCTTCTCGGCGTCGAGCTCCAGGGTGATGGTGCCGTGATTGGTGTGCAGTTCTACCTTGGGGTTGTTCATGATGGTCCTTGATGAAGGGAGGGGAAGGCGCGTCGCGGCGATCGTGACACGCCAGAGAAAGCGGCAGCGTGCCTACTGGATCTGGGTGGCAGAGAGGATGACGACCGGCGTGACCGGGACATTCTGGTGAGGGCCCTTGCTCGTGGTGGGCACGGCCCGGATCTGGTCAACCACGTCCATGCCTTCGATGACCTTGCCGAACACCGCATAGCCAGGGTTGCCCGGCCCGGCGTTCAAGGGGGTGTTGTTGGCCACGTTGATGAAGAACTGGCTGGTTGCCGAATTGGGCACCATGGTACGCGCCATGGCAATGGTGCCGCGATCGTTCTTCAGGCCGTTGTCGGATTCCAGCACGATGGGCGCCCGGGTGGGCTTTTGCGTGAAATCCTCGGTGAAGCCGCCGCCCTGAATCATGAAGCCATCGATCACACGGTGGAAGATCGTGCCGTCGTAGTGCTTGTCGGCCACGTAGGAGAGAAAGTTTTCCACGGTGCGCGGCGCCTTCTGCGGCTCAAGCTCGACCACGATGTCGCCCTTGGTGGTTTGCAGTTTCACGCGGGGCAGGTCGCTGGCGGCTTCCTGTGCGAAGACGGGGTGCAGCACTGCGGCGGCAACAAGGCCGGTCAGCAGCACGCGCAGGGTGGAACGTTTCGAGGTACTGGTCATGGTCACGATGATAGAAGTTGAGGCACGCGCCGTGCGCGTCGCAGCGAAGCTGTCGGTGATAAGGCCACATTGCATGCTGGAAGTTCCCGACGGGCCGGGCACGGGCATCGCCGCCAGGTCGCCTCGGCTCAGTGGGGCGCAACCAGCGCCCGCAGCGCCTGCAGGCGTGCCTGCGTGTCAGCCTGATGCGCCAGCTGGTTGGCCGCCTCCAGATGGCGGATGGCCAATTGCAGCAGTACATCGGCCATGTTGCGGTGTGCGTCCGCGTAGTCCGGATTGCTGGTCAACGCCTGCGCCAGCAGCTGCTGCGCCTCATCCAGGCGGCCCTGGCCGGCACGGATGACGGCCAGGTTGTTCCAGGGCTCGGCCAGTTCGGGGTAGTTCTGTGTCAACTGCGTCAGGCTGGCTGCGGCGGCGTCGGTCTGACCCAGTGCCAGCTCGGCATTGGCCTTGAGAAACTGCAGCTGCGGATCGCGTGGCGTTTCAGCCAGTGCACGCGTGGCCTGCTCCAGTGCCACCTGGGCATTGCCGGCGGCCAATTGGGCGGCGATCTCGCGGTGCACCACCGTCTGCGCGGCAGCGAGCGCGCCGGCAAGACTGCAGGCCAGGAGCACGGCTGCCGCCGCGCGACGCAGCCCGTGCGCCAGAGCTGCCGACAGGGAAGGCAAGATGTTAAGCATGGGTGTGATGGAAAATGCCGGGCCAGAGAACGCCAAGCGTGCAGTTACGCGAGTGGCAACAGCCCATAGCATAGTATAGGAAACGCCATGCACGCGGGCCGTGGCCGGGCGCTGCTGGCGCAAACGCGGGATAATGGCCGGTTTCGCTTTGCGCGGCGTGCCCTACAGCCCATCTTGAAGGTCGGCGCGCTGCCTGCGACCTGCAGCCAGGTTCAATCATTTCGAGACCCCACAGAAACCAGATCACGCCATGGGCCTTCGCATCTACAACACCCTGCAGCGTTCGCTGCAAGACTTCACGCCGCTTGAGCCAGGTCACGTGCGCATGTACGTATGCGGCATGACGGTGTATGACTATTGCCATCTGGGGCATGCGCGCTCGATGGTTGCCTTTGATGTGGTGCAGCGCTGGCTCAAGGCGTCGGGCCTGCGCGTGACCTACGTGCGCAACATCACCGATATCGACGACAAGATCATCCGCCGCGCCGCCGAGAACGGCGAAACCATCCGCAGCCTGACCGATCGCATGATTGCGGCGCTGCACGAGGACGCCGATGCCCTGGGCGTGGAGCGGCCCACGCATGAGCCGCGCGCCACCGATTACGTGCCCCACATGCTGCAGATGATCGGCAAGCTTGAGAGCAAGGGGCTGGCCTACCGTAGCGGTGGTGTCGATCGCGCCGCTGACGTGAACTTTGCGGTGCGCAAGTTTCCCGGCTACGGCAAGCTCTCGGGCAAGTCGCTGGAAGAGCTGCGCGCCGGCGAGCGCGTGGCGGTGCTCGACGGCAAGCAAGATCCGCTGGACTTCGTGCTGTGGAAGAGCGCCAAGCCCGATGAGCCCGCCGAGGCGCGCTGGGACAGCCCCTATGGCGCGGGCCGGCCGGGCTGGCACATCGAGTGCTCGGCCATGGGCTGCGCGCTGCTGGGCGAGCAGTTCGACATCCATGGCGGTGGTGCCGACCTGACCTTTCCGCACCATGAGAACGAGATCGCGCAGAGCGAGGGCGCCAACGGCAAGCCGCCGGCCAATGTCTGGATGCACAATGGCTTCATCAACGTCGACAACGAGAAGATGTCCAAGAGCCTGGGCAACTTCTTCACCATCCGTGACGTGCTCAAGCAGTTCGATGCCGAGACGGTACGCTTTTTCATCCTGCGCAGCCACTACCGCAGCCCGCTGGCCTACAGCGATGTGCATCTGAAGGATGCGCGAGCTGCGCTGCGGCGCCTGTACACCGCACTGGATGCGGTAGCGCCGCAGGCCCCGGCGCAGATCGACTGGAGCGAGCCGCATGTTGCCCGCTTTGCCGCGGCGATGAACGAGGACTTCGGCACGCCCGAGGCGGTGGCGGTGCTGTTCGAGCTGGCTGGCGAAGTCAACCGCACCGGGGACGCACAGCTGGCGGGACTGCTGCGGGCGCTGGGCGGAGTGCTCGGCATTTTGCAGCGCCCGCCAGGCGAGTTCCTGCGGGGACAGACGCAGGGGATGGATGCCGCAGCCGTCGAGGCGCTGATTGCCGAGCGCGCCGCTGCCAAGAAGGCCCGCGATTTTGCCCGCGCCGATGCGATCCGTGCGCAGCTGCTGGCCCAGGGCGTGGTGCTCAAGGACACGCCGCAGGGCACGACCTGGGAGCTTGCGCTGTCATGATCGCATCGAAAACCGGTGTCCATGCATCGAACCGTGCTGCATCACCACAGCACCAAGCCGTTGCAGACCGTGCGACCACTGTGACCCAGCCGGATCTCCCCGCCGAGGGCAAGCCCGATTACTGGGATGAGGCATGCCGGCATCTTGTCAAGAAGGACCGGATCCTGCGCAGGATCATCCCGCGCTATCCCGGCATGAGCCTGCAGTCGCGCGGCGACGCGTTCGAGACGCTGGCGCGCAGCATCGTCGGCCAGCAGATCTCCACCAAGGCGGCAGCGGCCGTGTGGGCGCGCGTTGCGCAGGGCGTGGCCGCAGGCGCTGCCGTGACGCCATCGGCGGTGCTGGCGCTGCAGACGGATGCGCTGCGCGCGCTGGGTCTGTCGCAGCGCAAGGCCGAATATCTGCGCGACCTGGCGCACCACTTCGACCAGGGCTTGCTCAACGTGCAGGACTGGCCGCAGCTGGAAGACGAGGCCATCATCGCCCAGCTTGTGGCCGTGCGTGGCATCGGCCGCTGGACTGCCGAGATGTTCCTGATGTTCCACATGCTGCGCCCGAACGTGCTGCCCCTGGATGACGCGGGCCTGATCCAGGGCATCAGCCGCAACTATTTCTCCGGCGAGCCCGTCACGCGCAGTGACGCGCGCGAGGTGGCGCAGGCCTGGAAGCCCTATCGCACCGTTGCAACCTGGTATATGTGGCGCTCGCTGGCCGAGCCGCAGGCGTATTGACCGCTGCCCTATTGCCGCTTCTATAAAATGGCCCGATTGCCCAGGCGGCCGGCGCCGCCCAACCACCGACACCATGGCCAAGAAAACCTATCTGGACTTTGAACAACCCATTGCCGATCTGGAGCAGCGCATCGAGGAGCTGCGCACCGTCAACGACGGGCATGAATCGGTCAATCTCGCGGCGGAGCTGGAGCAGCTGGCCAAGAAAAGCCAGCAGCTCACGCGCGACATCTACAAGAACCTCACGCCCTGGCAGACGACCAAGGTCGCCCGCCATGCCGACCGGCCCTACACGCTGGACTATGTGCGCGAGATCTTCACCGATTTCACTGAGCTGCACGGTGACCGGCACTTTGCTGACGACAACTCCATCGTCGGTGGACTGGCGCGGCTTGAAGGCCAGCCCTGCGTGGTCATCGGCCACCAGAAGGGGCGCGACACCAAGGAACGTGCGCGCCGCAACTTCGGCATGACCAAGCCCGAGGGCTACCGCAAGGCATTGCGCCTGATGAAGCTGGGCGAGAAGTTCCGTCTGCCGGTGTTCACCTTTGTCGACACGCCTGGCGCCTATCCGGGCATTGAGGCCGAGGAGCGCAATCAGTCCGAGGCCATTGGCCGCAACATCTTCGAGATGGCGCAGCTGCGCACGCCCATCATCTCCACCATCATCGGTGAGGGCGGCTCGGGCGGCGCGCTAGCCATCAGTGTTGCCGATGCGGTCATCATGCTGCAGTACTCGGTCTATTCGGTCATCAGCCCGGAAGGCTGCGCCTCCATTCTCTGGAAGACCAGTGAAAAGGCCGAGGAAGCCGCTGCCGCCCTGGGCATCACGGCCGACCGGCTGAAGACGCTGGGCTTGATCGATACGGTGGTGGATGAACCGCTGGGCGGCGCGCACCGCGATCACAAGATGATGGCCTACCAGCTCAAGCGCCAGCTTGAGCGCAGCCTGGCCGAGCTGCAGGAGCTGTCCACCGACGCGTTGCTTGAACGCCGCCATCAGCGCCTGCTCAGTTACGGCAAGTTCAATGAAACGCTGGCTGGCAAGTCGCGCCGCTGAGACCGCCGCGGCGCCGCGGTCGGTGCATGCGAAGGCATGAGCGCTGCCGACGGCATCGAACAGGCCCTGAAGGGCTTTAACCCTAGGCTGCCACTGGCTGTGGCGTTCAGCGGCGGGGCAGACTCGACCGCACTTGTGCTGGCATGCCAGCAGCGCTGGCCGGGGCAGGTTGCAGCCATCCATGTACACCACGGCCTGCAGGCTGCTGCCGACGACTTTGCGCAGTTCTGCCGGAGACTGTGCACCGAGCACGATGTTCCGCTGGAAGTGGTGCATTGCCAGGCCCGGCATGCGCGGGGCCAGAGTCCTGAAGATGCTGCGCGCAAGGCGCGCTATCGGGCACTGACGGCCGGTGCGCACGCGCTGACCGCGAGGCTGCAGCGCCCGGTTGCGTCGATCGCGCTGGCCCAGCATGCCGATGACCAGGTCGAGACGCTGCTGCTGGCGCTCAGCCGTGGAGCCGGCCTGCCCGGGCTGGCGGCCATGCCGGGGCACTGGCAGCGCGATGGATTCGACTGGTACCGCCCCTTTCTGCAGGTGCCCGGCCAGGCACTGCGTGAATGGCTGGCCGCGCGTGGGCAATCGTGGATGGAAGATCCCACCAATGCCGATCTGGCTTACACGCGCAACCGCATCCGCCACCAGGTGCTGCCGGCGCTGCAGGCGGTCTTTCCGATGTTTCGCACGACCTTCGCCCGCAGCAGCCAACACGCTGCGCAGGCGCAGGCCCTGCTGCAGGAGGTGGCGCAGCAGGACGCGCAGCACAGCGGCCTGCCTCCGCGCATTGCAGCGCTGCAACAGCTTTCCCCGGCGCGCCAGGCCAACCTGCTGCGCTACTGGCTGAATGCCATGCACGGTGTCACGCCCAGCGCGGCGCAGCTTCGGGAGCTGCAGCGCCAGCTGGCCGCGTGCACGACGCGAGGACACGCCATTGATCTCAAAGTGGCCGATGGCCATGTGAAGCGCCAGGGGGCGCATTTGCTGTGGCTAAAATAGCCGGCTTTGCGCCTTGTGCGGCGCCGGCTGCCAGCGACACCGGTCCGCCCTAACCCTGAAGCTCGAAATGGCATTGATTGTTCACAAGTACGGTGGCACCTCCATGGGCACCACCGAGCGCATCCGCAACGTCGCCAAGCGCGTCAAGAAATGGGTTGCCGCAGGTCATCGCGTCGTCGTCGTGCCCAGTGCCATGAGCGGCGAAACCAATCGGCTGCTGGGCCTGGCCGCGGAACTTGAGCCCAAGGAGCGCACCAGTGCGTCGCGCCGCGAGCTCGACGCGCTGGCGGCCACCGGCGAGCAGGCATCGTCGGCGCTGCTGGCCATTGCTCTGCAGGCCGAGGGGCAGGCCGCTGTCAGCTTTACTGGCTGGCAGGTGCCGGTGCGCACCGACAGCAGTTACATGAAGGCACGCATCGAGTCCATCGATGGCGAGCGCATTCATCGGGAACTGGACGCGGGGCGGGTCGTTATCGTCACCGGCTTTCAGGGTATCGACGCGTCGGGCAACATCACCACCCTAGGGCGCGGCGGCAGCGATACATCGGCAGTGGCCATCGCTGCGGCGATCAAGGCCGACGAGTGCCTGATCTATACCGACGTTGACGGCGTCTACACCACCGACCCGCGCGTGGTGCCCAATGCCCAGCGCCTGAAGACCATCAGCTTCGAGGAAATGCTGGAGCTGGCCAGCCTTGGCTCGAAAGTGCTGCAGATCCGCTCGGTGGAATTTGCCGGCAAGTACCACGTGCCGCTGCGCGTGCTCTCGAGCTTCACCCCGTGGGACATCGATCTGGCCGAGGAGTCACGGTCGGGCACACTCATCACCTTCGAGGAAGACGAAAAAATGGAAAAAGCAGTCGTATCGGGCATCGCCTTCACCCGCGATGAGGCCAAGGTTTCCGTACTGGGTGTGCCGGACAAGCCCGGCATCGCGCACGCCATTCTCGGCGCTGTTGCCGACGCCAACATCGAAGTGGACGTCATCATCCAGAATCTCAGCAAGGACGGCAAGACCGACTTCAGCTTCACCGTCAGCCGGGGTGATTACGAGCGCACCATCAAGCTGCTCAATGAGCAGGTGCTGCCGCAACTCGGTGAGGGCACCAGCGTGGTCGGCAACACCCACATCAGTAAGGTCAGCATTGTGGGCATCGGCATGAAAAGCCATGCAGGTGTCGCCAGCACGATGTTCCGTGCACTCAGCCAGGAGGGCATCAACATCCAGATGATCTCCACTTCGGAAATCAAGACCTCGGTGGTGATTGACGAGAAGTACGTCGAGCTGGCCGTGCGCGCGCTGCACACAGCCTTTGGTCTGGATGGCGAGACCAGCATCGAAGTGCCCAAGCGCAACGATGAAAAGTGACGCATAGGCACAGATTTGTCTGAACTGTCACGAAAGTCGGGCATAATGCCGGATTCAAGCGGAGACGTGACCGAGAGGCCGAAGGTGCTCCCCTGCTAAGGGAGTATGCGGTGATGAGCTGCATCGAGGGTTCGAATCCCTCCGTCTCCGCCAAAAGCGATCCATAAAAAACCACCTGCGGGTGGTTTTTTCATGTCTGCGGGGTGCTGGCCTGGGGCAGTGGGGCTGTCGCCGCGAACGCGCGGGCGATTTCCGGCGCGACGCGCTCGCAGGTCAGCAGCACGAGCGATTGCCCGGCGCGGGTCATTGCCATGTAGAGTTTGCGCGCGCGTGCTTCTATGGCGGCGCTGTGGTCCCTGGCCTGCGCATCTGCCAAGGCAGCCGCCGATACCAGCTCTTCGACACCGACCAGAAACACGACGCCCGCCTCCAGCCCGGTGGCCGTGTCGACGTTGGCCATGCGCAGGTAAGCGCGTCCGTAGCCCGCCGGAGGCTGCCTGCGTGTTTCGGACTTGTTGAACCACCACACGGTCTCGCCGCCGAAGTGCCTGCCCAGCTGCTCGTAAAGGGCGTAAGCGCTGACGCGACTGCCATAGACGACCAGCATGTCGGCCAGGCTCAGCGCGTGGTCCCGGTGGGCAGCCTGCATCTCGTTGATGAGTTTCTCGATGCAGTCCTGCACGCTGTCGCATTGCACCAGCACAGGGGGCTGGCCAGGTTCCATCCCTGTCAGGTCTGGCTGCAGGAAGTCGTCGCTGTCGCTGGTTGAGTGCTGCTGCAGGATCTGGTTGGCGGCAGTGAGGATGGCCTGCGTCGTGCGGTAGGAGCGGCGCAGTTTCTTGGTGCGGCCTGCGACTTCCAGGCCGACGCTCTTCCAGCTCAACCGGCTTTTCATGAAGCCCTGATTCGGGTCTGCACACAGGAACAGGCTGCCCTGCTGGCGCATGCCGTGGCGTACGGCCTGGAACCACGCAGGCGCAAAGAACTGCGCTTCGTCGATCAGGACATGGTCTGCGCGCTGCATCGCCGCGTGATCCGCAGCCATGCAGATGTCGCGGGGCATGGCGCTCCAGAGCATGGCTCGCCTGGGCGGCCGCGCCAGCGTGCGCGTGACGGCTTCGTAGAGTGCCCACACGGCAGTGCGCTCTTTCTCGCGCAGCGCAAAGCCACGACCCGTGCGGCTGGCTTGCAGATACGCCGGCAGCTCGGCGATCAGGTTTTCATTGATGAAGTCCAGCTCCTCCAGCAGGATGGCGTCGGGCTGCGTCAACGCAGGCCATTGCTGGCGCAGGCGTGCGATGAGGCGCTCGGCCTCCTGCGCGCTGGCGCAATCGGGCTGGCGCTGGTAAAGCCGCGTCCATTGCTGGCGCGCCCAGGCAAAGAATGTGGTGATCGTCACGTTGGCTGGCAGCGCCGAGCGGGTCTGCAGCAGTCTGGCCTGGACATCGGCGACGATGGGGGCGTTGTGGATGAGTACCAGCACTTGCTGATCCGGATGGAGTTCGGCCAGCAGCAGCGCCCGCGACAGTGCGATCAGCGTCTTGCCGCTGCCGGCAACGCCATTGACCAGCCGCAGTGAGAAATCCTTGCCGGCATCGGTCACGTCTTCGGGCTGCTGCAGGTCGAGCTTGGCGGCCCACTCCTGGTCATAGTCGAGAAAGTATCGGCCCAGGGAGGCGGAGTTATCGCGGCGAAACAGTCTGTGCGTGGTGCTGGCGGGCGCGATTTCCGCCTCCGGAAAGCAGCTGCCAAGCAGCATGGCGGTTTGTCGGGTGCTGACGGGGGCAAGGATGCGCGAGATGAGTTGTGCGCCTCCCTGGTGGAACGCATCCCGTGAGATGAAGGTTACGCCGTATTTGTGTGCATAGCGGGTGCTGATGTGCTGCACCTGCTGCGTGTTGCACTTCCACATGAGGATCAGCTTCTTGAGCGGCGTCTCGCCAGGCTGGGCGGTGGCGCAGGAGAAGGCATGAAAGCGCTGTAGCAGTTCCTCGAACGGAGTCGGCTGGTCATGGCTGAACAGCTGTGCCTGGGGAATCGCCGAGAACGGCGTATCGGACACGGCAATTGCCAACCAGCCATTTTTGGCATGCTGGATGAAAAAGTCCGGCAGCCACTGCTGGCGCGCAAACGGCGTGCGCACGACGTGTGCATCGTCGAGCGCGCTCAGCGTGCGTTTGATATGGATGGCTTTGGCGCCCTTGGCACCGATTTTCTCGGGAATGAATATGGCCATGCCGGATGCTCGTTCATGATGGTCCTGCACGCGCAGTGGCGCCAGGCGATCATAAACAGGAAAGTGTCACGGCAGCGGCGCGCGCCGGCAATACGTAATCAAATCGCGGTACTGCGCAAGCCACTGCTGCACCGCAGGATCTGACCCGGCAGGTGCCGTCACAGGTTCCGGTCCGATGACGATGAGCTTGGTCTTGGCGCGGGTAATGGAGACGTTGAGCCGCTCGGGCTGGAACAGGAATGGCGCCACCATGGCGATGAATGCGGGATCCGTGCTGGTCAATGACAGGATGACAACTTCACGTTCCTGCCCTTGCATGCGTTCGACGGTGTCGGCGACGATACCGTGCGCCACGGTCGAACCAAGCTGCGCGCGCAGGCCGCGGCGGATGCACCGGCCTTGCGCGCGGTAGGGGCTGACGATGCCGATCTCTGAAGCGGGCAGGCCTGCGCCGATCAGGGCCTTGCAAAGTTCGACCACCAGATCCGCATCCTGCGCATTGACGGTGCGGCAGTGCGTGCCAAGGCTGGGAACGAAGATGGCGCAGTCTTCCCCGCACAGCGCGGGGTGCAGATGGCGTGGTATGGCGCGGGCCGACGCCAGGGCAAGCCTGCGCCGCGCATTCGGGCCAGCGGCGCGCAGCTGCCCGTCATAGTATGTCTGGCTGGGCCACTGCGTCAGCCATTGGTTCATGCGGTAGGTCTCGTCGAGCATGACCAGATGGTCGGCGTCCGGCGCTGTCAGGCGTGAAAAGATGGCATGCGCTTGTTTGTCCAGCACCGAGCGCGACAGCAATACGGGCGGCAGTTGCTTCTGGTCGCCGATGAAAATGTAGCGCCTGGCCTTGCGCATGGCCATCAACGCCAGCGGAATGGTGATCTGGCTGGCCTCGTCAAAGAGTACGGTGTCGAACGTGTAGTGGCCAAGGCGTCGGAGTGAACAGGTCGCAAACGGTGTGGCGCCAACCACATAGCCGGCGCCGCTCGGGCGCTCCTCCCACGCATCCAGGCCTTCCACACAGGGAATTTGCCTGTCCAGCTCCTTGCATTGTGTGGTGCGGCCTACCTTGACGACCGGGACACCCTGGGCGTGAATCTTGTTGAGTGCGTTGTTGATGGCCATGTGCGTATGCGAGGTCACCAGCACGCGCTCGCCGCGCGCGACGGCCAGACGGGCGATCAAGCCGAGCACCCGGGTCTTGCCCGTGCCGGGTGGCCCCTGGATGCAGGCCACATGGTGCGCACCATGCGCCCAGCTGACAGCGTCAGCCTGCCTGGCGTTGTAGTCCTCGCTGCGTGCCACGCACATCGCCTCGTCCATGTCGTCATCGTCAAAGGTGATGTCCAGCGTGCCGTCCAGCAGGGGCAATATGACCTCCTGGCCGATGGCCGTGGTGGCGATGTCCTGCAGGGCTTGTTCGTAATAGTCCGTCAGATCCATGACGTCTGGGTCGGCGTAGCAGGCGCTGCCTGCATAGTCGGCCCAGGCAGTCGCCGCCTGTCTGCTGCGCAGCAGCCAGCGGTCGTCCTCCTCGCTTTCGAAGAATGCCTGGCGGCACAGCGGCTCCAGCGCATTGCCCTCGTGCAGGCACAGCAGATCGCCTTCGCGAAAGCGCGATTCCGACTCGTCAGGATAGGCCCACAGGGTGCCTGGTTCCGGGCCTTGCTCCAGCTTACTGAAGCCCTGCGTCAGCCCCTTGCGCAGCTTCTCCTGCAGCGGCTGCTCCCATGTGTGAAACAGCTCGGCAAAGGCGGTGTCGCGCTCGTCGTGCACGAGCTGGCGCAGACTGGTCAACAGCGAGAGGCTACGCATACGAAGGTGTGCAGGAACGCTGCTCAGTCACGCTGGCGCAGTACCACCAGCGCGATGCAGCCGGCCACCAGCCCCCAGAATGCGGCGCCGATGCCGCCCAGTGTCAGGCCGGAAGCGGTGACGAGAAAGGCGATCAACGCCGACTCGCGGCTGGACGTGTCACGCAGCGCGGTGTGCAGGCTGCTGGCAATCGTGCCCAACAGGGCGATGCCGGCAATGGCCATGATGAGCTCGCGCGGAAAGGCGGCAAACAGTGCCACCACCATGCCGCCAGCCAGCCCCGCCAGCAGGTAGAACGCGCCGGCGGCCACTGCGGCAACGTAGCGCCGCTGCGGATCTTCATGCGCCTCGCGCCCCATGCTGATGGCCGCCGTGATGGCCGCCAGATTGATCGCATAGGCGCCAAACGGTGCCAGCAGCAAGTTGACCACGCCGGTAAAGCCGATCACGGGCGAGACCGGCAGTGCATAGCCCGATGCGCGCGCAACCGCCACGCCGGGAATGTTCTGCGAAGTCATTGTCACGATGAACAAAGGCAGCGCCACGCTCAGCAGCGCAGGCAGCGACAGCTGCGGCCAGGTCAAGACCGGCTGTGGCCATTGCCAGCCGATCTGCTCGAAGTGCAGTTGGCCGCCGGTGGCGGCAATCGCCACGCCAACGGCCAGCGTGGCAATGACGGCATAGCGGGCAAACCAGACTCGCCCGGCCAGGTAGACGGCCAGCATGGCCAGCACCAGCAATGGCTGCGTTTGTACCGCGGCGAAGGCGTCGATGCCAAAGCGCAGCAGCACGCCAGCGAGCATGCCGGCTGCCAGCGCCATCGGAAGGCGGTTCATGGCCTTTTCGAACCAGCCGGTAAAGCCGCTGATCACGATCAGCACGGCACAGACCATGAACGCACCGATCAGTTCGGCCATCGGCAATCCCAGTGTCGTGCCCATCAGCATCGCCGCACCGGGGGTGGACCAGGCTGTGACAACCGGCATGCGCAGCCACAGCGACGGCAGTATGCAGGTCACGCCCATGGCCATGCCCAGTGCCCACATCCATGAGGCAATCTCGGCCTGGCTGGCCCCCAGCGCCTGCGCCGCCTGAAAGACGATGGCCGCAGAGCTGGTATAGCCCACCAGCACGGTGATGAAGCCTGCGGCGATGGCCGAGGCAGACATGTCCTTCAGGAATCTGGTCATGATGCAAGGGGTGATGCCCGGGCTGGCCCGGTGAACGATGCCGCGCGTGCAGCATCCTCATCCACATTGCATGCGCGGCGCTGCATTCCGCATGGGGGCAGTCGTGTCAGCGAAGCGGTAATTATCGGCCGCATTCGCTCCCGGCATAGCGAACTGATCCTGGCGTTCGCAAACTTGCGCCGCGCACGCAGCCCAGCTTGCTGTGCGCCAGTTTCACGCGACGTGGGCGGGATACTGGCCTTACCGCTGTGTCAGCAGCGGGCACCGCGACTGCTCCAGCGGCTGGAACGCTTTCTCGGCGGGGATGGTGTCGATCAGCTTGTAATAGTCCCAGGGCCCGTTGGATTCGGCTGGTGTTTTTACCTCGAAGACATACATGTCGTGGATGACGCGTCCATCGTCGCGGATGGAAGCGTTGCGCATGACGGCATCCTCGATGGGCAGTGCGCGCATGGTCTCGGCCACTGCCCGCCAGTCGTCCGTGCCGGCTGCCGCCACGGACTTGAGGTAGTGCAGCGTGCTGGAGTACACCCCGGCCTGCACCATTGTGGGCATGTTGCCCTGGTGGCGCTCTGCGAAACGGGTGGCGAATGCACGCGTGCGCGCATCCAGATCCCAGTAGAAGCCTTCGGAAAACTTCAGGCCCTGTGCAGTTTCCAGGCCCATGGCATGGACATCGGTGAGAAACACCAGCAGCGCAGCGATCTGCTGACCGCCATGGGCAATGCCAAACTCGTGGACACCCTTCATGGCATTGACGGTGTCCTGTGCGCCATTGGCCAGCGCAATGGCGTCTGCGCCGGAGGACTGTGCCTGCAGCAGGAACGACGAAAAGTCGCTGGCGTTGAGCGGGTGGCGTACCGCACCGACGACCTGCCCGCCGTTGGCGGCGATGATGGCGCTGGCGTCCTTTTCGAGCGAATGGCCGAAGGCATAGTCCACCGTGATGAAGAACCATTTCCTGGCGCCAGCCTGCGTCATGGCCGCCACCGGCGCCGCTGATAGGGAGTAGGTGTCGAACATCCAGTGAAAGCCGTTGCGCGCGCAGTCCTCGTTGGTCAGGCGGGTGGTGGCCGGGCCGGAATACATCGCGATGCCGCCGCGCTCGCGGATGATCTGCTGAATGGCCAGCGCGCCGGCGGAATTGGTCAGATCCACCAGGGCATCGACCTGCTGCACATCCAGCCACTCTCGCGCCCGGGAGGCGGCAATATCCGCCTTGTTTTGGTTGTCGGCACTGATCAGCTCGATCGGCATGCCCTTGCACTCGGCCATGAGACAGTCCTCGATAGCCATGCGCGCGGCCACCACCGAGCCGGGACCCCCCATGCCGGAGTAGGGGCCGGACATGTCGGTCAGCACGCCGATCTTGACCAGTCCGTCGGAGAGATCCGGTGTCTGCGCGAGAGTGCCCTGCAGCGCCAGCGTGCAGGCGGCCGCCAATGCGCACCGGCGAATAAAGGTGTATGCCATGGTGAAATGTCTCCTGTGTCGTAGTTGTGTGGGTCTACCGGCTGACGCAGGGGCCAGGCGGCCAGCCAAGCTTAGCGGGCCGGTATGGCCGCAGCAATGGGCACAAATGCAGATGCTGGTTGTCCCGCATGTCGGGTGGCACTGGGGATGTGGCCGCGCTTGGGGTTGGAAGGCAGGAGTGCGTGGCACGTAGAATTGCAGGTTTGCCCGAATCTGCTGGATCTCTTGCCGTGAGCTACGAAAAAGAAACGCGCCGCAGGCGCACGTTTGCCATCATCTCCCACCCGGACGCGGGCAAGACCACGCTGACCGAGAAGCTGCTGCTGTTTTCCGGTGCCATCCAGATCGCCGGGGCGGTCAAGGGCCGCAAGGCCAGCCGTCATGCCACCTCGGACTGGATGGAAATCGAGAAGCAGCGCGGCATCTCGGTGGCCTCGTCGGTGATGCAGATGAGCTACCGCGACCATGTCATCAACCTGCTGGACACGCCCGGCCACAAGGACTTCTCGGAGGACACCTACCGGGTGCTGACGGCGGTGGATTCGGCCCTGATGGTGATTGATGCGGCCAACGGCGTGGAGTCGCAGACGCGCCGGCTGATCGAGGTCTGCCGCCAGCGTGACACGCCCATCATCACCTTCGTCAACAAGATGGACCGCGAAGTGCGCGATCCGCTGGACATCCTCGACGAGGTCGAGCGTGAGCTGGGCATGCCCTGCTGCCCGGTTACCTGGCCAGTTGGGCAGGGCAAACGCTTTGGCGGCATCATCAACCTGCGCACGCAGAGCATGACGGTGTTTGCGCCCGGCTCGGAAAAGCGCCCGCAGGACTTTGAAGTCATCCCGCTGGCCGAGGCGGACAAACTGCGCGCCCGCTTCGGTCAGACGTTTGACGATGCGCTGGAAGCCATGGAACTGGCCCAGGGCGCGTCCGCCGAATGGGACCACGCGGCGTTTCTCGCAGGCAAGCTCACGCCGGTGTTCTTCGGCTCGGGCGTCAACAACTTCGGCGTGATGGAGGTGCTGGACGCGGTGGTCGACATGTCGCCACCGCCCGGGCCGCGCGTCAGCCGTCTGGTCGGAAAGAGTGGACAGGTGACGGAAACCGTTGTGCGCCCGGAGGATCCACATTTCTCCGGCGTAGTGTTCAAGGTGCAGGCCAATATGGATGCCAACCACCGCGATCGCATTGCCTTCGTGCGTGTGGCCTCGGGCCGGTATACGCCAGGGATGAAACTCAAGGTGCAGCGTACGGGCAAGGAGTTGCGGCCCACCAGCGTGGTGACCTTCATGAGCCAGCGCCGTGAAGCGGTGGAAGAGGCCTACGCGGGCGATGTCATCGGCTTTACCACGCACGGTGGCGTACAACTGGGCGACACCGTCACCGATGGCGTAAACCTGCAGTTCACCGGGCTGCCGTTTTTCGCTCCGGAAATGTTCTGCACTGTCGTGCTCAAGAACCCGCTGCGCACCAAGCAGCTGCAGCAGGGCCTGCAGCAGCTGGGCGAGGAGGGTGCCATTCAGGTGTTCAAGCCCGAGGCCGGCGGCAACATGCTGCTGGGTGCGGTGGGCCAGCTGCAATTCGAGGTGGTGCAACACCGCCTCAGGACCGAGTACGACGCCGAAGTGCGGCTCGAGCCCAGCCAGTTCACCAGTGCGCGCTGGATCAGCGCCGAATCGCCCGAGGAACTCAAGAAGTTCGAGGCCGCCTACCCGATGCGCATGGCGCGCGATGCGGCCAATGCGCTGGCGTACATGTGCACGTCGCCGTACGATGTGCGGCTGGCGCAGGAGCGTTTTCCCAAGATCACGTTCCATCCGTTGCGCGAACATGCCGGGCTGGAACTGCAGACCGGTTGACGGGCTGCGTGACAGATGGAGCGATTGTGAACAGGTTTGCCGATTCCAAGGAGCCCGAAACCATGCCGCGTGCACGCGTTCTGTTGCGAGCCACTGTGCTGGCCATGCTGTGCGGCAGCGCGATGGCAGCACTTGCCCAGGAGGCAACGCAAGCGCTGCACGCGCCGGGCATCCTGGCAGTGCCAGCGCAGATTGCCGTAGACGGGCAGGCAACGGTCCAGACCCTGCCCGATCGGATTCGCGTAGCCCTGGGGGTGGAGACTGTTGACGGTGACCTTGCCCAGTCCAAGCGCCAGAATGCGGCCATCGTGGTCGCCGCCATGACCGCGCTCAAGCAAATGGGTATCGCCGAGGATGCCATCGCCATCGATGGCGCCAGCGTCATGCCGCGCTACCGCGATCCGGCACGGCGCCAGGGGTTGGTCACCTACGTCACCCGCAATGCATTCACGGTCACCGTGGCGCAGGCCTCCCAGGTCGAGCCGGTCGTCGCTGCCGCCCTGCAGGCCGGCGTGAACTACGTGCACGCGGTGGAATACGGCAGCAGTGCGCTGGCGGAGCACCAGGATGCGGCGCGTGAGCAGGCCCTGCTTGCCGCGCGCGAGAAAGCCGCGCGCATGGCTGCCACCTTGGGGCAGAAGCTCGGCGCGCCGCTGCGCATCGAGGAGGGCGCGGTCCACTGGCAGTTCCACGGTGGCGAGCGCTACGCCTGGGGCGCGGCGCCGGAGGCGGCCGCCGCGGACGACAGCCCCGATCTGCTAGGCAAGATCACCGTGCACGCCAAGGTGCGCGTGGTCTTTGCCCTGCAGGACTGAGCTTCAGCCCGCTGAGGTCAGGCGCAGCAGCAGTTGTACCAGCGGCAGCAGGGCGAGATTCATCAGCCCCGCCAGAATCATGACCAGCCCCGCCACCGTGCCTTCCTGCGCGCCCAGCTCCTGTGCCTTGGCCACGCCCGCGCCATGGGCGCCCATGCCGAACAGCGCGCCGCGCGCAATGCCCGAGCGCAGCTTCAGGTAGCGCAGCAGGCCGCTGCCCAGCGCCGCGCCGCACAGGCCGGTGGCGATGACGAAGGCCGAGGTCAGTTCCGGCAGTCCGCCCAGCTTGTCGGATACCGTCACGGCAAAGGGTGTCGTGACCGAGCGCGGCATCAGGCTCAGCTGCAAGTCCTGCGACAGGTGCAGCTGGCGCGCCAGCAGCCAGGCACTGGCCAAGGAGACGCTGCTGCCCACCAGCGCGCCCAGCAGCAGTACGGCCCAGTAACGGCGCAGCAGCGCGCGCTGCTCGTAGATCGGCACGGCAAATGCTACCGTCACCGGCCCCAGCATCATCACCAACCAGTGCGTGCCCTGGATGTACTCGCGGTAGCTCACGTGCAGTGCCAGCATCAGCGCCATCAGTCCCAGAGGCGCCACCAACAGTGGCGAAGTCCACCACCGTGGCAGACGCACATAGCCCTGGCGGGCCACGCCGTAGATGCCCAGCGTCAGCGCCGTCCACAGTGCCGCCTGGGCCAGATCCTGTACGGATAGGGTTGGCAACGTCATAAGGCTTTGTGCATGTGGCGCTGCAGCCGTTTGCGTGCGGCGCGATGGCGTGCAAGGCGCAGACACCATTCGATCGTCAGGGCAGTGCAGGCCATCACGCAGACGGTACCCAGCACGATCACCGTAAAGAGTTTGACGCCTACCCAGCCCAGCAGCTCGCGGTGATCAAGCACGACCAGCACCGCAGGAACGAAAAACAGCAACATGTGGCGGATCAGCCAATGCGCGCCGTGTTGCACCCACGCCAGTGGCAGCCAGCCATTGATCAGCAGCAGCCACAACGCAAACAGGCCGAGCACGCCGCCCAGTTGCGCAAAACCCAGCCATCCGGCCAGGCGCGCAGCCAGCCACCACAGCGCGATGAGTGCCCCGACCTGAACGGCAGGGCGCAGGCGCAGCCGCGCCCAGAGGGTACGCTGATCGCGGTGGCGGCCGGATGGGGCGGGAGCGTCATGGTGCATTGCACAAAGATACGCTGCCTCCGGCTATTCGTAAAACGAATAGTATTCATAATGTCGTTTCTCTTCTGGAATAGTCATGCGTCTCCGCCTCTTACAGATGTTCGTGCAGGTCGTGCGTACCGGAAGCTTCGTCGCGGCTGCGCGCGCCTGCCACGCCACGCAATCGACCGTCAGCAAGGCATTGCATCAGCTTGAGGAGGAGGTCGGGGCGGTACTGGTTGACCGCAGCACCAGTCCGGTTCGGGTGACCGCCGCTGGCGAGGTGGTGTTGGCGCACGCGCTGGCCATGCTGGAGCACGCGCAACAGATGCGCGATGCGGTGGCGCAGCTGCAAGGGCTGCAGCGCGGCGTGTTGCGTCTGGGCCTGCCGCCGCTGGGCAGTGCCAGCCTGTTTGCGCCGCTGTTCGTGACCTATCGCGCTCGCTATCCTCAGGTTGACATCGAACTGGTCGAGCAGGGCAGTCACCGGCTGGAAGCGCTGCTGGTGCAGGGCGACATCGAGCTGGCTGCGACCTTGCTGCCGGTGCCCGCTGCGTTGCAGGCGCAGTTCGTGATGGAGAGCAGACTGGTGGCGGTGCTGGCAGCGGACCATCCGCTGGCCGAACGCGCAGAGATTGCGCTTGCGGAGCTGGCCGAGACGCCGTTCATCTTCTACGAGGCGGGCTTCGCACTCAACGCCCAGCTACTCGATGCCTGTCGCGCGCAGGGGTTCACTCCGCGCGAGGCCACGCACAGCGCGCAGGTCGACTTCGTCGTCGCGCTTGTGGCGGCAGGCTATGGCGTGGCGTTTCTGCCCGAGTTGATGGTGCCGCAGTACCGCCAGCGCCAGACCCGCTTCGTGCCGCTGGCACCGGCGCAGGGCACCTGGTGGCGGCTGGCACTGGCCTGGCCGCGCCAACGCACGTTGTCGGCAGCGGCACAGGCCTGGCTGACATTGGCGCAGGAAGCGCTTCCTGCACGGCAGGTGCTGAAGCTCTAATGTTGGGCCGGTTCAGCGCGGTCGTCGGTGTCCTCGCGTGCGGTGATGGTGACGTGCTGTTCCAGCCACGCGTACAGTGGCTCCAGCATGGCCTGCGCGACGGCCTCGAACTGGCCGGTCGCGTGTAGCGCTGCAAAGTCCGGCCAGATGCGCGCCAATGCCGGGTTGCGGGCCGCCTGGCCCTCGTAGGGTCCGCCGTCGTAGGTTTGGCGCGCCTTGCCAAGCGCATCCTGCTGGCGCGCAGCATCATCGCCGTTCTGTTTGCGCATGGCCTGCCACCATGTCGTGGCAGTGACGAAATCAAAGGGCAATGGCTGTTGCTGGCAGCGATGCGCCAGCGTGACGATGTGCTGCAGCCATTCCTGCGCCTGCGCCTTTGGCGGTAGCGTCGCGTCCAACACGGCATCGACGGCAATGATGCGCAGCTGGCTGCCTGCGCCCGCTTCTGCCGGTTGCACGGCGCCCAGCAGCAAGGCCTGCAGCCATGTCTGCAGCAGCGACTTCAGCCGGATTTCGCCCTTGCGCGAGCCCAGCACCTTGCCGGGCAGCACGTGCAGCAGCAGCGCCTGCGTCTCGTGCGCGTGCCGCCTCAGCCAGGGGGTGGGCGCCCAGTCCACGATACGGGGCGCGCCATCGGCAGGCCATTGCAGCAGCTGCGGGCGGTGGCTGGCGAATGGGTGGCTGTGATGGGTGGCGAGCCAGTGCTCCAGCACATAGTGCCACTCCTGCAGCCACTGCTGCTGCAACTGTGCGGCAGCAGCGCCGGCGGGCAACGCGCCGCTGGCAGCGAGCCGTTGCAGCTGCCGCGCGCACAGTGATTGCAGCGCTGCCAACGAGGCGTCAGGCTGGGTAATTCGTGGCGCGACGGCCTGGCGCAATGCGTCAAAGGCTTGCCAGCGCTGCAGTCCATGCACGCGCAGGGGTTCGCAATCGTCCAACAGCTGTGGCAAAGGGGCAAAGCGCGTCTGCAGGCGGCGTGCAAACCATTGCTCGGCCGGGTTGCGCCAGATGGCCGCAATCTCCGCCAGCGTCAGGGGCGGTGGCTCGGGCGTGTCTTGCGGCGGCGCCAAAGTCGTTGGCGCGAACGGTTGTGCTTGTTCGCTGGCGGCGGCTGGATGCCATTCACGGGCCCAGGTGTGCAGCGCGCGCTTGCCGCGTGATGCCTGGAAGTAGGCTGGGTTGAAGGGCTGCAGCGGGTGTTCAACGGTCAGCGCCTGCAGCAGTGCGTTGCCCCAGCGCGCGCTCAGATAGTCGCGCAGCTGTGCCACCAGCACGGACGGCGCGCGGGCGCTGTTGTCGCGCACGCTTTTGCCGACCCAGCTGATGAACAGCTGCTCGCGTGCCGATAGCAGCGCTTCCAGCATGAGCTGGCGATCGTCCTGGCCGCGACTGCGGTCACCGGGGCGGAACATGCCCGGCAGGCGCATCAGGTCCATGTCGTTGGGGGGGCTCTGGCGCGGGTAGACGCCGTCGTCCATGCCCAGCAGGCAGACAACGCGAAACGGGATGGCGCGCATGGGCAGCAGTGTGCAGAATGTCACCCCGCCGGCGTGGAAGCGCTGGGTAGGCGCGGGCGCTTGCAGCGCGCCCAGCCACGCATCGCGCGCCACGGCCAGCGGCAGAGGCTGCGCGAATCCGGCCTCCAGTGCGGCATCCAGCCACTGGGCCAGGGCATTCTCCAGCAGCGTCATCGCCGCCTGCTCCTCGGGCTCGCGTGCCAGCAGGCAATCAGCCAGCATGGCGCGCCAGCGCGCGGCCCACTCCACTGGCGTGGCAGGCGTGGTCAGTACCCGTTGCCAGTGGCGCAGGCGTTGCAGCAGCGCTGCCAGTGCGCCAACGTGGCTGGCGGCCAGACCGCCGATTTCTTCAAAGGGCACGGTGCCCTGCCAGGGGGCGTTGCTGGCGTAGCCCAGCAGCATGCGCTCCAGCCCGAACCATGCAGTGTTCTGTTCGCCAAGCGCTGCAACGCCGAGCTGGGCGCGATGCGTGCCATCGAGTCCCCAGCGAATGCCGCTGCCCTGCATCCAGTGCTGCAGCTGGGCTACGCCTTCGGCATCGAGGCCGAAGCGGCGTGCGATGGCGGGCACGGCCAGCCAGTCGCACAGCTCTGCGAGGCCGACGCGCGTCTCGGGCAGCCGCGCCAGCCATTCGACGGCCTGTACGACGTCGCTGGCCTGCTGCGCGGCCAGATCGGTGACGGCAAACGGGATGTGGCGGGCATCGTCAGGGCCGTACTGTCCGAACACCGCCTGGATCAGCGGCGCGTAGGCACTGATGTCGGGGACCATCACGACGATGTCACGCGGCGCTAGCGTGTCGGGTGCGGCGAGAAGATCCAACAAGTGGTCGTGCAGGGCTTCGAGTTCGCGCACCGGGCTGTGCGCAACCTGAAAGCAGAGGCTGCGATCCTGTGGCGATGCAGGCGTTGCGGGTTCGCCCAGCGGCACGAGATCGCGCACTTGCTGCTGCACCTGCGCCAGCAGGCTAGGCGGAGATGACGGGTGACCATCGTCAAATCGGTCGACGCGCGGCAGCGCGCGGCCCTGCGCTTCCAGCTGCGCTTCGCGGTGCTCCAGCAGGCGCAGGAAGTCGCGCACCTGCCGGCCCCACTGCACCAGCAGCGGATTGGCATGCGCATGCATGGCGTGCAAGGGGATGGCGGCCAGATCGGCTGCGGCGCGGCCCGATGCCGTGCTGCGCCGCTGCAGCCTCGCAAACAGTTCGCGCCCGTCAATGGCATCGCCCCAGTACATCTGGCAGGGGTTGGGGATTGCCAGCAGCACCTGGCTGTGCAGCGCCAGCGTGCACAGCAGATCAAGAATGGGCAGCGGCAGGTGGGCCATGCCAAACAGCACGACGCGCCGCGGCAATGTTTGCACCGCCTCGCCAGCGCGCAGCGCCGCAAGTGCGCGCAGATGCAGGTGCGGGCGGGTTGCCGCGCGCTCGGGAGCCTGCAGCGTGGCCATCAAGCGCTGCCACAGCAGCGCCTGCCAGTGCATCTGCTCGGGCAAGGAGTGGTCTTGATCGAGCGCATCGCGCAGGGTCAGTTCGCCTTGCTCCCACGCCAGCAGCCAGTCAGGCCGGTAGACCTGGTACTGGTCAAACAGATCGGCAATGCGCACCGCCAGCCTGTAGCACTCCAGGGGCGCCGGATTGGCACCCAGCATCGCGTGCAGCGGCCGCCATGGCGATGATGCGCCGTGTTCGGGCCCGATGGCCTGCGGCAGCAGCCGCATCAGTCGCCACAGCATGTCAGGCTTGTCCAGTGGCGTGTGGTAGGGCACGTTTTGCTGTCCCAGGATGCGCCGGTACAGCCGCCAGGCAAAGCGGCTGGGCAGTTCGGTGGCAACGGCCGCGCACACGCCCAGCTGCTGCGCCAGCTGCATCTTCAGCCATTCGGCCATGCCGTTGCTTTGCACCAGCACGGTTTCCGGCTCAAGCGGTGCCAGCGGGTAGGCCTTGAACCAGCCCGCGACGGTTTCCGCCAGAGCCTCGGTACGGTGGCTGTGAATGGCGACGATGCCGGGCAGGATGGAGGCGTCAGTGGCAGGGCTGATGTTCTGAGACACGGGACATTTTCGTGAAGGGATGGCGCTGTGACTATACGCACTACTCGGGCATGCATGGAACGCATGGAGGGCATCGCAGAACCACGAAAGTCTGAGGTAACGGGGCCGGCGTGCGTTTCGCTATCATGTCTAAAGAACCTGTCTACAATCTCTGCACGAAGGCCATTGCGCCCGAAACTGGTGGTTGCAAGGCGCAAACCGCAGTCGGGCTGGTGGCCCGGCGAGGATTTGCAACGCCGCAAACGCCGTTTTTCGGCTCCAACCCGCAGGGCATGACGCAGTCATGCGGCTTCGGGCAAAGATCGTAAACAGGTTCTAAGCCAAGGGGCCGTCGCGGGCACCTGCGATGGCAGTGGCATCGGCAAGCAACACAACCAGTTTTCTATTCGACCGAGGAGAAGCCATGTCAATTTACACGCCAGTCAGGACTATGTGGATCGCCAGCATGCTGCTGGCGCTGTCTGTCACGGCGGCACACGCTGCGGGAGATGGCGTGGCACAGTCTTCTCGCGAGGCTTATGCGCAGTCAATGGGGCGTATGCATGATGCCATGATGGATGGCATTGCACACGACGATGCCGATGTCGCCTTCGCAGCGGGTATGCTTGCACATCATGAAGGTGCGGTGGAGATGGCCCGCATCCAACTGGAGCATGGCCAGGATGAGACCTTGCGCGAACTTGCGCAAGCGATCATCACTGCACAAGAGGCGGAAATTCGCGTCTTGCGTGCGTGGCTTGCCACCCATGCGCCGCATGCGCTGCATGAGGCAGCGGTGCCCGCCAGTGGGCATGCGCACTGAGAACCTGTTGGCCATCTTCTTGTGCGCCGGGGGGCGTGCGGTGCGGCACAGGCGATGGTAGCTCTGCATCGCCTCGGTTCAACCGGCTATGATCGGGATCTTTCCGCAATGGCCGCTCAGCGCGGCCATTGGCATTTTCTTGCCACTGGTTCAAGAGATATCGCGCCTTCATGTCAGCAGGACTCAATCTCGCCCAAACCCAGGCCGTTCACCATATCGGTGGGCCTTCGCTGGTGCTGGCCGGCGCTGGTTCGGGCAAGACGCGGGTGATCACCCACAAGATCGCCTATCTGATCGAGAAGGGACTGCAGCCCGGGCGCATTGCGGCCATCACTTTCACCAACAAGGCGGCGGCCGAGATGCGCGAGCGTGCGCGCGGGCTGATTGGCAAGGCCGCGCGTGAGGTGGTGATCTGCACCTTCCACGCGCTGGGCGTGCGCATGGTGCGCGAGGACGGCCAGGTGCTGGGCCTCAAGCCCAACTTCAGCATTCTCGATGCCGACGATGTGCTGTCCATCCTCAAGGAGTGTGGCGGTACGACCGACAGCGCGTTGGCGCGCCAGTGGCAATGGACCATCAGTCGTTGGAAGAACGAAGGGCTCAATGCCGAGCAGGCCCTGCAGGCTGCAGCCGATGAAGCGGAGAAGGTTGCCGCTGTGGTGATGCAGCGCTATCAGGAGCGGCTGACGGCCTACCAGAGCGTGGATTTCGACGATCTGGTGGGGCTGCCGCTGGCGCTGCTGGCGCGCCATCCACAGGTGCGCGAGAAATGGCAGGCGCGGTTTGGCCACGTGCTCGTCGATGAGTACCAGGACACCAACGCTACGCAGTACGAGCTGCTCAAGCTGCTGGTGGGCGAGAAAGGCCACTTCACGGCGGTGGGCGATGATGACCAGTCCATCTACGGCTGGCGCGGCGCCACGCTGGACAATCTCAAGAAGCTGCCGATCGATTACCCGGCGCTGCGCATCATCAAGCTGGAGCAGAACTACCGCTCGACCAGCGCCATTCTGCGCGCGGCCAACCACGTCATCGGCCCCAATCCCAAACTGTTCCCGAAGACGTTGTTTTCAGAGCTGGGTGAGGGCGAACCGGTGCGTGTGATCGACTGTGATTCGGAAGAGCATGAAGCCGAGCGCGTGGTGGCGCGTCTGCAGGGGCTGCGCGCGAGCAGCAACCCTCCGCCCGAGTGGCGCGACTTTGCGATCCTCTACCGCGCCAACCACCAGGCCAAACCGCTCGAGAAGGCGCTGCGCAAGGCGCAGATTCCCTACAAGGTCTCCGGTGGCACCAGCTTTTTCGACCGCTCCGAGATCAAGGATCTGTGCGTCTGGTTCCGGCTCTGGAGCAATGAGGACGATGACCCGGCATTCCTGCGCGCAGTGGCCGCGCCGCGCCGTGGCATCGGCCACCAGACCCTGGCGCAACTGGGCGATTTCGCCACGATGATGCGCTCCAGCCTGTTTGGCGCGCTGTTCAATCCGATGCTGGAAACCCGCCTGAGCGCGCGTGCCCTGGCCAGCTTGCAGGAGTTCGGCCGGCAGGTCAACGATCTGCAGTATCGCGCCCGCCATGCGCTGGGCCGCGAGGCGGCGCGCCAGTTCCTACAGGACTGGTTGCAGGACATCGGCTTCGAGAACTATCTGCTGGACCATTCCGACACGGCAGCGCAGGCCACGGCCCGCTGGGGCAATGTGCAGGAGTTCTGCGACTGGATGGCCCAGCGCGCCGGAGGTGATGCCGACCCTTCCGAAGGCGCGGGTGGGCTGGCCAGCACGCCCAAGAGCCTGCTGGAAGTGGCGCAGACGATTGCGCTGCTGTCGACCTTGACCGAGCAGGAGAAGGAGCAGAATGTCGTTACGCTGTCGACCCTGCATGCGGCCAAGGGGCTGGAGTGGCCGCACGTGGTGCTGGCCGGAGTCAACGAAGGCGTGCTGCCGTTTCAGCAGGGCGAGGACAGTCCGCCCGACCAGGCACGCCTGGAGGAGGAGCGCCGCCTGATGTACGTGGGCATCACCCGCGCGCAGCGCACGTTGGCGGTCACCTGGGCGCGCCGGCGCAAGAAGGGGCGCGATTGGGTGGCGGCCAAGCCCAGCCGCTTCATTGAGGAAATGCATCTCTCGGCCGACACTGCGCGGGAGGACCCGCGCGCCAAGCTGCGCGCGCTGCGCGAGGAGTTTGCCAAACGCGCGCAGACCACCAATGCGGCTGACGCGCCGTGACGCTGGCCTTCGGCTCGCCAGTGCCCGCGCAGGCCAGGGCGATGTAGTCTGGGACTAGGCGTCGCCGGCCTGCGATGCGATGGCGTCCGTCAGCCGCTTGCGGCTGCTCGAAAGGTGCAGCCGCAGCAGCGCGCGTGCGGCCTCCGGGTCGCGGCGCTCCAGCGCATAGCAGATGTGTTCATGCTCGTGCTCCATGCGGTGCCGCAAGGCCGCCAGGGCCTTGCCTTCAAGCCGCTTGGAGCGCAGTTGCGCGCGCGGGATGAGCAGGCCGCCGATGTAGCTGAACAGGCGCACGAACTCAGGGTTGCCGGTCGCCTCCGCGATGGTGCGGTGAAAGCGCATGTCCGCCTCGAACGGCTCCTGCTCGTTGTCCAGCGCGTGCAGCATGTCCTGGATGGCGCTGCGCATGTCCTTGATGTGCGCGGCATTGTGGTGCTCGGCTGCCAGCGCCACGGCTTCCGATTCCAGCGCAATGCGCAGCTCCAGCACGCGCAGCAGGGCCTTGGCGGCGGTCAGACTTTCCGGGCGGATGGAAAAGGACTCGATGGCTGGCTCCACCTGCTCGCGCACGAAGATGCCAACGCCCGGCATGGTGACCACCTTGCCGCTGGCGCGCAGGTTGGCGATTGCCTCGCGGACCACGGTGCGGCTGACCCCGAAGGTCTCGATCATCTCCTGCTCGCTGGGCAGGCGGCTGCCCAGCGGATAGACGCCGTTGGCGATGTTTTCGGCAAGCACCCGGGTGGTCTTCTCGGTCAGGGTTTCGCGTCGGCTCATAAGTCACTCAGGATGTGGCGATAGGCGAGCCGATCATACGGCACCCGAGGAGGCAACCCATCCTATGACCGGCTGCTGGTGCACGGTGGCATGTCTGCTGCGCAGCCCTGCAAACGTACCTGCGTGTAGCGCAGAGGCGCGCTGTCAAAGGGTTTGCCCTAGTGACCAACCCATATGATGACTGCAGAATTGCGTCGTCAACCCGTACTATGGGCTGGCGTGCTTCACGGCATCGTTGGCCACTGAATCTATGAAAATCGAGCATATCCAAGGCACCGTTTTTACCTACCCCTCCAGGCGAGAGTCCGACAGCGCGGGCCATTCGCACCCCAGTCAGACCGTGCGTGAGGCCAAGATGGGCATGCTGACGATCACCGCCGACGATGGCACCCAGGGCCAGGTGCTGGCGCCTGCGGAGGTGATCCGGCCTTATGTGCTGGAGCATTTCGGCCGCAAGGTATTGCTGGGTCAGGATCCGTTGGATCGCGAGCGTCTCTGGCACGAGCTGGAGCACTGGCAGCGCGGCAGTGCCGGGCAGTTGACCGAGCGCGCTCTGGCCGCATTCGACCAGGCGCTGTGGGACCTCGCCGGCAAGAAACTCGGCCTGCCCGTCTACAAGCTCATCGGTGGCTACCGCGACAAGGTGCCGGCCTACGGCAGCATCATGTGTGGCGACGAACTTCCAGGTGGCCTGTCGACGCCGCAGGAATACGCGGACTTTGCCGTCAAGCTGGTTGCGCGCGGCTACAAGGCGATCAAGCTGCACACCTGGATGCCTCCGGTGTCCTTTGCACCCAGCGTGGAGATGGACATTCGCGCCTGCGAGGCGGTGCGCGAGGCCGTCGGTCCCGACATCGCGCTGATGCTTGACGGCTACCACTGGTACAGCCGCATGGAGGCGCTGCAGATCGGACGTGCGCTGGAGCGGCTGAACTTCACATGGTTCGAGGAAATGATGAGTGAGCAGAGCATGTCCTCGTACGCATGGCTGGCCGCGCAGCTGACAGTGCCCATTCTTGGACCGGAGACGGCCGCAGGCAAGCACTGGACGCGTGCCGACTGGGTTCGCCACGGGGCCTGCGACATTTTGCGCGCGGGCGTGCCGGGTGTGGGCGGCATCGGCCCGGTGCTCAAGGTGGCGCATCTGGCCGAGTCGTTCGGGATGGACTGCGAGGTGCATGGCAGCAGCGCGGCAAACCTGACCTGTGTGGCGGCCATCAAGAACTGCCGCTGGTACGAGCGTGGCCTGCTGCACCCGTTTCTCGACTATGACGAGCCACCGGCCTATCTCCATCGCATCTGGGATCCGATGGACAGCGACGGTTTCGTGCACCTGTCGCAGCAGCCAGGTCTGGGCGAGGACATCAATCTGGACTACGTGCAGGCGCATACGGTGGCGACCTATTAGCGCCTGGCCAGCGAAGGCAGGCACAGATTGGGCGAGCAAGGCGGCAGCAGAACCGCCAGTGCGCCACGACAAGGAGACATAGTGATGCGATCTTTTCCATCCCCCATCAGTAGGCTGACGGCTGGCTGGCAGCACGCACGCACAGTCCGGCATGCGCTGGCCAGTGTTGCAGCCGCAGTGGCGCTAGCCATTACGCCAGCTGCAGCCGTGCAGGCGCAAACGCCTGTCGATCAGCTCATCATCGGCAAGAGCATGAACAATGTGCTCTCGCTCGATCCGGCCGCAGCCACCGGCAATGACGTGGTGGAGATCATTGCCAACCTCTACGATTTCCTGGTGGAGCTCGACGCCAGCGACCTGACCCGCGTGCGGCCCGCTCTGGCCGAGCGCTGGAGCATCGCTGAAGATGGCCGGCAGCTGCGCTTTCATATCCGTCAGGGCGTGCGGTTTCACTCTGGCAATACGCTCACCGCCGAGGACGTAGCGTGGTCGCTGCAGCGCGTGCTGAAGCTGAACATGGCGTTGGCAACGGCGTGGAAGAGTTATGGCTTTACCGCCGATAACGTCAGCGATCTGATCACGGCCCCTGAGCCCTACATCGTGCAGATTCGCCTGCCGGAGCCAACGGATCCCAAGCTGATTCTTTATACGCTCGCGACCAGCGTCAGCGCCGCCGTGCTGGACCGCCAGCTGGTGCAGCAGCACGCGCGCAATGACGACTGGGGGCGCGCCTGGCTGACTACCCGTGCGGCAGGCTCGGGGGCTTTCACGCTGGATGAGTGGCGCGCCAAGGATGTACTGCTGATGCGTCGCAATCCCGATTACTGGGCGGGGCCGGCGAAGCTGCAGCGTGTGGTCATGCGTCACATGACGGAATCGCAGGCATTGCGGCTGATGATCGAGCGCGGGGATATCGACATTGCCACGGGCATGTCCCCGGCGGACATTACGGCGCTGCAGGGCGACCCGCGCCTTGTGACGCAATCCGTGCAGCGCGGCACGGTCTACTACGTGGCCGTTAATGCGAAGACACCACCGTTTGCCGACCGCCAAGTGCGCCAGGCCGTGCGTGCGCTGATCGACTACGACGGCATCAACCGCACCATCATGCCCCACTACGGCGTGCTGCACCAGCGCCCCGTGCCGCTGGGCCTGCCTGCGACGCTGCCGCAGCCGGGTTACAAGCTGGATGTCGCCAAGGCCCGCGCGCTGCTGGCGCAAGCCGGCTATCCGGAGGGTTTCGATACCACCATCCGCGTGCTGGCCGAGTCGCCCTTCATCAACATTGCCACCAGCCTGCAGTCCACGCTGGCCCAGGCAGGCATCCGCGCCAGCATTCTGCCGGGCACGGGCAACCAGGTCTATGGCGCGATGCGTGAGCGGCAGTTCGACATCATCGTCGGCAGAGGCGGAGGCGGTGCGGAGCCGCATCCGCACTCCAGCCTGCGCTCGCTGGTCTACAACCCGGACAACCGCGACGAGGCTCGCCTGACCAACTTCCAGGGCTGGCGCACCGGTTTCCAGAGCCCGCGGATCAACGCCTTGATTGAACAGGCCGTGGTCGAGATCGACGCGGATCGGCAACTGGCGATCTATCAGGAAATCCAGCGCATCTATGACGAAGAAGTGGGGGCGATCTTTCCCATTTCGCAGATGCAGGACACCGTCGTGCGCACGCGTGACATCCGCAATTACCAGGGACATCCTGCGGCGACCACGCGCTACCACGGCGTCTACAAGGAACGCTGAAATCCGCCGCCAGTGCGTGGCATGCCCCGGAAACGCCGCGTCACGCACGGTCTTATTCGATTTTTTTCGCTGCACAGCCTGGGCGGTGCAGTCCACCACCACACCACCATAGCGCACCATGACCACCCATGCTGCAACTTCGCCCCTGGCAGGCACAGGCCGCCTTCATGCCTTTCTGCGCAAGCTCGCGTCCGTCGCACTGACCCTGTTGGGGCTGCTGGCCCTGACATTCATGATTGGTCGTGTCATGCCGTTGGATCCGGTGCTGGCGATCGTCGGCCCCGACGCCGACCAGTCCACCTATGACCAGGTCTACCAGCAGCTGGGGCTGGACCAGCCGTTGCTGATGCAGTTTTTCTACTATCTGCGCGATCTGATGCAGGGCGATCTGGGTGTGTCCATTCTCACCGGCAATGCCGTGGCAGCGGACATTGCGCGGGTGTTCCCTGCCACGCTGGAGCTGGCCAGTGCCGCCATCGTGCTGGGCACGCTGCTGGGCGTGCCGCTGGGTGTCTACGCGGCAACCCACCAGGGCAAGTGGCAGGACCAGGTGGTGCGTGTGCTCAGCCTGATTGGCTATTCCATGCCGGTATTCTGGCTCGGGATGATGGGGCTGCTGGTGTTCTACGCCTGGCTCGACTGGGTGGGAGGAATTGGCCGCGTGGCCCTGAGCTTCGATGGCCTGGTCGAGCGCCGCACCGGACTGCTGCTGATCGATGCGCTGCTGGAGGGCAACTGGCCAGCCTTTCGCAGCGCGCTGAACCATCTGGTCCTGCCTGCGGCCATCCTTGGCCTGAATTCGATGGCCTACATCGCGCGCATGACGCGCAGCTTCATGCTCGCGCAGCTGTCGCAGGAGTATGTGCTGACTGCCCGCGTCAAGGGGCTGTCGGAGACCCAGGTAGTCTGGAAGCACGCCTTTCGCAACATCCTGGTGCAGTTGCTGACCATCGTTGCACTGGCGTATGGCAACCTGCTCGAAGGGGCCGTGTTGATCGAGACGGTGTTCGCCTGGCCGGGCTTTGGCCGCTATCTCACCGATGGCCTGCTGATCGGCGACATGAATGCGGTGATGGGCAGTGTGCTCGTCATTGGGCTGATCTTCATTGGTCTGAATCTGCTCTCGGATGCGCTCTACCGCGTGTTCGATCCTCGCACCCGTTGACAACCCGCATGGACAAGGACTGACCATGACAACATCCTCTCCCTCAACTTCGCTGACAGGCAGGCATGCGGTCAGCGTCCGCTCCAGCTGGAGCAGACTGCGCGCGCATCCGGTGGTGCAGTCGCTGCGCAAGCTGCGCCGCAACGGTCTGGCCATGGCTGGTCTTTACGTGGTGCTGGCACTGATCGTGGTGGCCATCTTTGCGCCCTGGATTGCCACGCACAACCCGCTTGAGCAGAACCTGCTCAATGCGTTCAGGCCGCCCAGCGCCGAGCACTGGTTCGGCACCGATGAGTACGGACGCGACGTGTTCAGCAGGCTGGTGTACGGCGCGCGCATCACGTTGTACGTGATCACGCTGGTGGCCATCGTGGTTGGCCCGATTGGCCTGGCCATTGGCGTTATCGCCGGTTATTACGGGGGGATTGTGGAGTCGGTGATCATGCGCATTACCGACATCTTCATCTCGTTTCCCAGCCTGATCATGGCGCTGGCCTTTGTGGCGGCGATGGGGCCGGGGCTTGAGCATGCGATTCTTGCCATTGCCCTGACGTCGTGGCCACCGATTGCGCGGCTGGCGCGTGCGGAGACGCTGTCGCTGCGCAACGCCGATTTCATCCAGGCAGTGCGGCTGCAGGGCGCATCGTCGCTGCGCATCATCGCCTGGCACATTGCCCCGCTGTGCCTGACATCGGTGGTGGTACGCCTGTCCATGAATATGGCCGGAGTGATTCTGACGGCAGCCGGGCTGGGCTTTCTGGGCCTGGGCGCGCAGCCGCCGCATCCTGAGTGGGGCGCCATGATCTCCACGGGCCGCAACTACATGCTGGAATGCTGGTGGTTGGTGGCCGTGCCGGGCGGCGCCATCCTGCTGGTCAGTCTGGCGTTCAACCTGCTGGGCGACGGCTTGCGCGACGTGCTCGACCCCCGCGCCTGACCCTGTGCCCACCCACAAAAGACAATTACGGAGACAACACCATGCAAGCAAGTGCGCAATTTCCTTCCTCTGCCGATGATGTGTTGCTGCAAGTGCGCAATCTGAACGTTGTGTTCGCAGGCGACGATGGCCCCGTGCATGCGGTGCGCGGCGTGTCCTTCGACCTTGGCCGCGAGAAGCTGGCCATTGTCGGCGAGTCTGGGTCGGGCAAGTCAACGGTTGGCCGGGCCATCTTGCGCCTGCACCCCAAGACTGCGCGGATAACCGCCGATTGCTGCCGCCTCGCTGGCGACGATCTGCTGGCGCTCAGTGACAGGCAGATGCAGGCGGTGCGTGGCGAACGCATTTCGATGATTTTGCAGGACCCGAAGTACTCGCTCAACCCGGTCGTCAAGGTCGGGGAGCAGGTCGCCGAGGCCTATCTGGTCCACCATGCCATCAGCCGTGCCGAGGCCAGGCGGCGTGCCATCGCGATGCTGCGCACGGTGCAGATCCGCGATCCTGAGCGCGTGTATGACCTGTATCCCCATGAAGTTTCCGGCGGAATGGGCCAGCGCGTGATGATTGCGATGATGATGATCACGCGTCCGCAGGTCATCATTGCCGACGAGCCTACCTCGGCGCTGGATGTCTCGGTGCGGCAGCAGATTCTCCACACGCTGGACACGCTGGTAAGCGATCATGGCATGGGACTGATCTTCATCAGCCACGACCTGAACCTGGTGCGCAACTTCTGCGACCGCGTGCTGGTGATGTATGCCGGACGCATCGTGGAGACCATCGCCGCAGCGGAACTGGATAACGCCCGCCATCCCTACACGCAAGGGTTGCTGGCTGCCTTGCCGCGTGTTGACCGGCGTCAGCCGCGTTTGCCCACGCTGCAGCGAGACCCCGCATGGACGAGCGATGAGATGTTGGGGGTGGCGGCATGAATGCATCAGTGAACGCTGCCGCCGATGCGGCTGCCATTACGGGTTCCGCCATGATTGATGTGCGTCAGCTCAATTTGCATTTCGGCCAGGGTGCCAAGGCAACGCATGTGCTCAAGGACGTCAGCTTCAGCGTTGCGCAAGGGGAATCGTTCGGGCTGGTGGGTGAATCCGGCTCGGGCAAAACGACCGTCTTGCGCTGCCTGGCGGGACTGCTTACTCACTGGCAAGGCGAGCTAGCCATTGCCGGAAAACCGGTAGGGCGGGCGTTGGATTTCGCGCGCAGTGAGCTGGTGCAGATGGTGTTCCAGGATCCTTATGGTTCGCTGCACCCGCGTCAGACCGTGGCGCGGGCGCTGGCCGAGCCCCTGCTCATCCACCGGCGCGATCAACGTCATGTCCGTATTGATGAAGCCCTCATCAAGGTGGGGCTCAGTCCGGATTTCCGTGATCGTTTCCCGCACCAGCTCTCCGGCGGGCAACGCCAGCGTGTGGCGATTGCACGAGCGCTCGTGTTGCAGCCGCGTGTGCTGCTGCTTGATGAGCCGACATCGGCCCTGGACGTCTCGGTGCAGGCGGAAATCCTCAATCTTCTGGCTGACTTGCGGCAGAAGGAGGGGCTGACCTATCTGCTGGTGACCCACGACCTGGGCGTGGTCGCACAGCTGTGTGATCGTCTTGCCGTGATGCAGGCAGGCCAGATCGTCGAGACGCTGCCCACGCAAAGCCTGATCGACGGCACGCCCCGCCATCCCTACACACAGATGCTGGTACACGCCAGCCTGAGCTACAGCCGCCAAGCTGCGCCCGCCGCAGCCTAGCGACTGGCCGGCTGCACAGCCGGCATCCCCCGCGGCTTTTGCAACGACTGCGCCCCTGGTGCGACAGGGGCGGTACGCCGCTGCATGCCGCTTCCACCCCCTCGCCGTTGGCATTGGCGCATTCCAAGAGCCAGGGCGAAGCCATGCCCAGAGAAAGGCCGACAGACCATGACAACGGCTTCACCAGGAGACAAACCATGATTCACCATGCACTACGCGGCTGCGCTCTTGCGATGGCGCTGGCCCCCTTGGCGCAGGCCTACGCGCAATCCTCCGCACACATCTACGGGCGCATTGACATCGGCGTGCGCAGCATGAAGGACGTGCGCTCGGCCAATAACGAACGTGTCACGCAAGTCGCCGACAGTTCACGCGGCAGGCTGGGTTTCCGGGGCCAGGAAGAGCTTGGCAGCGGGTTGCGTGCATTCTTTCAGTTGGAACATCGCTTTTTCGGCCCCACGGGTGCGCAGGACAGCGATCGTTACTTCAAGGATAAATCCTGGGTCGGGCTGGCCAAGGAGGGCGTGGGCGACCTGCGTCTGGGCCGCATGAGCAGCCCCATCAACGAGCGCGGCGCGGGAGGACGCTTCGAGGCATTCGATGGCAATACCCTGGCTGGCATGGGCGGACGTGGCGCTGCGCAGGTCGATAAGTGGGACAAAACTTTGGCGCTGCGCTCGGCCGATATCCATGGATTTCGCTTCATGGCTGCCTACTCAAGTCGCGATGGAGAAGGCGAGAAGGACGCGTATGGCCTGCAGGGCGAGTATGGTCGGGGCGCATGGCTGTTCTCCGTCGCGTGGCAGCAGGACGCCCGTGCTGCCACGGCGAGCGGGGCAGCCGATGACTGGCAAACTGCCAGCCTGGCCTTCAGCTACCGAACCAAGCCGCTCAAACTCTACGGCATCGCTGCGCACAGCTGGGACATCGCCCCCACCGATCGGGGAACTGCCACGACCTATACGGTGGGCGCGGCGGTGCCGCTTGGCATCGGCGAGTTGCGCACATCGTATCAAGCCAGCATGCAGGACACCATGAATGGCGTGGATCGCAGCGCCGATGCACAGCGCCACCGCATCGGCGTGGGTTACGAGTATCCATTGAGCAAGCTGACGCTGATCAATCTTTCACTGCTGCATGACCGCTATCAGCGCACCGGTGAGAACAGACGCACCGGCACTGGCGCCGAGATCGCCTTGCGCAAGAATTTCTGACGCGCACCAACAGGCCCGGCATCGCCATCGGCGCAATGCCGGGACTCCGTGCTGCAATCGCGGCGCAAGGATGGCCGCTGCCGCGGCAGGCCTATTCTGCCCGGTAGCAGGCTTCCGGCAAGCCTGTCACGCCAGGCACCACGGCAAATACGGCACCAGCGAGAGCCTCCTGCCCGCCGGGCGGCTGGGCTGGCCGGATGGAGGTGATCACCAGCGTGTCCAGCCGGGGGCCGGCAAACGCACACATGGCGGGCTTGTCCACCGGCACACTGACGCTGCGGTCGAGCCGGCCATCCGGGGTGAAGCGGTAGACCACGCCAGCATCGTTGCCGCAGATCCAGTAGCAGCCATCGGCATCCACGGCAGCGCCATCGGGCCGTCCTGGCATGGGCTGCATATCGATGAACAGGCGCTGGTTGTGCAGGCTGCCATCGGCCGCCACATCAAAGGCCCAGACCTTCTGCACCGAAGGGTGGGAGTCGGACAGGTACAGCGTCTGCCCGTCCGGGCTGAAGGCCGTGCCATTGGGGGTAACCAGGCCCTGCCAGACCTGGCGTGTCTGGCCCGCGGTGGTGACCAGCAGTTGGCCCGCCGGTGCGGCCAGTCCCATGTTCATGACCATGGTGGTGGACCAGAAGCGCCCCTGGCGGTCCACCCGTCCGTCATTGCAGCGCATCTGCGCCTGCGCATGCGTGCAGGTATGAATCACTGCTTGCAGCGTCGCGGGCGCGTTGTCGGTCTCCGGCAGGGCCAGATGTGCAATCTGGGTGACCATGCCTGCTACCAGTCCGCCGTGTGCGTGCAGGCCAATGCAGCCCACCTTCTCAGGCGTGGTCCAGGTGCGCACGGTCTGGCTGTTCCAGTCCAGCCGGTGCACGCGGCTGGCGTCGATGTCAGTCCAGTACAAGCAGTTGCCGACCGGATCCCAGACAGGGCTTTCGCCGACGGTGTCGTGGGTGTGCACCAGCAGTTCGGCGTGCAGTGTGGCGTGGCGCATGCGGCTCTCCGTACGCAGAGTTACTCGAACGGGCCGGCGCGCACGAACGCGCCGCCCTGGGCATAGCTGGCGGGATCCTGCGGATCCAGGGGGACTTGCTGCGCCATCACTTCCTCTCGGAAGGGCTCGGAGCAGTCCTGCGCGACATAGCCCAGGTGCGCGGCGTGGCGGTTGTCCCACCACTTGACGGTGTTGGCGGAGACGCCATAGATGACGGTATGCCCGACCACCGGGGCCAGCAATGCCCTGGCCACCAGTCGCTCCAGGTCGTCGTAGCTCAGCCAGGTCGCCAGCATGCGTGCGTCGCGCGGCACGGGGAATGACGACCCAATGCGAATGCTGACGGTCTCGACGCCGTAACGGTCGTAATAGAACTGTGCGAGGTTCTCGCCAAAGGCCTTGCTGACGCCGTATAGCCCGTCCGGGCGGGGCGGCGCTTTCGTGTCGATCACCTCATCCTGGCGGTAAAAACCGGTGACATGGTTCGAGCTGGCGAATACCACCCTGCGCACGCCCTGCCGACGCACGGCTTCGTAGAGGTTGTATACCCCCACGATGTTGGCCTGCAAGATCTCGTCGAATGGCCGCTCCACGGAAATACCGCCAAGGTGGATGACGGCATCCACGCCTTCAAGCAGGGCAAGCATGGCCTGACTGTCTTCCAAGCGGGTCTGAAAAAGCTCCTCATGGGGGCCGCTGGCCGGTGCCAGATCAGCAATGTCACTCAGGCGCACATGGCGCGCGTATTTGGCCAGGCGCGGTCGCAGTTGCTGGCCCAAGCCGCCAGCCGCCCCAGTGAGAAGCAGCCGCCCGAATGTTGCATGTGATTTGTTGTGCGCCATTGGTGTCTCCATCCAGTCATTGCGTTAGATATATTATGACTAATTATTTTTAATGATGCCATCATATATCATGGACCGAGTTGAGAGCCGCTTTGCGGGCGTGCACTGCCTGCCATGCGAAAAGCCCGCGCATGGCGCGGGCTCGGGATTGTTGTAGCGACGGCGATTAGGCCGCGGTGGGCATGGCGTTGCAGAAGTCAATGAGGTTCTCGATGTCGTTGGACTTGTCGAAGACCGCAGCAACACCCAGTTGGCTGCCCTGCTCACGAATTTCTTCCGTGATGTAGTTACTCAATATGACGGCATGCTGCCCATCGGACGGCGGCGGCATCTTCGCCAACACGCCCAGTCCGCTGCCGCTCTTGAGGAAGATGTCGACGATGAGCAGGGTCCATTCCGACGGGTTGGCTCTGAGCCACTCCAGCGCTTCTGCTTCGGAAGCGGCATGGCCTACTACATACACCGGCGTCAGTTCTTCCAGGGTGGCAGTCAGATTCTCGCGAATGGTGGCGCGATCCTCAATGAGAAAGGCTGGGATGCGATCCATGGCTTACTTCCGCGAAAGAGGGGACGCAATGCAGAAGGCGCAAAGCATTCTGGCGGGCTGTACCCGGTCTGAAGGGGTGTCGAGACAAACAGGCATAAGGCAACTCGGCATTGCAACGCAAGGGCAATAGCCAACCTCTGCACGGAGCGTGCATGGGCAGGCAGTGTCTTTACATGGCGAAGATAAAACGACGCAAGAATGCGTTAAAGCGCGTTAAAGCGCGTTGGACGCGTGAATTGTTAACAATTGTCGGTATCTTTCCACGCGTGTACGTCTGCGGCTGTAGGAAAGCCGCGCAACTTGCTGCTGGCTGTGGTGCCGTCAGGTCACAACAGATCGAGCCGTTGTCCGCTGCCGACGCGAAAGCGCCTGCCCGTGCCCTCCAGACGGGGAACTGGAAGGCGCGGGCAGGCCCAGCGGACATCAGCGATGTTATGGCGCGACAGGTATCGCGGCAGCATCGGCTGCTAGCGTTTCATCGCCCTTGGCGGCCTGCACCGGCTGGCCTTTGAGCTGGTTCAGTGCCTGCTGCAGTTGGAAGTCCTCCGGGGAACCGAACTGCGGCGGACGTTGCGGTGCCTTGTCATCGTGAGCTTTGGCCTCGTTCTGCAGGCGTTCAAGCGCCTGCTCACGTGCGCGCTCGCGCCGGGCGGCCTGCTCGGGCGTGTCCTGCGCCGGATCGTCGCCCAGGTGCTGGAGCAGGTCGGCCTCACGCATGCGCAGCGCGGCGTAGGGGCTGCCCTCGGGCGTGTCGTCGAGCAGCACGTCCGGCTCAATGCCCTTGGCCTGGATGGACCGGCCGCTTGGCGTGTAGTAGAGCGCCGTGGTCAGCTTGATGCCGGTATCCGGCCCGAGCGGGCGCACGGTCTGCACCGAGCCCTTGCCGAACGTCTGGCGGCCCATGATGATGGCGCGGTCGTGGTCCTGCAGGGCGCCTGCGACGATTTCGCTGGCAGAAGCCGACCCTTCATTGACCAGCACGACCAGTGGCACGGTCTTGATCGCTTCGGGCAGGCGCTGGAGTGGGTCGCCGCCCAAGAAGCGCCGCGACATGTAATGCTGCGGGTTGGTGGTGAATACGGCCTTGCTCTCCGGCAACTGGCCATCGGTGGTCACGACCACCACGTCACGTGGCAGGAAAGCTGCGGAAATGGCGACTGCCGCGTCCATCAGACCGCCCGGGTCGTTGCGCAGATCCAGCACCAGCCCCTTGAGCTGCGGCTCCTTGGTGTAGATGTCCACCATCTTGGCGACGAAGTCCTCCACCGTGCGGTCCTGGAACTGCGACAGGCGTATCCAGGCATAGCCCGGCTCGACGATGGCGGCCTTGACCGACTGCGTCTTGATTTCCTCGCGCTTGATGTCAACCGTGAACGTGCGGTCCTCGTCGCGGCGGAAGATGGTCAGCTTGACATGGGTGTCGGGCTCGCCGCGCATGCGCTTGACCGCATCGGTCAGTGTCAGGCCTTTGACCGGGGTGGAGTCGATTTGGGTGATCAGGTCGTTGGTTTTCAGACCCGCACGGTCGGCCGGCGAGCCCTCGATCGGCGAGACGATGCGGATCAGGCCGTCCTCTTGCGTGATCTCGATGCCTACGCCGACGAAGCGGCCGCTCGTGCCTTCGCGGAATTCCTTGAAGCTTTCCTCATCGAAGTACTGGGAATGAGGGTCCAGCCCGGAGACCATGCCGCTGATGGCATCGGAAATGAGCTTCTTGTCATCGACCGGCTCGACATAGTCAGACTTGATCAGCCCGTAGACGGCTGCAAACTGCTGCAGCTCCTGCAGCGGCAGTGGCGATACCGTGCTGCGAGCCACGGTTTGCACCGAGATCGTGGCCAGTGCGCCGGTCAGTATGCCTGCACCGACCCAGGTGGCTGCTTGAATTGTGCGTCCCATGGAATCAGGGTCCTTTTTCTCAAAAAAGAATGCGCCAGAGCTGGCAGAGGCAGCCGCCACACTGCCCAGAGCGGGCGGATTGCCGCTCAGGCCTGCAGATAGTAGCTGCGAATGGGCTTGAGCGCCTCATCCAGCTCATAAACCAGCGGGTTGCCGTTGGGGATATTCAGGCCGACGATGTCCTGGTCGGATACGCCATCCAGGTATTTCACCAATGCGCGCAGCGAGTTGCCATGTGCGGCGATGACGAGCTGCCTGCCGGCGCGGATGTCGGGCGCAATCTGCGATTCCCAGTAAGGCAGCACGCGCGCCACCGTATCCTTGAGGCATTCGGTGGCCGGAAATTGCTCGGGAGCGAGCGACGCGTAGCGGCGATCCGTGCGCTCGTTGACCGCATCGGCAGGATCCTGCGCGGGAGGCGGAGTGTCGTAGCTGCGGCGCCAGATCAATACCTGATCGTCTCCGTACTGCTGTGCCGTTTCGGCTTTGTTGAGGCCCTGCAGCGCGCCATAGTGACGCTCGTTGAGGCGCCAGGATTTCTCCACCGGCAGCCAGGTGCAATCCATCTCGTCGAGGCAATGCCAGAGCGTGTGGATGGCGCGCTTGAGCACGCTGGTGTAGGCCTTGTCGAACGTGAACCCCGCTTCCTTGAGGCGACGGCCTGCGCTGCGCGCTTGCGCGATGCCTGTCTCCGTCAGGCCGACATCGACCCAGCCGGTAAACCGGTTTTCCAGGTTCCAGGTGGACTCGCCGTGGCGAATCAGTACGAGCTTGTGCATGGTGTTGGAAGTTGGTTGGCAAGACTGCATGTGCAGCAGTCCTCAGAGCGGGCGGACGAAAAAAGGTTTCAGGCGCAGGCACATGCCATGCGCCAAGCGCTAAACCCCGGCGATTTTAACGGTGCGTGCCCACGCGTTCGCAGCTGGCGGGGCCGCCGACTTAAAATGCCGGCTTTTGCCGGTAGCCTTGCTGCCATTTTCCTGTTCTCTTGACGATGCGAGCGCCAACGTGAGTTTTTTCCTGGATAACTGGTATCTGTTTTTATTGGCGGGCGTCTCGGGCGCATTGCTGTTCGTTCCATCGCTGATGCGCGCTGGCGCCAGTGGCCTGACTCCTGCTCAGGCGGTGCAAAAGATCAATAGCGAAAAGGCCATCGTCGTCGATGTGCGCACCGCCGAGGAGTATGCGGCCGGGCATATCAAGGGCGCCAGGCACGTGCTGCCCGAGCAGCTTGACAAGCAGATCGGGGCCGTAGCCAAGAACAAGGCCGCGCCCCTGCTGTTCGTGTGTGCAAGCGGCACGCGGGCAGCGCGCGCTGCCGCCGCGGCCAAGAAGCTTGGCTACGAGAACGTCTACGTCGTCACCGGCGGCATGAAGGCCTGGAAGGATGCAAGCCTGCCGGTTACCGCCGGTGCCAAGCCCGCCTGAGTGGATGGTGCCCGAACTGTTGGCCCTTGCCGTGAGGAGATGCCATGCAAGCCGTGAAGATGTACACCACCGCCTACTGCCCTTACTGCGTGCGCGCCAAGCAATTGCTCAAGGCGCGCGGCGTGACGGAAATCGAGGAAATCCGCATCGATGCGGACCTGGCAGCGCGCGAGCGCATGATGCAGTCCACCGGTCGCCGTACGGTGCCGCAGATCTACATTGGTGATACGCACGTGGGGGGCTTTGATGATCTGGCCGCATTGGACGCCGCAGGCAGACTGCAGCCACTGCTGCAAGGCCAGATGTCCGTGTGACCTGTGCAGTGGGTCGGGCGGCTCGGAAATCCTCTGGCCTGACGGCACGGTAAAGTCTGCATAATAGGCCGCTGGTGCCGCACGGCGCTATTTTCCAGGCTCGGCGCTCGCGCATTGGCAGGCGATGGCGGTGGCGGGCTTTCCCGAACGATCCTGACAACAGAAAGTTTTTTGAGCATGGCTGACCAAGCAACTTCCAATGGCAATTCCGGCGCGAACTCGGCAGCAAACCCTGCCCCGGTGTTCCAGATCCAGCGCGTGTATCTCAAGGATTTGTCGCTGGAGCAACCCAACTCTCCGGCCATCCTGCTGGAGCAGAAGCAGCCCAATGTGGACATCCAGCTGGCCGTGGCCGCCAACAACGTCGCCGACGGCATTTTCGAGGTGACCGTGACCGGCACCGTCACCACCAAGGTGGAGGACAAGACGCTGTTTCTGGTCGAGGCCAAGCAGGCCGGCATTTTCGAGATTCGCAACATTGCGCAGGAACAGCTGGGCGCTGTCATCGGCGTGGCGTGTCCGCAAATCATCTATCCCTATCTGCGCGGCAATATTGCCGACATCATCAACCGCGCAGGCTTTCCACCCGTGCATCTGGCCGAGATCAACTTCCAGGCCATGTACGATCAGCAGCAGGCACAGCAGGCCGCCCAGCAGGTTGCAGGCGGCGCGCAGACGGTGCAGTGATGCGCATTGGCTGCCGAACCGTGCCGCCAATGCCTCCACGCGCAAGGGCCTTCGGGCCCTTTGTTGCGCGGTGTGCGGCGTTGATGGTTGCTGCTGCCATGGCCATTGCGCAGGAGGGGATGCTGTGACTGTGGAGGGCTTGCGTATCGCGGTGCTGGGCGCTGGCGCATGGGGCACTGCCGTGGCAATCGCGGCGGCGCGTGGCGCGACCGAGCCGGTGCGGCTGTGGCTGCGCGATGCCGAGCAGGCGCGCGCCATGGCGGCCACCCGGGTGAATCAGCGCTATCTGCCGCAGGTGCGCCTGCCGGAACAGGTTGAGGTGGTTAGTGGTGCAATCGCCGATGCGGTCGCGCAGGCGGATTTGGTCGTACTGGGCACGCCGCTGGCAGCCTTGCGCCAGAGCTTGCAGATGTTGTGCGCAGCCGGGCAGCCCGCCGCGCACGTGCCCGTCGTCTGGCTGTGCAAAGGGGTAGAGCCAACGGGTGAGGCAGGGGCGGTCGGCCGACTGCCGCACGAAGTCTACGCGGATGTTGGCGGCCCGTGGCCTTGCGGTGTGCTCAGCGGCCCTAGCTTTGCGCTGGAGGTGGCGCAAGGACGGCCGACGGCGCTGGTGGCAGCCTCGCGTGACGCGCAGGTGCGGCGCCTGCTGGTGCAGGCCTTTCATGGGTCGGTGCTGCGGGTGTATGAGAACGACGATGTGACAGGAGTCGAAGTCGGCGGTGCGGTCAAGAACGTGTTGGCGCTGGCCACAGGCATCTGTGACGGGCTGGAACTGGGTCTCAATGCCCGTGCTGCGCTGATTACGCGTGGCCTGGCGGAAATGACGCGCCTGGGGCTGGCGCTGGGAGGGCGCGCCGAGACGTTCATGGGTCTGTCGGGCGTGGGCGATCTGGTGCTGACGGCAACGGGAGGACTGTCGCGCAATCGCAGGGTTGGGCTGTTGTTGGCGGAGGGGCGCTCCATGCCGGAAATCCTGGCCTCGCTCGGTCACGTCGCCGAGGGAGTGCATTGCGCGCGTGCGGTGGTTCAGCGCGCCGCAGGCCTTGGCGTCCACATGCCTATCAGTGAGGCGGTGGTTCGTCTGCTGGATGGGCAGGTCGATGCCCATGCGCTGGTGCAAGGCCTGCTGGGCCGTGATCCGACTGTGGAGTGAGGGACATGCCTGAAACCCTCGTGCTGTGGCAGTTTGCGGGCGTGGCGTTGGTGCTGGCCGTCACGCCAGGGCCGGACAATTTGTTCGTGTTGCTACAGTCGGCCCAGCATGGTCCGCGTGCGGGACTCGCCGTCGTTCTCGGGCTCTGTATTGGTGTGCTGGGACATACCTGCGCCGTGGCGCTGGGCCTGGCGGCCCTGGTGGCTGCATCGGCTGCTGCCTTCGCCTTCCTGAAGATCGCTGGCGCGCTCTATCTGCTATGGCTGGCGTGGCAAGCGTGGCGTGCGCCGGTCGCAGTGGCGGGTGCCGCATCCGACCAGCAGTCAGGCCAATGCGCCGTTGGGCGACCCTGGTATGTCATGACCGGGCGCGGCGTTTTCATGAATCTCAGCAACCCCAAGGTACTGATGTTCTTTCTGGCGTTTCTGCCGCAGTTTGCCGATCCGGCCATCGGGTCAGTCGCATCGCAGGTGATGGTATTCGGTGCTGTATTTGCCGTGGTGACGCTGGCCGTATTCGGTGCCATTGCCTGTTTTTCGGGGTGGTTCGCCCGGCTGCTGCGGCAGTCCATTCGGGCGCAGCGCGTGCTCAACCGCACCGCGAGCATGGTGTTTGTCGTACTGGCTGCGCGTTTGCTGACCCTGCACAGAAGCAGTGGATGAAAAGGGGGAGTGCAGGTGGCGGCGTTACGCCCCTGTTGCCCCGCATCGGCATTGAATGGGTAAAATCGCTGGCTTTAGCAGCATTGTGCGGTGCAGCGTGAACACGTTCTGGGCGCCGCCGCCTTCCGCCAACCATGTCCAGTGCCACGCCATCATCCCAGCAGGTTTTCATACTCGGTAAAACCAAGGATGGCAAGACGTTTCGCCCCAGTGACTGGTCCGAGCGCCTGGCTGGCGTCATGAGCACCTTTCGTCCGCCTGGCATGCAGCCTGGCAACCACCTGATCTATTCCCCGTGGTGCGTGCCGACCGTGGTTGATGGGGTCAAGTGCGTGGTTGTGCATACTGCGCTGCGCGAGCACGAGCCCATGGCATGGGACTTCGTCATGAACTTTGCCAGGGACAACAACCTGCAGATGCTGGATGCCTGTCTGTTGCCGGATCGTCCTTCGCAGTAGCTGTGCAGGTGTTGCGGGAACGCGCCGTGAACGCGCTCGGGCTGAAGGGAAATTCGCTTGCGGCTGACTCGTCTACAATTGCGGGTTTTGCATTACCCAACTCGGAGCCGTTATGGGCAACAAAATCATCACTGAAGCAGATCGCAAGGCTACGCCGCGTCCCGTGGCGCCCAAGGGCTATCACATTCCCAAGGACGGAGGCGGTCAGCGCGTCAGCCTGGAACGCGGTGTGCATACCCGCAGCAAGAAGAACCCGGGCAAGCGCGCGCACAGCGGCGGCTCCTGACCGCAGTGGTTTGCGCAGTACCGCGTTCGAGACAGGCCCGCTTCCCCGGGCCTGTGTTCTTTGGTGGCACGGATTGCGGTGCAAATAAAACGGGCGCTGGTGCCAAGCACGCAGCAGGTATCGCTGAATCAGTAATGCCCCAAGTACGGCGTGCCTGAAAGGTTTTGCGGGTGCGGCTGCATGCGGCGCGTGAGAGGATTGTGAACTGGCCCTGGTAAACAGGTCCCAAGGAAGTTGGCACGCTATGACGGTATCTCAAACAGTGTTCATCGGCGGCGGCAACATGGCCCGAGCCATTGTCGGCGGCTTGCTGGCAGCTGACCAGACGGCGTCTTCGCTGCTCATTGTCGAGCCGCAGGCGCCGACGCGTGAAGCGCTGGTCAAGGACTTGGGCGTGACGGCCCTGGAGCGCCTGAGCGTGCCTGTGCCGGCTGACGCTTGCGTCGTCTGGGCGGTCAAGCCACAGGTGCTGGGCACGGTCATGCGCGAGTTGGCGCCGCAGTTGCAGGGGTGTCTGCATGTGAGCATCGCCGCAGGCGTTCCTGTTGCGTCGATGCAGCAATGGCTGGGTACTGCGCGCATCGTGCGGGCCATGCCCAACACCCCGGCACTGGTCGGGAAAGGGATCACCGGTCTGTATGCCGGCGCGGCAGTGGCGGCTGCCGATCGCGCCGCTGCGCAGCACATTGCCGAGGCGGTAGGGTTGGTTGAGTGGGTGGCGCGTGAGGAGTTGCTCAACGCGGTCACGGCGGTGTCGGGCTCGGGCCCGGCCTATGTGTTCTACCTGCTTGAGGCGATGCGGCAGGCCGGCACCGATCTGGGGTTGTCGCCCGATCAGGCGTACCGGCTCGCGGTTGCAACGGTGGACGGTGCTGCCGCGCTGGCCGCAGCGTCCGCGGATGGACCTGAGGTGCTGCGCCAGCGCGTCACCTCCAAGGGGGGAACGACGTTTGCCGCCATCACCAGGCTTGATGAGCGTCAGGTGCGGGCGCATTTCATCGAAGCGATGCGGGCATGCCATGATCGCGCCGTGGAAATGGCCCGGGAACTGGGCTGAAGTGCGGTCGCGGCGGCAGATCCGAGACACGTCCCGGCAGTCTGATGGCGTGCAGCGAATTGGCCGATTTTCTGTCGGAGCTCCTGAAAAGCTGGTATAGTCTCGCGCTTCGCAGCGATTGCGCGGTTGGGCGGTTAGCTCAGTGGTAGAGCACTGCCTTCACACGGCAGGGGTCACAGGTTCGAACCCTGTACCGCCCACCAACCGAATCAAGGGGTTACGTCTGGTGCGTAACCCCTTTTGTTTTGTGCGCTACGCGGCGACGGCTAGTGTCAGTGCCTGTTCCGCACGTTTTGCGATGGCCAGTACGGCATCATCGCGTCCTTGACAGTGCCATAGCATCAGCCCGACAGGCGGCTCCTCTTTGGTGTGGCAAGGGATGCTGATCGCCGGGCCGTCGAGCAAGTTGATGGCGCTGGTGTTGCGCAGCACCAGCGCATTGGCGCGGCTGAATGCGTCATCGCGCTCGGCACCGGGTGCGATGCTAGCGTAGGGGGGCGCGGTGATGGCGACAGTGGGGCTGAGGATGGCGTCAAACCCCTGCAGTTGCGTGGCCATGGTCTGTTGCCACTGGCGGCGCAGCGCCTGCAGCTGCAGATAGGCGGTGGCTGTCATCGTGGCCCCCGCGGCAATGCGCTGGCGCACGCGTGGGTCATAAGCGTCGCCATGCTGCTGCAGCAATGGCGCGTGCCATGCATGGCTTTCCGCCGCTGGCAGCGTGCCCAGGCGGGCCATCTCCCGCAGGGTGTCCATGGCAGGAAGCTGCAGGCGCTGCACGCGCGCGCCTGTAGCCTGCAGCACATCGACGCTGCGTTCGAAGGCGTTGCGCGTGGTCGTGTCGCAGTCATCGAGAAAGAAGTTGTCGATCACTGCCAGCTGCCATGCCTCAAGCGGCGCAGGCGTGCGCGTGACGGTGCGCGCTGCCAGGACTTCATGGACGCGGATGGCGGCTTCCACGTTGCGCGTGATGGCGCAGGCGACGTCCAGGGAGGGTGACAGCGGCAGCATGCCATCGCGGGGAACCAGTGCTTGCGTACTCTTGAATCCAACCAGGCCATTGAAAGCGGCTGGGATGCGGATGGAGCCGCCGGTGTCCGAGCCCAGCGCCGCATCGGCAATACCCAGTGCCACCGACAGAGCGGCGCCGGAGGAGGAGCCGCCGCAGACCCGTTGCTCGGGCAGGGCGCGAAAGCATTGGCCAGGTGCTGCGTGCCAGGCATCCACTGCGAACAGCGGTGGAAAGTGTGGATTGATACCGATGCCGGAAAAGGCGAACTCCACCATGTGCGTGCGGCCCATGTTGTGGGCGCCGGCCTGCAGCAGGCGCTGCACGGCCGTGGCGTTGCGGAGTGCGGGTGGTTGGCTTTCCAGGATGCGTGAGCCGGCGGTGGTGACTTGCCCGGCAACGTCGAACAAATCCTTGATGCTGACCAGCCACCCGGAAAGGGGTGGCGGTGCGGCGGGGCGCTCCTGCGGCAAACGCAGCGCCGCAGGCGGCTGCAGGTTGCAGGTGCGCATGGCGGCGCGGCCCTGTTCGCAGGTGCAGGCGGCCAGGGCGCGTGCATGGCGCGCCTGCAGATCGTCACGGCTTGGGAGGGTAGAGCGGGGCATGGGGGTGTCGTGGGCTTGTGCTAGAATGGTCGGGTTTTGCCAGTGCGGCCTGCGCTTTTGTTGCGCCCACATTAGGCAAGGCAAATAGCAGGCAGGTTCATCCTGGGTGCTGCTGACAGGGCGCTATGCGGGAGCGATGCTTTGCAATTTCTCCGGCGAGCGGCTTGCGGGCGGTGACGGAACCTGTCTTGGAAAAAACCTTTGGAGTTTAATTATGTCCACCATCACCATGCGTGAAATGCTGGAAGCCGGTGTCCACTTCGGTCACCAGACGCGCTTCTGGAACCCCAAGATGGCCCCGTACATTTTTGGCCATCGCAACAAGATCCACATCATCAACCTGGAAGCGACACTGCCGAAGTTCCAGGAAGCGCAGAAATACGCGCGCCAGCTGGCAGCCAATGGCGGCACCATCCTGTTTGTCGGCACCAAGCGCCAGTCGCGCGAGTTCGTGGCGCAGGAAGCCAAGCGCGCCGGCATGCCCTACGTGGATCAACGCTGGCTTGGTGGCATGCTGACCAACTTCAAGACACTCAAGACTTCGGTCAAGCGCCTCAAGGACATGAAGGCCCAGCAGGAAGCCGGCCTGGAATCCCTGAGCAAGAAGGAGCAGCTGCTGTTCGGTCGCGAGATCGAGAAGCTCGAGCGCGACATCGGCGGCATCCAGGACATGGCCGGACTGCCGGATGCGATTTTCGTGATCGATGTGGGCTACCACAAGATCACCGTCTCCGAGGCGCACAAGCTGGGCATCCCGCTCATTGGCGTGGTTGACACCAACCACAACCCCGAAGGCATCGACTACGTGATTCCCGGCAACGACGACTCGGCCAAGGCCGTGGCGCTGTATGCCCGCGGCATCGCCGATGCCATCATCGAAGGCCGCAACAACGCCGTCGACAACGTCGCCAAGCTGGTGGCTGCCGATGAAGGCGATGAGTTCGTGGAAGTGCAGGAAGAGACTGCCGAGTAAACTCTCGGGCAGGCAAGTCCCTCCCAGACTCTGAGGCTGCGCTTCGCGCCGTGCGGATGCGCAGCAAAAAAAGGGGCCTCCAGCAGACGCCCCTTTTTTCGTAGCGGCGCCTGGTGTGGCCGCCAAGGCAACCGAACAACCCCTCATCCCCCAACGTACTGAACGTACCAACGATTGGAGATCAACATGGCTGCAGTGACAGCAAGCATGGTGGCAGCACTTCGTGCGAAAACCGATGCCCCGATGATGGAAGCAAAGAAGGCCCTGGTCGAGGCCGATGGCGACATGGCCAAGGCCGAGGAGCTGCTGCGCATCAAACTCGGCACTAAGGCCGGCAAGGCGGCCTCGCGCGTGACGGCCGAAGGCGTGATTGCCGTCGCCGTTGAAGACGGCGTGGGTGCCATGGTGGAAGTCAACTGCGAGACGGACTTCGTCAGCAAGAACGACAGCTTCCTGCAGTTTGCCAATGCCGCAGCCCAGCTGGTGGCCAAGCACAACCCGGCCGATGTCGATGCCCTGGGTGCGCTGCCATACAGCCAGGACGGCTTTGGCCCGACGCTCGAGGACGTGCGCAAGGGGTTGGTCGGCAAGATCGGCGAGAACATGACGCTGCGCCGTTTCGCCCGCTTTGCCGAAGGCAAGCAGCTGACGCACTACCTGCATGGCACGCGCATTGGCGTCGTGGTCACGTTCGATGGTGACGAAAGTGCGGCGCGCGATGTGGCCATGCACGTGGCGGCGATGAAGCCGGTGGCGCTGTCCAGCGCCGACGTGCCTGCCGAGCTGATCGAGAAGGAGCGTACCGTCGCCAAGGGCAAGGCCGAGGAAGCGGGCAAGCCTGCGGAGATTGCCGCCAAGATGGTCGAAGGCGCAGTGGCCAAGTACCTTAAGGAGGTGTCGCTGCTCGATCAGCCGTTCGTCAAGAACGACAAGCAGAGCGTGGCGCAGATGCTCAAGGAAAAGAACACCACTGTGCACGGCTTTACGCTGTTCGTGGTGGGCGAGGGCATCGAGAAGAAGGCCGACGATTTCGCGGCCGAGGTGGCCGCGCAAATGGCAGCTGCGAAGAGCTGATCGAGCCGCTTGCCGGATAATTGGCCTGGGCGCCGCACTTCCCCGCAGGGGCAAGCCCTGGCAGGAGGGTGCGGCGTTTTGTCATGGGTGCCAGTTGGCGCGACAATGCGCGCCACGCCCGGTGCCTGCTGCACGAATTCCAAGAACGATCCTCCTTTTCTCATCCAGCCATGACTGCAAACCCAACTCCGGCTCCGGCCTATCGGCGCATCTTGCTCAAGCTCTCCGGTGAGGCCCTGATGGGCGATGATGCCTTTGGCATCAACCGCGAAACCATCGAGCGCATGGTGGACGAAATCGTCGCCATCACCGAGATGGGGGTGGAACTGGCCATCGTCATTGGTGGCGGCAACATCTTCCGGGGGGTGGCTGGCGGCGCCGCGGGCATGGACCGCGCCACGGCCGACTACATGGGTATGCTGGCAACGGTCATGAACGCACTGGCACTGGCCGAGGCCATTGGCCGCAAGGACGTGCCCGCGCGCGTGATGTCGGCTATTTCGGTGGATCAGGTGGCCGAGCCCTACGTGCGTCCCAAGGCACTGCAGTATCTGGAGGAAGGCAAGGTGGTGGTCTTTGCAGCCGGCACCGGCAATCCGTTTTTCACCACCGACACCGCCGCTGCCCTGCGCGGCGCCGAGATCGGCGCGCAGATCGTGCTCAAGGCCACCAAGGTCGATGGCGTGTACTCGGCGGATCCCGTCAAGGATCCGCAGGCCACGCGCTACAGCCGGTTGAGCTTCGATGAGGCCATGGTCAAGAACCTGGGCATCATGGATGCCACGGCCTTTGCGCTGTGCCGCGACCAAAAGCTGCCGATCAAGGTGTTTTCCATCGTCAAGCCGGGCGCACTGCAGCGTGTGGTGCGCGGCGAGGACGAGGGAACGCTGGTGTACGCCTGACAAGTCGGGCGCGGACGCGCCCGACCTTTCCCGTCGAACTTTTGCAGGAGAGATTTCATGTCCATTGCCGACATTCGCAAGACCATGCAGAGCAAGATGGAGCAATCCATCCTCGCGTTCAAGAACAACCTGTCCAAGATCCGCACCGGCCGCGCCAATCCCGCGCTGCTCGATACCGTGCAGGTCGAGTACTACGGCCAGCACGTGCCCATCAGCCAGGTCGCCAACGTGTCGCTGCTGGATGCGCGCACGATCAGCGTGCAGCCCTGGGAGCGCGACATGGGCGCCAAGATCGAGAAGGCCATCCGCGAGAGCGATCTGGGCCTGAATCCGGCCAACATGGGTGATCTGATTCGCGTGCCCATGCCGCCGATGAGCGAGGAGCGCCGCCGCGAGATGACCAAGCTCGTGCGCAGCGAAGGCGAGAACGCCAAGATCGCCGTGCGCAACCTGCGCCGCGATGCCAACGATGCCATCAAGAAGCTGGTCAAGGACAAGGAAGCCTCCGAAGATGACCAGAAGCGGGCCGAGGCCGAAGTGCAGAAGATCACCGACAAGTTCATCGCCGAGATCGATGCACTGGTGGAAGCCAAGGAAAAGGATGTCATGGCAGTCTGAGCCGGCGGCGCTGCCCCGGCAGGCCGGCTACGCGGCCTGCCAGCTGGTGTGCGCCGAGGCGGCGGGATGAACATGCACGCAGAAAATGCCTTGACTGCCACCGCGCATCACGTGGCCATCGTCATGGACGGTAATGGCCGCTGGGCGCAAAAGCGCCTGCTGCCCCGGCTGGCCGGACACAAGCGCGGCGTCGATGCGCTGCGCCGCTGCGTGGCCCTGTGCGGCGAGCGCGGCGTGCGCGTGCTGACCGTATTTGCCTTCTCATCGGAGAACTGGAACCGTCCCGAGGAGGAGGTCAACGGTCTGATGAGCCTGATGGCCAACGCCCTGACGAAGGAGGTTGCCAGCCTGCAAGAGCATGGCGTGCGGCTGTATTGCGTCGGCGAGCGTGCGGGCCTGAGTGCCAAGGTGTGCGAGGGACTGGAGCAGGCGCAGCAGGCTACCGCGGGCAACTCCCGGCTGATTCTGAATGTCTGCTTCAACTATGGCGGACGCTGGGACATCGCCCAGGCGGCGCGTCGCCTGTGTGCCGAGGGCAAGCCGATCACAGAGGAAACGCTGGGCCGTGCAATGGCGCTGGCGCATGTGCCCGATCCCGATCTGCTGATACGCACCGGCGGGGAATTGCGCCTGAGCAACTTTTTGCTCTGGCAGGCGGCCTATGCCGAGCTTTTCTTCACGCCGACGCTATGGCCTGATTTCGATGCTGCCGACCTGGATGCGGCGCTGGCTTCCTTCGCGCAGCGCCAGCGGCGTTTTGGCAAGACCGACGAGCAGCTGCGCAGCCGCCACGATGCGGCCAGCAGTTCCGAGGAACGAGAGAACGTCTGATGCTCAAGCAGCGAATCATCACCGCGCTGGCCATGTTGGCCGTCGTTCTGCTGTGTCTGCTGGCACCCTGGCACTGGCCGTTCATGGCGCTGTTGACCCTGGCGCTGGGCGTGGCCAGCTGGGAGTGGGCGCGCCTTAATGGTATGCCGGACGCATTGGCCATTGCCGTGGGAGCAGGATTCGTCGCGGTGGCCGCCGTGGCGACAGTGGCGGGCGTGGCGCAATTTCCCCTGCCTGGCGGCTTCTGGCTGGTCTGCTGCCTGATGTGGCTGGCTGGCGCTGTCTGGACCTTGCATGCAGGCACGCAGGGATGGCAGGCTGTGCCCAGGTCCGTGCGTCTGCTGGCGGGGCTGGTGCTGTTTGCCGTGGTCTGGCTGGCGGTGTTGCGCGCCTTTGCCCTCGGTATCAACTACTTGCTGTCGCTGATGGCGCTGGTGTGGGCAGCGGATATCGGTGCGTATTTTGCTGGCCGCGCCTTTGGCCAGAAGCTGGTAGCACGCAAGCTTGCGCCGCGCGTGAGTCCCGGCAAGAGCTGGGAAGGCGTGCTGGGGGGCATGGTCGCGGTGCTGCTGCTGGCGGCGCTGTGGCTGTCGCTGGACGGGCGCTTTGCGCAGCAATGGGGCCACAGTTTCTACGGCATGCTACGCCAGCACAGCCTCATCGTGCTGGTGGCCGTATGCGTCGTACTGGCTGGCATGAGCGTGGTGGGCGACTTGTTCGAATCACTGGTCAAGCGCGCCGCCGGCGCCAAGGACAGCAGCCATGTGCTGCCAGGCCATGGCGGGGTACTGGATCGCATCGACGGGTTGCTGCCCATCATGCCGATGGGAATGTTGGTAATTGCATGGCTGGCCGGTACGGCGTGACCAGCGCGGAGGAAGGCAGTATGTCCGACAGGCAAAGGCAGCGCGTGGCTGTGCTGGGAGCGACCGGCTCGATCGGCACCAGTACGCTGGATGTACTGGCGCGCCATGCCGATGTCTATGAGGTATTTGCGTTGGCAGCCGGACGCAACGTGCCGCTGATGGCGCAGCAATGTGTGCAGTTTCGCCCGGCCTACGCCGCCATGGCCGATACGCAGGGCGCGGCGCAGTTGCGATCGCTCCTGCAGGAGGCCGGGGTGGCCACCCAGGTGCTGGCGGGCGAGGCGGCGATTGCCGAGCTGGCAGCGCATCCGCAGGTCGACACCGTCATGGCCGCCATCGTTGGCGTGGCGGGCCTGGCGCCCGCGCTGGCGGCTGCGCAGGCGGGCAAGCGTCTGCTGCTGGCCAACAAGGAAGCGCTGGTGGTGGGTGGTGCCTGGTTCATGCAGCAGGTGCGCGCGCATGGCGCCGTGTTGCTGCCCATCGACAGCGAGCATTCGGCGGTGTTCCAGTCCCTGCCCGAGCAGCCACGGACCTGGCCGACCCGTGTGGAGAAAATCATACTGACAGCCTCCGGCGGGCCATTTCGCGCGCGCGATGCGGCCACATTTGCCGACGTGACGCCCGAGCAGGCGTGTGCACATCCGAACTGGCGCATGGGTCGCAAGATTTCGGTGGATTCGGCAACCATGATGAACAAGGCGCTTGAAGTCATTGAAGCGCGCTACCTGTTCGACGTCGCGCCCGAGCAGCTGGAGGTGGTCATCCATCCGCAAAGCGTGATCCACTCCATGGTGCAATTCAGGGATGGCTCCATCATCGCGCAGCTGGGCACGCCGGACATGCGCGTGCCGATCGCCTATGGCCTGGCTTGGCCCGAACGCATCGAATCCGGCGCGGCGCGGCTGGACTTTCACGCGCTGGCAGGTCTGACCTTCGAATCGTTCGAGGAGCCCGCGCATCGCCGGCGCTTTCCCTGTATGGCGCTGGCCTGGCAGGCGCTGCATGGTGCGCAGGGCAGCACCGCCATTCTCAATGCCGCCAATGAGGTGGCCGTGGCCGCGTTTCTTGCCGGTCAGCTGCGTTTTGACCAGATCTATGCCGTCAACGCGGAGACGCTCGCGCGCTGTGTGGCGGCGCAGACCGATTCCCTGGACGCATTGCTGGCGCTTGATCAGCAGGCTCGACGAGTGGCTGCCGCCCAGGTACAGCGGCAGGCAAGCTGAGGCGACGACATGGTGACTGTGCTGGCTTTTCTCGTCACCATCGGTGTGCTGGTGACCGTGCATGAGTGGGGCCACTACCGCATGGCCAAGGCCTGTGGCGTCAAGGTGCTGCGGTTTTCCATCGGTATGGGCAAGCCGCTGGTGCGCTGGCGGCCCAGCGGCAGCGAAACCGAGTTCGTGGTTGCGGCGCTGCCGCTGGGCGGCTACGTGCAGATGCTTGATGAGCGCGAGGGGCAGGTGGCAGAGCACGAACGCCACCGCGGCTTCAACCGAAGGCCGCTGGCACAGCGCGCGGCCATTGTGCTGGCGGGGCCACTGACCAACCTCGTGCTGGCCGTGCTGTTGTTTTCGGCAGTCAACTGGTGGGGCATGTCGGCGGCGCAGCCTGTGTTGGCGACCCCGGTGCCCGATTCGCTGGCCGCGCATGCGGGCATCGCGCAGGGCGACATGGTGCTGGCTGCCGCGGTTGACGATGGCCCTGCCCAAAGGGTGCAGTCGTTCGAGGAATTGCGCTGGCTGCTCAACCGTGCGGCGCTGACACAGCGCGATCTGGTGCTGACGCTGCAACCGGCGCAGCAGCCAGGGGAGAAAACCATCACCCTGCCGCTGGCACAGGCGGATATCCGCGATCTGGATGCGGCCGCGCTGCAGCGCATCGGCATTCTCGCGCCAATGGCAACCCCTGTGCTTGGGGAGATTGTGCCCGGCAGCGCCGCCGAGGCGGCGGGGTTGCGGCCGGGCGATCTGGTGCGTGCCGTTGACGGCGTGCCCATGCGCGATGCCCAGCAACTGGTGCAGCGTATTCAGGCCAGCGCCGAACACGATCCGCCGCAGCAATGGCTGATCGAGCGTGATGGTGCGACGCTGACCGTGCAGGTCACGCCACAGCGCGTCGCGGGCGAGGGCGGTGCGATGGTGGCGCGCATTGGCGCGCGCATTGGCAGCAGCGGCGACTACGCGACCACCACCGTGCGTTACGGACCCATCGAGGGGCTTCAGCGCGGCGTTGCCAGGACGTGGGAGATGGCGGCGCTGACGCTGCGCATGCTCGGGCGCATGCTGGTGGGACAGGCATCGCTGGAAAACCTCAGCGGCCCTGTGTCGATTGCGCAGTATGCTGGGCAGTCGGCCAGCCTCGGGATGGTACAGTTCCTGCACTTTCTGGCTGTCATCAGCCTCAGCCTGGGGGTGCTCAACCTGCTGCCGCTGCCCGTCCTCGATGGTGGGCACCTGATGTATTATCTTTGGGAAGCGGTAACGGGAAGGCCAGTGCCCCAGCAGTGGATGGAGCAGTTGCAGCGCGCAGGCGTTGCGCTGCTGCTGCTGCTGATGACACTGGCCTTGTTTAATGATCTGGGGCGGTTGCTGCGATGAACGGCGCACCAGCCCCAGCTTGCAGTGACTGCCTGTCTTTCAGTCGGATCGACGTGAATCCATGAATCATTCCTTGAAACGATTTTGCGTGCGTGCCGTCGTGGCCGCGGCGTCCTGTGCCACCAGCCTGGCGTTGTGGGCCATCGAGCCCTTTACGGTGCGAGACATTCGCGTCGAAGGCCTGCAGCGGGTCGAAGCCGGGACCGTGTTTGCCTCGCTGCCCATCCGGGTGGGCGATCTCTATACCGATGACAAGGCTTCGGAGTCGATCCGGGCGCTATTTGCGCTGGGCTTGTTCAACGATGTGCGCATCGAGGCCGACAGCAACGTGCTGGTGGTGGTCGTACAGGAGCGCCCCGTTATCGGCAGCGTCGAGTTCGTTGGTACGCGCGAGTTCGACCGTGAAGCGCTGATCAACGCCATGCGCGATGTCGGGCTGGCGGAGGGCCGGCCATTCGATCGTGCGCTGGCTGACCGCGCCGAGCAGGAGCTGGTGCGCCAGTACCTCTCACGCAGCTACTATGGCGCACAGGTCGTCAGCACGGTTACGCCGGTTGATCGCAACCGCGTCAATCTGGTGTTCACCGTGACCGAAGGCGATGTGGCCAAGATTGCCGACATCCGGTTCACCGGCAACAAAGCGTTCAGTGAGTCCACGCTGCGCGGTCTGATGGACCAGGACACGGGTGGCTGGCTGAGCTGGTACACCAAATCCAACCGTTATTCGCGTGCGCGCCTCAATGCCGATCTTGAGAACGTGCGTTCGTATTACCTGCAGCGCGGCTACATCGACTTCCGCATCGAGTCCACGCAGGTGGCGATCTCCCCGGATCGCCAGAGCATCTCGATCACTGTCAACGTGCATGAGGGTGATCGCTTTGCCGTCTCCGCAGTCCGGCTGGAGGGGGATTACCTCGGCCGTGACGACGAGTTCAAGGCGCTGGTGCAGATCAAGCCGGGCGAGCCCTACAACGAGGAACAGGTCACCAACACCACGCAGGCGTTTGCGGAGCATTTCGGCAACTATGGTTATGCCTTTGCGCGCGTGGATGCGGTGCCGCAGATCAACCGCGACAACAACACCGTGGAGGTGGTGCTGCGTGCCGAACCGCAGCGCCGCGTCTACGTGCGTCGCATCAACATCGCCGGCAACACCCGCACCCGCGATGAGGTGATCCGCCGCGAGTTCCGCCAGTTCGAGGCGGCCTGGTATGACGGTGAGCGCATCCGCCTCTCGCGCGACCGTGTCGACCGTTTGGGCTATTTCACCGAAGTCAATATCGAGACCCAGGACGTGCCTGGTGCGCCCGATCAGGTTGACCTGCTGATCACCGTCGCGGAGAAGCCTACCGGTTCCCTACAGCTGGGCGCTGGCTACTCCAGTGCGGAAAAGCTTTCGTTCTCGTTCGGGCTGCGCCAGGACAACTTCATGGGTACGGGCCACTATGTGGGCATCGACCTCAACACCAGCAAGTACAACCGTACGCTGGTGCTGTCGACCACCGATCCGTATTTCACCCAGTCGGGCGTGTCACGCACCATTGATGCGTATTTCCGCACCGACAAGCCCTATGACCACATGGGCGGCAACTACTCGCTGGAGACCTATGGCGGTGCGCTGCGCTTTGGCGTGCCGTTCAGCGAGACCGATACCGTGTACTTCGGGCTGGGGGTGGAGCGCAACCGACTCAAGCCGGGTACGGCCATTCCGGCGGCCTATGTCTACCAGGAAGACCTGTTTGGTTACTCCTATCCCTTCACCATCGGGTGGTCGCGCGACAGCCGCGACAGCGCCCTGGCGCCGAACGAGGGGCGCTACCAGCGCTTCAACAGCGACTGGTCCTTCGCTGGCGATGCCAAGTACCTCAAGGCCAGCTACCAGTACCAGCAGTACCTGCCGATCACGTCGAAATACACGCTGGCCTTCAACGGGGAACTGGGCTGGGGCAAGGGGCTTGGCGGCAACCCCTTCCCGGTGTTCAAGAACTTCTATTCGGGCGGTCTGGGATCGGTGCGCGGCTTCGAGCAAGGCACCCTGGGGCCGCGTGATTTCACCGGCCCATCGCTGGGCGGTGCACGGAAAGTGAACTTGAACGTTGAGTTCATCACACCGTTCCCGGGTGCGGGCAATGACCGCACGCTGCGCGTGTTTGCCTTTGTCGATGCGGGCAACGTGTTCGGGGATGGGGAGAAGGTCCGTTTCTCGGAATTCCGCGCTTCCACGGGCTTGGGCCTGAGCTGGATATCCCCGGTGGGACCATTGCGAATCGCCTATGCGCATCCGTTCAAGAAAAAGGCCGGCGATAGAATCGAAGAAATCCAGTTCCAGATCGGAACATCGTTTTAACGACTGAAAGTATGAAAGCCCTCACTTACAAAATCACTTCCGCCATCGCATTGGCCGCTGCGTTGGCCTGGGCACCGGCACCAGCGCTGGCGCAAAGCTTCAAGGCGGGCTTTGTCAATACCGACCGCATCCTGCGTGACGCGAACATGGCACGCAGCGCGCAACAGCGTCTGGAACAGGAGTTCTCGCGTCGGGAGAAGGAAATCATCGAGCTGGGCAACAGTCTGCAGTCGGCGTCCGAGCGCTTCGAGCGCGAAGTTGCCACGCTGTCGGAAAGCCAGCGTACCCAGCGTCAGCGTCAGCTGATGGAGCAGGATCGCGAGTTCCAGCGCAAGCGCCGCGAGTTCCAGGAAGATCTGGCCTCGCGCAAGACCGAGGAGCTGGCTGCAGTACTTGAGCGTGCCAATGCGGTCGTGCAGCAGGTTGCCGAAAGCGAGAACTACGACGTCATCCTGCAGGAGGCCGTCTGGGTCAATCCCAAGCACGACATTACCGACCGCGTGATTCAGGCGCTGAACGCCAGCTCGCGCTGATGGTGCGTGGCGCCGTCCGTGACGGGATGGCGGCCCGCTTCGTGCCCAGCTGCCCGGTTGCCGTGGCGAACTGGGCATTGTTGTTTGTACTGGTCCATGGAAGCGTTGCAGCGCAATGCGGCCGCCGCCCGGCGAGGTGGGGCGCGGGTTCGTCCGGCCAGGAGGATTTGAATGGTGCAAGTCACACTTGCTGAAATAGTTGCAGACCTGGGAGGAGAGCTGCATGGTGATGGCGCTTGCGCCATTACGGCCATCGCTCCGCTAGAGACGGCCGGCGCCTCGGACATCACGTTTCTGGCAAACCCCCGTCTGCTGCCGCAGTTGCAAGGCTGCCAGGCCGCCTGCGTCATCGTTGCGCCGGCGCAGCTGGAGCAGGCGCTCGCGCGTGGCGCCTGCATCGTCACGGCTGATCCCTATCTCTACTTCGCGCGGCTGACGCAGTGGTGGGTGCGCCGTCACGGCCAGCAGGTGCCCGCCGGCATTCATCCCAGCGCCGTGGTGCATCCCACTGCCAGGGTGCATCCGAGTGCCACCGTCGGGGCGCTGAGTGTGATTGAGGCGGACGTGCAGATCGGTGCCGAGACGCGCATCGACTCGCGCGTGACCATCGAACGCGGCACGGTGATCGGTGCGCGCTGCATCATCCATTCCGGCGCAGTGATCGGCAGCGATGGCTTTGGCTTTGCCAAGCAGGGTCAGCAGTGGGTCAAGATCGAGCAACTGGGCCACGTGCGCATCGGCGACGACGTGGAGGTTGGCGCCAATACCTGCATTGATCGGGGGGCCCTGGGCGACACGGTCATTGCCAACGGTGTCAAGCTCGACAACCTGATCCAGATTGCGCACAACGTGCAGGTTGGCGAGAACACCGCCATGGCCGCCTGCGTGGGTATTTCCGGCAGCACCAAGATCGGCGCCAATTGCACCCTGGCAGGGGGCGTTGGCGTCGTCGGCCACATCGAACTGGCCGACAATACACACGTGTCTGGTGCCACGGTGATTTCGAGTTCGCTGACCGAGCCGGGACGCTACACCGGAGTCTATCCGTTCGAGCCGCACAGCAAATGGGAGCAGAATGCCGCCCTGCTGCGCCAACTGCGCAAGATGCGCGACCGTATACGCAACCTGGAGAAAGAACTGGCGCGCGCGCGACCGCAGCAGCCGCCCGAGCAATCGTTATGATCATGAACATCCACAAAATCTTCGAGCTGCTGCCCCATCGCTATCCGTTCCTGTTGGTTGACCGCGTCACCGACATGCAGCTGGGCGAGCGCATCACGGCTTACAAGAACGTCACTGTCAACGAGCCCTTCTTCAACGGCCACTTCCCCAAGAATCCGGTCATGCCCGGCGTGCTGGTGCTGGAGGCGCTGGCGCAGGCGGCCGGGTTGCTCTCGTTCGAGACCTATGGCGAGGCACCGGGTGAGGACAAGGTGTTCTACTTTGTCGGCATCGACAACGCGCGTTTCAAACGGCCTGTCGTGCCGGGTGACCAGTTGATCCTGGAGGCCAGCATTGACCGTGTGCGTGGTGGCATCTATAAGTACAAGGGCGTGGCCAAGGTGGACGGGCAGGTCGTCGCAGAGGCCGATCTGATGTGCACGATGCGCCCGGTTGAACGCAATTGCTAAGGGTTACGTGGCACGCTTTTCCTTTCTGCCATGTTGGCCGACACCACCACTTCCTCTGACGGCATGCTGCCCATGACAGCCCCTGAGAACATCCATCCCAGCGCCCTCGTGCACCCTGGTGCCCAGCTGCATCCGTCGGTCGAAGTCGGGCCGTATGCCGTCATCGGCGAGCATGTGCGCATTGGCGCTGGCACGCGCGTGGGTGCCCATTGCATCATTGATGGGCGCACCACGATCGGTCGCGAGAATGTGCTGCATCCCCACGCCAGCATTGGCGGGCCTCCACAGGACAAGAAATACGCTGGCGAGCCGACCGAGCTGCACATTGGCGACGGCAACACCATTCGCGAGTTCACGACCATCAATACTGGCACGGTGCAGGGTGGCGGGGTCACGCGGGTGGGCGACGACAACTGGATCATGGCGTACGTGCACATCGCGCATGACTGCAGCGTCGGCAACCACACGATCATCGCCAACAGTGTCTCGCTGGCTGGCCATGTGGACGTGGGTGACTGGGCGGTAATCGGTGGACTCAGCGGTGTGCACCAGTTCACGCGCATTGGCGCCCATGCCATGATCGGCTTTACCAGTCACGTGGCGCAGGACGTGGTGCCCTACGTACTGGCTGGCGGCAATCCGTTTGCGGTACGCGGTCTCAATGTCGAAGGTCTGCGCCGACGCAACTTCAATGCCAACCAGATTGCCACGCTGCGCAGTGTCTACCGCACCGTGTTCCGTGAAGGCCTGACGCTGCAGGAAGCCTGCGAGCAGCTGCAGGACATGCACAGCCGTCTGGTGCAAGGCGATGGCTGGGAAGAGGTACTGACGGTGTTGGCCTTTCTCCAGAAGGCCGAGCGCGGCATTGCGCGCTGAACGACCATGGCTGAAGTGGCGGCAGGCGTTGGGCCGGATGCACTGCACGCGCAGCTGCGCGTGGCCATGGTGGCCGGTGAAGCCTCAGGCGACTTGCTGGCGGCCCTGCTGCTGCAGGGTGCGCGCGCGCACTGGTCCCAACTTCACGGCGTTGGCATTGGTGGGCCGCAGATGCAGGCCGAGGGCTTCGAGGCATGGTGGCCCAGCGAGCGGCTCGCGGTGCATGGCTATAGCCTGGAGGTATTCAAGCGCGTGGCCGGCTTGCTGCGCATCCGGCGGCAGCTGGGAACGCGCTTGCTGGCGCAGCGCCCCGATGTTTTTATCGGCGTCGATGCGCCGGACTTCAACCTGGGGCTGGAACGGCGTCTGCGCGCCGGCGGCATTCCCACGGTGCATTTCGTCTGCCCGTCCATCTGGGCATGGCGGCCCGAACGTGTCCATGCCATTCGTGCCGCGGCAGACCATGTGCTGTGCCTATTCCCTTTCGAGCCGGCGCTGCTGGCCGAGCACGGAATTGCGGCAACCTTCGTTGGGCATCCGCTGGCCAATGCCATTGCGGACGATGTGAGCATGGGGCAGGCCCGCACGGCGCTGGGCCTGGCCCACGATGCGCCGGTGCTGGCCCTGCTGCCGGGCAGTCGCAGCAAAGAAATCGACTACCTGCTGCCGCGTTTTCTGGCCGCGGCCGCGCAGTTGCGCAGGCAATGGCCGAATCTTCAGCTTGTGCTGCCTGCGGTTGCAGCCCAGGCGGAGCGCATCGCCCGGTTGATCCAGGTGCAGCCATTGCAGCCCCCGGTCCGCATACTCGCAGGCCAGTCGCACCAGGCCCTGGCTGCGTGTGATGTGACGCTGATTGCCAGCGGCACGGCGACGCTGGAGGCGGCGCTGTTCAAGAAACCGATGGTCATCAGCTACGCCATGCACCCACTCAGCGCATGGCTGATGCGCCGCAAGCAGTTACAGCCGTGGGTGGGGTTGCCCAACATCCTGCTGCGCGAGCAGATCGTGCCCGAGCTGCTGCAGGATGCCGCCACGCCCGAAGCGTTGGCCGCTGAGGTGGACAGGTGGCTCCATGCCGCGACCGAGCGTGATGCGCGCTGGCAAACACTGCGCTGCCGCTTTGGTGACCTGCATCGCAGCCTGCGTGCGGATACTGCGCAGGCGGCAGCGCAGGCGATTGGGCAGGTGCTTGGCCGATGAGTCGCAGCGCCGCCGAAGCCGACTGTTCAACCACTGCAGCGATGATGCAAGCAAGGATCCAATGTCTGCAATCTGCGCGGCAGACCGAGCTCGCGCTGGACGCTACGCTGCCGCCGCTGCACGCCGGTGTCGACGAAGCCGGGCGTGGTCCCTTGGCCGGTCCGGTAGTGGCTGCAGCAGTCATCCTTGATGACCTGTACCCCATCCCTGGGCTGGATGACTCGAAGAAGCTGACGGCGCGGCGGCGCGCCCAGCTCGCCGATGCGATCAAGGCGCATGCCTTGACTTTTTGTATCGCCGAGGCCAGTGTCGAGGAGATCGATCGCCTCAACATCCTGCAGGCCACAATGCTGGCCATGCAGCGCGCCGTGGCGGGTCTGCGCATTGCGCCCAAGCTCGTCTGTGTCGATGGCAACCGCACGCCTGCCCTGTCCATGCCCGCCATTGCCATCGTTGGCGGCGATGCCAAGGTGGCAGCCATTTCCGCCGCCTCGATTCTCGCCAAGGTGCACCGCGATAGCTGGTGCGAGCAGGTCGATGGCCAGTATCCCCAGTATGGCTTTGCCAGGCACAAGGGCTACGGCACGGCTGTGCACCTGCAGGCATTGCGCGAGCACGGCGCCTGCAACCTGCATCGGCGCAGCTTTGCGCCTGTCGCGCAGGCCATGCTGCTTAAAACGGCCCTTTGAAGATGAAGAAGGCGCCTAGAGCAATGCAGCCAAAACCCAGAAGGTGGTTGAGCGTCAGAGCCTCCTTTAGGTAGAAAACCGAGAATGCGGCAAATACTGTCAGCGTGATGACTTCCTGAATGGTCTTGAGTTCTGCGGCGGAATAGACCCCGTGTCCGATCCGATTGGCCGGCACAGCCAGGCAATACTCGACCAAAGCAATCGCCCAGCTGATCACAATGACCTTGACGATGGGCGCATGGGGGAATTTCAGGTGGCCATACCAAGCCATCGTCATGAAAACGTTCGACGCCACAAGCAAGGCAATCGGCAGCAGCTTTTGCATAGAGAAAGGGTGCCAGTGGGCTTACGCCAGTGCAGCGACGGCAGCGGGTAGCGTGGCCATGTCGGTGATGAAATGGCGCACACCGGCAGCCCGCATGGGCGCTTCGTAAAGACCGTGGGGGTCATAGCCGATCACGGTGGCGCCTGCGGCCAGACCGGCCGTGGCGCCGGGTACGGAATCTTCCACCACCACGCATTGCTCCGGGAAGATGCCGAGCGCGCGTGCTGCCGCGAGATAGACATCTGGGTGTGGCTTGTTGCGTGGCAGTTCCTGACCGCTGAAGATGCGGCCCTCGAACAGAGGGTACAGGCCGACTTTCTGTAACTGCAGGTCAAGCTTGAGGCGGTCGCCGCCCGAGGCGCAGGCAATGCGGCCTTCGAAACGCTGATGCAGCTCCCGGACCGCCTCCACCGCACCGGCAATGGCCTGCAGTTCGGCGCCAAGTCGCTGGTTGCGCAGCGCGTAGAAGCGGGCCATCCAGTCTTCCGTGAGCGGCTGGCCGGTAGCCTGCTCGATGCGTGCGCGCTCGTCACGCACAGCCTTGCCGTGGAAGATGGCAAAGCACTCGTCATAGCTCAGCGGCCAGCCGGCATCATTGAAGAGCTGGCACAGCACCTGGTTGGTGATGCCTTCGCTGTTAACGAGCACTCCGTCGCAGTCGAACAGTACGGCCCGGATGGATGCGGGAGTAGGGGGCATATGGTGGTCTTGCAAAAAGTGGATCATGGCGCCCGGCAGTCTACATGCCGACGCGCCGTCACGCGCGCGCTTGCTGGCGGCGCAAATGCGCCCGCGCGTGTGTCAGAAATGCTTCCTCGGATGCGCTCAGGGTGCCTTGCTCGGGCCAGCACAAATAGCTTTCCATCTGCGCCACGCCCTCGTAGGGCGGCAACTGGAACAGCTGTCCGGCCTGCACCTCCATGCTGGCGGCATGTTCGGGAAGACAGGCAATGCCCAGACCGCAGCGCACCATGCGGATGACCTCATCCAGGGTTCCGCTGATGCCGATGGTCTTGCCGCGCAGCGCGTGCGTGCGCCGAAATTGGGCGATTGGCGCCAGGGAGTCGTTGAGCTGTTCGCTGGTAAAGGAGATGATGGGTTCATCGCGCAACGCATCCACCGGCAGGTTGTTCTGGCCAAACAGCGGGTGACTGCGGCCGCAGTAGAAGGCATAGGACTGGCGGCTGAACACGCGCCGCTGCAATCCCAGCACCGGTGCCGACATCAGGCAGATGCCAATGCCGGCGCGGCGGTGCAGCAGTGCATGGTGGATTTCGGCGCTGGTGGAGACCTCCAGCTCGAAACTGACACGGGGATGGCGAGCGTGGAACTGCGCCAGGATGTCGTCCAGGTCCGGCGAAGGCACACGGCTGACGAGCATCAGATGGACGTGGCCAGAAAGGTCTTCCTCAGCCTCCTCCAGGGAAGCGTTGAGCAACGCCAGCCCGGCCGATATCTTGATGGCTTCGCGGTACACCGCCTCCCCGGCGGCAGTGACCTCGAAGGCACCAGCGCCGCGTATCACCAGGCGCCGCTGCAGGCATTGCTCCAGGCGTTTGAGCGCCAGACTGACAGCCGGTTGTGTCAGGTGCAGACGGTCCGCTGCGCGCGTGATGCTGCGCTCTTCGACGATGGCGATGAAGGCGCGAAGCAGGTTCCAGTCCAGCCTGTCCGCAAGGATTTGATGTTGACTCAAGCGATCCTCACATAAAAATGAAAAATGTAAAAGATAGCAATTATAAATTTTACTGTTAATGGCGTGAATGATGTGATGCGGTCCTTTCTCTCTGCTGACAGGAATAGGGCGCGAAAGAAGCCGCTGGTGTAGATGCATCAGCTCTTCAATGGCGAACGCTTTCGGGTGGCAGGATTTTTTCCCAAGAATGATTCCAAACAATGACTGACGCAATTCGGGACAATGCGCACGCAACGGCTGCGCCGCAGCGCCAATCGGGCCGTGCTGCCTTCGGGGCTTTTGTCGGGACCGCCATCGAGTGGTACGACTTCTTCATTTACGCGACCGCTTCGGCACTGGTTTTCGGCCACGTGTTTTTCCCGAACACGTCGGATTTCATCGGCACGCTGGCGTCATTTGCGACATTTGCCATTGGCTTTTTTGCCCGGCCGCTGGGCGGAATCATCTTCGGCCATCTGGGTGACAAACTCGGGCGCAAGAAATCGCTGGTCATCACCTTGCTGATGATGGGCATCTGCACGCTGCTGATCGGGCTGCTGCCTGGCTACAACGAGTGGGGGTATTTCGCACCGATCGCGCTGGTGCTGCTGCGCATCGTGCAAGGCATCGCCGTAGGTGGAGAATGGGGCGGAGCAGTGCTGATTGCGGGCGAGCACGCGCCAAAGGGCTGGCGCACGTTCTTCTCGTCCTTTGCCCAGATGGGCAGCCCTGCTGGCGCAATCATGGCCGTGCTGGCGTTTCGCTACGTCTCAGGCATGGAGGAGACCGCATTCCTCGACTGGGGCTGGCGTATCCCGTTCCTGGCCAGCGCCGTGTTGCTGGTGATCGGTTACTGCATCCGTGTGGGCGTTTCGGAGTCGCCCGAGTTTCAGGAAATGCAGCAGCGCCAGGCGCAACGCCGCGAGCACAGTGCGCCGATCGCGCAGCTGTTTCGTCACGCCAAGCTGCCGCTGGTGGCCGCCATCCTGGCCAATGCGATCACCGTTGCCAGCTTCTACTTCACCAACACGTTCATGATCGCCTATGCGACGCAGTACCTGTCACTGTCGCGCGTGCAGATCCTGGATGGACTGTTCGTGACGGCCATCGTGCAGTTGCTGTGGAATCCGGTTGCGGCGCTGATTGCCCAGGCAGTGGGCACGATGCGCTTTCTGGTGCTGATCGGCATCGGCGCCATGGCGGCGCCGTTCATCATGTTCACGCTGGTGGGCACGGGCGAGGCTGCGCTGATTGCCACCGGGCTGTCGATGAATGCCCTCTTTGCCGGCGGCTTCTATGCGGTCATTGCCGGCTACATGAGCGAAGCATTTCCGGCCGACTATCGCTACTCGGGCATTTCGCTGGCCTATCAGGTAGCTGGTGCCGTGTTCGGCGGCGCCACACCGTTTCTGGGCACCATTCTCGCCGCCCAGTTCGTGGGGCAATGGTGGCCGATGGCGCTGTTCTACGCATCCCTGGCAGCCTTGAGTGTAGTGGGCGTGCTGATGCTGAACCATCTGGCGCGCACGCGCCGCTAGTGGCCGAGTTCCGATATTCCACCTCGATGGACTGTTTCCATGCCTGACATTTCCGTACCCGATACGCCTGCCATCAAGGCTGCCGTACAAGCGGTCGAGCCCTACTTGCTGCGCACACTTGCAGATTTCGTGGCCTGTCCCAGCCTATCCGGCCAGGAAGGGCCAGCCGCGGAGTTCTTCGAATCCGCGCTGGCGCAACTGGGACTGCAGTCGCAGCGCATTGTTCTGGACTCGGATGCGCTGCGACACTACCCGCTGTTTTCAACGCCATGCTGCCCCGACGGCGGCCGCTACAACGTGCTGGCGCGCCATGTGCCCGCCCGGCCCATTGGTCGCTCGGTACTGTTCAATGGCCATCTGGATGTGGTGCCCACCGGCCCGCAGCAGTTGTGGCAGCGGCCGCCGTTCGAAGCGCATGTGCGCGACGGCTGGCTGTACGGACGCGGCGCCGGTGACATGAAAGGTGGCCTGGTGTGCGCGCTTGCGGCATTTCAGGCTTTGCGTGGTATGGGACTGCAACCGGCCGGGGTCGTCGGCTTCAATGGCGTGCTGGAAGAAGAATGCACCGACAATGGCACGCTGGCGACGGTCTCCGCGCTCAAGCGCGCGATCGGCAAGGCACAGTTGACGGCGTTTGATGCCGTCATCATTCCCGAGCCGGTGGATGAGTCGATGCTGACAGCGGAGCTGGGTGTCTTCTGGATGTACGCCGACATCACCGGCAGGCCCGCGCACGCGGGCTATATGACCACGGGCAGGAATCCCATCGAGGCGGCGCAGGCCGTGATGGCTGACCTCAAGGCGCTGGAGGCGCGCTGGAACCTGCCCGAGAACAGGCCGACGCACTTTCGCGACAACACCCATCCCATTAACTTCAATCTGGGGCAGGTGCATGCCGGTGAGTGGAACTCCTCCGTGCCATGTCAGGCACGCCTGGGGCTGCGCATCGGCCTGTATCCGACGGATGACGTGGATGCGGTTATCCGTGAAGTGGAAGACACCATGCGCGCGACGCTGGCAGGCCTGGGCGGCGACCTGCGTCTGGATGTGACCTACGAGGGCTTCAAGTCACCCGGCTGCATCTACGATCTGGAAACCCCAGCAATGCGCACGCTCGCCGCCGCGCATGCGGCCATTACGGGCCGTGCGCCTGCGCAGATCGCCCACCCGGCAGTGACCGATGGGCGTTACTTTCGCCTGATGACCGACATGCCGGTAACCTGCTATGGACCGGTGGCGCGGGACATTCACGGCATCGATGAAAGCGTCTCCATCGCCAGCCTGCTGACCGTGACGGCAACCATGGTGCAGTACATGGTGCAGTGGTGTGGTGTCGAACCGTACGTGCCGCCCTGCTGAAGCTGGCAGCAATCAATGACAGGCTTCAATGTGCCTGTTCCCAGTTGTCGCCCACGCCCAGTTCGGCCACCAGCGGCACCTTGAGCTGGGCGACTCCCGCCATGGCGGGCGGGATGCGGCTGCGCAGCCAATCCACTTCTGATTCGGGCAGCTCGAACACCAGTTCGTCGTGTACCTGCATGATCATTTTCACGCGCGGATTCTCGGCATCGATGCACTGCTGCACTGCGACCATGGCTTTCTTGATGAGGTCGGCCGCAGTGCCCTGCATCGGCGCATTGATGGCGGCGCGCTCGGCGCCGGCGCGGCGCGGTCCGTTGGGGGAGTTGATCTCGGGCAGGTACAGGCGCCGGCCGAACACCGTCTGCACATAGCCCTGCGCCTTGGCCTGGGCCTTGGTTTCTTCCATGTAGCGGCGCACGCCGGGGTAGCGCTCGAAATAGCGTTCGATGTAGTTGCGCGCGGCGTTGTTGTCGATGCCCAGGTTGCGCGCCAGCCCGAACGCGCCCATGCCGTAGATCAGGCCGAAGTTGATGACCTTGGCGTAGCGGCGCTGTTCGCTGCTGACGGCTTCCAGCGGCACGCCAAATACTTCTGCTGCGGTGGCGCGGTGGATGTCCTTGCCTTCGGCAAAGGCGGTCAGAAGGGCCTCGTCGCCGCTCAGGTGGGCCATGATGCGCAGCTCGATCTGGCTGTAGTCGGCACTGGCGATCTTGGCGCCGGGCGGGGCGATGAAGGCTTCACGGATGCGGCGGCCTTCGGGCGTGCGCACGGGAATGTTCTGCAGGTTGGGCTCGGTGCTGGACAGGCGCCCGGTCACGGCCACGGCCTGCGCGTAGTGGGTATGCACACGCCCGGTGCGCGGGTTGGCCAGCTGGCCGAGCTTGTCGGTGTACGTGCTCTTGAGCTTGGCCAGGCTGCGGTGCTCGAGGATGCGCGCTGGCAGCGGGTAGTCCTCGGCGAGCTTTTCAAGCACTTCCTCATTGGTGCTGCGCGCGCCGGTGGCGGTTTTCTTGACCACCGGCATGCCCAGCTTGTCGAAAAAGATTTCGGCCAGCTGCTTGGGGCTGCCCAGGTTGAAGGGCTGGCCTGCCAGCGCGTAGGCCTGTTGCTCCACCTCGACGATGCGCTGACCGAGCTCCTGACTTTGCGCGGCCAGCAGCGCAGCATCGACGCACACGCCTTCGCGTTCCATGCGAAACAGCACTTCGCTGGTGGCGATCTCAAGCGCATAGATGTGCTGCAGGCCCTCGTCCTGCTGAATCTGCGGCCACAGCGCGTGGTGCACGTCGAAGGTCAGATCGGCATCCTCGCAGGCATAGTGTGCAGCCTTGTCGATGGCGACCTGGCTGAACGGAATCTGGGATGCGCCCTTGCCACACAGTGCTTCGTAGCTCACGCCCTGGCGGCCCAGATGGCGCTCGGCGAGGCTTTCCAGGCTGTGTGGCTTGTGCGCCTCCAGCACATAGCTTTGCAGCATGGTGTCGTGCACGTAGCCACGCACCTGGATGCCGTGGTTGGCAAAGACGTGGCGGTCATACTTGATGTGTTGGCCCAGCTTGGCGTGGCTTGCATCCTCCAACCAGGACTTGAGCCGGGCCAGCACTTCGTCGCGTGGCAGCTGCGGGCCGGCATCCGGGCCGTCGTGCGCCAGTGGGATGTAGGCGGCTTCGCCAGGCGCCGTGCTGACGCTGATGCCGACGATTTCCGCGCGCATCTGGTCCAGCGAGGTGGTTTCGGTGTCGATCGCCACCAGCTCGGCCGCCATCCAGCGCTTGAACGCCGAGTCGAACGCCGGCCAGTCCTGAATGGTCTGGTAGTTGAGCGCGCCTTTGTAGCCAGCTGCCTGCGCAGCCTGCTCGGCCTCGGCTGCCGCGAAGTCGAAGCCCGACTGCTGCGTGGGCGCGCTGTCGCCCTGTGGCACGGAGGCGCCCAGGTTGCGCAGCAATGTCTTGAATCCGTATTCCTGGTATAGCTGTGCCAGCGCATCGATGTCGGGCGCGCGCATGGTCAATGCCTCTGGCGCGGGCAGATCCGGCACGTCGCGCTTAATGGTCACGAGCTGGCGCGCGGTGGGCAGCCAGTCGCGGGCTTCGCGCAAGTTCTGGCCGGCCACGCCCTTGATGGCATCGGCATTGGCCAGCAGGGCGTCGAGGCTGCCGTACTCGGTGAGCCACTTGGCCGCCGTCTTGGGGCCGACCTTGGCCACCCCGGGAATATTGTCGATGCTGTCGCCCACCAGGGTCTGGAAGTCCACCATCTGCTCGGGCGGCACGCCGAACTCGGCGGTGACGCCGGCGATGTCGCGGCGCTTGCCGCTCATGGTGTCATAGATCACGATGTTGGGCGTGACGAGCTGCGCCAGGTCCTTGTCGCCACTGGAGATGACGACCTGCATGCCCTGAGCGGCCGCCTGGCAGGCGAGGGTGGCGATCACATCGTCGGCCTCGACACCGTCGATGACCAGCAAGGGCCAGCCCAGCGCCTGTACGGCGGCGTGAATGGGCGCGATCTGCGCGCGCAGGTCATCGGGCATCGGCGCGCGATTGGCCTTGTAGTGCGCGTACAGCGCGTCGCGGAAGGTCTTGCCGCTGGCATCGAAGATGCAGGCGGCATGCGTTGCGGGGATTTCCTTCCTGAGCGCTTGCAGCATGTTGATCATGCCGCGCAATGCGCCCGTGGCAGGGCTGCTCGGATCGGCCGGATCCGCACGCAGGTCCGGCATGGCGTGATAGGCTCGGTAGAGGTAACTGGAGCCGTCAACCAGCACCAGGGTGTTGTCTGCATTCATGGCCGCCATTGTGCCTGCAGGTGCAGGCGATGCGTATGGGGCAGGATGTGGGCTTAACCGGATCGGCACAGGCTCTTACAATTGGAGGCATTGATCCGCTGCGGATCGCCATGCCAGGAGCTGCTATGTCTGTGCTGCGTTTTTCTCTGTTGTCCACCAGGGGTGTGCGGCGCGTGCCCTACGCGCTGCTGTGCTTTGCGGCCCTGACGCTTTGCGCTGCGGCAGCGCATGCGCAGTCGGGTGAAGGCGCCTCAGGCCAGGCGCGCGTGGTTTCCGAGCGCGTGGTCTCCGACGAGCCGCCCGTGCAGGGTGAGATCGTGGGCGCGGAGCTGCTGCCCGAAGGTCAGCCAGAGGCGCCGCGCAGCCCGGTTCGCATTTATCAGCAAGACGCTGGCTCTCGGGTCGAGGAGCTGCGCGTGCGGGGTGAGACGCAGTCCATCACGGTCCAGCCCTCGGGCAGCCTGCCTGCCTATGAGGTGCAGCCGCGCAACACCCGCAACCGCCAGATGCAGGCTGATCGGCACGGCAGCGACGGCACCACCGGGCCGCGCCGCTGGAAGATTGGCGAGTTTTGAAGCGGTTCTGACGCCCGTACAATCGCGCCTATGCGTCAGCGGCCCGGCTTGTCCGGGCTTTTTCTTGGCGCCGTCCTTTCCTTTTGCTTTTCCGCTGGCAACGCCATGGCCGTCTATACCGAAGTTTCCGTCCCCCAGGCACAGGCACTGATTGACCAGCTGGGGTTGGGCAAGGTACTGTCCCTGCAGGGGATTCAAGGTGGCATTGAAAACACCAATTATTTTGTCACCACCGACAGCGGCGAATACGTTCTGACACTGTTTGAGCGGCTGACCGCCGAGCAGCTGCCGTTTTACCTGCAGCTGACGCGCCATCTGGCGCAGCGTGGCATACCGGCGCCAGCGCCTTATGCGGATGCCTCGGGCCATCTGCTGTTTACGTTGCAGGACAAACCTGCGGTCGTGGTCGACAAGCTGCCAGGCAAGAGCGAACTGGAGCCTGGCGTGGCGCACTGCAGCCAGGTGGGCGAGTTGCTGGCGCGCATGCACCTGGCGGCGCAGGACTTTACGCTGCATCAGCCCAATTTGCGGGGGCTGCACTGGTGGAATGCCACTGCGCCTCAAGTGCTGCCCCATCTTGGGACGGCGCAGCGCGCGATGCTGGAAGATGAGCTGGCGCACCAGAATGCGCTGGCGGCCAGCACTGCCTATGGTGCACTGCCACGCAGCGCGGTGCATGCGGACCTGTTTCGCGACAATGTGATGTTCGAACATGCACGCCTGAGTGGCGTGTTCGATTTTTACTTTGCCGGAGTGGATACCTGGATGTTCGATCTGGGGGTGGTGCTCAATGACTGGTGCATCGACCGCCAAAGTGGTGCGCTAGAGCCGCTGCGCGCCAGCGCCCTGCTGGCGGCCTATCAACAAAAGCGGCCCATGCTGCCCGTGGAGCGCAGGCTGCTTCCCGACTTGTTGCGCGCAGCTGCCCTGCGGTTCTGGATTTCGCGCCTGTGGGATTTCTATCTTCCACGCGAGGCTGCCATGCTGGTGCCCCATGACCCCACCCATTTCGAGCGCATCCTGCAGGATCGGCGGCGGGCGCCCCATGCAGTCAGCGCCTTGCTTGATGCGGCGCATTAGAACCTGTTTACGATTCTGTCAGGCGGCGCGCCGCCTGGCCGCCGGTTGGCGTGCCAATGGCGCATCCCTCATCCCTTGGCAGGGCAATGCGGCATTGAAGGATCGCAAACAGGTTCTGAGGGCCTCCGTGGGAACAGGCCATTTTGCCGGCGTTTGCTGCGGCAAACCCGAACACTTCTTGGGCGCAGAAGGAAACGCGCATAGAATGGCCGTTTTCTCCAGCAAGAATCATGCCGTCATGAAACGTGAGCTTTTGACCGTGGGCATCGCTGTTGCGCTGGCCTGCAGCCTGCCGGGCGCCGCATGGGCGCTGGCGAGCGATCGCGACCAGCCGATGAACATCGAGGCCGATGCCATGCGCCATGACGAGAACACGCAGGAGACGGTGTTCACCGGGCGCGTGCACCTGACCAAGGGCAGCATTGTCTTGCGTGGCGACACACTGACCGTGCGCCAGCGCGAGGACGGCAGTCAGTTCGGCACGGCACAGGGTTCTGCGCAGCAGCGGGCGTTTTTCAGCCAGCAGCGTGACACCCCTGTGGGCGCTCCCGTGGAGACGGTAGAGGCAGAGGCCATCCGCATCGAGTACGACAGCGCTACCGACCGTGTTCGGCTGATTGACAATGCCGTGCTGCGCCGCTACCTGGCCGGTCGGCTCAACGACGAGATCACCGGCGCGGAGGTGGTCTACAACAGCCGCACCGGCGTCTTTACCGTGGATGGGGCAGCCGCCGCTGGTGCCAAGAGCGGGCGGGTGCGCGCGGTGATCGGGACCTCCTCGACGGGCGCTGGTGGCGCGGCGCCCTCCACTGGTGGTGCCAGTCTCACGCCCAGCCCAACGCTGCAGGAGCCCTGATGGAAGTTGTGGCCCACACCGCACCGGATGCCGTGACGACCGCTGCCGCGCCAGTGCCCGGCGTGCCTGGCCGGCTGCACGCCAAACATATGCAGAAGTCCTACGGCGGGCGTATGGTGGTCAAGGATGTGTCCCTTGACGTGCATCAGGGGGAGGTGGTCGGCCTGCTCGGGCCCAATGGTGCGGGCAAGACCACCTCTTTTTACATGATCGTCGGCCTGGTGCGCAGCGACGGCGGCGATATTGCCATCGACGCGCATTCCATCGCCAATCTTCCCATCCACAAACGCTCGCGGCTGGGGCTGTCCTATCTGCCGCAGGAGGCCTCCATCTTCCGTCGCCTCAATGTCGAGCAGAACATCCGTGCGGTCTTGGAGCTGCAGGTGGGCCCGGATGGCAAGGCACTGTCGCGGGATGTGATCGATGCACGATTGGAGCAGCTGCTTGGCGAGCTGCGCATCACCCATATCCGCACCTCGCCAGCGCTGGCGCTGTCGGGCGGGGAGCGGAGGCGTGTGGAGATTGCGCGTGCGCTGGCTACCCAGCCGCGCTTTATCCTGCTGGATGAGCCATTCGCGGGCGTGGATCCGATTGCCGTGATGGAGATCCAGCGCAGCATTGCCTTTCTGAAGGAGCGCGGCATCGGCGTGCTGATTACCGATCACAACGTGCGGGAGACGCTGGGTATCTGTGATCGCGCCTGCATCATCAGTGATGGTGCGGTGCTGGCGCAGGGCTCGGCGCAGGAGATTGTCGAGAACCCGGATGTGCGCCGGGTGTACCTGGGTGAACACTTTAGGATGTGATGGCCACGATCAAGCTTGGCGTTGCACTGCGCACCTCCCAGAACCTGGCCCTGACGCCGCAGCTGCAGCAGTCCATCCGGCTGCTGCAGCTCTCCACGCTGGAGATGCAGCAGGAAGTCGAGCACATGCTCGACGAGAACCCGTTTTTAGAAGTGGAGGAAGAAGCCGCCGAGTCGGAGGCGTTCGGTGTGGTGTCCGCCGATGCGCCAGTCTCCGCGGGCGACCGGCTGGCCGAGAGCGCGGCCGAGGGCGAGTTGGCCGGCATCAGTGACGCCACAGGCGCGGAGGTGGCCGAGTTCGAGAGTGGTCCCAGCGACTGGGAGGGTGACGGTTCCCTGGAAATGGGCCACAGTGACGGCGAGTGGGGCGGCGATGCGCCAGCGCGCGGCACGGGCAGCGGCAGCGATGAGGACGTGCAGGCTGCCGACATCAATGCCGCGCACGTGTCCCTGACCGACTTCCTTCACCAGCAGGCAGGAGAATTCTTTCTCTGCCGCGAGGACCGCGCCGCACTGGACTTTCTGATCGAATCGCTCAACGAGGATGGCTATCTGGAGGATTCGCTGGAAGATCTGGTGCTGCCGCTGGCGCGCAGCCTGGAGGAGGTCGACGATCTGCTGCATCACTTTCAGCTCGCGCTCAATCTGCTGCACACCATGGAGCCGGCAGGCGTTGGTGCCCGCAATCTGGCCGAGTGCCTGCAGCTGCAGATCCGTGCCATCGAGCGCTCGGAGGATTATGACGGGGACATGGCGCTGCTGGCGCTGGCGCGGCAGATTTGCGCCCAGCCGCTGGAATGGATTGCCAAGCGCGACCTGCGCCAGCTCTGCCAGGCCACACAGGCCAGTGCCGATGCCGTGCGCGAGGCACTGCTGCTGATAGCCCGCCTTGAGCCCAAGCCCGGGCGGCGCTTTGCCGATGTGGAGCGCAATGTCATCGTGCCCGACGTGATCGTGCGCCCGGCCCGGCGCGCGCCCGGCAATCGTGAGTTCATCGTCCGGCTCAATCCCGATGTCATGCCCAAGCTGCGCGTGCATGATGTGTATGCCAATGCACTGCGCCGCAGTGGCGGGGGGCCGGAGCTGCAGCAGCGGCTGCAGGAGGCGCGCTGGTTCATCAAGAACATCCAGCAGCGGTTTGACACCATCTTGCGTGTCTCCGAGGCCATCGTCGAGCGCCAGCGCGACTTCTTCGTGCGCGGCGAGATGGCCATGCGCCCGCTGGTGCTGCGCGAGATCGCCGACGAGCTGGGGCTGCATGAATCCACCATCTCGCGCGTAACCACTGCCAAGTACATGGACACACCGCACGGCACCTTTGAGCTCAAGTACTTCTTCGGCTCGGGGCTGGAAACCGAGTCCGGCACCAACACCTCCAGCACTGCCGTGCGGGCGCTGATCAAGCAGCTCATCGCCGCCGAAAATCCGGGCAAACCCTTGTCGGACAACAAAATTTCCGAGCTGCTTAAGGCCCAGGGCATTGAGTGCGCCCGTCGCACCGTGGCGAAATACCGTGAAGCCATGCGCATTGCGCCGGCCAACCTGAGAAAAAGTCTGTGAACGTACCCGAGACCCGCGCCGTTTCCACCGGCCATTCCGGCCAGCGACACTACCCCCATCTGTTTCTGCCCTGCGCGGCGCAGACCGAGCCGTTCGTGGCCTCGGAAACCCAGCGCATTACCGGCGTGCCACAACAGGCTGTCCTGTCCCAGCGTGGGGGCGTGCGGCTGCAGGTGTCCGATATGGATGCGCTGCTGGTGCAGATCATGTGGCTGAATCTGCACAGCCGTATGGCGCAACGCGTGCTGGTGGCGCTGGCCGAGCGGCCCTACCGCAGTGAGGATGACCTCTATGCGTTCGCGTCCGACATTGCGTGGCAGCAGTGGTTCACGCCAAGGCAGACCTTCAAGGTGGAAGTTACCGCCAGCCACAGCCCCCTCAAGAGCCTGAACTTCGCTGCCTTGCGCGTCAAGGATGCGATTGCCGACCGTTTTCGTGCGCTGCAGGGCAGCCGTCCCAGCGTCGATACTGCCCGTCCGCACGTGCGCATTTACCTGCACCTGGATGCCGAAGTGGCCTACCTGTCGCTGGATACCAGCGGGGAGCCACTGTTCAAGCGCGGCTGGCGCGAGGACAAGGGCGATGCTCCGCTGAAGGAAACGCTGGCCGCGACCATGATTGCCGCCGCCGGCTGGAATCCGGCCGAGGGAGCGCCTGTGCCTTTGTATGACCCGTGCTGCGGCAGCGGCACCATTGTCATTGAGGCGGCGCAGATCGCCTGCGGCGTTGCTGCGGGTGCCAGGCGACGCTTTGCGTTCGAGCATTTGCTGGGGTTTGATGCCATGCGTTGGCGGCAGTTGCGGGAGGAGGCCAGCGCTGGTGAGCACGCACCGCTGGCCCCCGTGTTCGGCAGCGACGTTGCGCACCGCATGGTGGACTTCGCCCGCCGCAATGCAGAGCGCGCGGGCGTTGCACATGCGGTGCAGCTGCGCGGTGGCGATGCACTGCAGCGCATGCCGCCCAGCAGTACGCCCGGCGTGATCGTGATGAATCCACCGTACGGCAGCCGCATCGAGGCAGCCGGCCAGGCCGGGCGCAACCTGCAGGCCCGACGCAGTGTCGGCTTCTCCTCCAGAGAGTTCTCCGAAGGGGGCGATGGCGCGGAGTTCTTTGCCGAACTGGCCGCGCACTGGAAGAGCCACTACGCGGGCTGGACGGCCTGGTTGCTCACGCCCGACATGAAATTGCCCGGCAAGCTGCGCCTGAAGGAATCGCGTCGCGTGCCGATGTGGAACGGACCGATCGATTGCCGCTTGTTCCGTTTCGACCTGCAGGCGCGCCGCACACCGGGGCCATAATCCGTTGGCGCATGGCATGGCGCACCCCTAACATCGTGGAACGGCGGCGTGGGGCTCGCGCAAACGCTAGTGCAGGCGCACAATGGCGGCTTTGTTTCGCTGGCCGGTGTGCCGCCAGTGGCCGGACGTGCGTGCGCGTCAGGCTGCGGGTGCACGTACGCGTGCGTTCCGCGAGTGAGCGGTGACCGCCGTGCCGGCAGCTGCATACGAGAGAGCTGTCATGATTGCGCTGGTTGAATCGTACCGGGCGGGTTTGTGGGCCCGCCAGCACTGGTTGCCCAACATCATCGCGGGCGTGATTGTGGGGGTGGTGGCGTTGCCGCTGGCGATGGCGTTTGCCATCGCTTCGGGGGCCAAGCCGGAGCAGGGCATCTACACCTCCATCGTCGCGGGCATCGCGGTTTCGGTGTTCGGGGGCAGCCGCCTGCAGATCGCGGGGCCGACCGGTGCCTTCATCGTCATCCTGGCGGACATCGTTGCGCGCTATGGCATTGACGGGCTGCAGATCGCCACGCTGATGGCGGGTGTGATCCTGCTGTTGTTGGGCGTCAGCCGCACCGGTGCGATCATCAAGTTCATTCCGGCGCCTGTCATCGTTGGCTTTACTGCCGGCATCGGTATCATCATCTGGGTCGGCCAATGGAGTTATTTCTTCGGGCTGCCCGAGGTGCCGGGTGGGCACTTTCACCACAAGCTCTGGGCGCAGCTGCAGATGCTGCCGCGCCTGGACCTGCCGACCACGCTGCTGGGATTGCTGTCGCTGGCGTTGATCATTGGCACGCCGCGCGTTCATGCCTTGCGGCGCGTGCCCGGCCCGCTGGTGGCACTGGTGCTGGTGACGCTGCTGCAGTCCATTTTCGGCTTCTCCTCGGTGGCTACGATCGGCAGCACCTATGGGGAGATCCCGCGTGGCCTGCCGCCGCTGCAGCTGCCGGAAGTGACGCTGTCGCGCTTGGTGGAACTGATCGGCCCGGCCTTTGCCATTGCGATGCTCGGGGCAATCGAATCGCTGCTCTCGGCGGTGGTCGCCGACCGCATGGCGGACACGCGCCACAACTCCAGCCAGGAATTGATCGGTCAGGGCATCGCCAACATCGCCGCGCCGCTGTTTGGTGGCTTTGCGGCTACCGGTGCGATAGCGCGCACGGCCACGAATGTGCGCAATGGGGGAACCAGCCCGCTTGCGGGCATCGTGCATGCGTTGACGCTGGTGCTGATCATTGTGGCGCTGGCGCCGCTGGCTTCCAACATCCCGCTGACGACGCTGGCGGCGGTGCTATTCGTCGTGGCCTGGAATATGAGCGATGTGCCGCACTTGCTGCGGATGGTGCGTCGTGCCCCGCCTGCAGATATTTTCATTCTCGTGGTCACGCTGTTGCTGACGGTGTTTGCGGATCTGGTGGTGGCCGTGAACATCGGTGTCGTGCTGGCCATGCTGCACTTTCTCAAGCGCATGACCGATAGCGTGCGGGTTCATCGCGAGGCGCCTGCCGCGCTAGAACAGCCCGGCACGGCCGAGGCGCTGCAAGGGGTGTACGTCTACCGGGTCGAAGGGCCATTTTTCTTTGGGGCTGCCGACAGTATCGAGCAGTCGCTGCATGCCACCGACGCGGATGTGCGCGTGCTCGTCATTCGGCTGGCGCAGGTGCCATTCATTGATGCCACCGGGCTGCAGGCGCTGGGCGACACAATTGCCTGGGCGCAGCGTCGTGGCATTGCCGTATTGCTGGCCGAGCCGCAGCGCAACGTGCTGCGCAAGATGCTGCGCATGGGGCTGATTGAACGATTGGGCCGCAGCAACGTGCATGGCTCACTGGCTGCGGCATTGCGGCATGCAGGGCGATTGGCCACGATGGCAACGTCCGACAAGCGCGCCAGCTAGGCCGCCCTCATGCGCGGCCAGGCGGACATTTCTGCACCGCGTGCTGGCTAACGCGGTATCAGTCGAGTCGCGGGTCGTTGTCCTGCACACGCGGCGCGCCACCAGCGTGGCGGGGAGGAGTCGGGGGGGCGTCAGGCGTTGGGCCATGCAACTGCGCCGCAAGGTGATGCAGGCGTTGGATGGCCGTCTCAATGTCGCTATGGGCCTGGCCGCGCAGCTGGCTGCCGAAATCGCGCAGCCAGCTTTCGGCCTCGGGGATGTCGCCCGAATGTGCCAGCACATCCGTCATCATTTCCAGCACGGCATCCAGCCGTGGGAAGCCCCGCAGCTCCAGCAGGCGCGCATCGGTCTGCGGCAGTTTTTCATAGAGCGCACGCAGCACCTGCACATGCTCAAAGGCCATGGCGTGCTCGCCACGGTCGCGCAGCGCACAGGCATAGTAGTGGTGCATGCTGGCAATGCTCAGCGCGGGAGTCTCGGTGCTGGCGTCGTGGGCCTTGACGGCGCGCTCGAACGCGGCACTGCCGCGTTGCAGCTCTCCGGCCAGTGTGGCCGATGAGACGACGTTGAACCAGTCACTGATGGTGTCGGTGCGCAGTGCCAGTTGCTCGAAGACCGGCCAAGCCTGCGCGTATTTTTGCTGACGGAAATACACCAGCCCGAGTGTGCGCATGGCATCGGTGGCGATGGCGGGCACCTGCGAGTCAACCAGCTGACTGGCCGCGCGCTCGGCTTGCTCGTAATGGCCTTGCTGCAAGGCCTGACTGGCGGAGTCCAGCAAGGCAAACTGCTGCGCCTCCGACAGCGACAGGGTCGGCTTGTGCTTTTTCTTTTGCCAGAGTTGCTTGATTCGATCCCACATGGGTGATTGGCCTCATTGATGCGTCGCGGTGCGAGAGCTGCATGCCCTCGACGGTCGGTGCGCCGGATATCGCATCAATACTAATCGAATGTCACAGGCTTGGTAGTTGGTCGGGTGTCTGAAGTCGTTACCAATTGACAATCACTGTGGTTGGTTGCTGGCCTGCAGCGGGCATCGGTAGGCCGCCAGTCACTGCAATGCGGCCAACCGCTGGGGCGTACCCACGTCCGTCCATGGATCCGTAAAGAGGCTTGCCGCAACCCTGCCGGCTGCCGCCGCCCTCAACAGCAGTGGCCCTAGCGGCGCAGACTGTCCTTGCGGGTTGCCAGCTGGCAGGTCGCACCAGGGCTGGGTGAACAGCTCGGACTTGAGCAACGCAAGCGTACTGTACGTATAGGTGGTGAGCGCGGCAGGGTCTCGGACGCTGGTAGGTTTGGGGCGAGCCAATCCGTCGGCCAGACAGAAGTCGCCACTGGGGTGGTGGGGCGGGTTGGGCACCAGCCAGATGTGCGCCAGTGTGGCCGAAGCCTTGAAGCGTGCGCGCAGTTTCTCGTCAAAGACAAATGTGGGGGCATGGACGTCACCGGCGACCAGCCAGAAGGCCTCCTCCAGCAACGGCAGGGCGCGCGCAATGCCGCCCGCCGTCTCGATGCCGTTGCCAAAGTCCAGATCCTCGCGCGAGTAGTGGATGGCCAACGCTGCGGAGCAGTCGGCGCAGGAATAGGTGCTGCCCAGCGCTGCGGGGATTTGCGCCCCCAGCCAGCCGGTGTTGATGACGACGCGCTGCAGGCCAGCGCGGGCCATGGCCGCCAGGTGCCAGGTAATCAGCGGCTGGCCGCGCACCGGCAGCAACGGCTTGGGCGTGTGGTCGGTCAGCGGCCGCATGCGCTGGCCGCGGCCAGCGGCAAGAATCATGGCCTGAGCCTTGCGGGAGATGGTGGACATGGCGGCCTCAATCCTGGCGGTGATGGTCCTGCCGGATCAGCTTGAGCAGGCGGGCCAGCGTCCTGCCATGCGTGCGAATGTTGCGGCGGTGCCAGGCCATGATCAAAAGCGTCACGCCCAGCACCAGTACGCCGAATGCGGTCAGCGCCGCCTGCGCGCCCATGCCGAACTTGGTGGCCAACACGTAGAGCAGACCGAGCAGCAGGATGCAGGCCTGTTCATTGAAGTTCTGTACCGCAATCGAGCGGCCTGCGCCCATCAGCGTGTGTCCGCGGTGTTGCAGCAGGGCATTCATTGGTACCACCATGTAGCCACCCAGGAATCCGACCACGATGAAGACGGTCATGGCAACTGGCAGCTGGTCCACCCAGTGCAGGCCGATGGCGGCCAGGCCCATCAGGGCGCCCAGCGGCAGTACCGAAGTGGCGCGCTGCAGTTTCACGCGCAGGGTGGCCAACACGGCGCCTACAGCCGTGCCTACGGCCACCACACCGAGCAGCGCCGAAGCCTGACTGGTGGTCAGCCCCAGTACTGCACCACTCCAGGCCAGCACGATGTAGCGCAGGTTGCCGGAAGCCCCCCAGAACAGAGTGGTGGTCGCCAGCGAGATCTGTCCCAGCCGATCGTTCCAGAGCTGACGGTTGGATTTGGCGAAATCCTGCGTCATCGCACGCAGGCTGCCGACAAAGCCGAGATTGGAGCCGTGCCACATTGGCTGCCGCGTCGCGGTCGTGCGTGGAATGAAGCAATTGATCAACGCCGCCAGCGCGTAGATGGCAATGATGCACGCCAGTGGTGCCTGAATGGGGGTGCTGAAAAAGCCGGTGTGACCGACCAGCCTGAGCGCGTGTACCCAGTCGAACACCGCGTCACTGACCAGCACGCCGCCCAGCACCACTCCCAGAATGATGGAGGCAATCGTGAGCCCTTCGATCCACCCATTGGCTTTGACCAGCAGCGAAGGCGGCAGCAATTCGGTGAGGATGCCGTACTTGGCAGGCGAGTACGCCGCTGCGCCCAGACCGACGACAACGTAAGCCAGCAGGGGGTGGCAACCGGCCAGCATCATCACGCATCCCGCGGCCTTGATGGCATTGCTGAAGAACATGACGCGGCCCTTGGGCTGCGCATCGGCAAACGCGCCCACGAATGGCGCCAGCAGCACATAGAACAGCGCGAACATGGGCACCAGCGCAGCACTTTCCCACTGCGGCGCGGCGCTGCGGCGCAGCGCCTCGACGGCGACGACGAACAGCGCATTGTCGGCCAGCGAGCTGAAGAACTGCGCCGACATGATGGTGGAAAAACCGGGCTTCATGCGATCGGGAGGCAGGAGCGGCAAGGTCGCCTGATGGTAATGGGGACGCCGCTGCGCGGCGCGCGGCCGGCACCGGGTAGGCATCCACCCCCGGGCGCTGTGCGACGAACCACGCGTTATAGCATGCGGGCGTGAAGGCAGTGCCACAATACCGCTTTGGCACAGCGTGCTACTGCTTTCTCGCCCCACTGCATCAGCGCTTTTTGCTCCTGTCAGCGGCCAATCATTTCGATTGCCATGCCCAGACCCATTCAAGCTTTCATCCACTCCAATGCGCTGCGGCACAACCTGCAGCAGGTTCGTCATCACGTCGGCGATGCCAAGGTATGGGCGGTCGTCAAGGCCAACGCCTATGGTCACGGCATCGAGCGCGTCTACGACGCCTTACGTGCTGCTGACGGGTTCGCCCTGCTGGATCTGGATGAGGCCGAGCGCCTGCGGGCGCTGGGCTGGCGCGGCCCGATCCTGCTGCTCGAAGGGGTGTTTGAGCCGCGCGATCTGGAAGTGTGCTCACGCCTTGGCCTGTGGCATGCCGTGCATTGCGAGCAGCAGATCGACATGCTGGCTGCGCACAAGACGCATGCACCGCATCGTGTCTTTCTCAAGCTCAATGGCGGCATGAACCGGCTGGGCTTCAAGCCGCAGAGTTACCGCGCAGCCTGGGCTAGGCTGAATGCGCTGCCGCAGGTTGACGAAATCTCCTTGATGATGCACTTCAGCGACGCCGACGGCCCAGCCGGCGTTGCGGCGCAGCTGGCAACATTCGAGCAGGCCACGCAAGGCCTGCCTGGCGAGCGCTGCATCAGCAACAGTGCCGCGAGCCTGCGCTTTGGCGCCGACGCGCGCGTGCATCAGGACTGGGTACGCGCCGGCATTGCCCTCTATGGCAGCTCGCCCAACTACCCGGATGCGGACATTGGCACTTGGAACCTGCGCCCGACCATGAGCCTGCGCAGCCGCATCATCGGCGTGCAGGCGCTGCAGCCGGGCGATGCCGTCGGCTATGGCTCGCGGTTCGTTGCCGATGCGCCCATGCACATCGGCGTGGTGGCCTGCGGCTATGCGGATGGCTACCCGCGCATCTGCGATACCGGCACGCCTGTGCTGATCGACGGCGTGCGCAGCCGCACGGTCGGGCGCATCAGCATGGACATGCTGGCGGTGGACCTTACGGCGCCACGCGCAGCGGGCAAGGCCAGTGGGTTTGGCAGCGAGGTGGTGCTGTGGGGCCTGGCCAGTGCCGCACACGGCGCTGCGGCGTTGCCGATCGATGAGGTGGCCGCGCATGGACAGACCGTCGGCTACGAGTTGATGTGTGCCGTTGCTGCGCGCGTGCCCTTTGGCCAGGAGTGCTGATGCACTGGCGCGGCGCATGAGAAAAAGATTGCAGACAGCCTCCGAAAATCGCCCCTCTGGCGCCGCGGCGGCGGCAGAAGCCGCTACCATCGCCTGACGCTGGATTTGGGAAGGCTTGTCTTGCGCACAGGTCTTCCGCTTTCATTCATCTTTCCCCAGGAGTCAACCCATGAAAACCAAAGCCGTGCTCGAAGCTGCTGATGTCCAACGCGTGCTGGAGGCCGCCGTGGCCGAAGCCCAGTCCAACCAGTGGGCCGTGACGATTGCCATCGTTGACGACGGCGGCCATCTGCTGGCGCTGCGCCGCCTGGACGGCTGTGCCCCCATCGGTGCGCACATCGCGGTGGAGAAGGCGCGCTCTGCGGCGCTGGGTCGCCGGGAGACCAAGGGTTACGAGGACATGATCAATCAGGGCCGCACCGCGTTTCTGAGTGCCCCTGTGCAAGGTTTGCTCGAAGGCGGCGTGCCGGTCGTTGTGGACGGGCAAACCGTTGGCGCCGTTGGCGTCTCGGGCGTCAAGGCCGATCAGGATGCGCAGATCGCCAAGGCTGGTATCGCGGTGCTGTAATCACGGTCTTTGCATGTCTGGCTGCGCGGCCACTCATCGGGTGGCCGTGCGGCCTTCTTGCCATTGCGCGCCGCGCACTTCGATCTGGATGCTGTCGAGTACGGCATCGTCCCGGGGGCTGCGCAGCTCGAAGCGGTGTCGGCCGGGCGTGGGCGCCCAGTACCATTGGCGGGGATTGTGCAGTCCGTGCACGGGCTGGCCGTTGACGTGCCAGGTGATTCCGGCATCGCTGGTGCGCACTCGCACCAACTGATTGGCAGGTGGAATATCCGGATCCAGTGCGATGATGGTGGAATCGCTCGGCTCGAGGATGCGCGCGGTCATGGCGCCGTCAGCAGGCGCATCCATGGCAGAGGGCGCCAGCGCGAATGCATCCTGGGCGGTGCCAGGCAGAAACCATTCGTAGCGTGCGCTTTCCACCAGCGCTGACGTGGTGCCATCGGGTTGGAGGGGAGCATAGGTCACGACACGGCGTTCCAGCTCTTGCGGTGGTGTCGGTGCCTGGCTGGGCCGAAGGCGGTTGACGTAGGCGGCCACACTGGCCCATACGGGCGCAGCACCCGAGATGCCGCTGACATCCTGCATGGGACTGCCATCGGCGTTGCCGACCCACACGCCAATGGTGTGGTGTGCGGTGAAGCCGACGGTCCAGTTGTCACGCATGTCCTTGCTGGTGCCGGTCTTGACGGCGCTCCAGAAGCGCGTGGCCAGCGCGCTGTCGGTGCCAAAGGTCAGCATGCGCGCGTGGCGATCGGCCAGGATGTCGGTGACGATGAAGGCGGCCTGTGCGTCCAGCGCCTGGGCGGTCGCGGCGGGACGGTCGCTGCCGTCCGCTTGCAGTAGGCGCACCGGGTGGAGCGCTCCGCCGTTGGCCAGCGTGCGGTAGGCGTTGGTCAGCTGCAGCAGCGTCACATCCACCCCGCCGAGCGCGAGGCTGTAGCCGTAGAAGCCGGAAGGCTCCGGCAGCTCAAATCCCAGCGCGCGCAGCTGCTGCGAAAAGGCCTCCGGCGAGACCATGCGCAGCGCGCGCACCGCCGGGATGTTGAGCGAGCTGCCCAGCGCCTGTCGTACCGATACCCACCCCTTGTAGCCCAGATCGTAGTTCTCCGGTGCGTAGATGCCGTACTCGGTCGGGATGCGCGCAGGCGAGTCGTCGAGCAGGGACGCTGCGGTCAGGCGCCGTTCGGCGATCGCCTGCGCGTAGAGAAATGGCTTGAGCGTTGAGCCTGGCTGGCGCAGCGCCACGACGGCATCCACTTCGCTGGCCTGGCTCAGCGTGGCGCCGGAGGAGCCCACCCATGCCAGCACATTGCCACTGGCGTTGTCGAGCACAAGTACTGCGCCATCCTGCACGTTCTGGCCCTGCAGGGCTGCGAGGTGCTCGCGCAGCACGCGTACGGCGTGGCGTTGCAGGCCCAGATCCAGCGTGCTGGCGATGGTTCTCGGCAGCTGGGCCTGCGGCGCCTGCTCTCGCAGCTGGGCCAGGATCTGGCGGGCGAAATGGGGGGCAGGCCCTTCCATGGCCGCATAGTGGCGATTGCGCAGTGCCGCCTCGGTGTACAGCTGCAATGCCTTGCAGTCCGCTCCCCAGGGAGAGCTTGCCTGCTGCAGGATCAGGCAGGCGCGCTCGGCCACGCGCTCAGCCGTGGCATTGGGCGCGCGCAGCAGTGCGGCGGCGAGCGCGGACTCGCGCTGGTCCAGGCCACGTGGCGCCTTGCCGAACAGGCTGCGCGCCATGGCGTCAATGCCGATCAATTCCCCTCTGAATGGCACGAGGTTGAGATAGGCCTCCAGCACTTCGTCCTTGCGCCATTCCTGCTCCAGCGTGCGCGCTGACCAGAGCTGGCGCCATTTCTGGCCCCAGCTGCGACCACCCGGACGGGCGCGCAGTGCGTCATTGAGCAGTCCGGCCAGCTGCATGGTGATGGTCGAAGCGCCCCGGGTGCGGGTGTTCCAGAGATTGGACCATGCGGCAGCGCCCACGGCGCTCCAGTCGACGCCGCTGTGCGCATAAAAGCGCCGGTCCTCGGTGAGCAAGATGGCGTGCAGCAGCGCGGGTGAGGTGTCCGCCAGCGGTGTCCAGGCGCCGCGGCGGGCGGTGAAGTCGGTGCGCACGCGCTGAATGCGCTGCCCATTTCTGTCCAGCAGCCAGGCATCGGACGCATGAAAGTCCCGCTTGACCTGCTCGAACGACGGAAATTCCTGCGCCGCCACAAGCTGCGGCACGGCCAGCAGCAGCGCGGTGGCCACGCAGGCAGCGCGCCGATACAGCCAGGTGCGCAGCGAGTTCATGGGGTGGCGGGCAGGGCGCCAATGTTGAAGACGGGGTTGGGCACCTCGCCAAAGACCTGCTGCATGTACAACGCTTCCACCCGCGTGGGTGGAAGGGTGAACGTGCCAGGCTGGTTGAGTCGCACGGTGTAGCTGTAGCGCGTCTGGCCCTGACGGAGGTAGTCGAAGTACACGCGCATCATGTCCATCTTGCGCTCTTCCCAGGCAACGCTCCAATCGCGGCGACTGGCGTCGTCCGCCGTGGCGATGGCCGAGTCGCGTCCCAGGCCGCTGCCAAGGATGGTGCTGCCGGCCGGAATCGGGTCGGACAGCGCCGACAGGCCGGCTTCGCCCTGACTGTGAATCACGAGGTTGACGCGGTAAATGTCCCCGGCCTGCCACTGCCCGGGCTGCGCCTGCACGAGTGGTGTGATGGTCTTTTCGACGCGCAGGCCGGAAGAAACCGGCTGCGTCAGCGGCACGGCCGCCAGTGCGGAGATGGTCACCCAGGGCTTTCCGCTGCCCTGTTGCGTGATGCGCAGGCGCGAGGCGTTGTCGGGGTCACCCACTCTGGCAATGGCGTCGGGCCAGGCAAAATCCATCTGCAATCGCTCGGTGCTGGTGTTGGTGGGGCTGCTGACGCTGCCGCCTGCTTGTTCCTGCTGCGATGGCCATGCGCGCGTCTGCTGCGCAGCGCCCAGCTGCGCCTGCAGGCTGCCGCTTACCGGTTCGCGCTCATGCAGCTGGGCAAACCGGCGGATCGCCAGCTGGCCCCAGACATTGGCAGTGGTGGTGCTCCAGGCGCCGTCACGCTGGCGCGCCAGCAGACCGCTGGCCAGATTGCCGATGTCCTGCTGCCAGCCCGGCAGATCGGCGGTCAGGAGTACCAGCCGGGCGGCGTTGCTATCACCGTTTTGCATCATCCACCACCAGTCGTCGTTGCGTTCGGTGGTGAACAGCACCTGCGCGCCGGTCTGCAGGATGCGGCTGTGCAGCTGCTGCTCGACGGCGGTGAGTTTCTCGGCATGGCCGGGAAGCTGCGGCATTTGCTTGAGGATGCTCAGCCAGTCCAGCAACGCGTGGGTAGGCAGGCGCTGGGGCGCGATGGTCAACGGCTCCAGCATGCTTGGAGATGCCACGCCATGACCGGCCAGCGCGGCGATCAGCATCAGCTGCGTGACGGTGCGGTCCTGTCTGGGCGCTTGCGTGGGGCGATCCAGCCGACCCTCGACGACGCGCGTGAGTGCGTTGAGCATGCGCTGGCGGGTGGCTTCGTCCATGCGCATGCCTTCTTCACCCAGCGTGCCGAGCACGGCGTCGACGGCCAGCAGGTGTGCGGTCAGGTAAATGTTGCCACTATCCGGACGCCGGGGCGGGAAGTAGGCGGCCAGCCCGTCATCGTCGAGGTAATCGGGCAGGTCGGCCAGCACACCCTCCATGGCGGCCAGGTTCATCAGCCCGATGGCCTTGCCGTGGCGCTGTTCGATGCAGGCGTAGGGATACCAGCGCCACCAGCGCTGCAGGCCTGGCATCAGATCGCCGGCCAGGGATGCCTGCGCCTCGACGCGAACGCCGCCGCGACCCTCGATGGCACCAGCCGGCATGCCGACTTGCACGGCAATCGGTCCGGCAATCTGGCGCAGGCTGGCCTGACGCACGGTGACCGGAGTGCTCGGCACGATCGTCTGGGTGAGTGCCACACGATCAGCCGGAGCATCGGCTTGCAGTGCCGAGCCGTCTGCGGCAGTTGCGCGGGCCTGCAGGCGCCAGGGCTGGTTGGCTTGCGGCATGTCCAATGGCAGTGACGGGGTGGTCACGCGCCAGTGTAGGGTCTCCGCGGTGCCTGCGGCGATGGTGACGCGCTGAGGTGGCAGCGGCTGTTCGCCATGGCTGGCGCTGACCTCGACGGTCAGGTCCGCATCGCTGGCGTTGCGCAGCGTGAAGCGGGCGTCGTAGTCGTCGCCTTCGCGTACCACCGGCGGCAGGCCGCTGATGATCTGCAGATCTTGCGCGACGACCAGCGCGGTGCTGCCGGTGCCGAAATACTGCACACCCGCTTCGGCCACAGCCGTGGCCAGGAAGGTCGTGATGCTGTCGTTGATGGGGATCTGCACAGTGGCGCGGCCCTGGGCATCCAGTGGCACACGCGGCAGCCAGGCAAGCAGGGTGTCGAACAATTCACGCGTGGCCCCGTCGCCACTGCTGCCGCCACCGCCGCCTGCCGGTGCAGCCTTGCGGCCGTAGTGGCGCCGCCCTACGACTTCCATTTGCGCCGTGCTGGTCTGCACGGCCCAGCTGCGTGTCTGCATCATGGCTGCGAGCAGGTCCCAGCTGGGGTTGGGGGCCAGCTCCAGCAATGCCTGATCGACCACCGCCAAGGCCACTTCGCCATGGGCGGCGGGCGATCCGTCTGGCAAGGTGGCCTGGATGGTCAGCGAGGCCGTTTCACCCGTGGCGTAGCGGGGCTTGTCCGGGGTCACGCGCACGTGCAAGCGGTGCCCTTCGTGGCCCACGCGGATGGCCGCTACCCCAAAACGGTAGCTGGGCTTGCTCAGATCCACCATGGCAGTGGGCGGTGGTGCGTCCTCGCCGGTATCGGCGCGCCAGGCTCGCCACCAGACCACAGGGGATCGGAAGCCCCAGGTAAAGAAGCTATACCACGGCACTTCGCGCAGCCGTCCGCGCAGGGCCAGCACGCTGACGTAGATGTTGGGGCTCCATGCCTCGTCGACGCGCAGCGTAAAGCTTGGGTCGTCACCAGCGAGGTCCACGACATGGGTCTCGACGATGCCTTCGCGCTCGACGGCCACCAGGGCGGTGGCTTTGCGATACGGCATGCGCACCTGAAAGCGCGCGGTCTCGCCGGGTTGGTAGCTGGGTTTTTCGGCCAGCACGTCCATGCGGTCGGACGCTTCGCCGTCAAACCAGAGCTGTCCTTTGCGGGTCACCCAGACGCTGGTGGCGGCGGCAAAGCGACGTTGCCGTGCGTCACTGACCTCGGCGATGAGCTCGACCTCACCGGGCACGTCCAGCGTCAGCACGCAGTCAAAGCGGCCGGAAGCATCGCTGCGCCCCTCGCAGACGGTGCCCAGATCCTTGCTTTCGTAGTGGTGTTCGTACTTGTAGAACCCGCCGACCATGCGTTTGCGGCTTGTCAGCGTGGTGTGCGTACGGGCGCGCACTGTCACTGACGCCTGTGCCACTGGCTGACCGGACGGGGTGAGCGCGATGGTGCGTACGGGCAGCGGCTTGTCCACCGATATCCAGGAATCGGTCGACAAGCCAACCAGCGTATCCGCTGGCCACAGCGTATGCAGGCGTGTGAGGGTCTGCATTTCGCCGTTGGGATCGGAGAAGGTGGCCTCAACGCGCAGGTTGCGCGGCTGCGCGGCAGCGCCGTCGCGGTTTGCCTGGCTATTCAGTTCCTCGATTTCGAAGGTGACATTGCCTTGGGCATCCAATTTCAGGGGGTGTTTGTCCAGCAGCAGGCGCTGGGCGGGCGCGGCATCACCTGAGACGTCTCCGTCCGCAGTTCGTAAACGCGGTGCGGCGAATGTGTAGGCGGCATAGTCCGGGAATTGAATGGAGTGGGGCTCAAGCATGGCCGAGACCTGCACCGGCCAGTTTGCGGCCGGCCCGCCGCTGACATAGCCCAGATGCAGTTGCATCGGCAATGCCTCGGCGGCCGCGCCATCTGGTTCGCCGATCGGAGCGAGCGTGCCCTGCATGACCGGCAGGCGGAACTCCTCGACGCGAAAGCTCGCGGTCGTCACGCCATAGCGATGCGCGCCGCCGTGCAGCGTCACGCTGTAGCGCCCCAGTGGCGCGCGGCGCGGCAACTGCAGTTGCGAGGTGGCCAGTACGCCGCCGCCGGAGGTTGCGGACCAAGCCAGCGGCTGTTCGAACTCCCGGCCGCTGCCAAGGTGGCGCACGACCATGGTGTCAGGCAGTGCCGCGCTTTCCGGTGCCGGTGCGGCAAAGCCTTGCAGGCTTTGCTCGCGCACGATGTGCTTCATCGAGACGGTTTCTCCAGCGCGCAGCAGGGTGCGATCCAGCACCGTGTGGGCAACCGGTGCGTGCGCCCGCAGTTGGTAGTCAGTCGGGACGTTGAAGCGCCAGGATTCGATGCCGCGTTGCCAGTTGGTCCACACCAGCCCCAGATCCTTGCCGTCCTTGCTGCGGGCGCTGACCATGTATGCGCCATGATTCCAGTAGCGCATGCCCGCGCGACTGCATTCAGGAGCCCTTCCAGCCAGATCGTCGAAGCGGGCGATGCCTTGCGCATCCGTGGTAGCCGTCGCGACGATGCTGCCGTCACAGCGGTTGACCTGTACTGCAGCGCCAGCGACGGGCTGGCCGGAATCCAGCTCTGTGACCCAGGCCATGGCATTCTCTGCGCCAAGCTTGAAGTGCACGGCCAGGTTGGTGACCAGCACAGTGGTGCGGGCATACAGGGTGCGGCCTCCGCGATAGTCGGGGTCGAGCAGCGCCTGGCCCAGAACGGGAGAGGCGATCTCCAGCACCTGGAATCCAGGTTCCACGGGAATGCCGACGACCTCAGTGGCTCGGCGGTCTGGATTGTCACTGCTCGCAGGCAGTTGCAGCGTCTGTGCCTGGGGTTGTGCTTCCAGCAAGGACAGCATGCGCGCTTCGACCGCACGCGGCTGGCGGCTGGCGGCGCTTGGGTTGTGATACTCGGGCAGCCGTGGCACGCCCAGCTCCAATGCTTCGTCGCGCGCGACGTACTGGCCCGGGCGCAGGCGATCGGTGCGGAACATCCATTCGATGATGTCGGCATCGCTGTCCAGGCGCAGCACGCGCACGGGCAGCGGCGTTTCCACCGCGCGCAGCGTCACCGGCACCAATGGCTGCTGGCGGTAGCCTTCGGCAAAGCGTTCGATGACGGCGAAGTCGCCGGTGGCGAACTTCGCCAGCGGTGGCGCGGCGTCGGTGGCAACCTGCAGCGGAAACGATGCCGTGTTGTGCAGCGGCCGACCAGCGTCGTCGAGCAGGGATTCAGGCAGGGTGATCTGGAAGCGGGCCTGCTCCGGGAACGGGCCTTCGAAGCGGACAGCGGTGAATGTCTTGCCGGCGTGCTTGTCCGGCTCGGCCAGCCATTGCTCGGTAGTGATGGTCTCTTCGACGGAGTAACCCCAACGGTCCTGGATCAATGCCGTTGCGTGCCATTGCCGCTGGTCGGTGGCGAGAATGATCTGCGACAGCCATTGCATGGCTACAGGCGCGGAGAACGTCAGCTCCATCGGCAGGACCGGGATGCAGCCGCTGCTTGCCTGCTCGCGCTGGCAGGAAAAGGTGGCCTCGAACGGCGTGCGGACCGTATATTCAAACTGCTGGGGTGCGGAGGTTTTCAGGCCATTCGGCGCGGCAATGCCGCCTCCCCAGACCAGCTGGACCTTGCTGCCTGGGGTGAAGCGGCGCTGGCAGGCAAGCCCGACCAGCGTTTGCGCGTCTACCTCGTCACGCAGGTACGGGCGCTGCACACGCAGGATCTCCTGCGTCTGCTCAGCGGGCAGCATTTGTATGGCAATGCGTTCGCCCATGTCACTGGCGCTGCACCACGCATGGGCCTGGATCGAAGCAGGCTCGGCCGGGCCGCTTAGCTGCAGGATGAAATACTGCTGTTCGTCGATGCCGGTTGTATCCCAGGTCTCGGGAAGAATGTCCACAACACGTGGGCCGCCAGTATTGAAGTGATGCGTGAAGGGGGCCAGTGGCTGGCCGTTGAGGTCGCGAAACTGCGTATCCGGGGTAACGGTGCACGCAATGCCGCTGACCAGCGCGCTGGAGAAGTCGTAGACCCAGCGGCGCTCATCCACCCAGCGGCCAGTGCCTTCTGCGGTGTCATTGTCGCAACGCACCTGCACGGGTGCCGGCGCATCGGCCTGCCCGAGTGGCACTGCGGCCTCCTGCAGTGTGACGACCACCTGCGCGGGTTCGGCGACCTCGCCGCCTGGCGTGATGTTTTGTAGTCTGGCTGCCAGTGCGGGCGTGGCCAGTACGGCCGCAATGACGGGGACAGCGACGTTACGCAAAATGGCCATATCTGCACCACAGCAACTGCCGAAACATTGGACGCGCGCCATCGCTCGGCGGGCTGCCGGCGCACAGGTGCATTATGCGGGGGCAGCGCTGCTGTGCTTCAATTTGGGCGCAGGAGAACTGCTGCCATGGTGGGCCAGGGCAGCTGCTGCGAGGCCGCGCGCGCAGCTTATCCCAGCGACTTCAGTGCCAGGCGGATGCCTTCGCTGACGGGAATTGCCGCCGGCAATTTCTTTAGCGCCAGCTGCGCTTCCCGCTCAGAGTAGCCCAGGGCCAACAGGGCCTGAAGAATATCGTTGCGCTCGTCCGACAGCGGCTGGGCGGGGCCGCTGCCTGCAACGTCCGCACCGATCTTGCCCTTGAGCTCCAGCAACATGCGTTCGGCGGTCTTCTTGCCAATGCCCGGTACGCGGGTGAGCAGCGCTGCGTTCTGCTGCGCGATGGCATCGCCCAGATCGGTAACGCTGAGCCCGCTGAGTATTGCCAGCGCCGTTTTCGGGCCCAGGCCGGATACCTTGGTGAGCTCGCGAAACGCCTGCCGCTCCTCGTCCGTGGCAAAGCCGTAGAGCAGGTGTGCATCCTCGCGCACGACCAGATGGGTCAACAGCGTGACAGGCTCACCCAGCGCAGGCAGGGGGTAGTAGGTGTGCATGGAGACCAGCACCTCGTAGCCCACGCCCTGGCAGTCGATCACGATCAAGGGGGGGTGTTTGGCAACCAGGGTGCCGCGGAGTCGTCCGATCATGGTGTGGCGGAGAAATTGCAATAATGACGGCAGGCGCTGCCGTAACGGTAGCGCGTATTGTGTCCGTGTTTGTCTGCAGGAGCCCTTGCTTCGTGATTCTTCGCCATACTTTCATCCCCGCTAACAATCAGCGACTGGCCGCACTGGTCGGGCCCATGGAAGCGCATCTGCGCACCATCGAGGCGGCAACCCAGACCACCATTACGCGCCGTCACGAGTCCTTCAAGGTCGAAGGTGACAAGCGAGGCGCACAAAAGGCCATGGAGGTGCTGCAAGCGCTCTACGAAATGGCCCCGCGAGACATCTCTCCTGAGCACGTGCAGTTGATGCTTGCAGGCGATGCGCCGCTGCCCGAAGATGGCGACGGCGCGCTGCGCCTGTCGACGCGCCGCAGCGACCTGCGCGCGCGCACGCCAAACCAGAGCGTTTACCTCAGCCAGATTGCCGAGCACGACATTACCTTCGGCATTGGTCCGGCGGGCACGGGCAAGACCTATCTGGCAGTGGCCTGCGCCGTCGATGCACTGGAGCGCAACGCCGTGCAGCGCATCGTGCTGACGCGCCCGGCGGTGGAGGCGGGCGAACGCCTGGGGTTTCTGCCCGGCGATCTCACGCAGAAGGTCGACCCCTATCTGCGGCCGCTCTACGACGCGTTGTATGAGCTGATGGGCTTTGACCGCGTGCAGAAAGCGTTTGAGCGCAACGCGCTGGAAATCGCGCCGCTGGCGTTCATGCGTGGCCGTACCCTCAACAACGCCTTCGTGATTCTCGACGAGGCGCAGAACACCACACCCGAGCAGATGAAAATGTTTCTCACGCGTATCGGCTTTGGCGCCAAGGCGGTGATTACCGGGGATGTGAGCCAGATCGATCTGCCCAAGGGCGCACGCAGTGGTCTGCTAGATGCCAAGCAGGTGCTGCGCACCGTCAAGGGCATTGCCTTTACGCACTTCGACAGTGGTGATGTGGTGCGCCACCCGTTGGTGGCACGCATCGTGGATGCCTATGAAGTCGTACAGGCCGGAGCGCGCGCTGCTGCATCCCCAGCAGGCACTGGCGCCGCCTTGGCGCGCGATTGAGGAAGCGATGATGCGGCACATGACTTCTCTCTCATCCCAACTAGCGAATGGCCGGCGCTGCGTTGCAGGCGCATGGAGCGCGGTGTGCCTTTCCATTGCCGGCTGCGCCAGCCCGCAAGAGGCGACACAGCCACCTCCGCCATTGCCAGCTCCGCAGTCAATGCGCGCTGAAGCAACGCAACCGCTGGATGCGCCCCCCGTGCATGCGCAGATGTTGCAGCACTACCGCTGTGCGAACGGACAGCGACTGCAGGCGCTCTACACTGGCCTCGCCCAGAGCGCTGCCGCGCGCGCAGAGTTGCGTTATGCAGGGCACACGCAGGTGTTGGAGGCGGCTGCAGCCTCGCAGGGCCAACGCTTTTCGGCCACGACGCAGCAGGGGACGTACCACTGGTTGTGGGATGGGCGCGCATGGCATCTGACGGTGCAGGCTGCCGACGCCATTGCCAAGGAGGTGGATGTGCTGCGCGACTGCATTCCGCAAGGCAGCGCGCAGGCGTTGGATGGAGGTGACGCATGAAAGGCTTGCCTGCGCTGACGCTGTCGCTGCAGTTTGCCCGGTTCGACGGCGTGCAGAGCCATCGTGATGTCTTGCAGCGCCAGCGCGTCACACGCTGGATCCGGCATGCCCTCCAGGCGCCGGCGGAGATCACCGTGCGCATCGTCGACGCCGAGGAAGGCTTGGCACTCAATCGCGATTATCGCCATCGCGACTATGCCACCAACGTGCTGACGTTCGATTACGCGATCAGCCCTGTCGTCGTTGCCGATCTGGTGCTGACGGCACCCGTGGTCGAGCGTGAAGCGCGTGAACTGGGTATCTCCCTGCAGGCACATTACGCGCATCTGATCGTGCATGGAACCCTGCACGCACAGGGGTGGGACCACGAGACCGGCGAAGAAGACGCCGAGCGGATGGAGGCACGCGAAATCGAAGTCCTGGCAGGGCTTGGTTTCGACAATCCCTATGCGGGACGTTGAGCCGTCCCCGGCCGCTTGCGCTGGGGGCTGCACGATCAACGCTGATCTGCACAGCCACTCGACCGCTTCGGATGGCCTCTTGACACCCGCTGCAGTGGCGCAGCGTGCCCATGCCAACGGGGCTGCCATGTGGGCGCTGACCGATCACGACACGCTGGCTGGCCAGGCGCAAGCCGCCGCGCAGGCTGCGCTGTGTGGCATGCGCTACGTTTACGGCGTGGAGATATCGGCAGTCGCACTGGATACGCCCATCCATATCGTCGGACTGAACATGCGCACGGACTGCGCCGCGCTTCATGCGCTGCTGGCAGCCAATCGCGCAGCACGAGAGCGCCGTGCGCAGGAAATCCACAGGCGGCTGGCGCGTCTGGGCTTTCGTGGCGCCCTCAGCGGTGCGCGAGAACAGGCAGGCGCAACAGAAGTGCTGGCACGGCCCCATTTCGCGCGCTATCTGGTAGCCAGTGGTCAGCTTCCAAGTGTGCAGATTGCCTTCGAACGGCTGCTTGGTGACGGCAAGCCCTGTGATGTTCCCGTTCTGTGGGCGCAGGGCGAGGCGGCGATTGCTGCCATCAAGGCAGCAGGCGGCGTTGCGGTGCTGGCGCATCCGCTGGCGTATCGCCTCACGCGAGAGCAGATGCATGCACTGGTTGACTGGTTTGCCTTTGCCGGCGGTCACGCTTTGGAGGTCGTTTCGGGCTCCTGGGAGCAACCTGGTGATATTGATAGTCTTGTGCAACTGGCGAAAAAGCATGGGTTGAGTGCCTCCGGAGGCAGTGACTTTCATGGCGGCGCGGAGGCCAAGGTTGACGTGGGATGCGCGCGGCCCATTCCGCCGGGCATCCTGCCGGTGTGGCAGCATTGGTCGTGAACCGCGGCGCAGCGCCCACCACTGTCCTGGAGACGTTTCCGCGAAAAAGCATTAAGAAGGCGCGGATTTTTCATGCGGGGCGATCCCGGAAGTGCTATAGTCACGCCCTCTCGACGCCTGAGGCCAGATGAACTGGTTTGGGTGTTGAGGGGACGGCTTGGAGAGGAAGCTGCTGACGGAGAGGGAAGTTAGCGGTGGGAATCAAAAAGCTGTGCTATAGTAGAGGGCTTCGCTGCTGAGGCGGCTGGTTGGGGGTTTAGGGCTTCTGGCTGGTGAGCTGAAGAGGTGGTGAGGTTAGAAAAAGTTTTCGAAAGTTTGTTTGACTGAAGAAAACATTGTGCTATAGTAGAGGGCTTCGCTGATCGCGGCGAATGCTTGGTAAGAGACGGTTCATTAACAAATTACAGCCGATAAGCGTGGGCGTTTGGACAGAGGCTTTGCTTGCAAAGAGAGTGCTTTGGGTGTGCGAATAGCGTGCTTGGGGTGCTGCGAAGGCAGAGATGCCAAACGCTCATGCAAACAGAAGAAGAAGTGTGTAGGCCGAGAAGAGGTTGAGAG